>REDL01000099.1 GCA_007693505.1 Desulfovibrionales bacterium | reverse complement strand
TGGTCGGGGCGAGACGATTTGAACGTCCGACCCCCTGCTCCCAAGGCAGGTGCGCTGCCAAACTGCGCTACGCCCCGAACCATTCACAATTAGTCGAATCCCAAAAAGATGGCAAGTACATCTTCTTGCTGTTTTTTTGTCCACCAGGCTGACAATGGGCATGTAGTCCATTGAAATCAAACGGGTTGATGGGATGAAAAACGCCAAAGTCCAGGCGATTTCCAGAAATGTACCACAAAAAATTCTCAAGACATTATCCTGAAATACTGTCCCGGCCGGGGGCAGTATTTCATCCAGCAAGCCGCGTTTCAAAAATCAATACCCTTGAGCGCCCCTTGTCCCTGATTGAAGGGGTGTTTGGCGGTGTGCATTTCCGTGACAAGGTCGGCCTCTTGGCCGAGCCAATCCGGAAGTCCCCGCCCGGTCAGAACCAAATGGGTACCCTGCTCGCGGGCCCTTTTCAGCACGTCCTGAAGTTCATCTTGCTCCACGACGCCGGCACCCAGCGCGTACAAGATTTCGTCCATGACCATCACATCCAGTCCGGCGGAAATTTTTGACGTTGCCCAGGCAAGCGTCGCCAGTGCCGCCTCTCGATGCCGAGTCCGATCCTGACTGTCGCGAAAAAAGCCCAGTCCGCCGACGCGAAAGTCCTCACCGAGATGCATTGACAAGAACCGTTGCTCCCCGGCCACACCGTCTCGTTTCATGAATTGCGCACAGGCCACCCGCAAGCCGTGGCCCAGGGCCCGAAGGATCTGCCCGATGGCCGCGGAAGTCTTGCCCTTGCCGTCTCCAGTATAGACCACAATCACGCTGTTTCCCCCAGTGCCAGGGCGTCCATGCCCCGCCCTGCGACGGATGCGCCGCAGGTCTGACATGCCCCTTTGTCCAAGCCGACATTTTGAACATGAAACCCGTGTCGCCGCAAAAGGGTTGTTCCGCAGTCGGAACATGCGGTGCCCTCTCCAGCAACTCCGGTGATGTTGCCCACATAAACATGGACCAATCCGGCCTCCTTGCCGATTTCCCAGGCCTTTTTCAGGGACCGCGGCGATGTCGGCGGTCGGTCGAGCATGGTGTGATCAGGGTGAAACCGGGAAATGTGCCATGGGGTCTGAGATCCGAGTTCCTGGCAAATAAAGTCGGCCATGGCTCGCAGCTCCCCAGGATCGTCATTCAGGCCGGGGATCAGCAAGGTGGTCACTTCCAGCCACCAGCCCAGATCGCGGATGGTCTTCAGGTTGTCCAGCACCGGCTGAAGCCGACCACCACAAACATCCTGATAAAACTGCTCGGTAAAGGCTTTCAGATCGATGTTTGCCGCCGAGATCACCGGCCCCCAGGATTCCAGGCATTCCCGACTTTGAAGGCCATTGGACACGATGATGTTGCCCAGACCCTTTTCCTTGGCTTTTGCGGCAACGTCTTCCACCAGTTCAAAAAACACCGTGGGCTCGGAGTATGTGTAGGAAATACTGGCAGCCTGGGAACGCAATGCCAGTTCAACCACGTCCTCGGCCCGAACCCGCTCCCCCCGCACAGCCTGGCCTTGTCGCGGCGGAGCCGAGAGACCGGCATTCTGGCAGAAGGAGCAGGACAAATTACAGCCCATGGTTCCCAGGGAAAGGGTCTTGGTGCCGGGAAAAAAGTGATACAGCGGCTTTTTCTCCACCGGATCAAGATTCAGCGCGGCCACCGTGTTCCGCACCAGGGTATACAGCTTCCCCTGCTGGTTGATCCGCACGCCGCACAGCCCTCGATCGCCCTCAACGATGACGCAAAAGTGCGCGCAAAGGCGACAGTGCACCTTTGCACTCCGCAGCGGTTTCCAAAGGCGGGCCTCATCGGATGGCATTTCCATGGTTGCATGCATTCTGACCTCCCCAGCGGAATCATCGCCCGCTCGTCCGATCTTCTCTTCGTCTGTTCATCGAGCCCAGGCCCTACTCACTGCCCTTGGGCCGGACCCTGTCATTGAAAAAGCGGCCAGGTGAGCCATGTGACCCTGGCTTGCCCCCCTCAGGCCAGGTGATCTCCGGTGTGATCAGCACCGGCCCAAAATACACATCCACGTCCTTGCCTTCATCTGGCGGCGGGACCACATGGATAACCCTGTCTCCAACCTGACCGTTCTCTCCGGCACCATGTGGATCGAAATGCCGGTCCATGTAGATCCTCGTCCCCGTCCCACCAGAGGGCCCGACCCTGATTACGGAGTCCCAAGTACGCTCACCAGCACGCTCGCCATTGTGCTCATGAGTTCGATCATCCGTCCCGATATACACCTCTCCCGCAGCGTGAGCGACAGGACCAGATAACCATTTCCCCTGTGTGGCCCCGAAGCAGGGTCCTCCCCCTACAACGAACCAGATCACAAAAATCCACATCCATGGACAACCCATCAGCACCTCCCTTGGCATCGGCTTACAACGTCTCGAGCTCTCTGCCCGGCGTCGCCTATCACAAGCTTTTTGTCCGGCGTTGTCTGTCCAGGACTCTCTGTCCCACTTCAGGCAGAGAAGCGCAACCTTGCCAGTCCGTTGAAAAACTCCCCATTGCTGTGTCGCTGTCCTGTACCCGTATGGTTTGTAACACGACGCAAGCTTCAACGCATCCCACATCTTCGGTGGCTGCCGGATTCAAACTCGCACATTTGAATAACTGCGCTTCGACCTTGATTCGATGCCCAGGACGGCAAATCGCAAATGTGGCGAAGCCACAGCCCGCAAGGGCCGGACACAGGACGTTCCCGGATAGCTTTTTTGCCCCGCGCAATTGGAATTATTGAAGGGACTGTGGATGAGAGTTCCTTTGACACGCACACACCTCTCGCCGGACGGAAAAAGCTTTTTTCTTGAACAATTTCCCCGATAATGCTAGGTTCGCCAATTAAATAGTATTCATTTGTTCTCATCACATCCTAGAAGGAGCAACCGTCATCATGATGCCTCATCGCTCTCAGGCCTACTCCCGGGCCGGCGTTGACATCCAGACAGGCAACCGGCTTGTCCAACGGATCAAAAAGGCCATTGCATCCACCCACACCAAGGGTGTCATCTCCGATATCGGCGGCTTTGGCGGCCTGTTCAAGCCGGACATGAATCAGTTCAATGAGCCCGTGCTGGTCGCGGCCACGGACGGCGTGGGCACCAAACTGAAATTGGCCTTTGCCTTTCAGCGCCACGACACCATTGGTATCGACCTCGTGGCCATGAATGTCAACGACATTCTTGTCCAGGGCGCTAAACCACTTTTTTTTCTTGACTATCTTGCTACGGGCAAGCTGGACCTGGAACAGGCCGAACAGGTCGTGGCGGGTATCGCGGCTGGATGCAAAGAAGCCGGTTGCGCCCTCCTGGGAGGAGAAACCGCGGAGATGCCGGATTTCTATGCCCCAGGCGAGTATGACCTGGCCGGCTTTTGCGTAGGCATTGTCGAGGATTCCAAAATTATCGACGGATCCGGCTGTTGCGCCGGGGATCAACTCATCGGGCTGGCCTCATCGGGGTTTCACGCCAACGGCTATTCCCTGGTACGCAAAATCCTGCGTGCTTCCGGCCTGCAAGGTCAGGACACCTTTCCCGGAACCCAGCTCACCGTGGCCGACACTCTGCTCAGTCCCACGCGAATCTATGTCAAGCCGGTGTTCAATCTGCTGCGCGACTTGCCCATCAAAGGCATGGTCCACATCACCGGCGGTGGCTTTTACGACAACATCCCCCGCGTCATTCCCCGCCAGTTATGGGCTTCGATCCAGTTCGGTTCCTGGCCGGTGCCGCAGGAATTCCTTTGGGTCAAGCAGGCAGGTGGTCTCTCCTGGGAAGAGATGCATCAGGTTTTCAACGTCGGCATCGGCTTCCTGCTCGTGGTGGACCAGCGGCACGGCGAGGAGGTCATTTCCCGTCTCAGGGCCCAGAACCAGGAGGCGTGGCTCATTGGCGAGCTCCACGAACAACGGGACAAACAGGACGAACAAGTGCGGATCTTGTTTTGATTCGCGCCTGGAGCCATCACCGCGCCCACCTCAAAACTCACCCGAGGTACGGATTGAAATACCCAAAGCGTAGTTGTGGTGCATGATGGCGCAAGCCCCGGATCATCCTTCGCAAGCCGATCCCGGACTTCGCTTCGGACTCCCTCGTATCCGCATACAGTTGCAAATACAGCTCCGGATCCAGATTCATGTTGCGAAGCTGAATAAAATCAATATGTTCGACATTAACCAGCTCCATCAACGCCGCGACATCCTCCGGCCGATCACTGATGCCCGGAAAAAACAGATAGTTCAGTGATACGAACAACCCGCTGCGTTTGGCCGCGCGGATAGTTTCCCGCACCGTCTCGAAACCGAACCCGTGGGGGCGATGGTACCGGGCATAGACCTCATCCCGTGGACTATTCAAGCTGACCCGGATGGAGGTCAGTCCGGCCTTGGCCAAGTCCGGAATCGTCTCCGGCAGACTGGCATTGGTGTTCAGATTCACGGTGCCCATTCCCCCCGAGGCGCGGTAGGCCTGCACGGAACGGGCGATCAAATCCGCCTCGGTCAACGGCTCTCCTTCACATCCCTGCCCAAAGGAAAAAATCGGTCGCGACTCCCGCTGGACATGACGACCCATAATCTCCACGATCTCCCGAACCGCCGGACGAAAACGGATCCGGTTCTGGGTTGAAGGAAAACCCGAGTCCGGAGGTTGCAGCGAGAGGCAACCGACACATCGGGCGTTGCATGTCTGGGAGGTGGGCAAGGGAGCCTCATATCGGCCCAGAGCCAGGTTGCGGGCAGCTGGACAGGAAGAAACCAACGCACAATCCGCCAGATGCCGGACCAGCCGATTTTTGGGAAACGATTTCAACCATTGCCGGGCACCGGCTTGAATCCGTTGCGGGGCAACGTTGTCAAAGCGTTGCCGGGGATCCGTATCGACCTGAGTGGCGCAAACCCAGAACCGGCCCCGGGCAAAACCAACCGCGGCATACGCGAAAAGCGGCAGGGTCGGCGCCCCGGTGTCGGTTTCGTAGGCACAAACCGCGTTCAGGGTGAATCCGGGACTGACAAACGCCGCCACCGCTGTCTGCTCCACAGCGGTCACTTTTCCCCTATCTGCATCCCAGCCCAGGGCGCGTCGCCCCGGAAGGAGGAAAAATTCGCACTCCGTTGGCAAGGGGATCAACTCCTCCGGTTCCGGCTGGCGAAACGTCCAGCCGCTGCGACAAACCATGCCCAGCGACGGGTGATCGAAGATGCGTCCGCGCTGGTCGGCAAAAACCATCCGGGGAGCAACTTCCGTATTGTTTTTCATACTGAGGTCTCCATCCAAATCCATACAGACCAGGCTGCGCCAGGACATGCTTCGCCCCGACGGATAGGCCATCCTCGCGCCCCTGGCAATCCATTATGCTCCGCTTGACCTGACCGCTTTCGTTGCCCAGAATACGCCGGAACTTCTCGCATGCTGATCACGCTGGGCATTTCCAGCGTGCACATGCGTCCTGCACGCGCCGTCCACGTGCTCGTCAACCTCAAATACTTGCTTTTTGGAGGGATCATGACCGGAATGAAACCCAAGGCCGCCATTTTTGACCTCGGTGGCGTACTGACCAGCACCGACCATCTGCATGCCAAGGCCTGGGAGCAAATACTGAACCCATTCCTGGAGTGGATCGCGGAAAAAGAAGGCAGTCCGTTCCGGCCTTTTGACCCTCAAGGTGACTATCGCAACCACCTGGAGCGCCGCCCGGCTTTTGAGGGCTTGCTGAGCTTTTTCAAGTCCAGAAACATTGAGCCGCCCTATGGGCGCCCGGATGATTCGCCGGAAACCCAATCCATCCATGGGTTGTGTCATCGCAAGAATGACCTGTTTCTGGAATTACTGAACACCCATGGGCCAAAAATTATCGACACGTCCATCGCACTGCTGAAGTCCTTGAAAGAGGACGGCTTCCGTATTGGCATTACCTCCTCAAGCCTGAACTGCGACTGCATCTTGCGGCTTGCCGGCCTGGAGGGACTTTATGACGTGCGCATGGATGAGGAAATGATTCAACAGCAAAACCTCCGGGACAAGCCGCAGCCGGACATGCTCTTGGCCGCGGCCAAGGCCATGGACTGCTACCCGGGAGAATGCCTGGTGGTGGACGACGCCCTTCCTGGAGTCCAGGCCGGACGCGCCGGCAACTTCGGAATGGTCATCGGCCTGGCCCGCAACGGCGCGGGGGAAACGTTGCGCCAGTTTGGTGCGGACCAGGTGCTCAGCGACCTTTCCGAAACGTGTCCCGCGGAAATCCGGGAATGGTTCGAGAACACCCTGCCCCAGGACGGCTGGAAACTTGCCTATGTTGGCCTGGACCGCGGTGACGAGAAACTGCGGGAGACCCTGACTACCGTGGGCAACGGCTATATCGGCGTTCGAGGCTGTTTTGAAGGAGAACGGGCCTCCTACTACCATTACCCCGGAACCTATATGGCCGGCATCTTCAACCGCGTTCCGAGTATCGTCCATGACAAAGAGATCTTCAACAACGATTTTGTCAATTGCCCCAACTGGCTCCCGGTGGAGTTCAGAATCGGCAACAGCAAGTTCCTGAGTCCGCTCCAGATGGAGCTGCTCAGTTACAAGCAGGAGCTGGATCTGCGCCGGGGTGTGCTCCAGCGGACCATGATCTGCCGGGACGTCCACGGTCTGATCACCCGGATACAGTCACGCCGTCTTGCCAGCATGGCCGAGCCCCACCTCTGCGCCTTGCGCTACGAGTTGACGCCCATCAACTATTCCGCGCCCATCACCATGCGGGTCAGTCTGGACGGCAACGTGGAAAACGCCGGTGTCCCCCGTTATTCCCAACTCACCTCCAAGCACCTGGAGCTGATGCATTCCAGCCGGACCTCCGATGGTGTGGCCCTGCGGGTCAAGACCACCGGATCCGGCTACCAGATCCACATGGAGGCCCAAAATCGGTTGCTGGAGGAGGACAAACCGTTGTCCCCGGAACGTACCGTCTTCAAGAATGAAGCGGAAATCGGGGAGGAACTGCGCTTTCATGCCCACGAAAACCGTACCTATGCCTTGGAAAAAATCGTTGCGGTCTACACCTCCCTTGACGGGGTTCAGGACCTGGACAGCGCCGCCTCCGGGCTGATCAGAAAACAGGCCTCCTTTGCCAAGATCCTGGCAACCCATGAGCGGGCCTGGGCCGCCTTGTGGGACAAGGCGGACATCCGCATTCTGGGCGATCGTTTTACCCAGCGGACCACCCGTCTGCATATCTACCATCTCCTGGCAACGGCCTCTCCCCACTACCGCCGCCTGTATACGGGAATGCCCGCCCGTGGGCTGCACGGTGAGGCATACCGCGGCCACATTTTCTGGGACGAGATCTACATTCTGCCGTTTTTTGACCTCCATTTCCCGGAAATTTCCCGCTCCCTGCTGCTTTACCGCTACCACCGGCTGGAAGGAGCCCGGGAATATGCCCGCCAGTATGGCTACAAGGGAGCCATGTATCCCTGGCAGACAGCTGACGGTGGTGACGAGGAAACACAGGAAATACATTACAACCCGGCCAGCAAGACCTGGAATCCGGATCTCAGCCGAAGGCAGCGCCACGTTTCCATCGCCATATTCGCCAATGTCTGGCGCTACGTGAATTGGTCCAAGGACGAACGCTTCCTGCGGGACCACGGGGCGGAAATGCTTCTGGAGATTGCCCGGTTCTGGGCGGACATCGCCAGATTCGATCCGGAGACCGGCCGCTACCACATTGAAGGCGTGATGGGACCGGACGAGTTCCATGAGAAACTCCCCGGCGCCGAAGAACCCGGTTTGAAAGACAACGCCTATACCAATGTCATGGTCGTCTGGCTGCTGGAGCGGGCCTTGGAGCTTGTGGAGCGCCTGCCGGCCGCAACCATGAAAAAACTGCGCGACCAGATCGGTTTTCTTCCCACGGAAACAGAGAAGTGGCGAGACATGATCCACAAGCTGAACGTTCTGCTGTCTCCGGAGGGAATCATTCACCAATTCGACGGATACATGGACCTCAAGGAACTGGACTGGGACGCCTACCGCCGCCGCTATTACGACATCCACCGTATGGACCGCATCCTCAAGGCCGAAGGGGATAGCCCGGATCAATACAAGGTGGCCAAACAGGCCGACGTTTTGATGATGTACTACCTCCTGGATCCCGAGGAGGTTGCGCATATTCTGCGGGAACTCGGACACGACATCGGCGATCCCCTGGAACTGCTGCAGAAAAACTACGACTTCTACGAACCACGCACCAGCCATGGATCAACATTGAGCAAGGTGGTCCATGCCGTCGTCTCCTACTTCATCCATTCCGACGCCGGCACGTGGCGCTGGTTCGTCGAGGCAATGAAAAGCGATGTTTATGACACCCAGGGCGGCACCACCAAGGAAGGCATTCATACCGGGGTGATGGCCGCAACCCTGGACATCATTCTGCGCTGTTTCGCCGGTCTGCAGCTGACTGGCGAGCATCCGGTCATCCAGCCGCGGCTCCCGGAACATTGGCAGAAGCTGTCCTTTCGATTCCAGCTCCAAAAAACCTGGTACGATGTCGAACTGGAGCATGGCCGGGCCAGACTGTCGATAACCGGACGTGAAGGAGAAGAACGAGCCGTCACCCTGGACGACAAGACCTTTCACCTTCTTCCGGGACGATGCACGGAAGCAACATTCCCGGATGACCCAATGCCCATGGACTGGAGAATCTCGGTATGAGCCGTTTCATTCAAAAAGCCGTCGATGTGGCCAACTCCGACGCAGTCACGATCCACCAGCATGGCCGACACGAGGCAGGGACATTCTCGCGATGGGAAACCAATATTTTTCTGGTGGGATTACGGGCCAGCGGCAAGAGTACGCTTGGCCGACTCCTGGCCCAACGCCTGGAGATGCGCTTCGTGGACACCGATGAGCTGGTGGTTGAACGCGCCGGGCAAAGCATCGACGCTATTGTCCTGGCCAAAGGCTGGGAAGACTTTCGCAGGCTGGAATCCGAAGTCCTGCGCGATATCTGCTCCCAAAGCGGCCACGTGGTGGCCACGGGTGGAGGCACTGTTCTTGATCCGGCAAACCAGCGGCTGATTCAACATTCCGGAATCACGTTCTATCTGATGGCTGAAATCCCCACACTGCTTGCCCGCCTGACCGCTGCCACAGAAACATCTCACCGCCCTCCCCTCTCCACCTTGCCGCCCAGGGAGGAACTGATTCAGAGCAGTGCCCAGAGAGGACCAATCTATATGAACCTGGCCAACCATATTCTCCGGACCGAAGACAGCCTTGAGAATACATTGCAGGACGCCCTGACCAAGCTGGGCATTCAATGATGCCAAATGTCCGCTCCGCGCCCCTGCACAAGGGGCAGGCCGTGACCTGGGCATGGTCCCCCTTTTTCACATAAACGGAAACACCCTGCCCAACAGCATGCCGAAGTTTACACTTTTGAAGAGTTCGCCTGGAGATGAATAAATCATTACTTCCTCATTTATGCGCTATTCCTGTCTATTTCATGAATGGCCTTGAACTTGAAAGCTTTTGTTCCACGTTCCAAATTTTTAACATTCGGAGGTTTCCCGCATGACAGATTCACCCGTATTCAACTGCAAGAACGCCGACGACGTGATGAAGGCGGTGCGCGAGTACAATGTCAGCTTTGTCCAGTTCTGGTTTGTGGACGTCATTGGGACGCTCAAGAGTTTTCAGATTACCATCAGCGAACTGGAAGGAGCTTTCGAGGAAGGCATGGGATTCGACGGCTCGTCGATTCTCGGCTTTGCCCGCATCCACGAAAGCGACATGGTCGCCATCCCTGACCCGAGCACGTTCCAACTCGTGCCCTGGCGGCCCATGGACCGCCCGGTGGCCCGCATGTTTTGCGATATCAAGAACCCGGACGGCACCCCCTATGTGGCGGACAGCCGCTATGTCTTAAAGCGGATCCTGAGCAAGGCCGCGGAAAAGGGCTATACGTTCTACGTTGGCCCGGAACTGGAGTTTTTCCTGTTTGATTCCGCCCATGAACCGAGCATCATCGACCAGGGCGGATACTTTGACGCCCCGCCTCTGGACCTGGGCAACGACGTCCGCCGGGACATTATTTTCGCCCTGAACCGAATGGGCATCACCGTGGAGTACAGCCACCACGAGGTCGCCCCAAGCCAGCATGAAATCGATCTGCGCTACGCCGAAGCCTTGCAGATGGCCGACATTGCCGTCACCTACAAGGTCGTGTGCAAGGAGATCGCCCGCAAGCACGGCTGCTACTGCTCCTTTATGCCCAAGCCCATCTTTGGGCAGAACGGCAGCGGCATGCATACCCATCAGTCCCTGTTCAAGAACGGCAAAAACATTTTCTATGACGCCAACGACAAACACTTTCTCAGTGCCGAATGCAAGAGCTATATTGCCGGCCTGCTCAAACATGCCCCGGAATTTTGCGCCGTCACCAATCAATGGGTGAATTCCTACAAGCGGCTGGTACCGGGCTACGAGGCCCCGGTTTATCTGGCCTGGGCTCGCCGAAACCGCTCCTCTTTGGTCCGTGTGCCCCTGTACAAGCCCGGCAAAGAAGTGGCCACCCGCATTGAACTGCGCTCTCCGGACCCAGCCTGCAATCCGTACCTGGCCTTCGCCGTCATGCTCGCGGCCGGCCTCAAGGGCATGGAGGAAGGCTACAAGCTGCCAGAGCCGGTGGAAGAGGATATCTTTGAAATGTCCGCCACGGAACGCTCCCAGCATCACATTGACGCCTTGCCTGGCAGCCTTGGTGAGGCCGTGGCGGTCCTGGAGCAGAGTGCCCTGCTCAAGGAGGCCTTGGGCGAGCATATTTTTACAAAGTTCATTGAAAACAAGAAAAAAGAGTGGGACGAGTACCGGATCCAGGTCACCCAGTACGAGATCGACCGCTATCTCCCGTTTCTCTAGCCTCCCGCGCTCCTTCGCCGGCCAGGCCTGAAACGAAAACGCCGTCTCGGCACCGCACAACACCGAACGCCCCGGGCTCCTTGAGGAGCCCGGGGCGTTCGTATTTTAGTCAGCCGCGACCGTTTTTATGGGGAGCGCCCCAACGGACGGTTAGGCGCTTACCCATGAGACCCTGTCACAAAATACAAGAAATTGAGATCAGTTATTGAGGTCACTGCAAAAAGTCCCTTTTCCTGCGAAAACGTGTGATGTGATTTTACTCAACACCTTGGAAAGACTGGATTCCGGCTTTCGCCGGAATGACGAATTTCAAGGTTTTGCGACTTTCTGCAGTAACATCAGTTATTGATTATTTGTGAATTGGTTTTCCTGATACCAACATAACTGGTAAGCGATAACTGATAACTGGGTTGCGGGCATGGCCCGCGTTAGGGAGAATACTCCACCTGGGATTCCACGGCACCCAGCCCCCTGTGCACATTCATCCCGACCAAACGCCACCGGTAGGACAGGTCAGGGTCCCACTCACAGAGCAGGATGCGAATCACCCCGTTCTGGCGCTTCAACTCGCTGGACCGATCCGCTAAAAGCACCCGGCTGGTGACTTCGAAAGGACATTCCGGGCAATCTTCCGGCCTGTCCCATTCCATCCATTCCAGATAGACGTTCCCCAGCTTGTTGGCGGCTCCGTGTACCAATGCCCGTGCATCCAGGCAGGCACCTTGCCGTTGATGCTGGATCTGCCCCCAGTAAAAGCGGTCCTCATCCAGTTGCGGCTCGGGCCAAGCCTTTTTTCCGCACCCAGTGCCGAACACCAGCACCAAACCCATCAACAGGCAGCTGATCACACCCCCCCGAAGGGACAATCTCGTTTCCACGTTTTCCTCCCTGACTTCAGCCTTGAAATGCAAAGACCCCCCAAGCCTAACGTAACGACGCCCAGGGATGGTCCGGAACCTATCGACGCTTTCCCCCGGCCATGGCCGGACATCTAAACCATGTCCCGCCTGGAAACAAGCGCGGTGAGCCCCGTCCACTCCATGGCGATATGCGGTGGGCCTGGCTGATTTGGAAACGAACCACAACGGGATTCTTTACTCAACAGCTGAAAGGGATTAA
>REDL01000051.1 GCA_007693505.1 Desulfovibrionales bacterium | reverse complement strand
GGGCAACTCTGGGGACTGGCCGCATAATTGGTGCTGACTTTTTGCAGGGACATCGTAAATATTTCTTTTCAGAAAGACTTTCTTGCTGATATCGACGCTGAGGCGAAACGGGAATCACGGAGCCGTTCGGAACTCCTTCGCGAGGCGGCGCGGCTTTATGTCCAGCGTCAGCGCCGTTGGGACGCGGTTTTCAGCCTCGGTGACGCAACGGCCCGGAATCGGAATTTGACGGAAAACGATATCAGCGACGAGATCGCGGCTTTTCGTCAAGAACGCGGCAAACGCTGATGAGGCTTGTTTGCGACACGAATGTCCTTGTATCAGGATTTCTTTTCGGAGGGCATTGCCGAAGGATCATCCGCCTGATCAGCGAAGGACGAATAGACGGTTTCATCACAAGTGCTTTGACGGCTGAACTTGAAGGCATTTTACAGCGCCCGAAATTTGGCCTTACGACGACCCCGCGCTTGCCGAGAGCTATAGCGACCAGATCAGGGCGGCCACGGGACTTGGCGTGGTCTCGGACAAACAGATGCTCAGTTCCGTGCTGGCCATTGTCGGCTCGGTAAACGTCACGTTGCAGCTTATTGCGGCGGTGGCGATTCTGGCGGCTGCCTTCGGCATCATCAACACGATGATGACCGCCACCTATGAGCGAAAACGCGAGATCGGCATTCTCCAGGCTCTTGGCGCCACCCGGAGCGTGATCTTCTCCGTATTTATCATGGAATCGGGACTCTATGGTTTTTTCGGGGGCATCTGCGGGGTCGCGGGAGGGCTGTTGGCATCGCTGATCGTGACGCCCTACATCAGCGAAAACGCCTTCACGACCCTGATGAAAGGATCGGGCAGCGGCAATGTCTTCGATGTCACGATCCTCCTGGGCGCCATGGCGCTCTCCGTTCTGGTCGCGATCATCGCCGGGGCCTACCCGGCTTGGCGAGCGGCTCGTCTCTCACCGGTGGAGGCCATCAGTTATGAATAGCACCATCCTGCGCACTGTGGACGTTTTCAAGACTTACGGCAAGGGGGAGGCCGCCACCATGGCCTTGCGCGGCATCACCCTGGATATTCCTCGCGGATCGTTTACCTGCGTTGTCGGCCCTTCAGGTCATGGCAAGAGCACCCTGATGCATCTGCTCGGAGGGCTGGATCGTCCCTCAAGCGGCACGATTTTTCTCGACGATACGGACATCGGCGCTCTGAGCGGCAGTGAGTTGGCGCGGC
This sequence comes from Desulfovibrionales bacterium, assembly GCA_007693505.1. Lineage (GTDB taxonomy): Bacteria > Desulfobacterota > Desulfovibrionia > Desulfovibrionales > Desulfonatronaceae > Desulfonatronum. The sequence continues at coordinate 106,696 of REDL01000051.1, read as the reverse complement.
TTCGGGGACGGAAGATCGGTTTTGTCTTTCAGTTCTTCAATCTCCTGCAAGGCCTCACGGCCATTGAGAACGTCGAAACGGCCATGATGCTGGCCGGAACATCCGAAAGGGATCAAACCAAAAGGGCCCTGGAACTGCTGGGGGCGCTGGGACTTGGCGACAAGACCGACTCCAGGCCATCGGAGCTTTCCGGCGGCCAGCAGCAGAGGGTCGCCATTGCCAGGGCCCTGGCCAACGATCCGGATATTCTGATGATGGACGAACCTACGGGCAACCTTGATTCCACGGCGGAGGCGGAAGTGATGACCATTCTGCATTCCCTGCACGCTCAGGGCAAGACCATCGTCATCGTGAGTCACAACAATGACATAGCAACGGCGTCGGAGCGCATCATCCGGGTCAAGGACGGCATGATAGATTCGCCGGTCGGTTAACAGTGATGGGATGCCCCCCCTCTAACTTGAATTCGGAAAGGACGTGAATCTCCAGTTCATGGCGCGCCAGCCGGTGTTCAGGAAATACTGCACCCTCAGACAAGACAAGGTAGTGCTTGCGTACTCGTTGACATGTGCACAAGAAACTGTGCAGAAACGTACAAAACGGATGGTGCATGATGACAACCGTCACCCTGACCGAATTCAGGAGCCATGCTTCGGATATGCTCAGCCGCATGGAAAAGGGCGAGATCATCGTGGTTGTCCGGTACGGCAAACCTATTGCCGAGGTGTCTCCAATACGGTCGACCGACGCCGTCAAGCCTTCATGGGAACGTCCGGCCCTGCGGTTGAGCACGAAAGGGGCCGCACGCTCCACGGCCATTCTGGCTGAGCGAGAGCATGAAAATCTTACTTGATACTATTCAACGAGGTTATTTTTATCAAAGAGAATGGTGGACTGAGTACGGGATTCGTGGCACTTGCAGCTCTCTGTTGGGGGCTATCAGGCGGGATTGCCGGGATTCTTACGGCCCAGGGCTGGGATCCGGTTGTGGTGTCGTTCTACTGGGGTGCCATCGGGTTTTTGGTCGTTATCGTATGGCTATCGATTCGTCCGCGCGGCAGTGGACTAGCAAGTCGTCGACTTTGGTTCTGGTCAACGATTGCCGGTGTGGGCGTAGCTGGCAACCTGGGATTTTATTTAGTGAGCATCGCGCAGGGCAGTGTCGCGGTTGCGGTGACCCTGATGTACTGTGCGCCCGTGTTCGTCTATCTTGTTGCCTTCACACTCAAGCTCGAAAGACCGGCTCTGTTCAAGTGGGTTGCTATCGCTCTGGTAATGTTTGGCGTGGTGCTGCTCACAGGCATCTATGAGGGCGAAGCGGGTGAGGTCACACCCATCGCCGCTGGTGCCGGGTTGCTTTCTGGCATGTTCTATGCGGTATTCATCTTTGGGTTTAAGTATGCGGCACCCCACGGCAGCCCACAAGCAATTCTTGTGATAGCCCTAGCAGTTCTTACAATCATACTTATGTGGCTGAGTGATGCCGATCAAGCCCTGGCAGTACTGAAAGCGCCGAGTTGGCCACTGTTCGTGGTCTTAGGGGTGCTTGGCACCGGCTTGTCGTTTATTCTCTATATCGTCGGTTTGAGACATACTACACCGACGGTAGCGTCTCTTGTGGCTATGGTCGAGCCGGCTACAGCTTCGCTGTTCGGCATTGTGATTTTAAATGAAAGTTTGGCCGCACTACAGATCCTCGGTATGGGTTTGATTTTGGTCACGGTTACTGCCCTGAGCATATACTCAGCCGCTCAAAATGAGCCTCTCACGAATCAACCGCTTGTTCCGTAGTGCTTGTGGACTGGAATCGAGACTGTTCGAGGATTTATACCGCAATGAATTTTTTGTGTCTGCGGAGGGCCGGAATCCAGAAGCATCAACACGGCCATGTTTGAAAAAGAACGCGACAAGTTAAAAAGTAAGACCTGACCCCGGAACATTTCACTCCACCTCACCCAAGATACTGGTTTGTTCATTGAAATGTGCACAAAAAACTTCACAGAAATGTACAAAAAAGATGGTACACAATGACAACAGTCTCCCTGACCGGATTCAGGTCGTTTTTTTCGGTAATCCCGAAGCGGAATGCTCTTCCTCGGCCAGCCACTGGGTCGAGGGGAAACTTTCGGCGGGATGGATGGCTTTAGGGCGAAACGTTCCCAGCAAGTTCGCAAGTTCGTCTACGGCCCAGACGATCCGATCCACTTCTTCCTTCGAGTATCTGTCAATCCCTTCCACAAATTGTTCCGGGACCGGGGCCGGGATGTCTTTCAGGAACTGGATGCCTTTTTCCGTCATCCGCAGATGGATCTGACGACGGTCCGTGCTTGTTCGGATGCGTTCCAACAGGTGCTGCCGCTCCAGCCGGTCTACGATGCCGGTCACCGTGCTATTTGTCAGGCCAACGATTTTGGTCAGTTTGCCTAAGGAAAGCGGGCCATGTTCGTAGACCTCACGCAGGCAGACCACCTGGGGGATGGTGATTTGATGGTGCTCGTGCAGGTAACGTGAGTACCTGTAAAAGCTGCTCGCAATTTCGCGAAGCCGCTTTGTCAGGTGGATGATTAACGGCTCAACCATCTGCTTTTCCATGGGTCCGCTCGTGCTCCGGATGAAGGTGGGATGAAGATGATTCTTCAGGGGAGACGCCTCCTACACCTCTTGTCGTGTTCAGTCAATAACTTTCTGAAGTAACTAGAAAAAAACAATTAGCTTGGCTGGGGTTGCACATGATGTGTGAAAAGAGTACCAGTGCTAAATTTTTCGTTTGCAAATATTTCGTTTGCAAAATATTTGCAAACGAAAATGATTTGTTTGGAGAAACTGTTGTTTGTTCCATGAGTGAAGCGGAGCTTCATTCTTTTTAACGTATTCAATAGGATAAGGAGGTACTGGATGACGTTGCTGCAAGAGAGGCAAGGAAGTGAGGAATCGTATTTATTTACATCGGAATCCGTGAGTGAAGGCCATCCGGACAAGGTGGCGGATCAGGTTTCGGATGCCGTGTTGGATATTTGCCTGCGAGAAGATCCCGATTCCCGGGTGGCCTGTGAGACGTTCACGACGACGGGCATGGTGCTGGTGGGTGGTGAAATTACCACCAAGGCCGTCTTGGATATTCAGCGAATCGTTCGTCAGACTGTACGGGAGATTGGGTATACGGATCCGGCCTTTGGCCTGGATGCGGACAGCATGTGCGTGGTGAACATGCTCCATTCTCAAAGTCCGGATATTTCCCAAGGTGTTTCCGAAGGTGAGGGGTTGTACGCGGAACAGGGTGCGGGAGACCAGGGCATGATGTTCGGGTATGCCTGTGATGAAACACCAGAATTGATGCCTGCGCCAATCACCTATGCGCACCAGATTTTGCGGAGGGCATCTGCCTTGCGCAAGGAAGGGCGGGTCGGTTGGTTACGGCCCGACTCCAAAAGCCAGGTTTGCGTGCGGTACGACAACGGTGCTCCGCGTCGTATTGATTCCGTTGTTGTCAGTCACCAGCACGGCCCGGAGGTTGGCTACGAGGAGATCAAGGAAACGATCATCAAAGAGATTATCAATCCGACCCTGGAGTCCACGGGGCTGCTCGATGACGAAACGGTTTATTTCGTGAACCCTACCGGACGGTTCGTCGTCGGAGGCCCGCATGGGGATTCCGGATTGACCGGACGAAAAATCATCGTGGACACCTATGGCGGGGTCGGCCGTCATGGTGGCGGGGCCTTCAGCGGCAAGGACCCCAGCAAGGTGGACCGTTCCGGCGCCTACATGGCCAGGTATGTGGCCAAGAACCTGATCGCGGCACGTCTGGCCAAGCAGGCTGAAGTTTCTCTGGCGTATGCCATCGGCGTGCCGTTTCCGGTTTCTGTGCGGGTGCAGACCTTTGGGACCTCCGCGGTTTCTGAAAAAGAGCTGACCAAAGCGGTCCGGAATGTCTTTGATCTGACACCCGGTGGGATCGTGCGCACGCTGGACTTGAAGCGTCCGATCTATCGCCCAACGGCCACGTATGGCCATTTTGGCCGCAGAGATACGGACTTCCCCTGGGAACGCACGGACAAGGCGAACGATCTCGTGACGGCGATGAACGGCAACGGACAACTCGATGCCGTGTCTGCGCAGGCAGCGTAGTCCGGCAATTATCTGTGCACGGTCAATGCTGGGATGCTTCAAATCCATGACATAAGGCCTCGACGAAGGACATGGTAACGTCTCAAAAACTTGTGGCAAGCATGATCTGGATGCCCGCTCCCCGTCTGCACGAGAACAGGCTTCGCGGGCATGACGAGCTTGAGGGGGGCGCGCCATTTCAGTCTTTTCCGCGGCGGTGGGAATCCAGAGAAAGAGGCCGTTTCAGGGCTTGCCCGACCTTTTTGAGCAATTGCAAGGAATGCTGATAGCGTAAGAATTTTTATTGGCGAATCTCCGGTGCCTCAAGACGATGTGCGGAGAGTGTGAAGTTGACATTTTTCCAGAATGGCGTGCAGTTTTATCAAGAGAACTTCAACCGAAATACGGGAGCGAGTAACTGATGCAGACAAGCAATTCCAAGACAACGGCATCCAAGCAGGACATATTGGCGTCCGGACAGTGGAAAATCCGCGATATCGGATTGGCGGAATACGGTCGCCGAGAAATCGAGGCCGCTGAAAAGGAAATGCCGGGCCTGATGGCTACCCGCGAAAAGTATGGGCCCCGCCAACCCCTCGCGGGGCTGAAGGTGACCGGAAGCCTGCACATGACCATCCAGACCGCCGTGCTGATTGAGACGCTCACCGCGCTGGGCGCGGATGTCCGCTGGGCTTCGTGCAATATTTTTTCCACCCAGGATCATGCCGCCTCAGCCGTGGTCATGGGGTTGCCAGAGCATGGCGGGACGCCCGATGCACCTCGCGGTGTACCGGTTTTTGCCTGGAAAGGCGAAACCCTGGAGGAATACTGGTGGTGCACGCAGCAGGCCCTGACCTGGCCGGATGGGACCGGACCCAACTTGATCGTGGATGACGGCGGCGACGCGACGATGATGATTCATCGCGGATACCAGGCAGAGACCAACCCGTCCCTGTTGGACAAGGACGAAGGCAACAAGGAACTGGCTATCGTCAACGGTTTGCTCAAGGAGATTCAGGCCAACAGCAAGGACTTCTGGCGGAAAATGGCCCCGGAAATTCGTGGTGTCAGTGAAGAGACCACGACGGGAGTTCATCGCCTGTACCGGATGCAGAACGACGGAGAACTCTTGTTTCCGGCCATCAATGTGAACGACTCGGTAACCAAGAGCAAGTTTGACAATGTCTACGGATGTCGAGAGTCCCTGGTAGACGGCATCAAGCGGGCCACGGACGTGATGATCGCCGGGAAGACCGCGGTGGTTTGCGGATTTGGGGATGTGGGCAAGGGATCAGCCGAAGCCCTGGCCTCGTTGCGGGCCAAAGTGCTGATCACGGAAGTGGATCCCATCTGCGCACTGCAGGCCACCATGGCCGGCTACTCGGTGGTGACCGTGGAAGATGCCCTGCCTATCGCGGACATTTACGTCACGGCGACGGGAAACAAGGACGTGATCACCGCCGAGCATATGGCGAAGATGAAAGACCAGGCGATCGTCTGCAATATCGGTCACTTCGACAATGAAATCCAGGTGGAGGAGCTGATCGCCTATCCCGGCGTGCGGCGAGAGGAGATCAAGCCGCAGGTGGACAGATTTACGTTCGCCGACGGCCACAGCATCTATCTGCTGGCGGAAGGCCGGCTGGTCAATCTGGGGTGCGCCACAGGCCATCCGAGCTTCGTGATGTCCAACTCCTTCACCAACCAGACGATTGCCCAGATTGAACTGGCCCTGAATCCCCACAAGATCGGCGTGTACACATTACCCAAACATCTGGATGAAGAGGTTGCCCGGCTGCACTTGGACAAGCTCGGAGCCAAGCTGACCACGATGTCCGCCGAGCAGGCACAGTACCTTGGCGTGGAGGTGGACGGTCCCTTCAAACCGGACCACTACCGCTACTAAGCGGGATCTTTGGAGTCGGAGCCGGGAGGGGACCGTCATCTGGAACCGTCCCGGCTTCACCATAGTCAATTCGCGCTCCGGGCAAAGTCCATGCGTTTCATGTCCGGAGGCCATATGTTTCGAAGGAGAGACCATGCAGCGCAAGGAAAAGCAGTGCTTTGGCAAGGATCCGATAGCCGTTCGGGAAACGGACCATTATCAAATGGAATATGTAAAGACCTTCGTGGACAAATGGGATGAACTCATTGATTGGGATCGTCGGGCTGCAAGTGAAGGCAAGTTTTTCATCGACATTCTGGAGCAACGTGGCGTTCAAAAGGTTTTGGACGTGGCCACCGGTACGGGGTTTCACTCGGTGCAACTGATCCAGGCCGGTTTCGACGTGGTCAGTGCCGACGGCAGTCCGGAAATGCTGTTCAAAGCCTTTGAAAACGCGAAGCGTTGCGGACATATCTTGCGCACAATCAATGCGGATTGGCGCTGGTTGAACCAGGATGTCCATGAAATGTTCGACGCTGTGATCTGCCTGGGGAATTCCTTTACGCATTTGTTCACCGAGAGGGCCCGACGAAAAGCCCTTGCGGAATTTTACGCGACCCTCAAGCATGACGGAGTTCTGATCCTGGATCAGCGCAATTATGATGCCATTTTAGACAATGGCTACGACAGCAACCATAAATACTACTATTGCGGTGAGGATGTTGTTGTTGAGCCGGAGCATATCGATGAAGGTTTGGCCCGCTTTGTTTACAAATTTTCCGATAACAGCAGTTATCATTTGAACATGTTTCCTTTGCGCAAGGATTATACCCACAATCTGATGCAGCAGGTTGGATTTCAGCAAATTGAGACCTACGGTGACTTCAAGGAAACCTACCATGAAAATGATCCCGATTTCTTTATCCATGTTGCAGATAAGAAATACAATAGGGATAACTTGCAGGAGGATTTTGGATGAACCGAGACTATTCCGAAACAGTTTCTACAGCCAGGAATTATTACAACAGCAACGACGCTGACAATTTTTATTTCCACATTTGGGGCGGAGAAGACATCCATATCGGACTGTATGACACCCCAGATGGCGATATTTTTGCCGCCAGTCGGAGTACGGTGCGTAGAATGCGCGAACGCTTGCACAACCTTGGTCCAAACGCCAAGGTGCTGGACATGGGTGCTGGGTATGCCGGTGCCTGTCGGATGCTCTGCGCCGACTGCGGGTGCGATGCCGTGGCCTTGAATTTGAGTGAAGAGCAAAATGAACGAGGGCGGAAGAAAAATCAGGAGTTGGGCCTGGACGGATCCATCGATGTGGTGGACGGCTCATTTGAGAATGTTCCTTTCCCGGACAACAGCTTTGACGTTGTCTGGTCTCAGGATGCATTCCTGCACAGCGGCGAGCGCTCCAAGGTGCTTCAGGAGGCCGCTCGGGTGCTGAAGGATGGCGGAGAGTTGATTTTTACCGATCCCATGCAAGCCGACGACTGCCCTCCCGGAGTGTTGGACCCAATCCTTCAACGAATTCATCTGGAAAGTCTTGGTTCTCCCGGATTTTACCGTGAAGCAGCCCGTGGTCTTGGATTGGAAGAAGTCGGCTTCGAGGACCATTCTCACCAACTTCCAACCCATTACTCCAGAATTCTTCAGGAAACCGAGCGACGGGAGGCCGAACTCTCCAGCCTGGTTTCTCCGCAGTATATTGAGCGGATGAAAGTTGGCCTGGGTCACTGGATTGACGGTGGAAAAAAAGGGTATTTGACCTGGGGCATTTTTCATTTTCGCAAAACCTCCTCACCAACCTCGTCTCCAGTTCTCTCCGAGGGCTCTGAAGGACCTCGGTAGCAGGTTACAATCGTCTGATACTTCGACGCTTCACGGACGGGAAGACCAATATCAACGCCCTGACCCTCCTGACTCGATCAGGGAGGATCAGGGCGTTGAATTGTGCATTGCCCAGGATATTGTTACATTCCGGTTACAGCCGCTGGATTTGTTTCCGGTGAACGACTTTATTTTCAGTTTATCAGTCCGTTGAAAAACTCTCAATTACTGCGTCGTTGTCCGGCACTCACATGGTTTGGAAAACTTTGTTAGCCTCAAGGTATCCCACACCTTCGGCGGGTACCGGATTCAAACTCTCACGTATGAATAACAACGCTTCGACCGTGACTCGATTGCCAGGGCGGCAATCGAAAATGTGGCAACGCCACAGCCCGCAGGTGCCGGATACAGGACGTGCCCGGGGTGTTTTTTTTGCTCCGTGCACTTGGGGTTTTTGAACGGACTGCCGGATAAGGACGTTTTCAACACGCAGTTATGGATGTGGTGTGATGCCGGCCATGGGAAATCGCCTCTATTTCGACCGCAAGGATTACGAATTGCTGGGCATCGTCAACGATGTTCTGCAGGGCGAGGACGCACCCAACCTGAAAAGCCTGCTCGCGCCGTATCTGCATCCCCATGGTATCAAGGAAATGGCCGCTAGCACCGGTCTGCGGGTGGCCTATGCCGTGGTTCGGTTGTTTCGCTCCCTGGAACGCAGCGACGTGGAGGAGCGGTTGCGCACACTCCAGGCACTGCGCGAGGAAGTTTTTTCTTCCTCCGGGGTGACGTTGCGTAACAACACGGCCCGGGTGCTGCTCCAGGTCATGAAGGAATTGGTCCGAGCCGAGGACGAGAACGTCAAGCTCCAGCTTGCCCGGGATTTTCGCGATGCCGCCACCGGCCATCCCCGGGCCATTGCTCGTCAGCTGCGCAAGTACCACCTGGTGGAAATGCCCGAGGCCTGGAATCAGATCGCTTTTGACGATCACGTTCACGACGCCAATACCAAGGGACGCAAGTCTGCCACCCACTTGATCATGGATGCCTGGATCAAGGGCATTCGCCGGCTGCGGGTCATCTACTACAACTCCTTGAACCCGGATGTGGCCGAGGAGTTGTTGCGTGCGGCGGAGATCATGAAGGTGGAGGTCCGCGTCGGTTTGGAGTTTTCACCCCGGTTTCGCGGGAGATACCTCCGCCTGATCTGGAGCCCGCGCGGCTTCACGGACATCCGGGATTTTTTGGAATTCATCCGTCAGCCGGATGTCGGCGAGTTCATGGAGGAAGGCCGCCGTGCTTCCGATTTCAAACAGGCCTATGTCTTCGCGGTTCTCGAGGCGTTCAACAACATACACCGCCTGGAAATCAACCGTCGTTTCGGGGTTCTCGTTCCCGCGCTCACTCGCGATGATTTCCTGCATCATGTGGGGACCGGGCAGCCTTCCCTGCACCACCTGGGCAAACTGATCCACGATTCCCTACTACCACTGTTTCGGGAACGGCTGGATGACCTGCACGAATGTTGCGCCTTTGGCGGTGATGCCCAGCAACGGGCCGCAATACAATTGGCCGAGGACATGAATCGGTTCGATGCCGAAGCCGTCATTGAAGAATATTTGCGTCCGGCCCGGAACCCCCAGCTCTTCAACCCGTTTGTGCCCTCTGATGACGACCAGGCGCCTGCGTTGCTCCAGGCGTCCTTGCTCGAGCTGTTGGCTCGTCTGGAGCGGCTGCATGCCCGATTTCGCATCACTCTGGGACTCAGTGGGCTGTGGGCAGAGGATGTCTTGGAACTGCTCGACCAGTCCCGAGGTCGGATAACCCGCCTGGAGTCTTTCAATTTCAAGGATACAGCATACCATAGGTGTCCGGATCAAGCCCGAATTCTGGACCTGCAGTCCGCCCTGAATTCCGGCAATGCGGTGCGTCTGAAGCGCTGTGTCATGGACATCGTGCATAGGGTGGAGAACGATCCAGAGCGTGAAGCGGATCAAAAAGCGGCACTGCGAAAAATTCTTGAGGAATTGGATCACTTCCGGGGGTATTACCGCAACAGCATGCTCAAATCACGCATTGGCACGGATTCCACCGGGGGGTCGGCCAAGGTTCCCGGGATGGGGCTGGTGGTTGTGGACACGCTGCCCAAAAGAAGCCGGCGGCAACTGGAACGACTCGCCATCCGCACCCGGAATCCTGGGGATGGGCTTTTGAAGCGGATCCCGGCAGGTGCGGTGAGGCAGGATGAAGCCAACTCAGGACACGTTACAGGGGAAACCGATAAGCCGAGCATCCCCATTTGCATTGATTTGGCCTTGCGCCGAACCTATAGTCCCAGACGTCGGAATCGTGTCCTGGCCGGCAGCAAGGAGCGGAGTGTCCCCAGAAGCATTTGGAGGAGGATATTTCACCCGGCCAGCGAGGAGTGGCTGGTGGAAGGTTATCGCTGTGTCCCGCCGGAGCAGAGCAATCTTCGGCTACTGGGCGGATATGCCAACGACGAGGAGAAGAAGCTGCGCCTGGACTGCAGGGCACCGTCCACGGCCACAAAGCGCGTACATCCTCGCTACCTGAACACCCATCTGAAGAACTGGCTGAAAATCCTGTGTGGATTTGTCCCGGCCTTTGCCACGTTCGCCTTGACCAAGGACTGGTGGGTTTTGGCCTATTTCGGTGCGCTGATCTGGTTCGGGATCACCGGAATGCGCAATATCATCCAGGCAGTGCTGGGTGCCGGTGGGTTGCGCCGAACGCCGTTTTTGCACTGGAGTGAATACGTCAAGTGGAATCGAATCGCGGATTCGCTGATGTTCACAGGGTTTTCGGTGCCTTTGCTGGACCTGCTGGTCAAGACCATGCTCCTGGAGCGGGGAATGGGGGTTACGGCCCAGACCAGTCCGCTGGCTCTGTATGCCTCCATGGCGTTGGTCAACGGTCTGTATCTGGCAGGGCACAACCTGTTTCGCGGACTACCCAAGGCCGCGGCTGTGGGCAATCTGTTCCGGTCGGTGCTCTCCATTCCGCTGGCTCTCTTTCTGAATTTTCTCATTGGGTTTATCCTTGGGGCCGCCGGGGTGCCCGCTGTGGGCGTGGTACTTCAGAACTGGGCTGCGATTATTTCCAAGCTGGCTTCGGACATTGTGGCCGCTTTCATCGAAGGGTTGGCCGACCGGGCCGTGAACCTTCGGGAGCGGACCCTGGATTACTCAGCCAAGTTGCGGCGCATGTTCGACGTCTATGCCGGATTGGAGCTACGCCATCCAAACGCCGAGGTTTTGAGCATTCTGGAAAAACCGGACCGGTTTGTCTGTGCGGCAACCCGAGAGGAAGAGAGTTTAAACCTGGCTGTTATAGTCAATGCCCTGGATTTAATGTATTTTTGGATGTATCAGCCCCGGGCCAGGCATGTTTTGATGCGGCTGATGCGGCAGATGAGCCAGGAGGAGCGCAAGGTGTTTCTCTTGTCCCAGTACGTGTTGCAACGCGAGCGGGATATCTCCCAGCTTTTTCTGGACGGTTTGGTGGGCAAGAACTTTTCACGGGCACTGGCCTTTTATCTGCACAACTGGCGAAAATATCTCGAGGAAATTCAAAATCTTGCATTGCGATTGCCATCTGAGGGGCGTGCCTCACGTACCGTTTCCTGCTGAGCAGGGAACGGCATCACCAGAGAGATGCGTTCCGAACTGGCAGGTATTTCTGCTGGATGCTGATCCACGGGTTTACTAAAAAAAACGAGCTTCTAGGGCTGGGTTATGTGCAGTGTGTTCCACGTATCCATGCGTTTTCTTTTGGCAGCAAATGTACCACTGATTCGACAACCTTTTGACAATCACGTGAACTTTCTATAGTGCGCAGTTGCTTCGTGGGGGCCGGATCAATGGCATTGCTCGTTTCAAGGCTGACTTCCCCTGAACCGAAGCAGCTTGAGCCGGGACACGCGCCACTTGAGAGCGTCGCAGCATCTCAACCACCTTCCTCCCTCTTTTATGGATATAGTTACCATTGTCCTGATTCTGGCTGTTGCCGGAGGCCTGCTGATGGCATTCAGCATCGGCGCCAACGATGCGGCGAACGCCATGGCTTCGTCCGTGGGCTCCCGGGCCATCACCGTCAAGCAGGCGGTGGTGATTGCATCCACCCTGGCCTTTGCGGGTGCCGTTTTTCTTGGTGCCAACGTGGCCGCGACCATCTCCCGGGGGATTATCAACCCGGAGATGATTCCGGATCAAAACCTGCTGATGCTGGGGATGCTTTCAGCGTTGCTTTCGGCCGGTTTGTGGGTGCTTCTGGCCACCTTCTTCGGTTTTCCGGTTTCCACCACCCACTCCATTGTGGGCAGCATTCTGGGGTTTGGGTTTGTGGCTGGCGGCCCGGAGGTGGTTCGCTGGGGAACGATGTTCGGGATCGTGCTGTCCTGGATCATTTCGCCATTTTTCGGGGCATTGTTGGCGTATTTGGTCTTTTCGCAAATTCGAAAAAAAGTCTTGAGTGCCAGGGATTTTGTCCGCAACGCCAAGCTATGGGCACCCTTTTGGCTGGCCATGACGGTGGTTCTGGTGATGGTCTCCTTTTTGTTGAAAATGCCCATGGGCCGGGCTCTGGGATTGAATATCTACAGCACGGTAGCCATTGTCGGCGCTGTCGCGGTAGTGGTCTGGGGCATTGGGTATCTTGTGGTGGGTCGACTCCTGTATGGCGTGGAACAGGGCCCGGAAACCATGGAAGAGTTGTTTCGGCGGATGCAGATCGGTATGGCCTGTTACATGGCCCTGTCCCTGGGGGCCAATGACGTGGCCAATGCCATCGGCCCCGTGGCCGCCATCTGGGTCATCGCCCAAACCGGGGGATTGACGGCCACCGCGGAAGTGCCCATCTGGCTCCTGTTGTTTGGCGGGGTGGGTATTGCCGTGGGAGTCATGGTCCTTGGAAAGCGGGTCATGTCCACGGTGGGTGAACGGATCACATTGCTGACCAACACCCGTGGTTTTTCCGTTGGGTTTGGTTCTGCCACGACGGTTTTGATGGCCTCGAATCTGGGAATGCCCGTCTCCACCACCCACGCGACCGTGGGCGGCGTGGTCGGTGTCGGGTTGGCTCGAGGCTTTGCAGCAGTGGATTTCCGGGTTCTGGGGAAGATCGTGATGTACTGGCTGCTGACCGTTCCGATCGCCGCCTTTACGTCCATTGTTATTTTTCAAATCTTGCGCTGGTCCGTGTATTAGGCACGTCCAACGCGCCGATGAGGTCATCTATGCAGGTTCGAATTCCTTTTTTGAGCATGATCGGCGGACGCTCGCCCATGGACGGTCTGCTGGAGCACTACACCCAGGTGGAAGCGTCCATGTCGATCATCCATGAGTCGTTGCTGTGCTACATCGGGGGCGGCAGCGCATGCAAGGATTTTCAGGTATTGAAGCAGGAACTGGATCAGCTTGAGGACAAGGCGGACAAGATCAAGCGCAACACCCGCAATCATCTTCCCCGCGGACTGTTCATGGCCGTGGATAAAACCCTGTTCCTGAACTATACGCGCGCCCAGGACAATATTCTGGATTCAGCCCAGGATGCTCTGGACTGGCTGAATATCCATACGGTGAAGATTCCCGGGGCACTGCGCACCGGCGGTCTGGCCATGGTCGAGGGGGCGATTCATACCGTTGAACTGCTCAAGCCGGCCCTGGAGGGGACCATCAGTCTGTTGCACACGGACTTTACGGACCGCCAGGCCGTCAAGGAAGGTTACCGGGCCGTGCGCAGCCAGCACAACGACGTACGAAAGATGAAATCCCTGCTGTTCCGGGAGCTGTTTAGCGCGGACATGGAATTCAAGGATGTATTCCAGTTGCTGCATTTTTTCGAATATATGCACGATATGAGTCATAATGCCGAGGGATGCGCGGATATTTTGCGGGCCATGATCGCCCGATGAGGGAAGAGCGCATGTTCAGGGGCGGAGAGGGGCAGGGAGTGGGTGTGCGTTTTGGTGAGTGATCACCGCACAGTTGGGGAAATCACCCACCGTACTGTTCCAGCTTGCGAAAAAAAGAACAAAGCGGATGCGATGCTTTGGGCTCCTGACTCTTCAGCTTTTTTGGCCAATAAAAATCGTCATCGGATATACCCCGTCGTTGAGCAGAAACGAGTCGTAGGCTTCGTCAAGAACCTCTTGACGCATGGCCATCCCTGCCTCCTGGAACACCTGGTCCCTGGCTGCCTGGGGGAAGAGGCCGAGGACGTGGTGATCCGTGTGGGTGGTCAGGTCGCCGTGGTGGCGGATCAGATAAAAGAACGTGGCCTCGTAGGTGCCGGGGCGGTACGGGTTGACGTAGTTGTTTTCCAGCAGTGTAACGTGGACCCCATCCTTTTCCCCGGTATAGGCGAAGTTGTTGTCCTGGAAGGTCTCCGCCGGTTTTCCGACCACAAGGAGCACCCCGCCGGGATGGAGGTGTTCCACCGCGGTGCGCACGGCCTGGTGCAACTCATCCAGGGTGGTCATGTAGTCGATGCAGTCCGGGATGATCACCGCGTCGAAGAGTCGTTCCAATCGCACTGAGCGCATGTCGTCTTCCAGATATTCGATCTCCGGATGCCTGGCCCGGGCCATGTTCAGCATTCCCGGACTCAGGTCCACGCCGGTGATCGTGAAATGCCGTTTGAACTCCCGGTCATGCCCGCCTGCTCCACAACCCAGGTGCAGCAATGTCCGCGGCGCACGCCCCAGACTCGACGTCGCCGCTTGTTGTATCAGCTTGACATGAACAGCGGCCTCCCGCTCATAATCCTCCGGCCCGGCCAGCCAATCCTCGACCCAGGCCAGGTCGTTGTAGGCAATCCAGGGGGAAGTCATTACGTTCTCTCCTGTGATGCGTGTCAAATCAAACCCAGCAGCTTCCTGATCAATGCACTTTGCGTGCATTGATTTTTTTGCGACAAGGAAAGGAGCTGTTCACCGGTATGCATCCTTTCTATCCCCGATAGTAGCGACGAGAACCAAGAGCTGGGTATCGTGTATCTCGTAAATCACGCGGTAGGGATCAATGCGGATGCGCAAGGCTGGGCGGCTGGAGAGCTTCCTGCAACCCGAGGGCCGGGGGTTGAGGGCGAGGCTCCGTATAGCGTCGATGATGCGCCGCTGGTGAAGTTGATCGATTTTCGCGAGTTGCTTTTGAGCAATGCGCAAGATCTCGATGGAGTAATTCACGGGTCATAGCCCTGTTGGATTTCGCGCACGGCTTCCTCGAAGGGCAGTCGATCGGCGGCATGCTGCTGGGCGGCATCGTAAGCCCTGATGTCGTCAAGTTCTTCAAGTTCGCTGACAATATATTCCCAATCCGCCAAAGGAAGTAGAACCGCCTTACGGTTCTGCTGTGCGTCGACAACGTATTCTGGATGAATGGTCACCATGGTCGCCCCTCGGATCGATGTTGTTGTGTTTCAGCGGCGTGACATACATGGACGCCGTTTTTTTCCCGGTATAGGCGAAATCGTTGATCTGGAAGGTCTCCGCCGGTTTTTCGACCACGTGCAGCACACCGCTCGGATTGAGGAGTTCCACTGCGGTGCGCACGGCCTCGTGTAGTTCGTCCGCGGTGACCATTTAGCCAATGCAGTCTGGGATGACCACTGCGTCGAAGAGCCGTTCCAATCGCACCGGGGTTTTTCGACGTTTGATGTGGAATTGGTATAACAGGTTGGCATATTGCGTAATCTCTATCTGGAGCCCCCTCCGAAGGCATCTCCGTACATCGCCCACGATTGAAAGGGACGCGAAGGAGTTAAGTCCGTCAAGGCATGGCGACATGCCATCCCCGAAGGACTCTGCCTTGATGGGCTTAGCGCTCGTGCCATCGCCTGGGGGGCGAAAAGAGCCTCAGGACACTGCATGTTTTTTGTTGCGATTCCTCGTCCAACGTCGAAGAGTCAATTTTTCAATGCGGCCGCCTACTTCCCGTCCTTCAGCTCCCTGCGTCGCGCGTGGAGGATCGGCTCTGTGTAGCCGTTTGGTTGTTCGCGGCCCAGAAAGATCAGATCCTGGGCGGCTTGGAAAGCGATGCTTTGGTCGTGGTTGGGGCCCATGGGTTGGTACTGAGGGTCGGCGGCGTTCTGGCGGTCTACCACGTCGGCCATGCGGCGCAGCACGGTCAGGACCTGGTCCCGGGTGCAGATGCCGTGGCGCAGCCAATTGGCCATGTGCTGGCTGGAGATACGCAGGGTGGCCCGGTCCTCCATCAGGCCGACGTCCGTGATGTCCGGGACCTTGGAGCAGCCCACGCCCTGGTTCACCCAGCGGACCACGTAGCCCAGGATGGATTGGGCGTTGTTGGCCAGTTCCTCCTCAATCTCCTCCGGGGTGGGGCGCTTGTCACCCAGCAGCGGCAACCGGAGCAGGTCGTCCAGGGTGGCCCGAGGCCTGCCCATGAGTTCGCGCTGCCGGGCGAAGACGTCCACCTGGTGGTAGTGCATGGCATGGAGTGTGGCCGCGGTGGGGGAGGGGACCCAGGCGCAGTTGGCACCGGACAGTGGGTGGCCGATCTTGGCTTTGACCATTTCCTCCATCTTGTCCGGTTTGGCCCACATGCCCTTGCCGATCTGGGCCGTGCCGCTCAAGCCCGCGGCCAGGCCCACGTCCACGTTCCAGTCCTCATAGGCGGTCATCCACGGCTCGGAGCGCATGGCGTTCTTGCGAACCATGGGCCCGGCCTCCATGCTGGTGTGGATCTCGTCCCCGGTGCGGTCCAAAAAACCGGTATTGATGAAGATGACCCGCTCCCGGGCGGCCCGGATGCACTCCTTGAGGTTCAGGGTGGTCCGGCGTTCCTCGTCCATGATTCCGATCTTCAAGGTGTTGCGGCTCAGGCTCAGGACGTCCTCGATGGCGGCAAACAGGTCCTGGGTGAACTGGACCTCTTCCGGGCCATGCTGTTTGGGTTTGACAATGTACACGCTGCCATGGCGGCTGTTGCGCCATGGACTGCCGGAAGAGGCCCGGAGGTCATGCAGGGAGATCAGGGACGTGGTCAGGCCGTCCAGGATGCCCTCGGGGATTTCCTGGCCCTGGTCGTCCAGGACAGTGTCCGTGGTCATCAGCAGGCCCACGTTGCGGACCAGCATCAGGCTGCGTCCGGGCAGGCGGAGTTCAGGTCCGTCGGGGGCCGTGAAGCTCAGGTCTTCATGCATCCGGCGCTCCACGAAGCGGCCGCCCTTGGAGAATTTGGCGGTCAGGTCGCCCTTGAGCAGGCCCAGCAGGTTGCGAAATGCCCCGGTCTTGTCCTCGGCGTCCACCACGGCCACGGAGTCCTCGAAGTCCAGGATGGTGGTCAGGGCCGCTTCCAGGACCACGTCGCAGACCCCGGCCCTGTTTTCGCGGCCGATGTGGTGGGTGCGGTCGATGCGCAGCTCCAGATGCAGGCCGTGGTTGCACAGGACCAGGGCCTTGGGTTCGCTATCCTGGTTCATGGGGCCGAGAAAGCCGACGAACTGTTCCGGGCGGGCCAGTTCCTGGCTGGAGCCGTCCTCCAGGAGGGCTATCAGGATCCGCCTCTCCGGCGTGGATGGATTCGGGGCGATCATGTAGCGGACCACATCGGCGTGGCGGCCGGCGGCCAATGGAGCGGCCCTGTCAAGAAACGCGGCGGCCTCGGCCATGACCCTGGCCCCGCGTAGCGGATTGTAGGCGTCCCCTTTTGCCGCGCCCTGGTCTTCGCCGATCACGTCCGTGCCGTACAGGGCGTCGTAGAGACTGCCCCAGCGGGCGTTGACCGCGTTCACGGCGTACCGGGCGTTGGTTGCCGGAACCACGAGTTGCGGTCCGGCAATGGTGGCGATTTCCGGGTCCACGTTTTCGGTAGTGACTTTGAAATCCGGGCCATCAGAAATACTTCCGGGTAGCAGATAGCCGATATCCAGGAGAAACTGTTTGTAGGCCGCGGGATCGTGGGGTTGATCGGCCCGGTCACGGTGCCACTGGTCGACGGCTGCCTGCAGGGCGTCGCGTTTTCGCAGCAATGCGGCGTTGCGCGGTCCGAGTTCCCGGACGATCCGTTCCAGACCGCTCCAGAAGTGCTCCGGCTCCAGTCCGGTTCCGGGCGTGGCCTCATGAGCGATGAAGTCGTAAAACGGCTTGGCGACCTGTAGTGTTCCAGCCTGGATTCTTTTCATAACAGTCCTCCATTGAACCGTAATTTTGGATTGCCATCGTGCATTGCCATATCTGAGTTGTGCACAGGGTCCACGACAATCGCGTTGCCAAGACAAGCGTTCAATAGTCCCTTCTCCAGAACAGACCCAGTCCGCCGCCTCGCGGGCCAACGGTGCTTTCCAGGTTGATCCGGGGGGAAACCATTACATCCACTGTCGCGGTTTCGTCACCTGTTTTCAGATCCCTGTCCAGGCGCAGATAGACCCGCTCGTGGATGTACCGGCCCGCCCGAAGAACCATGTCTCCACCTTCGTCGGAGACCAGGTCCAGGTCATCCAGTTGGAGCAGATCCCGGGCAGTGCCCATCAGGTCCATGCCGGAGCCGTATCCGGCTAATTCCCTTGCTGCCAGGGCCAACTGGGCAGCTTGGGTGGGAGAGATGCGGGATATGGATCTGCCGAAAAGCATTTGCGAGAGTATTTCATCCTCGGGGAGGGGCGGATCAGAGCTCAGTGTCGGGGGCGGAATGTCCGGAGGAACTCCGCTGACGCGCACGGTAAAGGTTTTTTCGCCATCCGGATCGCGTCGGGTTTGGGAGGCCGCCAGGTTGATGAAGGGCAGCGGCGGCTGACCGCCGGTGAACTGGATGACGCTTTGCGGGTCGATGATGAAACGTCTGCCCAGCAGATCCAGTCGGCCACGTTGCGGCCGGATTACCCCGCGGACGTCAGGTTCCGAGGCTGTTCCGGTGACGTGCAGATTGCCGCCCCATTCCGAATCCAGCCCGTGCCCTCGAACAAAGATTCGGGCCGGAAAGCTGACGTCGATATCCAGGGTCAGCGGGATGTCCGGCGTCTGGGACTCCTGAGGATCGACCCGGGGGGGGCTGGCACGGGGACCATGTTTTTCCACAACAGGCAGGTCCACCACCTGGGGACCACCAATATCGCGAAGTGTAACCTCAACGCGGTCCACAAGCACCTGCCCTTGAACCATCTGGGACGCTGCGGAGCCGGAGATGTCCAGGTCGACGCGCGCGAGTCTGGCCTGGATCATGGGGCTGTCCAGGATCTTCATCTCGTGCATGTGCACGGAGAAGGCAAACGAAAAATTCTCCTCGGCAATGAGGCTGGCCTGGCCTTGTGCATTCAGGCGGCCCTGGCCGCCGTCCGTGGCCGTGAGTGAAACCACCTGGATACGGTGGTCCACAAGCCGGACATTGGCCTCGATGTCCTGGAGCAGAACCCCCTGGAGAAGATGCTGGTAGCTGGCCTGCTGGATCTGGAGCGCGCCCCGGGGGCGCGGGGAGTCCAGGGTGCCCTCGAGCTGGAGATCCAGGTCCAGGACGCCTCGCAACAACTGGCTGTCCGGCAGAACAATTTCCCCCAGCCAGCCCATGTCCAGTGTTCCGTGCGCACTGGCCGTCACCGGGGCGTCAGGGGGCACCACCAGGCCGGCCGGCTCCAGGCCAAGCACCATTGCGGTTCTGGCTTGGGCCTGGAGCAAGGGGGTCGCTGTCTGTGTTTCTCGTATTTGGGCGTCCAGGGAAACGGCGTGGCCGTCCAGGGCGAGATCTGCCTGGAAATCCATGGCCGGAAACCGCTCCGGATCAATGATCGCCGGAGTCAGGTTCTGCCCGAGAACCGTCACATCGCCTTGCAGACGGGACTTGGGGCCGGAAAGCACTGCTCCGAGGGTGAGGTTGCCCAAAACATCCGCGGTGAACAGCGAGAGCGGGAGATGCTCCACACCCAGGCGCACGTCCGCGTCCTGCTCCCCGATCCGGGCCTGGGCGCGGAACGTGGCCTGTCCCAAATTGAGGTGCAGTGCGGAGAGAGTCTGTTCTTGGTCTCCGAGGGTCAGGAAGACCGGGTCAGTCAGGCGCAGTTCCTCCCCAGCCCAGTCTCCGAGGAGGTTGTTGATGTGCAGGGTTCGTCCCGCCGGGTCTTCTGTCGCGGCAGCTTCCAGATGAAGGGTGAATGGATGCAGAGCGTAGCCCTGGGCCGTGGCGCGCAGATCCATTCGAGCAAGAGATCCGTCCAGGGAGGCGTCCATTTGATGGATCTGGGTCTCGCCAGCATGAACATCCCGGGCTGCCATGTCCAGCGTTATTCGCGGTCCATCCACCGTTCCCATGACGTCCTGGATTTCTCCGTCAAGGCTCAGGCCGGCCATGGTGCCAAAATCCGCATGAAAATCTTGAAGCGATGTCCGGAGCCGAGCATTCTGCATGCTTTGAGCACGATCATCCGGCGCAATGTTCAGGTCCAGTTCCAGAGCACCGTGCATGGTTTGTCCGGCCAGTGCTGCCAGGGGGGTGATGTCCTGGATGTGGCCCTGGAGTTCGGCCGTCACCAGTTGGCTGTCCAGATCCAGCACACCCTGGCCCTGCACCATGCCCTCTGGAAGGGTCAGTTCCAGTTCCGTGACGTGAAGCCGGGCATTGTCCACAGCGAAAGCCGTCTCCAGAAGCACGGGAGCACGCAGGGGGGAAGCGGACAATGTCAGTTGGCCGCGGGGGGTGGCAGGCAGGGAGCGGACATCCGCAAGGAGTCGGAGCGGAAATGACTCCAGATCGTTCACCCCCAGATCGTCGCTGAGCAGGCTGAAGCGAAGGTCCAGGTTGTCATTCAGATCTCCCCGAGCCTCGACCTCCACAGCGGCCGCACCGGCCAGGCGGAAATCCGGTGTCGGCGAGGCCAGGTTCAGGTCGGGAAGGACCAGTGTGGCCTGGCCGTTGACAACCCCGGTGGCCAGGGTGAAATCAGCTGTCGCGTTCAGTTCCAGACCATGGGCCTGCAGGTGCACGGACTGGACTTGGATAGTCCCCGGGCCGGTTGCTTCAGGGGTGTCTGACGGGAGGAGCCGGGCATGGGCATGCAGTCTGGGGGTCGCGCCCAGCAGTTGGGGGAGCGGTTCAGGCAGGCCCGAGAGCTGGGTCAGGCCCGTGTCCAGGTCCAGTTCCAGATGCATGGGCTGGACCGTGCCCTGGGCCGTGATCCGCAAATCGGCCTGCCCCGCAGCGTCTTCCAGTCCGTGAGCAGCCAGCCAGGGCTGGATCGGGCTGGGCTGGAGCTCCAAAAGGGCATCCAGCCGGGTGGTCTCCAGGCAGTAGCCGGCAACGGCAAGGAACTCCAAGCCCTGGCCGGTCAGGGCCAGAGATTGCACATCCACGAAATGGTCAGCCTGTTGATAGGCCACATTGAAGTTCGCGGTCAGTTCCGGGGGCAGAGCCGTGTCCGGTACATGCAGCCCATGGACATCCAAAGCCCCGGCAACGGAAATGATCTGCCCATTAGGCCTTGTCGCGCCGGCAACGCCTGTTTTGCTCGTGGCGTCGAACCTGATCGCGGCGTTCAGGTTCATCCCGCCGACCTGAACAGGGTCGGCGACAACCTCGTTTACGTGCAGGGTGAGCTGGATGTCCGGGCCGGTCAAGGGGCCGGACACGTTGCCGTCAAGGACGATGCCCGGTCCCAGCTCCATCCCGGTCAGTTCGGCCAAGGGCGCGGTATCCAGCACATCCAGGCGCAGTTGACCGGTCAGGGTGGACAGGTTCAGGTCCACATTCGCATGCGCGCCGAGATCCATCAGCGTATTGCGCAGGGCGAACTCAGCCAGCTGGAATGTGTCGGGCCTGGGCATGGCCGCCTGGATGTGGAACGTTGTGGCCGGCAGCAATTCTCGGGTCGACTCGGGAAGCAAAGCAGGATCGATGTTCACCGCACCGCCCCAGGCCAGATTGGGATAATCCGACCAGGCCAGACTCAGGTGGCTCTGCAGGGCGAGCAGTTCTCCGGCCTGAACGGAAAAAGCACCGTCCCAAAACTGGGGTGGCCCGTCGCCCTCCAGGGTAATCCCAAGTGGCGTGGCCTGGGGGAGGCCGAGCAGGGGAGCCAGAGCGCCGCTGGGATCGTTGAAGGTCAAACCCAGGTCCAGGATGTCTGTCTCCGTGGCAAATCCGGCCCGCAGGGTGAGCAGGATGGTTTCGCCGGCCTGCTCACCCTGCGGGCCGGCCAGAGCGTCCAGTTGCAGATTCAGTCGGGCTCCACGCTCTCCGGCGTCCAGGTCGCCGGATAGGCCCAAGACAATCCGTTCTCCGGCAACGGCTTCGGCCAGGATGATCCGGCGAATGTCCAGATTGTCCAGGGCCGCTCGGGGAAAAGCCTTGGGCAACTCAAAATCCAGGAGGGCTTCCCAGGATTCCAGGTCCACAGGTTCCCGGTCCGGCTTGGGCTCATCCGTGGTCGGCAGGTGCAACAACTCCACCCGGTCCACGCTGAATTCCTGGATCCGGATGCGCAGGGCGAGTAGATCCCGGCCGGACCAGCGCAACACGATTTCGTCGGTCTCCAGCCACGGCCCCTGGGCATCGGCGATCCGCAGTTCACGCAGCCGTAGGTCGAAAGGAAACGCGCCATGCAGCCCTGACAGCACGATATGCTGGCCACCCACGTCGGCAAGGGTTGCATTGAGAAACGTTTCCAGACGCTGCAGGCCGAAATCGGTGCGCAAAAAAAGGAATGCTCCCAGGATGATAAATATCAGCAGCAATGGTGGAACAATGAGGAGGTACAACCATTTGCGGTGACGGAGCAATGGTGAATAGTGAGGAGTTGGTGTATCGGTCATCGTGGTTGCTGAAGTTAGACGATTCGGCGGTTTTGGTGGCGAGGCACGACAGGGCAAAAGGGGTGAAGCTGGACAACTGCTTTTTAGGCAGATAAACGCGTCATTGAAGGCGCTGTTCGTATGATTGACCTTGGAGTCGTTGAGTATACGAAAATTTTTAATGCGCCATCAAGCGATGAACAGCCAGGGGTTCTCCTTCAATACGCCTGCCCAATGCTGAAATAGACCTGAAACGCGTCATCCCTGTCCCGGCGGTTGAGCGGGAAGGCCAGGTCCAGGCGAATGGGGCCGAACTCCAGGTGATACCGCAATCCCAGGCCGGCCCCCCAGAGAAAATCGTCCTGGAACTGCAGCTCGGATTCAGTGAAAACCTGGCCGCCATCCAGAAACGCCACCAGCCCGAAATTATTGTCCATGCGCAGTCGCAGCTCCGTGCCCACCTCGACCATGCTCCGGCCACCCACGATTTCCCCGTCCAACTCCGGACCAATGGATTGAAAGGCATAGCCCCGGACTGATCCGCCACCACCGGCGTAAAAACGCTGATCCGCGGGCAGGCTCAAATTGGCCTGGCCCATTATTGAGCCCAGGGCGC
This sequence comes from Desulfovibrionales bacterium, assembly GCA_007693505.1. Classification (GTDB taxonomy): domain Bacteria; phylum Desulfobacterota; class Desulfovibrionia; order Desulfovibrionales; family Desulfonatronaceae; genus Desulfonatronum. Next base: position 83,494 of record REDL01000051.1, on the reverse strand, counting down.
CTCGAGCCGCAAGGACCAAGCGCTCTTCGGGCAGGATCGGCATATGGGCGCTCAGCGCACCGGACAGCTTCAGAAAGGTTGTCTGCCAATCCAGGGTGTCCAGGAATGGTTCCGCTCGGACCTGGGCGCGCCAGCCTCGAGTCGGATTGAGGACATGGTTGCGTCGGTCCCAGATCACTTCTCCGGGGGTGGAGAGCAGGGCGAAGGTCTGGGTTTCACCGAGCTGCGTGACTTCGGAATAGCGATACGCGGTCCCGAGGCTCACGGACCAGTGTCGCCCCATTTGGCGATTGACCATGGCCCCGATACCGATTTCCTTTTTTTTCAGGGCGTCGGTCTCCTCTTGCCCGATGAGGCCCTGGATCGTCAGGGACTGAGTTGGGTCTGGAAATTCCGGCACCTGGAAAGCGGTCTCGAACGTCTGTTTTTTCTCGGCCAGTTGGAGCCGGGTGCGCAGCTGTTCTCCCCGGCCGAGGATGTTGCGGTGTTCCCATTCCAAAGCCGTGCCGAAACCAGTGTCGGTTTCGTAGCCCACCCCGGCCCTTATCGTTCTGGGGACGCGCTCCACGACGGAAATGGTAATTGGCAGGGTGCCGTCATCCGCCGGGGTGTTGGGATGGGTGACATTCACCACGGTGAAGAGCCCGGTCAGCATCAAATCGGAGCGGAGTCGGTTCAGCTGGGAGGTTTGGAAGGCCTGGGGCGCTGTCCAGGGAACCTTGTTCAGGATATGTGCCGGGTCGACTCGATCCTCGCCTTCCACCGTGACAGGGCCGAACAGGACGTGTGGTCCGGGACTGAAGGCATAGAACACGGTCATGGTTCGGGCCGCGTGGTCTACGACAGCTTCCCGCAGGTCGACCCAGGGAAAAGGGTGGCCGTTTTCACGGAAAAAATCCCGAAGGCTGGCGATTCCCCGCTGAATTTCCGGACCTCGGGCCCGACGACCGATGGCCAAGCCGACGGTATCCGGGGTTGGCGCGGAAAAGTCGAACCATTCCTCGCTGGTCGGTCCATCAAAGTGGACGGCGGCAAGGCTGTACTCCGGGCCGGGTTGGATATGGAAAAGGACCTCTGGGGGCGAGGCCGCGTGATCCACATCGACCTCGATCCGACCCGCATAGAATCCTTCGGAGCGCAGACCGCGCATCAGGTTGGGGATGTCGCCGCGGGCCCGTCGATCAAGCATTTCCGGAGTGGCCGGCAGGTGGTGGCGCAGGGCATACGTTTCGGAAACCGAACGGAGTACATCACGAAGTTCGCTGTCCAGATCGCCCTGGAAACTGACGCTGTAGGCAGTGGAGCCGAACAGCCTCTGTTGCAGGGCATCCGGAACCAGGTCCCGCATAGTTTCAAATTGGGCCTGGGCCGGACTGACCGGGATGGCCAGCCCGGCCCAGCCGAGCAGAAGCAAAGCGAGAAAAAAAAGACGCGGCAATCGATGACTATGATCGAATGGTGCGCAAGGTTTCAAAACCATCCCCTTGGTGCACGGTGAGCTGCGTGAAGGGGATAATCCAGCCACGCTCGTTGCATACCGCAACGCATGATTGCTGGACGATCCGGCCCACGGCCCAGTAGGAGCCAGCAGCGCTGCCGTGCATCATCACGTAGATCAGGTAGTCCAGGGAGGAGGCTCCGGCTTCCCTGAAGTCCACCAGGACGGATGCCAGGCCGTCGTGAAAGGCGGCTCTCAGGTTGGCGGTCACCGCTGCTTCGAAAATGCCGGGAACTTCATCCAGGCAGATGGCCTGGTGCTGGTAGTCGATGCCAAAGGTTACGGCAAAACCGAAGCCGTCGCGGGTCAGATTGCGTGGGGAAGCGTCCAGAAAGGCCGGAGTGGAAAAGGTCCGGATGGATCCAACATGTCTGAGCTGGACCACTTCCGGTGTTTGCAGCAGGACCTGTCCATACGTTTCGTCGGAGAGCATCACGAAGTCGTCCTTGCGCGTGGGAAACCAGGGTTCCTCGCTCTCAACCGGGCGGGAGATCTGGCTGGTCAAGTCCGCAAGGGGGACGCGCAAGACGCCGCCCTGCAATTCCTTGTTGACCAGAATGGAGTAGTAGTTCAAGCTTTTGACTTCCCATGGGATTCCATTCAAAATAATGCGCTCGCCTTCACGGACCGGTCCCATGTCCAAAAGCATCCGCACCTCGTTCATGAATCGCGGCAGGTATGTTCTGGAGCCAAGTACGACCATGATCAGGATGATCATGGCCAAGCCTAGCAGCAACCAGTCCCCGGAAACGTAGAAAATCAGGAGCAGGATGGTCAGGGAGGCCAGGACGCAGAAAACCTGATAGCTGACGGTCATCAGCCGGGAATAGGTTTTGCGTTTGCCGACCGTCTCCACACCGTGTTTGCGGCGGGTGATCCTGGGCAAGGCCTGGAGCAGCGACCAGAAGCCGGCGGTAACCGCGACCGCGATGATCAGGATCAGGCCTCGACCCTGCACAAAAGAGAGCATGCCCTGGCGGAGCATATCCCAAAAAGTCTGTTGCTCATCCCGAAGTTCCTGCAGTTGCAACTGCAGGAGATTGATTCCCAGTTCCAGATCTGATCGGCGCTGAAGCCAGGTGTTCTCCAGTGCCTGCAACCTGGTCAGCAGCTGATCATCTTCCACTGTGGCGATCACGTTGGTGATGTTGGTCAGAGCCCGATTGACAGCAACCAGTTTGGCCTGGTCGCGGGCAATCTCGCGGTTGATCCGTTCGATATTCCGGGGCGTCTCCGTGAACTGTTTCATCTGGTCCAGGAACGGCTCCACGATTTCAAAGAGTTCTTGCTGCCAGTCAAAGGGCTGTTCCGGTTCGTCACGGAAGAGGGAGCTGTCGATGCCGCCGGTGGCCACGGACTCGAACGTTGATCGAGATGCTTGCAGCAACCGCTCAATTTCAGCGATCTCGGCAGCCATCTCGGCCCGTTCCGATTCGGTTTGCGCCTCAGCCATTTGCTGTCGCATAACATCCAGGTGGCGGCGACGGTCCTGAATGGATTGGGATATGGCGGCCAGCTGCGTCCGCACGGTATCCAATCTATTCTCCAGGTCCTGGGTTGCGTTGGCTGCTTCCGGTATGACCATGGCCTGTTCAGTCGCCGGCTGTTGTTGGGCCAGAAGCTGGCCTGGAAGGGCAAGGAGCAGGGCCAATGTGATGGCGGGGACAAAAAGAAGAAGCTGGGCCAGGGTCTGGCCCCAGGTCTGGTTCAGGCCCGCTGCCAGTTGGTGAAGCACACGGTTTTGAAACGAAAATTGCATGGATTTCTCCGGATCGGGGTGGTCACCAGCGCCGGGAAGGCACCACAGGTGTTGCCCCCCCATGAAGCACTCTTGAATCAGGGTATGTTCTCAGACCGGCCTGCCCGAGGTCAAGCCACTTGAACATGGACAGGTAAGGAAGTAGATTTATCTGTTTAGCGCAAACATTGCGCATGGCATTTGGTACTCTATATTATTTATCTTATCACGTTTCCCCTTGCAACCAATTCTGATTTGCCCCCAAGGTAGGGGTTATCATGCACACGAAACAGTTTTCATGGTCTTGGTCCGTCCGGTTCATTTGCTCGGTCTGGACGATTTTGCCGGCTTTGCTGGCACTGTCCGTAATGATCGCACTTCCGGGTTGTTCCGATTCAGCAGGAGAGGTGCCCGATGAGACGGCTTCTCCTCGCCAGGTCAATGTGGTGGTCCAGGAGGTGGCAACCGCTGAGCTCCGGGATGTGGTCGTGCTACCGGGGTCCGTGGATCCTTGGCTGAGTGTGGATCTGGCCGCGGAAACCGCCGGCAGGGTCGAGAAAGTCTCCGTGCGCGAAGGGGAGCACGTCCAGGCCGGGCAGGTCATCGCTCAGATCGACGTGACGGCCTTGGATGCGGGCGTGGCCAGGGCACGCGCGGCGTTCCAACTGTACGACGAACAAGTGCGGCGTCGTGAACGGCTGTTCAGCGAGCAGATCATTTCCGAGGAGGAACTGGACCAGATTCGCACCGAGAAGGTCCAGGCCAGGGAGGCCCTGCGCCAGGCCGAGATCGAGTATAACCGCGGGCTGGTTCGAGTTCCGGGACCAGGCCGGGTGAACGACGTGCTGATCGAGGTTGGTGAATTCGTGGACCGAGGCCAGGTGGTTATCGAACTCGTCAACATCGACAAGGTCAAGGTCCAGGTCCAAGTTCCGGAGATGGATGTCCGCTTTCTCGAAATCGGCCAGCCCGTCCAGTTGAAGGTGGATGCGTTTCAGGGACAGCAATTTTCCGGATTCATCGACTTCATCGCCTATCGAGGCGACCCGGCCACCAAGACCTTTCGAACCCAGGTTGTTTTGGAGAACCCCGAAGGTCGGATCCGTCCGGGAATGATTGCCAGGGTTGCCTTTCTGCGTCGGATCATCCCCGACGCCCTGGCCATTCCCTTGTCCGCTCTGATTGACCGGGGGGGGGAGCGCCTGATTTACGTTGAAGAGGACGGTGTCGCGCGGGTCCGCCAGGTGGAGATCGGGGTGGTCGAACGTGACCGTATCCAGATCACCAGCGGTCTGCGCCCTGGAGATCGCCTGATTGTCGCCGGGCACCGTGAAGTGGAGGACGGGACGGCGGTGGTGGTGCGATGATCATCAATAAATGGGCCCTGCGCCGCCAGGCTTCGGTGCTGACCCTGCTGGTGTTCCTGGTGATCGTCGGTGTCTATTCCTACCTGACGCTTCCCCGGGAAGCCTTTCCGGATATCACCATCCCCTACGTTTTCGTGACCACGACCTACGAAGGCGTGGCCCCGCAGGACATGGAGACATTGATCACCATGCCCATCGAGCGCAAGCTTCGGGGCTTGGCCGGGGTGGAAGAGATCCGGGCCAGCTCGGCCGAAGGTCTGTCCACGGTGGCGGTGAAGTTCATTCCTTCAGTGGACATTGACGACGCCGTACAGAATGTCCGGGTCAAGGTGGATCAGGCCAAGGCGGATTTACCCGCGGAGCTGGAGGACGATCCGGTGGTGGAGGAGGTCAATTTCTCGGACATTCCCGTGATCCGGGTGGTCCTCTCCGGGCCGTACTCCCTGGCCCGACTGAAGACCTGGGCCGAGGATCTCAAGGACGAGATCGAAACCATTCCCGGTGTGCTCAACGTCCTGGAGAGCGGCGGGCTGGAGCGGGAGATCCGGGTGGAGTTCGACCTGGATCGCATCCGGGCCTACAACGTCCCCTTTTCCAGCATGCTCCAGGCCGTGACCGAAAGCAACGTGAACATGCCCGGCGGCAGCATGGACATCGGCGAGACCCGGTTTTTGGTTCGTGTTCCCGAAGACTTTCGGCACCCTTCGGAAATTTTCTCCATCGTGGCTTTTGTCCGGGACGGTCGCCCGGTTTATCTCCGGGATCTGGCCACTATCCAGGACACCCACAAGGACCCGCTAACCCGTAGCCGCATCGACGGGCGGGACAGCGTGACCCTCTCGGTGCAGAAACGCAGCGGGGAGAACATCGTCCGGATCTGCGACGAGGTCCGGGCCATGGTGGACCTTGCCCGGCCGGAACTGCCGCCGGATTTGCGCCTGGACATCACTTCGGACATGTCCGAGGACGTCCGCATGATGGTCTCCGAACTGGAGAACAACATCCTCACCGGCCTGATTCTGGTTCTTGCGGTGATCGTGGTCTTCATCGGTGGTCGTTCAGCCGTTTTCGTGGCCCTGGCCATCCCCTATTCCATGTTCATCGGTTTTGCCCTGCTCTCCGGTTTTGGCATCACCCTGAACATGGTGGTGTTGTTTTCCCTGATTTTGGCCCTGGGCATGCTCGTGGACAACGGCATCGTGGTGGTGGAGAACATCTACCGGCACATGCAGCAGGGCCGTCCCCGACAGGCCGCGGCCCGAATCGGTACCAACCAGGTAGCCTGGCCGGTGGTCACGGCTACCCTGACCACGCTGTCCGCATTCATTCCGTTGCTGTTTTGGCCGGGCATTGTCGGCGAATTCATGATGTTTTTGCCCAAGACGCTGATCATGGTCCTTTCGGCCTCCCTGTTCGTCGCCCTGGTGGTCAACCCGGTGCTCTCGGCCCGGTATCAGGTGGTCCGGCCGTTGCCTGGCGTGGATGCACAGCAACCCGCGCCGCCGGAAGGCTCCTCCGGCACCGAGGATTCCGCTCAGGTCCGCACGCGGGATAATCCGGATCAGGCCGATGCCCTGGGGCGGGAGGTTTGGGTCAAGCGCGTTTATCTCCGGGTTCTGGAATGGTCCCTGGGGCACCGGCTGGTGGTCCTGGCAACGGCCGTGCTGCTGCTGGTCGCGTCCATGCTTGGTTTCGGGGTCTGGGGCAAAGGCGTGGAGTTCTTTCCGGAAACCGACCCGAATCGAGCCTTCGTACATGTCCGGGCTCCGGAGGGAACCAGCCTGGACGCCTCGGATCGCCTGGTGAAGCAGGTGGAATCCATTGTCATGGATTATCCGGACATCAAGCATGTGATCGCCAATATCGGCTCTGCCGGGGGCGACCCTTTCGCCGCCGGAGGGCCCGGCACCCATCTGAGCCGAGTCGCTCTGGACTTCGTGGATTTTCATGATCGATCCCGGTCCTCCAGCAATACCTTGGATGAAATCCGTGAACGACTTCTGGGAACCATTGCCGGGGCCGAGATCCAGGTGGAGGCCGAGGAGGGCGGGCCACCCACAGGTCCACCAGTGAACATGGAAATTTCCGGGCGGGACATCCTGGTGCTGGGAGAACTGGCGGCCCAGGTGCGCAGAGTCATCCGGGATGTGCCGGGGCTGGTGGACCTGAAGGACAACTTTGTCCAGGGCCGTCCGGAAATTCGGATCAATGTGGACAAGGAAAAGGCTGCCCTGCTTGGGCTGGACACCTTTACCATCGCCCACACCATCAAGGCCGCCGTGGGTGGGGTCCGGGTGGGGGTGTTGCGTGACGACCGGGACGAGTACGACATCACCGCCCGATTGCCGGAAGAGGCGCGCAACTCCCTGGAGTCCCTGAAGCGGCTGACCGTTTCCGGACCCAATGGCGAACCCATTCCCCTGACCAGTGTGGCCGAGGTGGAACTGGGCAGCGGTGTCGGGGACATCATGCGCCTGAACCAGCGCCGGGTAGTCACGGTCTCGGCTTCGGTTTCCGGGCGGTTGGCCAACGACGTTCTGGTGGATATCGAGCGACGTTTGGCGGGCTTTGACTGGCCCCGGGGGTATTCCTACCAATTCACCGGAGAGCAGGAGGAGCAGGCCAAGGCCCAGGAATTCCTGAGCAAGGCATTTATCGCGGTGATCTTCTTGATCTTTCTGATCCTGATCACCCAGTTCAACTCCATCATCCCGGGGCTGATCATCCTGGCCTCGGTACTCTTCTCCCTGATCGGGGTGTTCTTCGGACTGCTGGTGACGGGCACGGCCTTCGGGATCATCATGACCGGCATCGGGGTGATCAGCCTGGCCGGGGTGGTGGTGAACAACGCCATTGTGCTCATCGACTACTACATGCAGCTTCTGGGGCGGGGCATGGAACGCACCGAAGCCCTGCTCCGGGCCGGAATGGTTCGCTTTCGCCCGGTCATGCTCACGGCCATCACCACCATCCTCGGGCTGATGCCCATGGCCACCGGAGTCAGCTTTGATTTCAAGAGCCTGTCCTGGAGCATCGGCGGCGAATCAGCCCAGTGGTGGGGCCCCATGGCCGTGGCCGTGGTCTTCGGCCTAGCCGTGGCCACGCTGCTGACGCTGATTGTGGTTCCAGTGCTCTGTTCCCTGTCCAAGAGCCTGCCAGTCACGGCCAAGGGGCTGTATGGGGGGTCGGGTGAAGGAGAGGCACCGTTATCCGCGGTCTGATATCAGAGGGTTGCGAGGTGAGAAGACCACCTCCAATTGCAATCATTCCGACTCATCTCGACTTCGATCCCGATCCGGGTGGCGTACCAGGAGCGAGAACAAGTCTGCCCTGACTTGATTCTCGAACCGTGCAGGTTATCCCCTTCTGACCACTCAGTGGCGAATTAAATGCTCTTTGCATCTTTTTACTGGGCATGGCATGGTCAATATCGGAATTCTCGGATTGACCACCCAACGAGGAGCGGCCTGCCATGCCATCTTCTCCCTGTTCTTCCCATTCGCCAGGCGCGAACCCTGTCGGCGCCATTGGTCGACGGGTGACGGCCCTGCGCAGGCAGGCCGGGTTGTCTCGCAAGGATCTGGCCGCCACGGCCGGGATGTCTTCCCATTCTTTGATCAAGGTGGAACGCGGGGCTTCAGGGCCGTCTTTTGGGGCCACCCATGCCCTGGCCGCCGGTCTGGGCGTTGATCCGGTCGCGTTCTTCACCGACTCCGACATCAATGACCTTGTTTTTGCCGGCTCCGAATCGCCTGCTTTCATCTCCCCCGCCTCCCGGCCGGAATTGGTTCCCCCGATTTCCTTGCTGGGCCTTGGCCAATTCCCGGGCCGGGTCACCCTCACCCCCTTCCTCTCCGCTTTGCTGAGACTCGACGGGTTACGGCAAGGTCTTTCCCTGGATGGTTTTCTGGAGTGTCATGTGGTCCCGGCGGATCGTCGCGCCTTGAAGCTGGATTTGGAAAACCAGGCCGCCGGGGTTCCGGTCCAGGTCTGGGAAGCGCGGCTGCTCCTGGCCTCCGGTGCACGGATTGTGTTCGTGGTGCTGAATGCCGGCTGGCTTTTGGAACAAACTGATTCCGGCGTTGAAGGGCTGCCCAACGGTGCGTCCAGGGATCACTCCGTCTGGATGACCGTCATGGACGTGACCTGTTTGGATGCGGTGCTCCGCGACCATTCCGCCAGCCAGTTCGGGCAGAATTTTCTGCTTGAAGAGCTCATCCGGGAAAAGAGAGTGGTGCAACCAGGCCCTGAAGCAGGAAAATCACGCCCGGAGGCAGGCCGAACGGATGATGCTGGATGCACAACGGCTGTTGCAGGGCGTGGTGCAGATAGCCCGGTACATGAAACAACCATGCCTGAAATTGTCACGCAGAGGCATCCGCCGCAACACCCCAAAAACTAACTCAAGCTGACAAGGTAGTGCAAAACTATATATAACATATTAGGTGTTTATGTGGAAACTGGGGCATTGATCAAGAAGGCCGGGTAGCCTCCCCTCGGGTTTTTGTGCTGACAGGATAGCCGTGTTCGCGAGTTCTCGCGGTCGTCACCCCGGCGGAAGCGAGGTCCAGGTGTTTTCTCTTGGTTCAATCGCCATGAGTTATTGAGCAGTTCCTGATGAATAGGGTAATGACGCGGCATGAGTGGTGAATCAACGAGGGTTCCCGGAATTTTCCTCATTTTTTTTGATTTATTCCTGATGCCGGAGAGAAAGAGGCGCTTGTGGTGAATTTGGTATGGCAATGGTCCTTGGCGAGAGGTCGGTTATGATCCGCGTCTTTATCGGCGTGCTCGCAGTGCTCTGTTGCTGGCTCGCATTGCCGGCCTCCCTGGCTTTTGCACAGCACAAACAGGTTTTGATGCTCACGTCCTATCACCATGGGGATGCCTGGAACGATGGGGTGGTCCTGGGTGTGAGGGATATCCTGGGGGAGATGATCCATGTGGACTTGGCCATCGAGCATTTGGATCTGCGTCGCAACACATCAGAAGAGTATAAAAACTGGGTAGCCGCATTTCTCCGGCAAAAGTACCAAAAAAGGCCCCAGGACCTGATCATCGTTTCGGATGATGGCGCCCTAGATTTCCTGTTTCGGGTTCGTGATGATCTGTTTCCGCGGGTTCCGGTGGTCTTTTGCGGGATCAACAGCTTTACCCCGGAGCGCATTGCCGGGCAGTCCAACATTACCGGGGTCAATGAGGAAATCAGCATTGCCCGAAACCTGGAGTTGGGGCTGGAAGTCTTTCCTGCCACGCACCAGATTTATGCCGTGGTGGATGATCATTCGGCCGTTGGGCGGGCCAACCTTGAGTTGTACCGAAGCAAGGTGGATCTTTTCGCCCATCGCGTGGCCATGCATGAACTGCTCAACCTCACGACCGAGGAGGCCACGGAAATACTGGGTTCTCTGCCCAGGGGCAGCCTTGTTCTGCGTTTGAACAACCTTCTGGACGGACGGGGCGGATTTCTTTCGGTGGAGGAAAGCATGCATGTGATTTCCCGGACGACTCCCGTACCTGTCCTGACATTTTGGGACTTTGACCTGGGTCACGGTGCCCTGGGCGGGTTTCTGGTCAACGCACGCCAGCAGGGCCGGGCAGCCGGGGAGTTGGCGGCCATGGTTCTCTCGGGGCAACACCCGGACCATCTTCCGGTGCACATGGAGAGCCCCAACCTGCCCATGTTCGATTTCCAGCAGATGCAACGTTTCGGTGTGCGGATCGCGGATCTGCCCGCGGATTCCGTGGTGATCAACCAGCCTGAGAGCTTCTATGCCCGACACAGAGCGTTGATCTGGGCCACGGCAACGGTGATGGCCTTCATGGGGCTGGGTATCATCGCGCTGCTCACCGTGCTGATGGTGCGCAGCAAGGCCGAGAAACAGTTGCGGGAAAGTGAAGAAAAATTCCGTGGATTGGCGGATTCCGCCCGGATCATGATCTCCATTATTGCCGATGCATCCGGAGGGGCGTTTTTGTACGTCAACAAGGAATGGGAACGGGTCATGGGGTATGACAAGGATCAGGTTGGGACGCTGAAACCCATTGATCTGGTGCATCCCGACATGCGCCATGCGGTGCTGGCGTATGCGGCCGAAAGAGCACGTGGGGGCAATCCTCCCAGCAACTACGAGTTGAAGATCATCACCCGGGACGGCCAATCACGAATTCTGGACTTTTCCTCCACGATCATCTCCTTTGGGGAGCAGAAAGCCTTTTTGACCATCGGAATAGACATTACCGACCGCAAGCACGCCGAAGAGGCCTTGGTCTTGGCCAAGGAGCAGGCCGAGGCCGCGAATCAGGCCAAGTCGGAATTCCTGGCCAATATGTCCCATGAAATCCGCACCCCGCTCAACGGAATCATGGGCATGATGCAACTCTTGCGGACCACCAGTCTTGACCCGGAGCAAGAACGCTATGTTCAAATGGCCTCCATCTCGGCTGATCGCCTGACCCGCCTGCTTACCGATATTCTGGATCTGTCCCGGATCGAGGCAGGAATGATGACCGTTCATCAAGACGAATTCGAGGTCAAGGAGCTCGCAAATTCGGTCATGGACCTGTTAACCTGCATGGCCAGGGACAAAGGGCTCAAGCTGACGTCCGACATCGACCCGGCCGTTCCCGCCAGGCTGGTTGGAGACGAAACACGGGTACGCCAAATTTTATTCAATTTGGTGGGCAACGCCCTGAAGTTTACGGATAAGGGCTTTGTGCAGCTCCAGGTGAACACCATTCCAGCGACCAGAGAAGGGGGTATTCGTTTACTTTTTTCAGTTACGGATACGGGCATCGGCATTCCGGACGACAAAGTGGATGACCTTTTCAAGCCCTTTGTGCAGGCTGACGGTTCCTATACCCGCCCGTATCAGGGTGCTGGGCTGGGGTTGTCCATTGTTTGCCGGCTGGTAGAGCTGTTGAACGGGGACATCCATGTCGAAAGCACTGTCGGCAAGGGAACCACAATACACGTTGTCCTGCCATTCAAACTGTCGGAGTTCCCAAACCGCTAACAGGCTTCTCCTGAACGTGAGGCGGCATTGGGAATGTGGTTTTTTATGTGAATAAGTCATATTGGCCAAGATGAACACTATGAAGCCTAATCGAGAATACGGAGGTGAGCCATGAGAAACATATCCATTGGGACCAAACTCATTGGTGGGTTTTTGGCCTTATTGACCCTGGTTTGTGGAGGGTTGGGGCTCATTGCCTATGATCGGGCTTCCAGAGCCGTGGTCGGTCAGGTGGAGGAAAACATTCCTCTGATGGCTGAGGATGGTGCTCAACTCGTGAGAAGCCGGTTGGATTATCACATTGTGGCTCTGGAAGGGATTGCCATTAGAGAGAGCATCACGTCCATGGACTGGATGCAGCAGCGTCAGATCATGGAGAGAGAGACCCAGAGGTTGAACTATCTGGGCATGGGAATCATCTTTCCGAACGGTTTGGCCCGTTATCCGGACGGAACCACCGCGGAACTGGGCGACCGGAAGTATTTCCAAGATGCCATGGCCGGTCGGACGGTCTTTTCCAACGTGATTATCAGCAGGGTGACCAATCAACCGGTACTGATCCTGGCCACACCCATCCGGGGAGACCGGGGACAGGTCCAGGCTGTGCTCATGGCCCGCCTGGACGCGACGTTGCTCAGTGAGATCACGGATGAAATCGGGTACGGGGCTTCAGGATACTCCTACATCATCGACGAACGGGGGGCCTTGATCGCCCACGGCAACAGGCAGTTCGTACTGGATCAGCGCAACTTCATCGAAGAGGCCAGGACGGATGCCCAGTTCGCCCCGCTGGCGGCAATGTTCCAGCGGATGGTTCGGGGCGAGTCGGGTTTTGATGCGTATCCGTTCATGGGGATGGACCGTTTTTTCGGGTTCGCACCTATTCCAGGGACTGGCTGGTCCATTGCCGTGGGGGCCATGCAGGACGATGTGCTGGCGCCGGTGTACCAGTTGCGCTGGGCAGTCGGCGTCGCATCCATGGTGTTTTTTGGCTTGGGCATCATCATTGCCCTGCTGGTCAGCCGCAGCATCACCGGTCCGATAAGCCAGCTGATGACCTATGCCGACGCCGTGGCCAAGGGTAATTTGCAGGTCCGATCCGGTATTGACCAGAAGGACGAGATCGGGCGTTTGAATCTGAGTATCCAGACCATGGTCCAGTCACTCATTGAGAAGATGCAGGAAGCCGAGCAGCAATCCGAGTTGGCTCGGCAAGAGACGGAAAAGGCCCAGGTTGCCACCCGCGAGGCCGAGGAAGCCCGGGCCCGGGCTGAGACGGCCAAGCGCGACGGGATGCTTGAGGCCGCGACCAATATTGAGGGCGTTGTGGAGCGGATGACCTCGGCCTCCGAGGAACTGTCGGCCCAGGTGGAAGAGGCCAGCAGGGGGGCGGAGGAGCAGAAGAGTCGTACCGGAGAGACGGCCACGGCCATGGAAGAGATGAACGCTACAGTGCTGGAGGTGGCCAAAAACGCCTCCCAGGCTGCCGAGGCATCGGACACGGCCCGGACAAAGGCCGAGGATGGCGCCAAGGTTGTCAGCGACTCGGTGGCGGCCATCAACACGGTACAGTCCCGGGCTCAGGAGATGAAGAGCAACCTGGACCAGCTTGGTCTGCAGGCCGAGCAGATCGGGCGAATCATGACCGTGATCGAGGATATCGCGGACCAGACGAATCTTTTGGCCTTGAACGCGGCCATTGAGGCGGCCCGAGCCGGTGACGCGGGTCGAGGCTTTGCCGTGGTGGCCGACGAGGTGCGCAAACTCGCGGAAAAAACCATGAACGCCACCAAGGAAGTGGGCGAGGCCATTGCCGCCATTCAACAGGGCACCCAGGCCAACATTCGAGGCATGGACCAGTCCGTGAAGGCCATCGAGGATGCAACCCGGCTAGCCAATCAGTCCGGGGACGCACTCCGGGAGATCCTGGCCCTGGCCGAACAGGCCGCGGACCAAGTGCGGTCCATTGCCACGGCAGCGGAACAACAGTCCGCCACCAGCGAGGAGATTAACCGCGGCGTGGAAGATATCAACCGGATTTCTTCGGAAACCAGTGAGGTCATGAACCAGTCCGCCCAGGCCATCTCCGAACTGGCCAGGCAGGCAGTGGACCTGCAGGAGTTGGTGCAACGGATGAAGCTGGGCTGAACCAGATCAAAGGATCTGAAGTTGGACGCGACTGTACCCGAAAACCTCGGTATGATGTGAGACTGTTTTACCGGGTTGCCGGCATGGATTCTTTCTCCAGTCCGTGCGTAACGATCCTGGCTGTCTGTTTTCCCTCCCTCAGCGGGTCTCCTGGGGGAGGGTGTGCGCGAAGTCTGGGGGACAAGACCTGTTAAACCCTCTCCTCTGAACTTCCAGCGAGGTTACGCTTTTCTTGCTGCTTGCGCAGTTCCTCCGGAGGCGTGATTTCTTCCTGGCGGAGCGTAAACAGGAAGGGGCTGGTTCGCTTGGTCAAGATGTTTTCCAATTCTGCCGCCTGCTCAAACTTGGGCAGTTGTCCGGCCTCCACCAGGGTCCACAAGGCCAGGGAAAAATCCGTGAGCAGGCCCTCGGCGGTTTCGGTCAAAGGAGAGGAGGCCAGCAACCGGCAGCAGGTGCCGTTTTGATGGTCGCCATGCAGGGCCACGGCCATGATGAATCCGACGGGCTCACTTTCCCGGGTTTCATAGGTCAGGGCAAACCCGTCCGGGATGACCTGTTCGGCGACGTCCTCCAGCCCCTTAGCCGCCTCTGGGTAATTTTGCATGACCAGGTGCATGGGGCCGACCCAGCTCAACGTGAAATAGGTGCCGACCTCTTGCCATTTCGTGTCCAAAGTTTTCCAGGCCTTGGCAATGAAGGGTTCCGTCATATTTTAGCTCTCCTTTGTGTAGGGGGGACATGCCCCATGGATTTCAAGGGGCCTGGATTTCGGCGCACTCTGGACGTGCGGGGCGAGTGCAGGGTGCAATCGGGACGGAGGCGGCCCAGTCAGGGAAAGGCTAGCCCGATCCGCTGGGACAGGAAGTGCAGGAAGCGCATCCACCCTGGTCCAGTTCCATGCTGGAATGGATGATGAAACCGAGCCGGTTGGCATCGACGGTTATCGGCCCGGTCTTGTGTAGCAGTTCCTGGGCCACGGTGAATTGATATCCTTCACGGAGGATGGAGATGTCCTCGGACCCAGGATCGGCGTCTTCCAGGGTCAGGGCCAGCCGCTCTCCGGCGCAGCCACCGCTGGCATGAATCAGACGCATGGGAGTGGTCGGGTTATCACTGAAATACCGCTCCAGGATCGTCAAGGCTTGGGGGGTGACGGTGAAATCGGTCTCAGGTGTTGTACGCGACATAAATGTAGTGTCCTGTTTTGGAGTTTGGTTCATTTTTGTCGTGGTTTAAGAAAAAAGCAGCCCATCCGTGCTTCTTGGAAGCTATTATCCAATGATCATGCCAAGTCTTTTCCTCGAAACCCAAAAAAAACGGCCAAGACAGGAGCGTCTCGGCCGGATTTGTTTCCGGAGGCCATAAGAGAGTCGGGAAGCAATGGTCTTCCCAATTCGTCTCAATCCACCAGGCGACACTGGTCGGTCAATTCCAGATTGCGGGCGGCTTTGACCTCGTCCAGGCGGCTGACCGGGGTTTTTTGCGGGGCCGACTGAGCAACAGCTGGGTCCTGTTCGACCTCCTCCAGGATGGCGATCAGGTCGTCCACGAACTGGTTCAAGGTGTCCAATGATTCGGTTTCCGTGGGCTCGAACATCAGGGCTTCCTTGACGATCAGAGGAAAATAGACTGTTGGTGCATGGTGGCCCTTGTCCAGCAGGGCCTTGGCAATGTCCACGGCCCGGACGCCCTTGGCCGCCTGACGCACGGCCGAAGCCACGAATTCGTGCATACAGGTCCGGTTGAAGGGAATTTCAAGATGGTTCTCCAAGCGTTTGCGCAGGTAGTTGGCCGCGAGCACAGCATTTTCCGAAACCCGGATCAATCCTTCACGGCCCAGGCGCAGGATGTAGGCATATGCTTTCAGGTAAACGGCGAAATTGCCATAGAACGGGGCCACATACCCGATGGACTTTGGGTGGCCGTAACTTAGGAAGAATTGCCCGTCCTCCTGTTTGCCTACCCGGGATACGGGCAAAAAATCCACCAGTCGTGCACAGACACCCACCGGGCCGGAGCCCGGTCCGCCGCCGCCGTGCGGGGTGCCAAAGGTCTTGTGCAGGTTCAGGTGGACCACGTCGAAGCCGGCGTCGCCAACGCGCATCTTGCCCAGAATGGCATTCAGGTTGGCCCCGTCATAGTAAAGCAAGGCATCCACCGAGCGGACCAGTTCCACGATCCGGGGCAGATGCTGCTCAAACAGGCCAAGGGTGTTCGGGCAGGTCATCATCACCGCGGCCACCTCCTCGGTGAGTACCGCCTCCAGGGCCTGAGGATCGATGATTCCATCCCTGGATTCCAGGCTGATCACGTCAAAACCAGCGATGGCCGCAGAGGCCGGGTTGGTACCATGTGCCGAGTCCGGAACAATGACCTTGGATCGGTTGCGGCCTTTATCCTTGTGATAGGCGGCGATGATCATCGCCCCGGTCAATTCGCCGTGGGAACCGGCCATGGGGTGGACCGTGAAGCCGGCCATGCCCGTGATCTCGCAGAGCAGTCGCTCGGTTTCGTAGATGACCTCCAGGGCTCCTTGGGCAAAATGTCCGGCCCCGCGGAATTGGGGTATCAACGGATGCAGGCGGCTGAATCCGGGCAGGGACGCGGCCTGTTCGATGAACTTGGGATTGTACTTCATGGTGCACGATCCCAGGGGATAGAAGTGGCTGTCCACGCCGAAATTGAGACGGGAAAGCCGGGTGAAATGGCGAACAACGTCCAACTCGCTCACCTGCGGTAGACAGGGTAGCCCGTCTCTGGCCAGTTCCTGGGGAATCAAGCCGGTCAGGTCCTTCTTCAGTTCGCGCAGTCCCACGCCCGGACGTCCAGGCACGGATTGTTCAAAGATGGTTTTCATAAAGCGCCTCCCAGCAATTCCTTGAGGATGCCAATGTCTTCGCGGGTGTTTTTTTCCGTACAGGCAATGAGCAGGACGTTTTCCAGGCCAGGGTAGTAGCGCCCCAGGGGAAATCCGGGCAGATATCCCCGTCGGGTCAGGCGATCGATGACGGCATAGGCCGGTTTGGGCAGGACCAAAGCGAATTCGTTGGCAAAGGGACGCTCACTGAGCATTCTGGCTCCCGGAAGCTTGAGCAGTCGCATGGCTGCATAATGGGCCAGCTCGGCGCAATGGGTGGCGGTGTTGGCCAGTCCCTGCGGCCCCATCAGGCAAAGATAGACAATGGCCCGCATGGCACAGAGGGCCTGGTTGGAGCAGATATTGGAGGTGGCTTTTTGGCGGCGGATATGCTGCTCCCGGGCTTGCAACGTTAAAACGTAGCCGGTCCGGCCTTCCCCGTCGGAGGTCCTTCCGGCGATTCGCCCTGGCATTTGGCGGATCAGGGCCTTGCTGCAAGCCATCATGCCCAGGTATGGGCCGCCAAAGCTCAAGGGCAATCCCAGGCTTTGGCCTTCTGCCGTGGCAATGTCCGCCCCCATGGCGCCCGGTGTTTTCAATATGGACTGCATGAGCGGATACACGGAGATGATGTTCAAGGCACGTTTTGAACTGGCGTGGGCAAACAGCTCGCTAAAGTCTTCAAGTACACCGAAAAAATTGGGGTTCTGGACGATCACCGCCGCCGTATCCGTGTCCACTGCCTTGAAGAGGGCCGGAAGGTCGGAGCTGCCTTCCTGGTGACTGATCACAACCATTTCCAGTTGCAGGTTGGATGTGTAGCAGTCCAGCATCCGGCGATAGATGGGGTTGACGCACGCATCCACGACGATCTTGCGGCGTTTGGTCTGACGAACGGCCATCATCATGGCTTCGTAGAGGGCCGTGCCCCCATCGTAGACCGAGGCATTGGCGTACTCCATGTCCATGAGTCGGCAGATCGCGGTCTGGTATTCGAAAATGGCCTGGAGCAAGCCCTGGGAGGCTTCGGGCTGATAAGGGGTGTACGCCGTGGCGAATTCTCCCCGCGCGGTCAGGAAGTCCACCGCCGCGGGGATGGCATGGTCGTAGAAGCCCGCGCCGAGAAAACCCACCAGCCTCGTATTGTTTTTTTCGGCCAGGGTTTCCAGATGGCGCATGACCTCATACTCACCAAGTCCTTCCGGCAGATCAAAGCTCTTGGGATGCAGATTCGGGGGGATTTCCGCGAAAAGTTCCTCAAGGCTGGAGACGCCGACCACATTCAGCATGCGCCGCTGTTCGTCCGGGGTGTGGGGAATATAGGGCATTTGTCACTCACTGCACTCGGCCAGGGGCTTGTATTCTTCAGGGGACAACAGGCCTTTGGGGGATTCGGACAGACGGACCCGGATCATCCAGCCAGCGCCGTATGGATCCTGGTTGATCTTTTCCGGGGCACCGTCCAACTCGGCATTCACCTCAAGAACCGTACCGGAGACAGGGCTGTTCAATTCGCTGGCCGCCTTGACGGATTCAATGCTGCCCATTTCGTGGCCCTGGGTAACGGTGTCTCCGGTGCTGGGCAGTTCGATGAAGGTGATGTCCCCAAGTTGGCACTGGGCGAAATCCGTGATGCCGATGAGGGCGTCCTGGTCGGAGAGGCGAACCCATTCATGGGAGGAGGTATACAGCAGGTCGTCAGGAATCATTTCGGGCTCCTTGGCAATTGTGGTTGAGGTTGTTGATACCGTGCAGGCTGATTACGGCTCAAACGTCGGAGACGATCCGTCTCTTTCGACGACCGTCTGGGGGTGAAGGCACTCGGCGGAGAAGGGTTCCAAAATGATGCGGGAAATATCCGGAGCCAGAGAAATGACCTGGAACGGCGGCCTGCTGGAGAGAATTTCGGCCTGTTCCGGGCACGAATCCGTGATCCAGATCGTGTGGAATTCCTCATGCTCCAGCGTCTGCCAGCCTTTATCCGGAAATACGCCATGGGTAGCAAAAGCACTGACCCGGTTTGCGCCCTTCTCACGCAGAACGTTTTTGCATTCGATCAGTGTCGCGCCGGACATGATCAAATCGTCCACGATCAGTACGTGCCGATCCCGCGGATCGCCCTCCTTGATGAGCACGCCACGGCGGTCGCCACGCCGGGCCTTGAGGCAGACGATCTGGGGAAATTCCGGAAACAGGCGCCCAAAGCGCTTCCAGGCGCCCTCATCCGGAAAGGCGATGGACAGATCGGGATCATCGCCCACCTGTTCCTTGAGCAGGTGGACCGCGGTTTCCAGGCGAGGAATGACACTGTCAGAGAAATAGAACCGTTCCTGGAGGGCGTGGATATCGTAGATCACGATTTGAGCAGGGCCGGACATGGTCAGGGGGATGTCTGAAAGCAGCCTGGCCAGGGTTGCGGCCGTGGCGATCTGGCCCTCCTCCTCCACCCGTTCCATGGTTCCGGTGGGAAAATAGGGCAGGATCAGTTTGAAGGAGCGCACG
Organism: Desulfovibrionales bacterium; assembly: GCA_007693505.1. Lineage (GTDB taxonomy): Bacteria > Desulfobacterota > Desulfovibrionia > Desulfovibrionales > Desulfonatronaceae > Desulfonatronum. Next base: position 64,368 of record REDL01000051.1, on the reverse strand, counting down.
GCGTAACGAGGCAGTTCAAAGAGCACGGCCAGTTGGGCAAACATCTCTCCAGGGGTCGTCAGAGTGCTCAGGAAGGCCACATCCCGGTTGCGCAGCCCGGGAGCGTTCTCGATCCGCAGGTTGGGAAATCCGTCCCGGAAATAGGACCAGTCAATGCGGCCCAGGGTGACGCGGCGAGGGTGGGCCGTGTGGATGCGCAGGGCCATTTCGGTCATTTGCGGGCAGAAAAAAAGGTGGATCATGTAGGTTTCCCTGACAGGTCAAGGGAGGACCGCAGGGCGGCCAGTTCCCGTTCGTTGAGTGGGCGGTATGCTCCGGGCGGCAAGTCACCCAGGAGCACGGGGCCTTGCGCTACACGGCACAGGCTAAGCACATGCAGACGAAGGTCTCGGCACATGCGCCGAATCTGGCGGTTGACTCCCTGGTGCAGCGTCATTTCCAGGGTGACGGCGGCGTCTCTGGAAGCCGATCGGTCACTGATGACTCGGACATGCACAGGAGCCAGGGATTCCCCCTCGGCCAGGCGCATCCCCGCGCGCATCACGTTCAGTTTTCCCGCGGTGACCTGGCCCCGGACCTGGACATGGTAGGTCTTGGGATGTTCCCAGCGAGGATGGGTCATGCGCAAGGCCAGTTCGCCGTCCGTGGTTAGCAAAAGCAACCCTTCGGAGGGCAGGTCCAGCCGACCGACCGGGAATGGTCGTCGTTGTCGCAGGTTCTCCGGGAGCAGGTCAAGGACGGTGCGGCGCTTTTGGGGGTCGTGGGCCGTGGTGACCACGCCGGGCGGCTTGTGCATGGCCAGATACAATTGTCTTCGTGTATCGTTCCAAGCCCACTGCACAGCTCGCCCATGTACCATGATGCGATCAGCGGTGGGATCCACTCGGCTCCCTGGAGATGCGACCACATTGCCATTCACGACCACCACTCCGGCCAGGATCAGATCGTCGGCAGCCCGCCGGGAACAGAGGCCTGCCTGAGCCAAGACCTTGTTCAGACGAACCAGGTGCGATCCGGTTGACGCGTTCGCCGGTGTTTCCGTCAAGCTTTTCGGGGAATTGGTTGCTCCATTGATGTGCATTTCGCCGGTGTCTTTCGTTCCGATGGTGAGATGCTTGGCGGGTGTTTTCTTGATGGTCATGTGACGTCTTCCGGGCGTGATGCAAAAAACACAACACACCTCTCCGGAATGTGATTCATGGGCCAGTGGTGTTTCAGACCGTTTTGGCGACAGCCAGCATGAAAGCATAGGATGATGTACGCGGCAGGGTCAAGGTGGCGAGGAGTCTCTTTTCAGGGTTTCGTGGCGGGCATGGTTTGACCATGCAGCCCTTGCCGTCTATAGCCTTTAATCGCTTCGGAGACATGGCCTCGGCTCGCTATTTGTAGCCGAGAACTGGAAAACGATCGGCCCAGAATGTCCGGCGGTCACCTCTCTCCTGGCGAGGAACAGGTTGTACAAGGGGCACTCGATTTTATCTTGCAAATATTGTACTCTGTGTTTTTCAGGTGATCAGTCACCTTCAAACTCCAAGATTCTTTTGCGGCAAGCTTGTTTGGTTGCCTTTTTTTTATGAGCCCAGATAGGGAGGCGAAATGCGGCCAAAAATTATTCTGGGTGGGGGAATACTCCTGCTCTTGCTGGGTATCTTTGTTTTCCTCGGTGAATCCGGGCAAGAGCAGCGCACTCTCGACCACCTTGCCGAGAATGCGGACGTGGACGTGGACGTGAGCATGAGTGGCGTGGAAATGCGCTTGGGCCAGGAGGGGCGGACCCTATGGACGTTGCGCGCCCGTTCCGCATCCTATGATCAGGGGCAGCAGATGGTCCTGTTGAACGCCCCATCCATAATCAAGAACCTGGGCGAACGGGATATCCCGATCATCGTCAATGCCCCGCTGGGCGAGGTGGATCAGGCCACGAACGACATTCGGCTCTGGTCCGGTGTCCACATGGAATACGGCCCGACATACCTCAATTCCAGGGAAGCCATTTTCATTCAGGTCGATGAGACCATCTTTCTGCATGGAGACATTTTTCTGGATCGTCAGGGGTTGCAGTTGCGCTCCGAGCGTGGAGACGTGGATCTGCACACCTGGGTGGTCAATGCCGAAGGCGGAGTGGAAGTCCTCATCGCCAATGGCGGGATGGCGCAAGGGTTATAGATGAAAGCCCGACCACCATTGTCTCGCATCTCGCGGATACCGTTTTTTTTGGCCCTTTTGGTCCTTTTCGTTCCATCGGATTGGTGCCTTGCCGATCAACATGAGGAGGCCATTCCGACACGGATCACCTCCGAGCGATTGCGATACGCCCATCACGACCATCAGATTGAATTCATTGGCGAGGTCCGGGTTGATAGACCGAATTTTCAGCTTCGCTCCGAACGCCTTCTGGTTTTCCTGCGAACCCTGCCTCGAGACGACCGCCCCGTGGGGGTCAGCTCGGATCAGGACATGGACGCCCAGGTGGACATCGAAAAAATGATCGCCCTGGGTCAGGTGTTTCTCAAGCATGAAGAGCGTGTCGGCCATGGAGACATGGCAACCTACTGGGTGGACCAGGGCGTCTTGCGCCTGGAAGGCAATGCTCGGTTCGAGGAAGGGGGAACCCGATTGGAAGGCAATGTAATTACGGTCAATGTTCAAGAAAGAGAGGTTGATGTGGAAGGGCGCACCGATCGGCGGGTGGAGGGCATGTTTCTTTTGCCTCGGGAACAGGAGGAACGGTGAACGCACTGCTCTCTGGTAAGAATTTACGCAAAAGCTTCGGGCAAAAAGAGGTCGTCCGCGATATTTCCATTCAGGTTGAACAGGGGGAGATCGTCGGATTGCTGGGACCCAATGGAGCCGGCAAGACGACAACGTTTTACATGCTCGTTGGCGTGATCAAACCCACTGGCGGTGCGGTGGAGTTGGACGGCCGTAAGATCACCATGTTGCCTCTGCATGAACGGGCTCGTCTGGGACTCAGCTATCTGCCCCAGGAAAGCTCCGTCTTTAAAAAATTAACCGTGAAGCAAAATCTGCAGATCATTCTGGAGTACACCGATTTTACGCCGGCCATGCAGCGAAGGAAAGCCGAAGCGCTTCTGGAAGAACTGGGCATCGCCAAACTGGCTGGGCAAAAAGCCATGTTTCTCTCCGGAGGAGAGCGCCGCAGGTTGGAAATCGCTCGAGCCCTGATCCGCAATCCGAAATTTATGTTGTTGGATGAGCCATTCGCAGGTATTGATCCCCTGGCGGTGGACGATATTCAAGGGATCGTCATGTCACTCAAGGAGCGCGGTATCGGAGTTTTGATTTCTGATCATAACGTTCGAGAAACATTGAAAATTTGTGACAGGGCCTCCATTGTCTTCGAGGGGCGTGCCATTTTCGAGGGGTCACCGGAGGAGATTGTGGCCGACTCCAATGCCCGGAAATGCTATCTTGGAGAGGATTTTTGCTTATGATCGTTCTTGGGGGCGGTGAGGACTGGATGATGGTGGTTCAGGCGGCCCCAAAGCCGAGGGCGGAATATGGCACTTGAACTGCGCCAACAGCTGAAGCTGACCCAACAGCTGGTAATGACCCCCCAGCTGCAACAGGCAATCAAGCTGCTTCAGCTTTCCAGACTGGAGCTTGCGGAGAGCATCCAGCAGGAACTGCTGGAGAATCCCGTGCTGGAGGTGCTACCGGATCCCGTTGATGAATCCGCTGAACCCGCGAAAAGGGATCCGGCCGAAGATCGCTTTCAGTCCGTGAATGTGGAGGAACCCCGGCAACTTCAAGATTCGGAGTGGCAGGACTACCTGGGGGAGTTTTCCAGTCTCAGTCGACAGATGCAGAGCCGGGACTGGGAGGTACCCGAAGAGGCGATGAGCTATGAGGCCCGGCTGGCCGGCAAATCCACACTGGTGGGTCACCTCACCTGGCAATTGCGACTCTCCGCGCTCTCGGAGCGGGAACTGGCCATCAGCGAGGTGATTCTTGGCAACCTGGACAGGGTGGGGTATCTCTGCGAATCCATCGAGGATGTCGCCGAGATGGCCGGGTGCGATCCAGAGGAGGCGGAGCAGGTGCTGCGGGTCATGCAGCGTCTGGACCCGGTGGGCATATGCGCCAGGGATTTACGCGAGTGCCTGTTGATCCAGATGGAGGAGTTGGGCATGGACGACCCGATTCTCGTCTCCCTGGTCAACGACCATCTGGAAGAACTGGAAAAACGCCGCTACAAGCCTCTGGCCAAAAAGTTCAAACTCTCCATGGAGGAAGTCAAGCACTATCTGGACTGCTTGCAACGCCTGGATCCGATGCCGGGCAAGAGCTTCGGGAGCGAAGATCCCCAGTTTACCAGCCCGGATGTCTATCTGGTCCCGCAAGGAGAGGATTTTATCGTTGTTCTCAACGAGGATGAAATCCCGGCGTTGATGATCAACGAGGCCTATGCCAAGGAAATGGCCGTGCACCACAAGGAAGCCCGTGAGTATATTCAGGAAAAGGTTCGTTCCGCGCAATGGTTGATGAAAAGTCTCTATCAGCGGCAACGCACGCTGCACAAGGTCGCCGAGAGCATCGTGCGATTTCAGATTGATTTTTTTCGACACGGGGTGACGCAACTGAAACCGATGATCCTCAAGGACGTGGCTCTGGACATCAATATGCATGAATCCACGGTCAGTCGGATCACCACGAACAAGTACATGAGTACGCCCCACGGCATCTTTGAGTTGAAATTTTTCTTTAACAGCGCCCTGGGCATGGATGACGGCTCGGAAGCAGGGTCGGAAAGCGTCAAGGCGGAAATCAAGAAACTGATTTCCGAGGAAGATGCCAGGCATCCGCTCAGTGATGAGCTGATTTCCCAACTTTTGAAAAAGTCCCTGGGCGTGAATATCGCCCGGAGGACCGTGGCCAAGTATCGCATGGCGTTGCACATCGAGTCTTCTTCCAAGCGCAAGGCCCTTTTTTGAACAGGCCGGCTTTCCCGGAAGCGGGACGCCCACCCTGGAACCAACCCTGAACCCGATGTATTTCGGAGGTGTCCGCATGGAAATAACGTTTACCTTTAAAAATTTCGAGCCGTCCAACCACCTCAAAGGCTATGCCCGCGAGCGCTTCAATAAGATCAACAGGTACCTGCGTCCGGAAGACCAAGCCGAGCTGGCGGTGAATCTGGCCGTAGAAAAATACCGGCATATGGCCGAGGTGATCCTGACGGGCAAGGACATGCACTTCTCCGCCACCACCGAAAGCGAGGACATGTATTCCACCATCGATCTGGTGCTGGACAAGCTCGAGGCCCAGGTTCGAAAAATAAAGGAAAAAAACAAGGATCATCGTCGCGGTCAGAAGGGACAATCCGCGCGGGTGGATGTGATCTCCTTTACCCAGGATGAGTCCGGTAAGCGGGCCCAGACCATCACGGAGACCGATAATTTTGAACCCAAGCCCATGTCCGTGGATGAGGCGGCCATGCAACTGGAGGCCCTGGGCAATGAGTTCCTGGTTTTTTTCAACGCGGACATCGAACGCGTGAATGTTATTTATCGTCGAAAAAGCGGCGACTTCGGTCTGATCGACCCGGGAATCTGACAGATGGTCCTCCGGGATTTTTTGAGCAAGGATCTGCTGCTTCCCGAGCTGCAAGCCAGGAACAAGGCGGAAGTGCTGGCGGAAATGGTCGCTGTACTGGCCCTGCACATGCCTGGCATGGACGCCGATGCCGCCTTCCAGGTGCTCAAGGACAGGGAAAGTCTCGGAAGCACCGGGATCGGTGATGGTGTGGCCATTCCTCACGGCAAGCTTGAGGGCTTGGAGCGGATCGCCCTCGTGGTCGGGCGCAGCGTGGATGGGGTGGATTTTGACGCTTTGGATCGGAAACCATGCCATATCTTTTTCATGGTCTTGGCTCCGGAACAGGTTGCCGGTATGCATTTGCGCATTCTGGCGTCCATCACCCGCCTGTTGAAAGATGAGACCTTTCGCGGCGCTTTTCTTTCCGCTGGAAACAAGGAGTTGTTCTGGGATGCCCTCAACTCGGCGTGATGCACGGATTCCTCCCCATCTCACGGGCACGGTGCACCGTGCCCGTGTTAAAACTGCTCAGTCGCAATGCTAGAAAAACATTCGCAAAAGCCTGACGAACTTACCCTGGTCATGGTTGCCGGGCAGTCCGGAGCCGGGAAGAGCACGGTCTTGAACGTTTTCGAGGATCTCGGCTTCTACTGCGTGGACGGTTTGCCTGCCAGTCTGGCCGCGCAACTGGTGACACTTTCCCCGGAAATGCAACTGGAGCGCTATCCCGGGGTGGCCTTGGGCCTGGATGTCCGTCAGCCGGACTTCGTCCAGCAATGGGAGCAGTTCGTGGAGCGGATGGACCGGGCTGGCATGCGGCTCCATCTGATCTTTTTGGAAGCCCGCGACCACGTTCTGATTCGGCGCTACGCCACAACGCGCCGCCCCCATCCTTTGGAAGCTCAGGGCATGGGACTGGATCAGGCGATCTTCAGGGAACGGGTAATGCTGGAGGGCTTGCGCAAACACGCCGATGTGGTGGTGGATACATCGGACTTTTCCATCCATGACCTGCGTCGGTTGTTTCAAGAAAAGTGGCCCCTGGACCAGAAATCCGGGGAGGGCATGCGCATTCACCTGATTTCTTTTGGGTTCAAGTACGGCGTGCCCATGGAAGCGGACTTGGTTTTCGACCTGCGGTTTTTACCCAACCCCTATTTTGAACCGGCATTACGGCCTCTGTCCGGATTGAACGAGCCCATTGCCCAATATGTTCTGGCGGATGACCCGGGCAAAGAGTTCATTGCGCGGTTTGAGGGGTTTCTTCGCTACCTGCTCCCCTTGTATGCCGTGGAAGGACGTTACCGTCTGACCCTGGCCTTGGGGTGCACAGGTGGTCGGCATCGTTCGGTGGCCGTATCTCAGGCGATTTTGGGCGCCCTGACGACCGTAGGTTTTTCGGTAACCATTGAACATCGTCACCTGGATCTGGGTTGAGTCCGGACCATGAGTCGTTAGGGAGTCAACGGTGATTGGAGTCGTGTTGGTCACCCATACGGAGTATGGCGCGTATCTGCTGAAGGCCGCGGAGTTGATTCTCGGTCCCCAACAGGATTGTTATTTTGTCAGCGTCGACGTGACTAAGGAAGTGGAGAAGTCCCTGGCAGAGATCAAGAAAAGCGTTAAATGCGCGGACCGTGGTCCAGGGGTGGTCATTTTGACGGACATGTTCGGCGGAACGCCCACCAACCTGAGCCTGTCTCTTTTGAACAAAAGTGACCATCAACTGGAAGTGATCACCGGTGTGAACCTGCCCATGCTGTTACGCGTGCTTGGATCGCGCAGTCTGTCCTTGGCCGATCTGGCCAAGGAAGCCAAGGCCGCCGGAGCTCAGGGAATCGTGGTTGCCGGTGACCTGTTGCGTAGCAAGGTGGCCAAGGAGTAACCCGGAGCGGTCATGAACTGGGTGCGTATCGACAATCGTCTGGTTCACGGGCAGGTCATAGAGGCCTGGGTGCCTTACCTGGGTGCCAGGAACATCCTGGTGGTCAACGATGCCCTGGCCGCGGACGACCTGCGCCAGGAGATCATTCGTTTGGCCGTGCCCAGCGGAGTTGAGCTGACCTTTATCGCCATTGAGCACATTGTCGAGTACCTTGATGACCGCGGTCGGGTCGCCCATCCTCATGGAGATACGCTTTTGCTTTTCGCCACCTGTTGTGACGTGAACCGGGCTTTGCAGATCGGGTTTGCCCTGTCCACTGTGAACATCGGCAATCTGCATTATTCGCCGGGCAAGCAGCAGCTTTGCCCGCACGTGGCCTTGAGCAAAGAGGATATCGGTTGTCTGAAGGCTTTTACCAAACGGGGAATCCAGCTGGATTTTCGCTGCGTGCCCAATGATACGACACAGGTGAAGGCATCATGGTAGGGTTGACTATGGACGCGCTGAGCTGGGCAGGATTGGCCTGTTTTTTTTTGCTCTGTTTTCCCTGTGCCGCTTTGGACTGAATCTCGGTTTTTTGGATCGTCCACTGGTCATCGGCATGCTTTGGGCCGCTGTGACCGGTCAGTGGGAAACCACCTTGCCGGTGGCGATTTTTTTCGAACTCTTTTTTCTGGATCTGTTCCCCATTGGAACCTATATCCCCCCGCATGGCCCTTTTGCTCTGCTGACGACCCTGGCCCTGGTGAATATCTTTGAACTGATCCAGACCCCGGTGATTTTTCTGGCCATGTTGCTGTGCGCCCCCACTGCGCTGCTGGGCAGTCGCCTGGAACATGTTCAGCGTCAGCGACAAAATGCGGTATTCACCAAAATGCTGCAATCCACACGGGGAGCACGATTTACTGGCAATAGTCTCGGAAACCCGGCGCCCCCTGCGCTTGTTCAAGCCGTTTTGATGAATACCGTGGCCTTCTCCGTCGTCATGGTTTTGCTTGTGCCGTTCACCGACTGGCTCTTGCAACATGTGCGCGGACGTGTCCTGATGCTCCCGATTACATGGCCGGCCATCTGGATGCTTGGAACCATCGGCGTTCTGCTTTCTCTCCGTTCTCGTAGGGTTTATGCCCTGTTATTGGCGTTCGCATTCCTGGCCGGTGGTGGGTTTTGGCTTTTTCATGGCGAATAAACGCCGATGATGGGAAGACACAACCCCGATTTTTTATTTGTCGTTAAGGAGGATTGTCCGTGATTTTCGATATTGATCGAGAGACTGCCCCGCGCGAGGACCTGGAGCCGTTGCAACTCAGCCGGCTGCGTCATCTTGTGGAACGGGTGCATGCCAACGTACCGTTTTATCGGCGCAAATTCGAGGAAGCCGGACTGCGGCCCGAGCAGATTAAAACCCTGCATGACCTGAAATACCTTCCATTCACGGAAAAGCAGGATCTGCGCAACAACTACCCATTTGGACTGTTCGCTGTTCCCAAGGAAAACGTTGTGCGCATCCATGCCTCATCCGGAACCACCGGCAAGGCCACTGTGGTCGGGTATACCCACCGCGATGTCCGCAACTGGGCCGGTCTGATGGCCAGGGCGTTCATGGCTGCCGGGGTAAATCGCGGGGACGTGGTGCATAATGCTTACGGCTATGGTCTGTTCACCGGCGGGCTGGGCGTCCATTACGGTGCGGAAGAGTTGGGGGCAACCATCGTGCCCATATCCGGCGGCGGCACAAAACGCCAAGTGATGCTGCTACGGGATTTTGGGCCTACGGTGCTGTGCAGCACACCTTCCTACAGTCTTTTCCTGCACGAGGCAGCCCAGGAAGCGGGCATCCCGTTCAGTGAACTGCCTATCCGTGTGGGGATTTTCGGCGCGGAGCCCTGGTCCGAGGAGATGCGCCTGGATATAGAGTCCAAGCTCGGCCTGATTGCCCTGGATATTTACGGGTTGTCGGAGGTCATGGGACCCGGTGTCGCCATGGAGTGCGCTGTGGCTCAAAAGGGGTTGCATATCTTCGAGGACCATTTTCTGCCGGAAATCATAGACCCGATTACCTGCGAGCAACTCCCTCCGGGTGCCACCGGCGAATTGGTGCTGACCACCCTGACCAAGGAAGCCCAGCCCTTGATCCGCTATCGAACCCGGGACATCACTTCCCTGGACTATGTCCCTTGTCGCTGCGGGCGGACCCATGTCCGGATGAGCCGGGTCAAAGGGCGTAGCGACGACATGCTGATCATTCGTGGAGTGAATGTTTTTCCATCACAAATTGAGGCGCTGTTGCTGGAAACCGAAGGCCTGACGCCTCATTACCAGTTGATTCTCAACCGTCAGGGCGCAATGGATACCCTGGAGGTGCGCGTGGAAGTGGATGAGAAGCTTTTTTCCGACGAGGTGCGCCATTTGCAGCGATTGGAGGGCAAGATCCAAGCAAATATCAAGGAGTTTCTCGGCGTGACCGCCAAGGTCAAGCTCGTGGAGCCGCGCAGCCTGACCCGCTCCGAAGGCAAGGCCCAACGGATCATCGATCAGCGGCCCAAGGTCTGACACAACGAGGGGAAGATCGTATCCGGCAACAACCTGAATCGCGTACAGGGAGGGCAGAACAATGAAAGTGGAACAGATTTCGATTTTTTTGGAGAACCGGGCCGGCCGGTTGACGGATGTGACCCGGGTATTGTCCCAGGCCGGAATCAACATTCGGGCTCTGTCTCTGGCCGATACCTCTGATTTCGGCATTTTGCGCTTGATCGTTACGGATCATGAACGGGCCAAGCAGGTGCTCAAGGAAAATGGTTTTACCGTGGGCCGGACTTCTGTTGTGGCCGTGGAAGTGGACGACCGGCCTGGTGGGCTGCATGCCATCCTGGAGCTGCTCAGCAACAACCAGATCAACGTGGAGTACATGTATGCCTTTGTCCAACAGACCGGCAAGGACGCCGTGATGATTTTTCGTTTCGATAGAACAGACCAGGCTATTGAGATTCTGCAAAAGAACACTATTCGGATCATTCCCGGGGACGAACTCTACAATCTGTAGAGGCGGCGATAAGGTTTCGAGTCCATGATGTGAACAACCGGGGCTTGCAATCAGTATGAGTGAATCATGAAGCCATTACGGCGTGCGGACGTCTTTGATCACGACTTCGATCAACGAATGTCCTGGATGTTCCTTTTCTAGTTGAATGCAACTGCGAATCACTTGGGGGCAAAAGATGAACAGGCTGAGTTTGGGGCACGCGAGAATGATGGCGCTGCTTTTTGCGGCACTGCTGGCGCTGGTGTTGAGTGCCACCGCCGCCATGGCGCAGCGTCCGGTTTCGTTGCGCTTGGCGCATTTTTTCCCAGCCACCCATCCAGCAGAGACAGAGCTGGTCCAGGGCTGGGCCGCGGCACTGGCTGAAGCGACCGATGGCCGGATTGCCGTGGTCAGCTACCCTGGCCAGACCCTGCTGGCTGCTCCGGAAATCTACGATGGCGTGGTGACCGGGATCGCGGACATTGGTTTGTCCGTTTTCGCCTACACCAGGGGGCGCTTTCCTCTTTTGGAGGTCTTTGAACTGCCCGGAGTGACCTACAAGAATTCCGCCGTGGCCAGCCAGGTGGCTTGGGAAGTGATTCAGGAATTGAATCCGGCGGAAATCCAGGACACCAAGCTGCTGATGGTCTTGGCCACCGGTCCGGGAGATCTGTTCACCAGAGCGCCGGTGCGAACCCTTGAGGACCTGCAGGGTATGGAAATCAGGGCCACCGGACTCAGTGCCAGAACCCTGTCCGCACTCGGTGCCGTGCCCGTGGCCATGCCCCAGTCTGATGCTTACGAGGCCCTGGCCCGAGGACTTGTCAAGGGCAATCTCGCGCCCATTGAGGTACTGCAAGGCTGGCGGCATGCCGAAGTGACCGAATATCTGACCTTGACGCCATTCCTTTACAATACCCTGTTTTTCGTGACCATGAATCAACGCACTTGGGATCGGCTACCGGAAGATCTCCAGTCAACGGTCGCCGAGGTCTCTGAAGCCTTCTTTCATGACGTGGCCAAAGGGCTTTGGGATCGCCAAAACGAGGCGGCGTTAACCTATGCCGTGGAATCCACCGGACAAGAGGTGATTACCCTGACAGATCAGGAGACGGACCGATGGATGGAACTGGTCCTGCCAATCCAGGACGAGTTTCTTGCGGACATGGCCAGGCGAGGATTGCCTGGACAAGATGCCCTGGACTTGGTGATCGAACTGTCCGAAAAGTACAACGCCGTGGATTGATTTGACAAGAACCTTTTTATTGAATCACGAGGTATTTCCGCCCTACGGCATGGTGCGCGTTCAGTTGCGGGTTTGCATGGCGGCTGAACGCGTCAGCTTTTCTTTACTCCGGAGCTCCTCCTCTTTCCCATGATGTCCTCACGTTCGAAACGTTATCTTCAGATCAGTGAAAAAATCGTATGGGCCGCCAGCAAAGTCTTTGATGCCATAGCTGGAATCAGCCTTCTGGCCGTGATGTTCCTGGTGGTTCTGAACATCATACTGCGCGCGTTCTTCAAAAGCCCGATCCTGGGTACCTACGAATTTGTTGGATTTTTGACCTCCCTGGTTGTGGGCCTGGCTCTGGCCCACTGTGCCCTGAAAAACGGCCATATCGCCGTTGGGTTTCTGGTGGCCAAACTCCCAGAGCGGGTCAGGGCGGGTATCGACGGGCTGACCAACCTCACGGCCGGCGTTTTTTTCGTGTTCTGCTCCTGGCACATGCTGGACTATGCCCGGAGTTTCGCGGCCAGCGGAGAGGTGGCCCTGACCACTCGAATACCTTTCTATCCCTTTGTTTACGGACTCGCCGCGGCCTTGATCCTGCTTTGTCTGGTTCTTTTTCTGCGCGCTCTGGAGATGCTGGGAACGGCGGTGCGTCAATGAGTCCGACACTCATCGGCTTGGCCGGGATCGGTTTGTTCTTCCTGCTTTTGGTTCTGCGCATGCCGATTGCCTACGCCATGGCTCTGTCCGGGTTTCTGGGGTTTAGCTGGCTGGTCTCCCCGGAAGCCGCGTTCCGGGTCGTATCCAAGGACCTCTACGCCACGTTTTCCTCCTATTCTCTGAGCGTGATCCCCATGTTCATCTTCATGGGGTTCCTGGCCTTCTATTCCGGAATCGGGGCCAGGCTGTTCACCTTCGCCTATCGAACCCTGGGCCATTTTCCAGGTGGCTTGGCTATCGCCACCCAGGCCACCTGTGCGCTGTTCGGGGCTGTCTGTGGTTCGAATACAGCCACGGCGGCGACCATTGGGGCCATCGCCATTCCGGAAATGAAGAAGTATCGCTACGCGGACACGCTTTCCACGGCCAGCGTGGCTGCAGGTGGGGCTCTGGGCGTTTTGTTTCCGCCTAGCGTTATTTTCATCGTCTATGGCATGGCCACGGAGCAGTCCATCGGGAAATTGTTCCTTGCCGGTGTGATTCCAGGATTTTTATTGCTCTTTTTGTATATGGCCGTGATCTGCATCATGGCCCGCGGCAATCCTGAGCTTGGGCCTGCTGGTCCGGTGTTTTCATGGAAAGATCGCCTGGCAGCTCTGAAAGGCGGGATTTGGGAAGTGTTCGTGATCTTTTCCCTGTCCCTTGGCGGTTTGTTCGCCGGGTGGTTCACACCCACCGAGGCCGGGGCAGTTGGCGCTGCAGGGGTGTTCTTTCTGACTCTGGTCCAAGGTAAGTTGCGATGGGAGGGGCTGAAGCATGCTTTGGCCGACTCCACCCGGACTACGGCCATGATCATGCTCCTGGTGGCCGGGGCGGTTATTTTTGGTCGATTCATGGCCGTGAGCCGCATTCCCTTTGAGCTGGCCTCCTGGGCCGGGCAGTTGGAACTGCCGGCATTCGTGGTCATGGCGCTCATCCTGCTGATTTATCTTGTCTTAGGTTTTTTTATCGATGCCCTGGCCCTGGTCCTGCTGACCATTCCGATCTTCTACCCGGTGGTGGTCACGGTTCTGGGGTATGATCCAATCTGGTTTGGAGTGATCATGGTTCTTGTTGTGGCCATGGGCGTGATAACCCCTCCGGTGGGCATGAATGTTTATATTGTCAAAGGCATTGCCGCCGATGTTCCTTTGGAAACAATTTTTCGAGGGATTTGGCCTTTTCTGGCCGCACTCATCATTTGCATAGCCATTTTGTTGGCATTCCCAGGCCTGACCACCTTTTTGCCCAACTTGATCTAAATGAGGGCCAGGGCCCCTAGCTGCGTATTGAAAACGTCCTTATCCGGCAGTCCGTTCAAAAAAAACAAGTGCACGGAGCAAGAAAAGCTCCCCGGACGCGTACTGTGTCCGGCCCCTGCGGGCTGTGGCGTTGCCACATTTTCGATTGCCGTCCTGGCAATCGAATCAAGGTTGAAGGGTCGTTATTCATACGTGAGAGTTTGAACTTTTTGCAGCGACGAAGTAACTGGGAGATTTTCAACGCAATGCTGGAGCAACTATTGCGCACGTCCTTAAATAGTGGCTCATGCCAGCGCCGGATTCTCTCTTTTGCTTGGAAAAACCTGGTTTTCAAGCCATCTCCGATCCAGTCATGCCCGCGAGGACTGGTATTCATGCCGTAGATACTTCAAATATACAGAAGAGATACAGCCAATGCTTCATTGAGGTTTGCCGATGCAGTCATGTCAAAGCATCCTGATAACAGTCGGGACTTTTCTGGTGTTCGTCCTGGTGGGCATGCCGGACCGTGCCGCTGCGGAAACCGTTTATGTGTCGGACGTTCGCGAAATATCCAAGAGGGCCGGGCCGTCCACGGACCACCGGATTTTGCGCATGTTGCCCGCTGGCGCGGAAATGGAGGCCTTGTCCGAACAGGCCGGATGGCTGCAAGTGCGGGGGCCCGATGGTATCGAAGGCTGGGTGTTGCAACGCTTCACCACACGTGACGTTCCGCTCACGCTACGCTACCAAGAGCTTCGACGGGAATATGACGCGCTGTACGAAGCCTCCAGCGGCGCATTGGGTCAGCTTGCCGAACTGGAGGAAGTCAATCAAAAGTTGCTGGAAACCTTGTCCGAAACCTCCAACAAGCTGTTGGACCTGGACCGGGAATACGCCGCATTTCGTTCGGACGCCGCAGAAGTCGAGGATTTGCGGTTGCGGTATGTTCAGTTGACGGCCGACATGGACGTGCTGCTGCAGGAGACAAGGCGGCTGCGTGAAGAAAACAGCATGTTGCAATCCCAGGACCGTTTCAGGTGGTTTCTGGCTGGAGGCTCGTTGTTCTTCGTGGCCTGGCTGGTTGGCGTGATCACCGGTCGGCGGCATGGCAAACGGCGTAATACATTACACTCTCTTTGAAATCCCTACTGCGCACACCGCCTGCGAAAATTTCTATTGCAACCAAAGGTCCGGTCGAGGAGAACAACACCATGGGACAATATCATGTTCAACAACACTGAGTTTACAGATCGCTTTGTGGACCGAATCGCTGATCGCCTTTCCGGAGAGTTGCGCCGTTCCATGGCCCAGGCTCTGGAAAAGGAGCTGCAAAAAAACATTAGCCGTTCATTGATGCAGGGCGAATTCTATCGGACCTTGAACGAGGAACTGCAGGAAGGCTTGAAACAAATCTACAGGGAGATCGCCCAGGCCAAAAAGCTGGATGGAGAAGCTTCGCCACTGGACGGTGGGCACGCGTCGGCCCTGATTTCCGAGGCCTCGGATCAATTGGATGAGATTTTGAAGGCTACGGAGCAGGCAGCGGAACAGGTGATGGACATCGTGGAGAACCAGATGGAGCTCCAGGCGGAAATGACAGCGATTCTGGAACGTTTTCGTAGCGGGGGGGCCAGGGCCGCGGACGTGAACGCCCTGCTCGCCACCAATCAACGTCTGAACGAGGACTTTATGCGGATTATGACCGCGTTGTCCTTTCAGGATCTGACCGGTCAGCGAATCAAGAAGATCGTCACCGCCATCAAGCAGGTGGAACAGATCACCAAGGAACTGTTTGTGACAACAGGGTTGAAAATCAAGGGGTTGAATGAGGACCCG
This sequence comes from Desulfovibrionales bacterium, assembly GCA_007693505.1. Classification (GTDB taxonomy): domain Bacteria; phylum Desulfobacterota; class Desulfovibrionia; order Desulfovibrionales; family Desulfonatronaceae; genus Desulfonatronum. Next base: position 48,889 of record REDL01000051.1, on the reverse strand, counting down.
GACAGGGATCTGCGTGCCCTGCACACGGAAACCCGGCAAAAGGCCTCGGAACTCAAGGGACCGCAGACAACGACCAACCAGAACGACGTGGATGATCTGCTGGCTCAGCTTGGATTGGACTAGAATTTACCACAGCCCCGCCAGCGGCCCGCCTTTGGCCGCCAACTGATCCACCCGTTTTTCCACGTCCGTGTCCGGTTCCAGGGCCGGGGCATGGTGAGGCTTGGTTCGGGCATCGATGACCAGGGAGCCGGTGCAGCCCCAGTGCTTGCAGATCGTGGCCACCCCAGCCCCATATATATCGCATGCCGGGTCGGATCGGGTGAAGGTGGTCCAGACAAAGTTGTTCAGATTTTGCGCGACAAAGGCACTGTTGTCGGCGACGACGACCAGGGGCCAGTCCGTAAGGCGGCCGGCGGCATGCATCTCGATGCAGAATTCGGCCATGGCCGGATCCTGGGCATGACGCGGGCGGCGACAGGGTGGTCCCTGGACGGCCAGGACCCCAGGCAGTCCGGCCGGGGTGCAGGGATGTGGGGAGTGGAAGCCATCGGGCAGGCGCAGGTCCGCGGGGAGCACGGCGGGCAATTCGCGTCGCTCAGGGCCAGCAGCGGCGACGACCACCTTGGAGCCTTCGTTCAGGCCCAGGCCGGAATAGTCCAGGGTGTCCACGGTGGTGCGGGTCTGAAAGTGCAGATCCCGGGTCCAATCCACTCGCGAGAGCACATGACGGAAAAATGCGGCGATGTCGTGGATGTCCAGGCGGGAATCATCATTCTGGTCGGCAATCAGCAGGTATTTGGCCAGGGAGAGCTGGCCCTGGCCAAGGATGGCGTTGGCCTGGGTGAGGAGTTCCCTGGGAGCTCGTTCGGTTTCATAAGGAACATAGCGCTCGCTGCCCAGAGCCAGCAAAAGTGGATGCACACCGGCGGCGTCCACGGCATGTACGGCGCGGACTCCCGGCAGAACCGTGGGAATGGCCTCTCCGGTCAGTTCGTGGATCATCGCCCCAAAGGTGGTGTCTTCCTGGGGCGGGCGGCCCACTGTGGTAAAGGGCCAGACCGCGTCCGGTCGATGATGGACACGGTCCACGGCAATGACCGGGAAGTCATGGGCCAGGCTGTAATAGCCCAGGTGGTCCCCAAAGGGGCCCTCCGGCAAGGTCTTGGTTGGGTCGATCGTCCCGGAAATGCAGAAGTCGGCCTGGGCCGGCATGGGCAATCCGTTGGCGGAGTGGACCAGCTCCAGGCGTCGCCCGCCGAGCATTCCGGCGAAGCTGATTTCCGGCATGCCTTCGGGCAACGGCATCACCGCGGCCAGGGTCATGGCCGGCGGTCCGCCGATGAAAACGTTGACCCGAAGCGGTTCGCCGCGTTTCAGGGCCTGGGTATGGTGTACCCCGATGCCACGGTGGATCTGGTAGTGCAGCCCGGCCTCGCGATTGGAGGCGTACTGCCCTCCGGAGAATTGAACCCGGTACATGCCCAGGTTTGAGTGACGCCAACCCGGTTTTTCTACACTTTCGGAGTAGACCTGGGGCAAGGTGACAAAGGCCCCTCCGTCCCTGGGCCAGGATACCTGGTTGGGCAGGTCGGACAGGGCGCAGCTTGCGGCCAGGATCGGCCCGTTGGATACAAACCTGGGCCGGGCGTTCCACAGAGTGCGGACCAGCCCCAGTTGTTTCCAGGGTGCGCGTAGCGCATCCCCCGGATCGACCTTCAGCCGGACCAGCTTTTCCAGGGCCGGCAGGGTGTCTCGGAAAATATACCGTGCCCGGTCCAGGGTGCCGAACAGATTGCCCAGCATGGGGAAGCGGCATCCCCTGACCTTGGTGAAAAGCAGGGCCGGTCCCCCGGCCTGGTAGGCCCGGCGCTGGATAACCCCGGCTTCCAGGTACGGATCCACTTCCATGTCCAGACGGACCAGTCTTCCGGCGGCCTCCAAATCGTGAATGCAGGCCTGCAACGTGTTGTATCCCATGGCGGACTTGTATCCTAACGTGGTCGCAGCGTCCAGAAGCAAAGCCTTGAATCCCGCTATTCAAGCACATTTTTGACGGGCTTTTGAGCAAATCCGCCTCAGGTGCTGGACCGCGGCCCAAATTGACGGAAGTCGTGGCTCCGATTATCCGAAGCCGGAAGTGTGCCGGTATCGGCGCGTCATTTCATTTTTATGATTCATAAGGAGATGTGTTCATGTGTTCGGCTGAGAGAAAAATACGTGTCAAATCGCAAGAAGTTACGCAACTCGGCCCCGTAGGGTCGTTCATCACGCATCATTATCGGCATTTCAACGCCGCGGCCCTGGTGGACGCGGCGCAGGCTTATGGGGAATTTTTGGTTGGAGGCGGGAAAATGATGGTTACCCTGGCCGGGGCCATGAGTACGGCGGAGCTGGGGTTGTCCCTGGCCGAGATGATTCGTCGGGACAAGGTGCACTTGATCGTCTGCACCGGAGCCAATCTGGAAGAGGACGTCTTCAACCTCGTGGCTCACGATTATTACGAACGGGTGCCCAATTACCGGGACCTCACCCCGCAGGACGAAGCAGCATTGTTGGCTCGGCATATGAACAGGGTCACGGACACCTGCATTCCGGAAATGGAGGCCATGCGGCGGATTGAGAAAGCCATGCTCCAGGTCTGGACAGAAGCGGATGCCAAGGGAGAGCGCTACTTTCCCCATGAATTTTTCCGGCAGATTCTGGCCAGCGGAGATCTTGCCCCATCCTACCAGATTGATCCCCAGAATTCCTGGATGCTGGCGGCCATGGAAAAGAACGTGCCCATGGTCGTGCCGGGTTGGGAAGACTCCACCCTGGGCAACATGTACGCCGCCGCGGTGTTACGGGGCGAGGTGAAAAATGTGCACACCGTGCGCACCGGGATCGAATACATGACCTGGCTGGCTGATTATTACAGCCAGAGCACCAAGCAAGCCCCCCTGGGCATGTTCCAGATCGGGGGGGGGATCGCCGGAGACTTTCCAATCTGTGTTGTGCCCATGTTGCATCAGGATATGGAACGTACCGACGTTCCTCTCTGGGGCTACTTCTGCCAGATCAGCGACAGCACCACCAGTTACGGTTCATATTCCGGAGCCATCCCGAATGAAAAAATTACCTGGGGCAAGCTGGGAGTGGACACGCCCAAGTTTATTGTCGAGTCAGATGCGACCATTGTTGCGCCGTTGATGTTCGCCTATTTGCTGGGCTGGTAAGCCGCTTGCAAGCATGTTGAGCCGCCCTGCGAAGGGCGGCAATAAACCGGTTCACTCCTGGTCCAACATGCACATGTGGCAGATGCCGGCGACCTTTGTCAGTTCCAGGACGAATGATATCCCGGCACCCGGCTTGTCCAGTTTGCTGGCCTTGACAATGGCCTTGAGAACAGCATCAGAATTTTCCTGGGGAACGATGGTCAAAACAATGTCTTTTTCCGGCTCAATGGGAATCCCCCAGAGCTTTTTATTTTCCCGAATGCCCGTACCTCGGCCTGGGATGATCGTCCCCCCTTCGGCACCGGCTTCCTTGGACGCGGTAATGACCGTTTCACTATGCCCCTTGTTGACAATGGTGACGATCAGGTCGAACGGGACACCCACTTCCATGCTCAACTCCTTTTCCGGATGAAGGTCACAACAAGGCCCAGGATCATGACCGAGAGAATCGGGGCCATGGCCACCAGAGCAATCAAGCCGAAGCCGTCCAGGATTGGATCACGGCCGTCAATGGCCGAGGCAATACCCAGGGCCACGGCCAGAACAAAGGTTACGGTCATTGGACCGGTGGCCACCGCGCCGGCGTCAAAGGCGATGGCCACGAAGGTGTGGTCCGCAAAGCGCATCAGTATCAGGGCCAATATATAGCCCGGAACGATGATGTAGTGGATGGGAACGCCGTAAATTATCTTGGCCATGCCCAGGGCCACAAACAGGGCCACTCCCAGGGAGAGGGTGATCAGGATCGATCGTTCGCTGATGCTTCCGGCAGAGGCTTTTTCCACTTCATAACTCAAGATGCGCACCGCCGGCTCGGCCACGGTGGCCACCAGTCCCAGGAGAAATCCGATGGGCATGAGCAGCCATTTGCTGTCCATGGCGCCGAGGATTTCGCCCATCTGGGTGCCTACCGGCATAAATCCTACCTTGACGCCTTGCAGGAACAGGGCCAGCCCGACCATGGTCAGGGCCAAGCCTTTAACCATGTTCACCACGTACGAAATGGGCAATTTCAGATAAACGGCCTGGAAGAAGATAAAGAAGCCCATCAGCGGGACCAGGGCCTGGAAGACTTCCCAGGAAACGTGGCCGAAGTGCAGGAAATCCAGAAGTTCGCTCATCCGTAAAGCATTCCCAGGATCATCACGCCAATCACCGGACCGATGGAGGCCAAGCCGATCAAGCCGAAGCCGTCGGCAAAGGAGGAGCGCCCACCTATGACCGCGGCCGTGCCGAGGCCAAGGGCGAGAATAAAGGGCACGGTAACCGGGCCGGTGGTTACCCCACCGGCATCAAAGGCAATGGGTACGAAGGCCGCGGGGGTGATGAACGAAAGAATGAGAATCATCAGATACCCGCCGACCAATAGCCAGGTGATCGGCGTTTTCAGCACAATGCGCAGCATGGCCATGGCCACGAAGACAGCCACTCCCAGGGCGACGGTGAGAATCAGAACGTTGCTTTCGACCAATCCTCCGGAGACGAAGTCCACCTGGTGCGCCAGAACCCGGACATCCGGCTCGGCCACGGTCACGACAAAGCCGAGCAGAAAGGCGAAAAAAAGCAGAAAGACCATTGACCCGTGTTTGGGCAGTTCAGCACCCACGGCTTCGCCCATGGGCAGCAGACCGATTTTCACTCCCTGCAAAAACAGCAAGAGCCCGAGGAGAACCATGGCTACGCCGATCAGGAAGCGGGCGAAAACAACCCAGGGCATGTTGACCAGAAAAATCTGCAGGAGGACCACCACCAGGGTGATGGGCAGGACAGCAAGGCCGACCTCTTTGAGATGGGATTGAAAATTCGCGCTCATGGTTTCTCCGGGTGGTTATGACCACTCACGGTCACGGTTGCGGGGCTGCTTTTTGTTGTCTCTCATGACGCATGATGTTGCTGTAGAAAGTCGCAAAACCTTGAAATTCGTCATTCCGGCGAAAGCCGGAATCCAGTCTTTCCAAGGTGTTGAGCAAAATCACATCACACGTTTTCGCAGGAAAAGGGACTTTTTGCAGTGACCTCACGCATGTGACCGCAACGTTTTCTCTCATTTTTTCAGACTTGCTACCATAACATTGATGAAACACCAAACTGTCCTGCACTGGCGCAAGGCCTGATTCCGATGGGGGCGCAGGAGGACGTTCCTGTCAGCGTGTTTGTGACCAGGATGCAGTTGTTTTTCAGTCTTTACGAATATCAACTTTCCTGCCATGATAGTTGTTTTTGCGGAAAGACTTGGTATCAAGGATTAAGCATTTTAGCATTAGGGCATGACTATGCTTCCCATGGACTGTTTGCGGGAAATCGAGGAGCTGCTTGCCAGCGGCCAACTCGTCCAGGATTTCCAGGACGGATGCGAGAACGACCGTTTCCTGATCCTGGATTTTCTGGAGAAATTGATGGACTTGGGCGAGGCTGCCGACGCCGCGGCCACCGAAGCCATCTTCAAGGGATCCTATCTGGAAATGACAGCCGCGGCCAAGGACCAGAAGTAGCGGGTTTTGTTTCCCGAGGGGTACGAATACATGGCCTGAAGCAGCCATGGAACTGGAAAGGATCCTGGTGGGGGCTCATTGGCCATGATCACGACCAGGCCGCCTGGCCCCAGCCAGGGGCGGACCAGCTCCAGCAGTTGGGGCCAGGGCAAAAATGCCCGGCTTAGACACAGATCCAATGGGGCCAGGGTCGGTAGGGCCTTTTCGGCATGCTCGGGCAGGACCACGGTCCGATTCAAGCGCATGGCCGCGACGGCCTGGAGCAGAAACGCCGTGCGTTTCCGGCGGATTTCCACCAGGTGGTAACTGCCCGGCGGCCAGAAGAGCCGCAAGGGGAGTCCGGGCAGCCCGGCGCCGGCTCCCAGGTCCACGGTCCGTGGAGCATCGGGCAGGGGCAGGTTTTTCAGGAAATCGGCCAGGAGCCAACTATCCGCCACCAGATCCCCAAGAATTTTTCTCCAGTTGCCGGGTCCAACCAGATTCATCCGTTGATTCCACTGGAGCAGCAAGTCAAGGTACTGATTCAGCCCTTGGGCTTGCTCCATGGTCAGGGTGCGTCCAAGTTTGGAGGCCAGCTCAATTATTTGGTTTGATGTTGGAAAAACCGGCGAGGGCGTTGGTTTGGCCGTCATGGAGCGATCCTTGGCCGATCATGGGGAAAAATGCAAGCCGTTCCGGGTTTATGGGCGGTAAAAGCGAGGAAGAGAGAGATGAGCAAAGCAAAAACCGTCGTGGTCTTTCCGGGGCAGGGTTCCCAGGAGCCGCGGATGGGGCGTGATGTGGCGGAACGTTTCCCTGAGGCCATGGAATTGTGGAGACGTGCCGAAAAGGCCGCCGGGGCGCCACTTCGGGAGATCTACTGGGACGGTGCGGAAACAGATATGGCCTGTACCAGATATCTGCAGCCGGCCATGACCGCGACGACCTTGGCCCTGTGGATTGTGGGGCGTGAGCATCTTGCCCCGGACGCCCTGGCAGGGCACAGCCTGGGTGAGTTTGCCGCTTTGGCCGCGGCGCGCGTCCTGGAGATTCCCGATGTCCTTGAGCTGACCGCCTTGCGAGGTCGGTTGATGGACGAGGCCGGAGCGGCCTCTGGCGGGAAGATGGCCGCAATCCTCAAATTGCCCAGGGAAGTGGTCCAGGAAATCGTGGACACGGTGCGCAACAATGGGGAACTGCGCATTGCCAACGACAACTCGCCGGCACAGTTTGTGATCAGCGGGAACGCGGTACTTGTGGACCAGGCCGCGGGGCTGGTCAAGGAGCGCAAGGGGCGGGCCGTTCCACTGGCCGTAAGCGGAGCCTTTCACAGCTCATTGATGCGCGAACCAGCCCGGGAATTCGCCCGTGTGCTGCGAAAACTGGATTGGCGCGAACCGCGTGTTCCGGTCTATTTTAACGTCTCCGCTGCCGTGGAGTCGGACCCGGTCCGGATTGAAGCCCTGGTGGCCGAACAGATGACCTCCTCCGTGCTCTGGACCCAAAGCGTTCAGGCGCAATGGCATGACGGGGCGCGAACCTGGATTGAGCCCGGTCCCAAAGGTGTCTTGACCCGTTTGGTCAGTGCAATTCTGGCCAAAAAGGACGAGCCCTGGGAAGCAAAGAATGTTCAGGGGCTGGATCAGCTGGAAGCGCTCTCGACATCTGCCTGATCAATAGATTTTTTGACCAAACCATACGGGAATCATACCATTCCAATGCGCGCACAAACCTATTTACGGGAATTGCTGAAGCCTTTTCTGGACGAGCACGGGCTGCAGTGGACAGCAGGAACGACTCTCGAGCCACCGCGCGATAAGCGCTTTGGCGATCTGGCCACGAACATGGCCTTTACCCTGGCCAAAACCGCGGGGAAGAATCCCCGGCAGATCTGCCAGGATATGGAGCAGCGCCTGAAGCTGCTTGGTGATCCGCAGCTGGCCATGGTGGAGACGGCGGGACCGGGATTCCTGAACTTCACATTGGCTCCGGCCTTCTGGCAGGAGGGCATTTTGGCGATTTTAGAGCAGGGGGACCTGTACGGTCAATCCGACTTGGGCGGTGGACGGCGGGTGCAGGTGGAATTTGTTTCCGCCAACCCCACAGGACCACTGCACATCGGTCACGGACGCGGGGCCGCCCTGGGGGACAGTCTGGCTCGGATTCTGCGGTTCATGGGACATCGCGTGGCCACGGAATACTACCTCAACGATGCGGGTCGGCAGATGCGGCTTCTGGGCGCATCGGTCCTGGCCCGATACCAGGAACTGCTTGGTCATGATGTGGTTTTTCCCGAGGATGGATACAAGGGAGACTATATCCGGGAGCTTGCCCAAGAGTTGCTGGACCGAGACGGGGAACGATTGGCCGACCTGCCGGAGCAGGAAGCCCTGGACAGGGCACGTGAACACGCCATGGATCGCATCCTGGCCGGAATCCGTCAGGATCTTCTGGATTTTCGGGTTGAGCACCAAGTCTGGTTTTCCGAATCCGGCTTGATCCGGGATGGGGCCGTGGAGCGTACCCTGGAGCAGTTGCGGATGGACGGATTGGCCTATGAGCAAGATGGGGCGCTTTGGTTCGCCAGTACCCGGTACGGCGACGACAAGGACCGGGTGCTTCGCAAGTCTGATGGCTCCCTGACCTACCTCGCCTCGGACATCGCCTACCATGCGGACAAGTTCGCTCGTGGATTCGATCTGGTGGTGGACATCTGGGGAGCTGATCATCATGGCTATGTCGGCCGGATGAAGGCCGCGGCCCAAGCCCTGGGGCGGGTTCCGGAAGATCTCCAGGTTATTTTGGTCCAATTGGTCAACCTGCTTCGAGCCGGGGAGCAGATCGCCATGTCCACTCGGGCCGGGGAATTTGAAACCCTGGCTGATGTCTGCGCCGAGGTAGGCACGGACGCGGCCCGGTTCATCTTTCTCAGCCGCAAAAGCGACAGCCACCTTGATTTCGACCTGGAACTGGTCAAGCGTCAAACCATGGACAACCCGGTCTACTATGTCCAGTATGCCCATGCCCGGATCCATTCCTTGCTGGCCAAGGCCGCGGAAGCCGGGGTGGATTTGCTGCAGCCGAAGCCGGAAATCCTGGCTCTGCTCGACGGAGAAGCCGATCTGGAGCTGCTCAAGACTCTGGATCAGTTCGGGAACGTCCTGGTTTCCGCTTCAGCTACCCTGAGTCCGCACCATCTTAGCCATTATCTGTTGGATCTGGCTGGGAAACTGCATCGTTACTATGCAACCCATCCGGTTTTGGCCGCGGGCTCTCAGGAACTGGTTCAGGCTCGGCTGGCTTTGTGCCGGGCCGTGGCTCAGGTGCTGCGCAATGGCCTGGATCTGCTGGGTGTTGCTGCCCCGCAGAAGATGTAATCGGCCTGCTCATGGCGCAAAAGCGAAGCAAATCATCCGCTGCCGGGAAAAAGGGCAGGCGCTGGAGCTTTGAACTTGGGTTGCCTGGAGTCATGGGCGTGGGATTTATCGGCGTGCTGATCATGGTCTGGGCGTTTATCCTGGGGATCCTGGTCGGGCGAGGGTACCATCCGGAGTCGGTGATTCCGGATATCGGGCGGATTGTCAGCCCCCAGGAACCATTCCTCTCCAGCCCGCGAACCGTGCTGCAACCTGAGGAATTGCGGTTCCACGATACGTTGCAGGAGCGGGGCAGCCAGCCAGCTCCCATTGCGCCGCGCCGACCTGAACCGCCAGCGCCCAGTGTGCCCCCTCCGTCACATCAGGTTTCCCCATCTCAGGAGTCACCGCCCGCGCCGCCGCCTGCACCGGCGGCCACCACCCCGGAACCGCAGCAGGAGCGCTTTGAATTTGTCTACCAGGTTGCTTCGTTTCAGACCGAACCCCAGGCCCGGGCCTTGCAGCAGCAGATTGCCGCCGTGGGGTTGCGGGCAAGCGTTGAGGCCGGCTTGGTGGATGGGCGGCAATGGTATCGTGTACTGGTCACAGTCCGGGGGGGGCAGGGTGAAGCGGACCAGGCCAGGGCGCGTCTCCAGGCGATAGGCGTCGCCGACCCTTTTCTTCGGGCCAAAAAATCCTTATGAGGCAGTTCACTTCCACCAGGGAGTGGAAATATATCGTTCAGGAGGATCATATCATGATCAATTTCGTACCGCGGCAGGCGTTTTTCACCAGGGGTATCGGTCGGCACAAAAACAAGCTCCAGTCTTTCGAGCTGGCCTTGCGTGATGCCGGAATCGAGAAGCTGAATCTCGTCTATGTGTCCAGTATTTTCCCGCCAAACTGTAAAATGGTCAGCGTGGATGAAGGCGTGAAGCAGCTCAGTCCGGGGCAGATCACTTTTTGCGTGATGGCTCGCAACGCGACCAACGAGAAGGGCCGATTGGTCGGCTCGGCCGTGGGCATGGCCTTTCCGGCCAGCAAGGAGCATTACGGCTACATTTCCGAACACACTGCCTTTGGAGCCGACGAACAAGAGCTGGGAGACTTTGCCGAGGACCTGGCATCCACCATGCTGGCCACGACCCAGGGCGTGGACTTTAACCCGGAAACGGCCTACGATGAGCGCAGACAGATCTATCTGATGAGTGGAAAAATCATCGATTCCGCCTCGGCGCCCGTTGTGACCACCGGCCAAGCCGGAGTTTGGACCACCACGGTTTCCGCAGCGGTGTTTCTTCCCTGACACAACCTTTTGATACCCGCAATAACCAGGCCGAGGGGAAGCCGCTTCCCCTCGGCCTTTTTTATTGCGGCGGCAACATTTCATGGAGCTCTGCTGGACGAGATGAACATTCGACGCATCGACACCTTGCGCAATGGCGAGGAAGACGGACTGACACCCCTGAAGACCCTGGACTTGGACGCTGTGGAGGACTTTGACGAGCTGGTGACGGCCATGTCCCGTACTGCGTTCGGGGGCAGATGCCTGGGAGAAGCCCTGGATGTCCTGGAAGCCATGGTTGCTGACCCGGACTGTATCGTTGTCGGCACCTTTTCCGGAGCGATGACCGTGGCCAAGATGGGCAAAGTGCTCTGCCGAATGATCGATAACGGCTGGTTGGACATTATCGTCTCCACCGGGGCGTTGATGGCCCATGGCTTCATCGAGTCCATCGGGCTGCGTCACTACAAATACGAAGCGCACAGGATGAACGATGCAGTGCTCTTTGAAAAGGGCTATAACCGAGTCTATGACACCCTGGAGCCGGAAGCCAATTTCATGCAGGCTGAGCGGGTCATCGCCCGGGTGATGGAGGAAGTGGCCGCTGATACCCATCTCAGCTCGGAAATGCTCTGTCGGGCCATTGGTCGGCATTTGACCGAACACTACGAGGGATCGGGGATCTTGAAGAGCGCATTTGCGCAAAACGTTCCGGTCTACATCCCGGCCTTTACGGACTCGGAACTGGCGTTGGACGTGGCCTCGTATATGCTGCGCAACCATCCTGAATGGCAGTCCCTGGATATCGATGACCCGGCCCGACTTCCATTCCAGTTCAACCCCTTTCTGGATCTGTTCAGTTACACCAAGCGCATCCTGGCGGCCAAGCGCATCGGGATATTCACCATCGGCGGTGGAGTGCCGCGGAATTGGGCTCAGCAGGTCGGGCCATTTCTGGAAATTCTCAGTCAGCGTGTGGAAGACATGAAAACCACAGCTCGGCGATTTCACTATGCTGTGCGCATTTGTCCCGAACCCGTGCACTGGGGGGGCTTGAGCGGCTGCACCTATCAGGAGGGCATTTCCTGGGGCAAGTTTGTCGCTCCTCAGGACGGCGGGCGGCACGCGGAGGTGCCCAGTGACGCGACCCTGGTCTGGCCCCTGCTGGTCAAGGCGCTGGAACAGCGTCTGGCCAAGAACGCATCCGAGCAGAGGAACGTGAATCCGGAGCATCCTGCTGACGGGAAGCAGTCATGAAGCGCTTTGTGATCATCGGCAACGGCGTCGCGGCCAACAGCGCCGCGGAGGCGACGCGCAAACAGGACCAGGCTGCATCCATCGTCATGTTTTCCCGGGAATCCCACGGATTCATCTACACCCCCGCCTTGCCTGAACTGCTGTCCGGGGAAAAAGCTGCAGAAAAACTCATTGTCCACGATTCACGGTGGTATGCCCGCCGGGAGATCGACCTGCGACTGGACTGTCCGGTTCAAGACATTGATCCGGACCGACGAGTGGTGATCACGGCCCAGGGCGGGGAAGAACCTTACGACATTCTGCTCCTGGCCACCGGTGGCACGGCCTTTATGCCACCGCTTCCCGGGGTGGACCTCCCAGGGGTGTGCACCCTGCGAACCATGGCCGATGCCCAACGAATTCGAGCCATGGCTGGATCACGACGACGGCTGGTGCTCATCGGCGGTGGATTGCTGGGGCTGGAGGCCGGCAACGGGCTGCGCCGAGACGGAGCACGGGTGGAGGTGGTGGAAGTGTTCCCCCGTCTGCTGCCCCGGCAAACCGATCCACAGGCCGCAAAGCAGCTTCAGGGACTTTTGGAGGCCATGGGTTTTGTCTTTCATTTGGGCCGCAAAACACTGGAGATCCGCGAAACCACCGATGGCCTGGAAGTGGCTCTGGACAACGGAAACAGCCTGGCAGCGGACATGGTGTTGATCTCCGCCGGTGTCCGGCCGGAGCTCACATTGGCCCAGCGCCTTCAACTGGAGGTGGACAAGGCCGTCCGGGTGGATGACCGGATGCGGACGTCGCGCGAGGAAGTGTACGCTGCCGGAGACGTCTGCGAGCACCGGGGGCGCTATTACGGCATCTGGCCGGCTGCCATGGAGCAGGGCCGGGTTGCCGGTGTGAACATGGGCGGCGGGTCGGCGGAGTATACGGGCACGACACCGAGCAACTCCCTGAAAGTGGCGTCCATCGCCCTGACAGCCTTTGGTACGATTGATGCGGAGGAACAGCATCCGGCCATGGTCTACCAGGAGCAGGATAAGGGGATCTACCGTAAGCTGGTTCTGGATGAAAATGGGTTGATTCTCGGCGGGGTATTTCTCGGAGACGAGCAGGGCAGCCGGGTCGCCCTGGCCGCCCTCAACCGGGACCGGAGACCCGACAACCAACTGCTGGGCCTGTTTCCCGAGCGGTCAATCATACCCGCCACAGGCGGTGGATAGGGGTGAGGTGGGGTCAGCCCCGGGCTCAGGAAGGCTGGTCCGGCGGGCGGGGCAGGACCACGGAGATGGTCGTGCCCTGTTCCTCGGAAGAGTCCATGGAAATGGTTCCCCCCAGGGTTCTGGCGATCAGAGCCGCGGAGTAGGCGCCGAGGCCGGTGCCATGGCGTTTGCCCGCCGTGACGTACTTCTCGAAGAAGCGATTGCGGATGGCCGCGGGAACCACCAAGCTGTTGTGTATGGAGATTTGCGCGCTCCTGGCCAGTGCGTGCAGGTTGAAGGTGATGGTCCCACCTTGCGGCGAGGCCTCGGCGGCGTTCTTGAGCAGGTTGGAGAGCATCGAAAGGCAGAGCAGCTTTTCTCCAAGGACAAAAAAGCGTTCCGCGCCCGTCAGGGGCCGCCCGTCAATGTGGATATTCACCTGTAACTGGCGCATCCGGATGTGCTGTTCAATTTGAGGCAGTGTTTCCCGGATCAGGGTTGGGATATCTATGGGTATCGGGGACAAAGTGTAGGTGCCCTGTTCCATGTTGAACAGATCCAGAGAAAGATTGATCTGATGGAGCATGGCATGGCCGGAATCGCGGATCATGCGCAGCGTGTCCAGGGTGTCTTGGGCCATCCCCGACTGATGCAGCAGTATATCCGTCAAACCGATAATCCCCCCCAGCGGGCCTTTCAGGTCGTGTCTTGTCAGCCGCTCCACATCCGCCTTGAGGGACTCCAACTGTTCCCGGGCCGTGATATCCACGGCCACATACAGCGAAGTTTCCGGGGCCACCGGCGTGACGCTCACTTCCCAGGTTTGCTCGGCGACATGGATTTGCGTCGGGGTCATCATCCGGTCCAGTTTCTCGGCCATGGTCATGGATTCCTGGATTTCCCGGAGGACCGACTCAGGAAAAAAAGGACCGGTGGCTGGCTCATGGGGTGCAATGCCTTGGCGTTGAGCTTCGGAATTGGCAAAAAGCGTCTCAAGGGAGACGGTGTTCAGCAACGTCAGGGGGAAGGGGATGCTGTTCAGGATGAGTTCGCGCAGCCGGCGTTGCATCAGCACTTCGCGCTGGACGAGGATTGCTTCGGTACACCGTTCCAAACTTCCCAACAGGTCCTGGAAGGAGATGGGTTTGGAGAGAAACCCATCAGCTTTGAGCTGGATGCCGCGCTTGAGAACGGCCGGATCATCCAGCCCGGTGATCAGGATGATCTGGGAAGTGGAAGACAGGGACCGAATGGCTTGCCCCATTTCCAAGCCGTCCATACGGGGCATTTCCATATCCGTGAGTACGATATCCGGGCGGCTGCGGGCAAATTCAAAAAATCCTTCCTGACCGTCCTTGGCACTGAATATCTCCCGTACGTGGGGGCGCAACAACGTGGTCAGATACTCCAAGGTCAGCGGCTCGTCCTCGACGCAAAGCACGGAAACGTCAAAATATACCAGAGGTTGGTCCGTCATGGGCAAGCCTTGGGAATCCTTTTCAGTAAAGAGACCGTATCCGAGGATTATCCGGCTGCGTGAAAAAAATCTTCAGCCCAGATCACGGCCTGAGCATAACTGGTTCCGACATGAATTCGGTCCAGATTCAGCTTCTCGAGCAAGAGGTCCACGCAATCCCATCGGCCTTGCTCAAAATGGATGGCCATGTCCAACCAGGGAGTGTACCGGCCGGATCGGCGGCACAACGTGGCCTTGAGGTCAGCGGTCAGGGGCAGGTAGTCCACCAGGTCGGTCATGGGCATGTCGAAAATGGCGTCCAGCAGTGAAAACAGCCCCAGCAGAAAGAGTTCATCCCTGTCGACATCCTGGCGATTTGCCCCGGCAAGTTCCAGAAATCTGGCTCGCTGGGCCGAGAGCAGGGGCAGCTGAGAGGTTTTCTCCGGTGGACAGAGGTCCGTAAGAATGACCATGCGCAACCAAAGCCTGGCCCGTTTGCTTCCAAGATAGCCAATGGCCCGTTGCACCGTGGTGATCGGTTGGACCACGCCGAAAAATGGGGAGTTGATGAATTGCAGCAGGCGGTAGGCCAGGGAAACGTCGTTTTGCAGGATGTTGGCGATTCCCTCCCAGTTGTCGGTGTGGGCATCAAGCATTTTCAACAGCTTCAGGCGGACGACCTGCATGGAGGAGAGTTTTCGCGAGGCGATGATCTCCGGTTTCTGGAAAAAAAAGCCCAGAAAAAGCTGCGCCCCCAAATCCTTGGCTGATTCAAAGATCTCCGGTGATTCGATCCGTTTGACCAGGACCGGGATTCCGGTTTTGGTCGCTGCGGCCATTTCCTGGAGAAAAATGTCCGCGGGGGTGGTCAGGGCATCCACAATGAGATAGGAAGCCAGATGCAGAATGTGTCGACAGGATTCCAGCGGACCATCCAGGGCCAGTCGATATCCGGCGGTGCGCAGCTCGGTGATGCTTTTCGCCAGGACTCCATCCCGGCACAAGTTGGGGGTCAGCTTGATGACTGTTTGCTGGGGAGGCATGGCGTAGGGGATTCCATGGGCCAAGGCGCTGGAGGAAAACTCCAAAAGCAGGTTCTGTTTTCCTGTCGATCTTCCGCTGGAGAAGAGCGTCGCCTCCAAGGCCACCTGGACCGTGGCCTTGTCCTCATCCGAAAAATGTGCCGATTCAGCCATGGCGTCATCCCGGTAGAGCAGGTGATACCCCCACAGCGTCATGTCCCGCTCGAAAACGGGATGGCGGGCGAAATAGCAGGGCTGAACCGGGAGGCAGGTTGCTGGAGATGGTGGCTGCATGAGATTGTATTGCTGATGGAGTTGTTCAGGGTCGTGTCGACGTTCATACTTGGGGAAAAACATCGGGAGGGTCCGATGCCAACGGGCTGGCGGCAAAGCCATCCAGAAACCGCTGGAATTCATGGTGGACAAGGGGAAAGCGTTGCAACACGGCAGCCTGATCTTTGATCCTGCCGGCCTGTTCCAGGGCATGGGCCGCGGCAGCAAGGCTTTCGGCCCCGATGGTGGCGGCCGATCCTTTCAGCGCATGGGCGTTTTCGGCGACCGCGATCTGGTCGCCGGATTCCACGAGAGCGACCAGCCGCTCCAGCCGCTCTTGGGTGTCATGGGAAAACTTCTCGACAATGAACCGGGCCATGGTCCGGTCATGGCTGAGCCGGCGCAGTAAATCATCAAGACAAAAGACTTTGGTGTCCGGGAACAGATCGGGGCGACACTGGTTGTGTTGCCGCATCGGCGAGGAGCCGGCGTCGTGTGTCTCGGGGTGCGGATTCCGACCTCTTGTGTCGTTTTCCTCAGCAAGTGACGGCGATACGGCTTTTCGGCCTGACAGGTTGGGAGTGGAACTGCTTGCCGGGGTGCGGGGCGATACCGGCAGCCATGTTTCCAGGATTGCGGCCAGACGTTTCTTGTCCACGGGTTTTGCCAGGTAATCGTCCATTCCGGCTTCCAGGCACCGC
Source organism: Desulfovibrionales bacterium (assembly GCA_007693505.1). Classification (GTDB taxonomy): domain Bacteria; phylum Desulfobacterota; class Desulfovibrionia; order Desulfovibrionales; family Desulfonatronaceae; genus Desulfonatronum. Next base: position 32,660 of record REDL01000051.1, on the reverse strand, counting down.
TGGCGGTCACTCTGCAGGGCGTGGGCCGTCATGGCGATGATCGGGATGCGCCGCGCGTCGGTCTCCGAGTTGTCAGGATTTTGATTGGTATCTGTTTTTTTCTTCTCGACCTCTCGGCGTTTCCAGCCCGTGCCTTGCGTCTCCCGCGACCTGATTTCCCGCGTCGCGGTCAAGCCGTCCATCACGGGCATCTGGACGTCCATCAGCACCAGATCGAAGGGAGTGGCTTCCAAAGCTTCCAGGGCTTTTTGGCCATTTTCCGCGACATCCGCTTCCAGACCGAGATGGCGGAGCATGGTCAAGGCCACGTCCTGGTTGACGGGATTGTCCTCGACCAGGAGGACGCGGCATCCACTGTCGGCAAAATCGCGGTGGTCCCGGCGCCTTTCCCGTGTCGTATGCCGCGTTACGATTCCGTCCCGTCCGCCATCGGCCATGACCATGGTCAGGCTGTCCTGCAGCTCCTGGTGAAGGATCGGCTTGGTCAGGTAGGCTGAAAAACCGGCTTCTCGGAGTCGTTTCGCGTCACCGGGCCGTCCCATGGAACTCATCATGACGGTTCGGATCCCCGTGAGCCGCGGGTCGACCTGAATAACTCGGCCCAGTGCCTCGCCGTCCATGCCCGGCATATCCATGTCCATGACCACAAGATGATAGGGGGCACCAGCTTCCTGGGCCGCGTAAAGCAACCCAAGGGCTGTTGGACCGTCACCGGCCTCATCAGGGCACATGCCCCAGGACAGAAATCGTTTCTGGAGAATTTCCCTGTTGGTTTCGTTGTCGTCCACGATGAGCACCCGCAGTCCCTGCAGATCCGTTGGGATGGCAATTGCAGGCTGTTTCCCGATGTGCAGCCGTGCCGTGAACCAGAACAGTGAACCCTGTCCTGGTTCGCTGTGGACGCCAATGGTCCCGCCCATCAACTCTACGAGCTGCCGGGAGATGGCCAGTCCCAGCCCGGTTCCGCCAAATTGGCGGGTGACGGAGGAATCCACCTGGGAAAAGTTTTGAAACAAGAGACCCTGGTTGTCTTTGGTAATGCCGATACCGGTATCCCTGACCGTGAACAACAGGCAGATCGTTTCTTTATGAGCAGATTTGCTGTCTGTGGGGTATTCTTGCAGCATAACCCCAAAACGTTCCATGGGAAAATCGGGTTCAGGGGCCAAGTCCGACCACAGCGCGTTGGCGAGTTCCTCGGTGCCTGAATCAGGGTGCTTGGGTGGGTATGCGGGTACCTCCTTTTTCATGGCAAAATAGTGACCGTCACGGGCATGGGCTATCTCATGGGCTATTTCCTGATGCGAGGCGGTGGAAGGACAGCGCGCAACCCTTACGACCACTTCACCGTGTTGGGTGAATTTCAGAGCATTGCCCACCAGGTTGGTCAGGATTTGCCGCAGGCGTCCGGGATCTCCCCTTAACCGGTCCGGCACTCCGGGGTCCGCCGCACAGATCAGCTCCAGCTTTTTCTTTTCAGCAGTGAAAGCCATGGTTTCGGCAAGGTTGTCCAGCATTTCGCGCAGGCTGAAATCCAGCGAGTCCATCTCGAATTTTCCGGATTCGATCTTGGAGAAGTCCAGAATATCGTTAAGTAAACGCAGCATGGTCTCGCCGCTGACGCGGATGGTTTCGGTGTAGCGGCGTTGGGTTTGGTCTAATTCTGTTTCCAGGAGCAGGCCGGTCATGCCGATTACGCCGTTCATCGGCGTGCGGACCTCATGACTCATGTTGGCCAGGAATTCACTTTTGGCCCGGGTCGCCTCCTCAGCCTGGATCAGGGCCGTATCCAGTTCGCGGGTTTTGCGTTCCAGCTGGATGGCATATTGTCTCAATTTGGCCTCAGCCCGTTTCCGTTCGGTGATGTCCGTAGCCACGCCGGCATGACGGATATCCTTGTTCGTCTCATCGCGAACAGGTTGCAACCTGACGTGGACCCAGCGAACAGCTCCCTGCGGGGTCATGATCCGGTACTCCTCGTTGAAAAGGCCGCTCACGGCATACAGCTGGAAGGCTTCGGTCACCGCCCGGATGTCGTCTGGATGAACCGTGGTGATGAAATCCTGGGGATTGGCGATAAAGCTTGCACAGGATCGCTCCCAGACCCGCTCGTAGGCAGGGCTGACATGGAGCACCCGAGAGTGATCCCTGGAGAGCAGCCAGACCACGTCCTCGATATTCTCGGTCAGCTGGCGAAGAATTTTCTCATTATCCCGGATTTCCTGTTCGGTTCTGCGACGCTGGGTGATGTCCCGGCTGATGCCCAGGATGCCGATCAAGATCCCGTCCGGCCCGAGATAGGGCACCTTGCGCCTATCCACCAGCATTTTCCGGCCATCGGGAAAATATATCCAGTCCTCACTCTGGATTTCCTGACATAGAGTGATGATGTGCTGGTCCTCACTCTGAAATCGGGCGGCTGTTTCCGGTGGAAACAGCTCCTTGGCGGTCTTGCCGATGATGGTGTCCCGAGACAGGCCCAGCTGGTCGGCAAACGGCTGGTTGCACCCCAGGAAGACCCCGTTGAGATCCTTGTAGAAGACCAGATCCGGCAGGGAGTCCAGCAACGAGGTGATCAAGCCGGCCTGTCGATGCAGTTCCAGTTCGGTCTGCTTCCGGTCGGAGATGTCGCAAATGTAGCCGTGCCAGAGGACGCTGCCGTCAGCCTGGAGTTCGGGATTGGAAGTACCCCGCAACCATCGCAGTCCCCTGGCGGGCAGGTTCACCCGGAAATCGTCGTTCCATTGAGAAAGCTGGGTGAATGATTCCTGAATGGACTGCATGACTTGGTTCCGGTCATCCGGATGCAGCCGTTGCATCGCCTTGGCAGGATCTGCTTGGACATCTTCAGGCGTGATTTCCAAAAGGTCCTGGGTCTGGTTCGAGGCGAAGGGGATCGTGATCCGCCCATCCGGGTAGAGTTGGTATTGATAAATGACGCCGGGAATTTGCGCGGCCAGTTTGGAAAGCAGGAGACTCTGCCGGCGCAGGGCATCCTGAGCCTCCATCCGTTCGGTGACATCATTTTGAAAGGCCAGTGTTTCTCCCTCGCCGACCCGTGCCGCCGTGACAATCCATTGGCGTATAGAGCCGTCCTTGCGCACGACCCTGAGTGTGGCTTCTGCCAAGCCCTGCTGCGTGACGGCCTGAAAATGGTTTGACGCAATCTCTTGGTCTTCAGCGTGGATCAGATCGGGGATGGCCAGAGTCAGAAGTTCGTCCTGAGTATAGCCGGTTTGCAGGCAGGCTTGCCGGTTGACAAAGGTGAAACGGCGGTGAGGGTCCACGACGAAAACACCATGGGGAGCGCACTCAAAATATCCGGAAAGCCGCTGTTCACTCCTCTGGAGCCGGGCTTCGCTACGGCGGAGTCGCTCCTCGGTCTCAATCCGCTCGGTCACGTCCCTGGCCGCGGCGTAGATCAGTGATCCTTGGGGACGGGAACGCCATTCGATGAAACGGTAGTCGCCGTCCTTGCGGCGATATCGGTTCACGAACTGATGGACAGGACGGCCTTGGCTGAGTTTGTTGACCGCTTCCAGGGTACTCCGCAGGTCGTCCGGATGAACGAGATCCAGAAAGCTGTGGCCTTCAAGTTCGTGGAGCGCGTAGCCAAGTGTTGATTCCCATTCCCTGTTGACTTTGATGAATTGCCCTTCAACGTTGGCAATACAAAGCAAGTCCAGGTTGACGGTGAAGAATTCCTCCAGCTGCTCACTTTTGCGGCGTTCCCGGGTGATATCCAGGAAAATTGTGGTGAGACACTCGGGTTTCGTGGCGGTTGCGGTGACCTTGAACCAACGATCCAGCCCTCTCGAATACACCTCGAATTCCTGGGTGCCTCCCTCCTTGACGACGCGGGCGAATGTGTTGATCCAGTCAAAATCATCATGGGTAATATCCCGGACAACCTCGGAGATGGTGCGATTCAGGACATCCCGGGGTCGCAATCCGGTCAAGCGCTCGAAGCCGGCGTTGACTTCCTGGATGAAGAAATCCACCGGACAGCCTCCATCATCCGCAAGGATGCGGTACTGGACGTATCCGAACAGGTCACAGTTCAGAAGCTGCTGGAGAGGCTCTGGATGCATGGATGGTGAACCGGTATGGTCGTCACAGTGCGCGGGGGCGAGATGGCGGGAAAGCCTTCCTGGCTCGTCTGTCTTCATCGGAACAGCAAGGGTCCATGTCGGTTACAAGCCGAGATCCTCGTTGACCAGAACGACCTTGATCCGTCCCTTGGGCAAGGATTTCTCGGTGATGGTCCAGACGTTGCAGATTCGCTCCGGGCTGGCACAGTCCTCGCAAAAGCCGGTTTTGACACAGGGCGTCTTCATTTTCAGCCGCGCGGCATTGGCCGGAGCCACAAAGCCCTTGACCCGGAGCATGGCCTCTTCAACGTCCACGCAGAGTTTGTTGCGGCCGACCAGCACCACCACGTGTCGCGGGCCGAAGACCAGGGCTCCGACCCGGTTGCCGTGCATGTCCAGGTTGACCAGCTGTCCGCTTTCGGTCAGAGCGTTGGTTCCGGTGAAATACAGGTCGCTGAGCAGGGACTGGCGACGCAGCTCATGCTTCTGGTCCTTGCTCAAGGATGAGACGGACGTGTCCAAGAGGTCCAGTTCGCCCTGTTGCCGTAGCGTCTCAAGAATGCCGGAGGCGGCAATGGTCCCCGAACCGCCCCAGGCGACCTGCCTGGGTTTCAGGGCCGGCAAGATGACATTCAGAGCGACCTCTTTGGCCTGGGGCAGGGTATCAACCAGGTAGGTTTCAAAGTTGTTGCCCTCCAGCTCCTCTTGAGCCTTGTGTAGTCGTTTGCTCCAGAATTTCGTCAAATAGTCGCTCATATTCGGCTCCAGATTGTTTGGTTCACTGTTATGAAGGGCGTTCGGGTCATGTTTCCCAGCGACCGCCGCGACGACGCATTTCAATATGGTCAACGCGCTCCACCCGGCCACGGTCACTGATAAACATGTTCAGCAGCCAGCCCACCAGGCTGATGATCAGCGAGCCCAGCAGGGCGGAACCGAATCCGGCTACCTGGAAGGATCCAACCACGCCGGAGACCATCATCAAGAGCAGGGCATTGATCACGAAGAGAAAAAGGCCCATGGTCATGATGGTCGCGGGGAGCGTCAGGATGATCAGGATCGGGCGCAGGATGGCGTTGAGGATGCCGAGCACGGCGGCGGTGACCAGGGCGGAAAAAAATCCCGCGGTCTGAATGCCGTCAACCAGGTAGGCTGCGGCCAGAATCGCCACGGTCAGCATCAGCCAGCGTAACAATATGCCAGGCATGGGTTTATCCTTGATGGTGTCATGGGTGGCGGGGTGGTGCGGTATTCGCCGGGGAAGTGAGTATAGCCCGGATATCTTGAAGCTCCTTGATGATTCCGCTGGTCAGCTCATGAACCTGGGCGCGTTCGACCAGCCGGCGACGCGCACCGTCAATGGTGAGACCTTCTTCGTGAAGCAGCTTTTGAATCCTGCGCAACACGTTCATGTCATCCTGGGTGTAGAGCCGCTGGCCTTTCTCGGTGCGCAACGGCGCCAACTGCGGAAATTCCGTTTCCCAATAACGCAGGACATATGGCTCCAACCCGAGTATCCGGGCTGCCTCGCCGATGCGCAGGCGTCTTGGGGCTGGGGAGAAATCTGGAACCATCCGTTGCGTGCTGGGCATAGCTGGTCCGCAGGATGTGGGTTCTTGGTAATATTGTCGGTGACGGCTGTTCCTGACGATTAAAGATTGGCAGCCTGTATACAGGTACTGGATGGTACTATAGATGGCAGGATACCAAGCGCAGGATGCAGGATTTGTCTATAGCAGAAAGTTGAGGAAAGAGCCAGGAGGGGGGGAGGAGTGAAACTTTTTCATCCCCCCGCTCCCCATCCAAACCTAGGAAAACCGGATCGGCAGTTGCTCTTGAAGTCGGTTGCAAAGTCCTTGGTGGAGCTGGTCAACTTCTTCGTTGGTCAGGCTACGTTCCGGATGGCGGTAGGTCAGGCGCACGGTGTGACGAATCTCCTCGGTTTCCGGTTTGGTTCCGGGCAGGAAGCGGTCCACCAAGACGATGTTCTGGAGCAATTCCATATCAGAGGATTGGATCGCCTCCTGGATTGCCGCGTAGGTCAGGTTTTGGGCACTGATGACGGTCATGTCCCGACGGACCGGAGGAAAGGTCGGCAGTGTCGTGAAACTCTGTACGGACTCAGCCCAGTGTCGTAGGAGCAGGTCCAGGTCGATCTCCGCCAGAAAAAGCTCCCGCCGGACATGACAGGATTCGGCGATGTCTGCCCGGACCTGGCCCAGCCAACCACAGGGCTCACCGTTCAGGATGATTTCCGCGCAGGGCAGACAAATGGAGTGGTCGGGTTGGGTCCGGAAGGTGGCCGCAGGCAGACGCAGATGGCGCAGCAGATGCTCCACCATGCCCTTAAGGTCAAAGAAGTTCGTGGGCTCGGCATCGGATTCCGTCGGATGGGGCCAGCCTTCGGGATGGCGCTGGCCGGTGAGTGCCAAGCCCAGGCGTGCGGGCTCCCGTGCCCCGGTTTCGGAACCGGCATCAGGCTGAAAGACCACGGCCGTCTCAAAAAGGCGCAGGGTGGTGTTGCCCTGGGTCTGGTTGTGCCGAACGCTTTGCAGCAATCCCGGGGCGAGCATCGGTCGCAGGACATTTTGCTCCTCGGAAAGCGGATTGCGCAGGGTGATGGTTTTTGCTGCGTCGGCAAGACCCAGCAGGGCCAATTCCTGGGTGGAGACAAAACTGTAATTGACTACTTCGGTCAAGCCGAGCCCCTGGCCCCAGAGTTTGATCCGGCGGCGAAATTCTGTTTTCGGAGCCAGCGAGGCCAGTTGGTCCAAGGATTTCGCCGCCCGAGGCAGTACCGAGGGAATCCGGTCCAGACCATAGCAACGGCCGACTTCTTCGATGAGATCCGCTTCCCGTTCCAGGTCCCGACGGGATCCGGGCGGGGTGACCCGCCAGACGGATTGATCCTCTTCGATCACGTCACAGCCCAGGGCCTGCAGTGTGGTTCGGCAGAACGTTTCGTCCAGGGACAGGCCAAGGAGTTTTCCGGCTCGTTGAGGCCGAAATGCAATGCGGGGAGCCTGCCAGGGACGGGGCTCACTTCTGGCGACCCCGCGCAAAACCGTACCTCCGGCGGATTCCCGGATCAAGGCCATGGCCCGTTCCAGCGCCAGGGCTGAGCCGGGCTGGTCCACACCGCGCTCGAAGCGATAGGAGGATTCGCTGCTCAGTCCCAGGCGGCGGGAAGTCTTCCGGATGCTGGTGGGGTTGAAGACTGCACACTCCAGAAGAATGTCCGTGGTTGCCTCCGTAACCTCGGAATTGGCGCCACCCATGACTCCGGCAAGGGCCACGGCTTTTTCCGCGTCGGTGATCAGCAGGTCGGAATCCAGCAGGGAGCGCTCACGATTGTCCAGCGTGGTGAACCGTTGTCCTTCTTCGGCCCGGCGGACCCGGATGGTTGGGCCGACCAGCTTGGCCAGGTCAAAGGCATGCAACGGCTGGCCCCATTCCTGGAGAATATAGTTGGTCACATCCACCACGTTGTTGATGGGCCGCTGGCCCACGGCCAGCAGGCGGCGTTGCAACCATGCCGGACTGGGAGCAATGCGGATGCCTCGGATGATGCGGGCTTGATAGAGTGGGCAGAGTTCCGGTTCGTCGATCACGATGGCAACGGCTTGATCGCAATATGCACCATCCTCCGGCAGTTCTGTCTGGGGCAGGGTGAGAGGCAGACGAAACTCTGCGGCGACCTCTCGAGCCAGTCCGAGAACGCTGAGGCAATCTCCGCGGTTGGGCGTGACGGAAATGTCCAAGACCTCATCGTTCAGGTCGAGGACGCGTGCCAAACTGTGACCCAAGTTGAAATGGCCTTTCAGGACCATGATTCCGTCGCTGTCTTCGCCCAGGCCCAGTTCACTCTCCGAGCAGATCATCCCCCGGGAAGTCTGGCCGCGGATGACGGTTTCAGCGATTTCCTTGCCGTCTGGAAGAACTGTTCCGACTTTGGCCACGGCCACAAGCTGCCCCTTGGCCACATTCGGTGCGCCGCAAACAATCGGCAGGGTGCCGACCTGGCCGATATCCACCCTGCAGAGGCTGAGTCGATCCGACTGCGGATGACGATCGCAATCCAGCACACGGCCGACAACGACATTGGCCAGGTGGGCAAAGGGGCGGTTGATTTCTTCCACTTCCAGGCCGAGCATGGTCAGCCGGTCGGCCAGTTGTTGGGCTGTCCCTTCATAGGGCGTAAAAGCGCGCAACCAATTGAGACTTAAAAGCATGGAAACCTCTCGGGAGAGAATTCAGGAGCCGGCAAACAAGAACGCTGGAGCGACGTGTGGGGGACTTTCACGCTGCGCAAGGATGATTTCCGGGCAAAGAAAAAGCGGTCCATTTCTTGTGCCCAAAAAAAGTGGCGTGGGTCAGCCGAATTGGGAGACGAACCGGATATCGTTCTCGAAGAACATGCGCAGATCGCCGATACCGTATTTGAGCATGGCCACCCGCTCCACTCCCAGGCCAAAGGCAAAGCCGGTGTAGACTTCGGGATCATACCCAACAGCCGCGAAAACCGCTGGGTCGATCATTCCACACCCCAGAATTTCCAACCAACCGGTCTGCTTGCAGACCCGACAGCTCTTTCCGGCACAGGTCCCCCGGCCGCCGCAGAGCATGCAGGAAATGTCCACTTCTGCGCTGGGTTCAGTGAAGGGGAAAAAGCTGGGACGGAAGCGGACGATGGTGTCCGGGCCGAAAATCTTGTGGACAAAAGCGGTCAAGGTGCCGCGCAAATCGGCCATACTGACGTCCCTGTCCACGAGAAAGCCCTCGATCTGATGGAACATCGGGGTGTGGGTCAGGTCCGAGTCCCGGCGGTAGACCTTGCCTGGCGCAATAGCGGCCAACGGCGGGGCCTTGCGTTCCATGGTGCGCACCTGCAACGGTGAGGTATGCGTGCGCAGTAGAGTGGATTCTCCGATATAAAACGTGTCTTGCATGTCCCGCGCCGGATGGTCCGGAGGCAGGTTCAGGGCTTCGAAATTGTAGAAATCCGTCTCCAGCTCAGGGCCTTCCACCACCTCGAATCCCAGAGCGACGAACGCTTGGCAGATATCCTCAGTGACCAGGGTGACCGGGTGCAGACTGCCCAGCCATTGCGCACGACCAGGCAGGGAGGGATCAAAACGCGCAAGGAGTTCGTGCTCCTTGCGCCGTTCCAATTCCCGCAAGCGGGTCTCCATCTGCTCTTGGAGCAGCGCCTTGACCTGGTTGGCTTTCTGTCCCAGCGCGGGGCGTTGTTCCGGCGGCGTCTTGGCCAAACTGCTCATCAGCCCGGCCAAGAGACCTTTGCGGCCAAGATAGGCCACTCGAATGGCTTCGACTTCCGCAGCGGTATGGGCTGAGGCCAAGCCTTGCTCGAGGGCCTGGCCCAGTTCGTCCAACTGTTCGGCCAATGTGCTGGAGCCCGCCGGATGCGCTACGGTCATGATCAGGCCAGCTTGGCTTTGGCCATTCCGGCAAGTTGCGCGAAGTGATCCTTTTCGCGAACAGCCAAATCGGCCAGGACCTTGCGGTTCAAGCCGATACCGGCCAGGGACAGCCCGTGCATGAACTTGCTGTAGGACAGCCCGTGAACCCGAGCCGCGGCATTGATGCGCATGATCCACAGGGCGCGAAACTCGCGCTTGCGAACCTTGCGGTCGCGGTAGGCGTACGCCAGGGCGCGTTCCACGGTGACACGTGCGGTGCGGTACAGTCTGCTTCGGGCTCCACGGTACCCTTTGGCCATATCCAGATATTTTTTGTGCCGGCGGTGGGCCGCCAGGCCGCGTTTAACACGCATGGACTCAACCTCCTTCGGAGATTCATTGGTTGATGGGGGAAGGCGCCCTTCCGGTTCAAACCTGACAAAGCATCGGGGAGCAGATCAAACAGAGCGGTTCAACCTCGTGTTGCCTGTCCAGTGAAGAGCGCTCAATTGCTGCGTCACTGCTCCGGCACTTGCTTTTGTCAAAGACGCGTTCTCGTATTTCGGTACGAGACTCCCCGGTATGTGCCGGATTGCCCTTGCTTGGGATTTTTGAACGGACTGAGGTTCAGGACTTTTTCAACACTCAGTTATTTGGCAAAGGGGATCATCTTCCGCACCGTCTTGACATTGGCCGGCGCGAGGATGGTGTCCTTGCCCAGTTGGCGTTTCCGTTTTGGGCTTTTTTTTGTCAAAATATGACGCATAAACGCCTTGCGGCGCTTGATCTTGCCGGAGCCGGTCAACTTGAACCGCTTGGCGGCGCTTTTTCGTGTCTTCATCTTGGTCATGAGCATTCTCCTGATTCGAACTGATGATCTTCTGGTCGCAGGAACCATCCGCCAGGGCGTTCCATCACATACCATTCTCTGAGCTACCGGGGTGCGGCGGCAGCACATTACGCTCTATTTTTTCTTTTCCACGGCACTGAGCACCATGTTCATGGTGCGCCCTTCCATGGAAGGATGCTGGTCGACCTTGGCGTCGTCGCCCAGTTCTTCCAGAACCCGTTTCAGCACCATTTCACCCCGGTCGCGGTGCATCATTTCCCGCCCGCGAAAGGCTACGGTCACCTTGCATTTATCCCCTGCTTCCAGGAAGCGACGGATGTGCTTCAGCTTGGTTTCAAAATCGTGATCGTCGGTTTTGGGGCGGAATTTGATTTCCTTAAGTTGGACCAGGGTCTGCTTTTTGCGGCCTTCCTGCTGCTTCTTTTGCAGTTCATACTTGTACTTCCCAAAGTCCATGACCCGACAGACCGGTGGGTTGGCGTCCGGAGACACTTCCACCAAGTCCACTCCCAGATTTTCCGCATACGCAAGCGCCTCGGCAAGGGGTAAAATGCCCACTTGCTTGCCGTCGTCGCCAATGACGCGAACTTCTTGAGCCCGGATCTGCTTGTTGCAGCGGGTCCGTTTAACCGAGGTAATAGGGCATTCCTCCGCGTTTGAAAGGTTCGGTACACTCGTCCCGGATCATCGAAGTGACCTGGTCCAGAGACTGTTCGCCGCGATTCTCGCCGGTCCTGGTGCGAACGTTCACGGCCTGGGATTGTGCTTCCCGTTCGCCGATGACGAGCATGAACGGAATTTTCTGTAGCTGGGCTTCACGCACCTTGTACCCCAGTTTTTCGTTGCGCAGATCGGCTTCCACCCGAAATCCTTCAGCCTGGAGATGCCGAATGCAGTCTTCGGCCCATGGGTTCTGCGCGTCGGTGACGGTGAGCACCCGGGCTTGCACCGGAGCCAGCCAAACCGGAAAAGCCCCGGCATAGTGCTCGATGAGAATCCCCAGGAACCGCTCCAGGGCTCCCAGAACCACCCGGTGGAGCATAACCGGCCGGTGTCGATTGCCGTCCTGGCCGGTGTAGTAAAGGTCAAAACGTTCCGGCAGGGTGAAGTCGCACTGGATCGTCGAACACTGCCAGCGGCGATCTAGGGCATCCTTGAGCTTGATGTCAATCTTTGGTCCGTAAAAAGCTCCGTCGCCAGGGTTGACGGCATATTCCAGTCCCAGGGCTTCCAGAGCATTGGTCAGCGCGGTGGTGGCCCGTTCCCAGTCGTCTTCCGCGCCAATAGACTTGTCTGGTCTGGTGCTCAAGGCCACTTCGTACTCGAAGCCAAAGAGCCCCATCACGTCCTGGACCAGGTGAAGAATGGCGATGATTTCATCCTGAAGCTGGTCCGGGCGGCACAGGATGTGGGCGTCGTCCTGAGTGAACTGGCGGACCCTCAAAAGACCGTGCAAAACCCCGGACTTTTCATGCCGTTGGACCGTGCCCAGCTCGAAGAAACGTAAGGGAAGATCCCGGTAACTGCGGACCTGGGACTTGTAGATCAGCATGTGGGCCAGGCAGTTCATGGGTTTGACGCCGTAGGCCTGTTCGTCGATCTCCGTGAAATACATGTTTTCACGGTAGTTGTCATAGTGTCCTGAGCGTTCCCAGAGTTCGCGGCGCAGCATTTGCGGTCCTTGGACCAGCTGGTATCCCCGGCGCAGGTGTTCCCGGCGTTCAAATTGTTCCAGAAGGAAACGCAGCATGGCGCCTTTGGGATGAAAAATCGGCATGCCCGGTCCTGCCTCTTCACAGAAGCTGAACAGGTCCAGCTGGACACCCAACTTGCGGTGGTCGCGCTTTTTGGCTTCTTCCAGGCGGTGAAGATATTTCTGAAGATCCTTCTCCGAAGCAAATGCCGTGCCGTAGATCCGTTGGAGCATCGGTCTGGACTCGTCGCCGCGCCAGTAGGCTCCGGCCACGGACGTCAGCTTGAAGGCCTTGATGTATCCCGTGGACGGAACGTGCGGTCCACGGCAAAGATCCGTGAACCCCCCGTGCTCGTAAAGAGAAACGGTGCCGTCTTCCAGGTCGTCCAGGATTTCCAGCTTATAGGTCTCGCCCATGCCTTCGAAGAGTGAGCGAGCTTCCTTTTTGGCAATGTTCCGGCGGTGAAAAGGCTGGTTTTGGGCCACGCTTTTGGCCATTTCGGCTTCAATGGCTTCCAGATCCTGGGGAGTGAAAGGCCGTTCAAAATCGAAATCGTAGTAGAAGCCGCTTTCAATGTCCGGACCGATGGTCACCTTGGCGGTGGGAAACAGGCGTTGGACCGCCTCGGCCATGATGTGGGCAGCGCTGTGTCGGATCATGGTCAGCCCCTCGGGGCTGCTCATGTCCACGGCTTCGAGGCGGGTGCATTGGGCGAGGTCGATGGGAGTATGCACGTCGAGTAGTCCGGAGGCGCACCGACACCCGACAGCGGTTTTCAGCTTTTTCTTGCTCAAAGCGCGCGATAAAATCTGCCCGCAGTTTTCGCCTTCGCCGACCTCCAGTTGCTGGTCGCCTATTTCGATATGCACTCCCGAAACTCCTTGCCCGGTATGATTCTCCCGGAACGCGAACATCCTCAATTCTTCAGTGGCATGATTTTGCCTCAGGCAGGGGAGGCCCGGGCAAGTGTCTTGCTGTTTTCGGATGGTCTTCAAATAAAGCAGGGAGGCCTAGGCCTCCCTGCTTGGATGCGTGATGGTAGGCACGAGGAGATTTGAACTCCTGACCCCTTGCGTGTCAAGCAAGTGCTCTCCCCCTGAGCTACGCGCCTATCGATGCCTACGGCAAAGAGAGTTCTTTGCTCGTACCCGGGGAAAAAGTCAAGTGTTTTGTTCACAAAACTTCAAAAGGATGGAGTGGTTTTACGTTCAACGTTGCCCGTCAGCAGTGTGTTTTGGTGTTTGGTCAGCGAGCATCACGACGAGTTCGTTGTTGAGGTTGGTTTCGTCCGTAGCCAATGGCTCTACAAGGGTAACCAGAACATTTTTCCGGACACCAATCTGTTTGGCGGTCGGAACGTCCGGCACCAGGATATCGATGGCATGGGCGTAGCGGGCGTTCATGAGATCGTTGACCAGCCGGACGCCAAAGCCCTCAATGTAAATCCTTTTTCCCAGCCACCCCTTCAGGTCTCGGGAAACGGCTACGGTCCAGCCGGGCACCGGGGGCTGCATGATCGCTGTATTGTCAACGTCTTCGTTGCATTCCTCCGGGCGAGCCGTATACGCGGAGAGCCGGAGTTGATGGGTGTTGGCGTCGCGGTATGTATCGACCATTTGCCTGAGTGCTTGGTTTTCATTCAGCACCGCGGCAAGCTCGGTGGCCAGCCCCGCTGTTCTGTTTGAGGCATCTTCACGGAAATTTTCCCTGGATTCCCGGTAACCGAGAAGGATCATTTTCAAAATGTGAATTTCATCCTGGGCCTTGAGCAACTCGAGATCCTTCTTCATGCAGAAGCGGTATTCCTTGGTCAGCAGAGTGGGGGGCGACTCCACGCGCTCTTTTGGATTAAGGAGCAGGTACAGGTTCATCAAGGCCAGAATGAAAATGATGGGCAGGGTGTAGCGCATGGGTGTCTCCAGGAAAAACGTTCAGTACAGGTGCTCATCAAGAGCAGCAGGTGTGTCTTGGGGCGTGTCTTGGTAGCGTGCTTTAATGCTCGATCCGGACAAGCCGCCAGGTGGCGAGCAACAGAATTCACAGAGGCAGTCTTAAGAAGCAGTCCAGTCTCTTGGTAGCTCGACCACGGCAACACCGCAATGACGATATTTGCGGATATACCGGACTTTTTCGGGGCACGTTCAGCGTTATTCTGGCTGTATTCTTGCTTACAGGACAACAGAGCACATTCTTTTATCCGCGGAAACGACGTTTTTTGTGGTTGTCCAAGTCTGCTCTTCCGGTATCGCAAATACATGACGGCAAGGATACCGGGTGAATTTGGTCTTTGCAAAAAACTTGATAGCGATCCAGAACTCCTGTGGTTTGAGAACAAATCTGCCCTGCCAGGGATATCCCCGTAACTGGACGGAGTGCACGGATCACGATACTTGATGGTGTTTTTTTACGATCGCACCTTGAGGAGGAACAATGGAAACAGCATTGCGCGTTCAAGAGGAATATAATGGGGATGCCCTGATTTTTTTTGGGTTTGAGAAAGAGGACGGTCTGTTGCCCGGGCTGCATGCCTGGTTGGCTGGTGAGGGTGGCTGGCTGGCCGATAACTCCGCGGTGACCAGATTTTCCGGAAGCACGAAATCCGTGCGCTATTTTTATCCACCAGCCGGGGTGAGTTCTCCAGCTTTGATTTTGGCCGGTTTGGGACGTCGAGCGGGCTTTGGAGTGCGGGAACTGCGTCAGGCAGTGGCCGCTGCCGTGGGCTGCGCCATGGATCTGGAGATGGTCGAGCTTGGATTGAATACGGCGACGTTGCAAGACACCGGATTGGATATCACCGTGGCCGCCGAAGAGTCGGTTTCCGCGGCCATGACCGCCGTCTACCGCTTTGATCGACTGAAAACGGAGCAAGATGAGAAGAAAAAGACTCCACCCCTTTTGTCTCTGTTGCAGGACAAGCCTGTGGACATGGCCTTGCTGAGCAGAATGAATGAAGCCGTGGCTGTGGGCCAAGGCCTGCACCTGGCCCGTGACCTGGTGAACATGCCCGCCAACCTGGCTACACCGGAATACCTGGCGGAAACAGCTCGGGAAATGGCCATGCGGCATGGTTTCCGGGCGGATATCCTGACTGCAGAGCAGATCAGGGAACTGGGCATGGGTGCCTACGCCGCTGTCTTCCAGTCCAATCCGGAACAGGCTCGGCTGATCATTCTGGATACACATCCCGACATTTCCCCGGGCCAGGCGGCTGAAGGCAGACATGCGCCACTGGTTCTGATCGGCAAAGGAATTAGCTTTGATACCGGAGGCATTTCCCTGAAGCCCAGCCAGGGCATGGAGGAGATGAAGGGCGACATGGGCGGAGCCGCGGCCGTGCTGGGCTTTTTCGAGGCGTATGGGCGGCTGGGTAAAGATCGTCAGGGGCAACGCCGGGTAGTGGGGATCCTCCCCTGCACGGAAAACACTCCCGGTTCCCTGGCCATCAAACCAGGCGACGTGGTCACGAGTTACTCCGGTAAGACCGTGGAAATCATCAATACCGACGCCGAGGGGCGGTTGTTGCTATGCGACGCCCTGGCCTACAGCAAGCAGTACAAGCCGTTGGGTATCATCGACGTGGCGACCTTGACCGGTGCGATGGTCGTCTCCCTGGGGCCGCGTATTGCCGGCGTCTTTGCCGAACCGGCGTCGTTGTCCGAACTGGTCCGGCGCATTGGGGAGCAGGTAGGTGAACCGGCCTGGCCCATGCCGCTTTGGGCTGACTACACGGAGGAATTGAAAAGCGAGGTGGCGGACCTGAAAAACGTTGGGGCCCGTGAGGGCGGGGCCATCCACGCCGCTCTGTTTCTGCAGCGTTTCGTACCTGAAAAGATACCTTGGGTGCATCTGGATATCGCCGGTCCGGCCTTTGCCAAAAAAAAGGGGGATCACGGCATTTCCGGCGGCACCGGCTTTGGGGTGCGGACGCTCGTGGAACTTGTAACGGAGTGGCCGGAAAAGGACTAAGCAGGCTTTTCTTCAGAGGGGGGCGGATGCCTGTCCGGAACGGGTGGTCTCATTGGCTGCATGCATTGGGCCGCACTCAACTTTTATCCGGAGATTGTTGGCCGCCTGCGATCCACAATCCCAACGCCAGGGCGGCAAAGCCCAGTATATTCTGGCCGAGGAGATACAGGGCTAAAGATCCCCACTGTTTTGTCTGAAGCAGGAGTTCGGTTTCAAAGACCAGACTGGAAAAAGTGGTGAACGATCCCACGAACCCGGTCAGCATGGCCATGCTGACCGGAAATGGGATCACGCAGCGATGTTCAGAGAGCGCCCAGAGCACCCCGAAGAGAAAGCAGCCCGATACATTCACCAGGAAGGTCCCCCAAGGGAATTCCGGTCCCAGAAGCCAGAAAGCCGTCATGGTCATAATATGGCGGCTGATGGCCCCGGCCGCGCCGAAAAGTCCGACGAGCAGGGCAAGGGTCAATGGATGTGGGAAACGGTCAGGCATTGGACGAGACCATTGCCTATTCCTGGAATTTGCGGGCCACGGCCAGAATGCGGTCTTCCACTTCGAGAAATGTGTCCACGATCCGCGGATCAAAGTGGGAGCCTCGGCCTTCCAGGATGAGGCTGCGTGTGGCTTCGTGGGTGAAGGCCTCCTTGTAGACCCGCTTGGAAATCAGAGCGTCGTAGACATCGGCCACGGCCAGGATGCGCGCAGCCAAAGGGATTGCCTCGCCTTGCAGACCGTCGGGATATCCGCTGCCGTCCCAGCGCTCATGGTGGCTGCGGGCGATATCCGCGGACATGCGCAGATAGACGGCCTTGGGATTTTTCTGGATTGCGCTCCGCAGGGTTTCAAAACCGATGGTGGTGTGGGTCTTGATGATTGCGAATTCCTCATCATTGAGTCGATCCGGTTTGAGCAGAATCCGGTCCGGAATGCCCACCTTGCCCACGTCGTGAAGCGGGCTGGTGGCGTGAATGGTGTCGATGAACTGACGGTTGACCTCCGGAAATACCTCCCGGTCCAGTGCTTCGGCCAGGAGGCGGGAGTAGCCTTGGATGCGCTCCAGGTGAAAGCCGGTTTCCGAGTCCCTTGTCTCGGCCAGCTTGGCCAGGGCAAAGATGACCATGTCCTTGTCCTGGAGGCTGAAAATCCGCTCTCCGGCCTTGAGTCGGACGGCGAGTTCATCCTTGCGCACCGGCTTGGTCAGATAGTCGTCCACCCCGGCTTCGAATCCGGCGACCAGATCGTTGGAATCCGTCCGGGAGGTGATCATGATCAGATAGGTGTAATCATCGCCCTCGGTGGCCCGGATCCGTCGGCAGAGTTCCGAGCCGTCCATGACCGGCATGTTCCAGTCCGTGAGGACGATCCGGGGCGAAATCTCCTGCCAGATCTGGAAGCCCTGCTCGCCGTTTTCCGCAAGGAGCACTTCGTGACCAAGCCTTTCAAGGAAGAATCCTAGAGTCTTTCGACTCAATTTCTCGTCATCGACAATTAAAACCTTCATGGCTGCTGCTCCTCACTGCCGGATACAGATGCGTGGCTCATGTCCGCCCTGGTCCGCGGTCACCTCGAGAAAGGCACCTCTGTGACGGGTTGTCAACCCTGCGCATCCGTCTCTCTCTTACACAACCAGGCCGTGCTTTCCGCGGTAAATCCGGTCCAAGCCCGCTGCAAGGCCTGAAACTCCTGGTCGGCTGCATCCCATTGTCCACGACGCGCGGTCTCGACGATTCGGGAGCACTGTGTTTGCATACGCACCGCACCGACATACGAACTGGGCCCTTTGAGCCGATGGGCCAGCTGCTCGGTTTTCGGATCACGACGGGCCAGGGCTTGGCCGATGGCGGCGATCTCAATCGCGGTGTCCGCCAGAAAATCCTGGAGCATTTCTCGGGCCATGTCCAGGTCGCCCTCGTATTGTTGCAACAAAGCGGCGTAATCCAGATCCGGCCGAATGGATGGTGACTGGTGTTGATTCTCGGCCCGCGGTGTCGGTTTTGGACGGTGTGCGGCCAGAAGAGTGGCCAACCCCTCTTTGGGCAGTGGTTTCGGCAGATAGTCGCTCATGCCGGCATCCAGACAGCGCTGCCGGTCTCCCTCCATGGCATTGGCGGTCAAGGCGATAATCGGCAGCACGGCGTATCGCCCTCCCAGATTTCGGATGGCCCGGGTGGCCTCGTACCCGTCCATCACTGGCATCTGTACGTCCATGAGCACGATATCCACATCGAGTTCCTGCACCAGTTTCAGAGCTTCCAGACCGTTTTCCGCCGTGGTTATCTCGCACTGCAATTTTCGCAGGCTCATGGTGACGGACTTGCGATTCACGGGGTGGTCATCCACCAGCAGGACGCGAATCGCCCTTTCCTGAGAAGACCAAAAATCAGACGATTCCAAAGAAGACGATTTCACGTCTGGATCGGTATTGGCCGCGGATTTCTCCATGCAGCCTGGGCCATGACCAAGCGACAACGTGGTGTGCAATGCGTCAAGAAGATCTCCAGTGGCTACCGGTTTGGAGAGTACCGCGTTCAGACCCACTTCGTTGCACTGCTGCAAACTCATTTGGGTCCACTTGGAAGTCAGCAGGATCAGGCGCAGAGCCCGCCACTTCGTGGATTTATGCAGCGTCTGGGCCAACTCCACTCCGTTCATCTCCGGCATGGAATAATCCAGGAGCATAATGTCGAAGGGGGTGAAGCGTTCCATGGCGGCTTCCAGTTTGTGCATCGCCTCCCAGGCATTTTCCGCCGTTTCATGTTCCATGCCCCAGGCGGACAGATGTTCGGCCAGAATCCGGCGGTTGATGGCCTGGTCGTCGACAATCAGGGCCCGATAGCCGCGGAGATTGCCTGGTAATGCATGAGGCGTGCCCAATGATGCATCTGGTGGTGCATCCGGTAACGTATCCGTTGGTTTATCCGGAGTGATTTTCCGGTATGGCAGTGGCAGATCGAAAAAGAAGCGCGATCCCCGGTTGATGGTGCTGCCCACCGTGATGGTCCCGCCCATCATGGTCACCAACTGCTGGCAGATGGCCAAGCCCAGGCCGGTGCCTCCGTAGCGGCGACTGGTGGAACCATCCACCTGGGTGAACTGTTCGAAAATGTGTTGCAAACGGTTTTCGGGGATGCCGATACCGGTGTCCTCCACCAAAAAGCGAATCATGGCCAGGTTTTCTTCCTGATAGAGGGGTTCGATGTTGAGCAGGATGTGGCCGCGCTCCGTGAACTTGATGGCGTTGGCCAAAAGATTGGAGAGGATTTGACGCAGGCGCAGATTGTCCCCTTCCACGATTCGTGGGGTTCTGGGGTCGTATCGGACCATGAGTTCCAGGTTTTTCTCCCGGGCCTTGGTCGCGATCAGCCCGCTCATGCGGTGAATTTCATCTTCCAGGTCAAAAAACTGGAGGGAGAGTTCCAGTTTTCCGGCCTCGATCTTGGAAAAATCCAAGATGTCGTTGATGACCGACAAGAGGGATTCCGCCGACGTTTCCGCCATGTGCAGAAATTCACGCTGTTCCGAGGAGGTCCTGGTTTCCTTGAGCAGGCCGATCATGCTCACCACGCCGTGGAGCGGGGTGCGGATTTCATGGCTCATATTGGCCAGAAATTCACTTTTGGCCCGGCTGGCCGCCTCGGCCCCGGTCCTGGCTTGCACCAAATGCCGTTCGTGCGTGCGCCGGACCTCCGCATTGGTGAACAGCTCGGCCAGAATCCGCAGCAGGTCGATTTCCTCGTCACTCCAGACTTTTTCTTCCTGTACCACGTCGAAACCAACAAAACCAAAACAGTGTTGGTCCTGGATCAAGGGCAACGTGATCAGGGTGCGAATGCCCTGGGACTCCAGAACGCCTCGAATCGGGTTCTCCCGTGCAAGCTTGGCTACGCTGGGAATGTGCACGATCTTCCCCTGGCGATGGGCCTGGACCCAGTCCGGAAACTGGGTATTGGATATGTTACGCAGGTTGGTGATTTGCGGAGCAATGCCCGCGGCACACCACTCATGGGTATTGTCCATGACATTGCGCACAAAATCGTAGCGGAACAGGTAGGCCCGATCCACCCCGGCAAACTGTCCGGTCATGGCCAGGGCGTTGTTGATGCCTTGGTCCAGACGCTCCAGAGGGGTATTCACGAATCCGATGGCCAGGTCCATGACCACGCGCTGGAAGGCCGTGCGATATTTCAGGTTTTGTTCGGCGAGAACACGGCTGGAGACATCCCAGCGAAAGCCGGTGGTCCCGGTGATCTCCCCGGACGCCGGCTGAATGATGGGGCGCTTGGCGTACTCGAACCAACGGATATCCCCGTTGGGAGAGGTTTCCTGGTCCCGTCCCTCGATGGGGTGGCCGGTCCGCAGAATGGACTCGTCATCCGCGGCAAACAGTGCGGCTTTTTCCTGAGGCCAGACCTCATAGGTGGTTTTGCCGATAATGTCGCCAAACTGCAGGCCGGTGTGGCCCGCAAAGCTCTTGTTCACCGCCGTGTACCGGCCCGTTGCGTCTTTCATCCAGGCCATGAACGGGAGGTTGTCCAGCAAGGCCCGCTGGCTGGCCTGGGTCAAGGACAGCTTTTGCTCCACCTGTTTGCGGCGCTCCGACTCCAGGCAGGCCAGGCAGGCTCGGGCCAGCATGTCGGTCAAGGGCTGGAATTCGCGCAGGAAGAGTGGGTCAAAGAGCGCCTGTCGGGCCAGGAGCAGCATGCCGAAACCGCGCAGTCGAAATCCGAACCAGAGCCCACCAGGACCCTGGTCTTCCGCGAAAAATTGTTCCGGATCTTCGATGAGGTTGCGGCGGATCCGCCGGACCATGTTTGGCCACTCAGGGTGGCGGGGAATGGACAGCGGGACAGCCTGGGAGGTGACGGGTTCCGGATCCGCAAGCTGGACCACCGCGGCGGCGGTGCAGTTCAGCTTGCGCAAAAACAGGGGCAGACTTTTGCCCAGCAGTGCGCGCAGTTCCAATTCGCCACTGATGGACAGGGCGATTTCTAGGAGAATCTGCCGACGAACATCGTCATCTATTGTGGTCATGGAGGATACCGACCACGGATGTCTTGTTGTAGAATTCCAGGTAGGCGTCTCCGGTATTGGCGATTTCACCCAGGGTCAGGGCTCCGATCATGGGCAGGCCCATTTCCACCGCTTTCAGCTCCTGTTGGAATTCAGCATCCAGGTAGAGAACTCGGGAAATGCAATCCACGAAAAACATCAATCTGGCCGTGGCCGCTTCGTTGTTCTTCATGGGATCGTGGAGCATCCCGGCCTCGGCCAGTTCTCGGGCATGGACAGCACCGGCCACCAGGGAATCCAAGTTGCCGTTGAGGATGTGCATGTGGCTGCCCTCGGCGACTTCACCGACACAGACCATCTTTGTCCCGTCCAGGATGATTGGGTCGCGAACAATCATTTCCGCGTCCAGTTTGGCAAACCCCAAAGGATAGGACTTGGCCAATTCGAAAAATGGTTCCGTGGAGAAAGTACGCCCGGAGTGGTCTTCCACGATCTTCTTGTACACCTCAAAGGCCGGTTGCCAGTTCAGACTGATCACTGTGTTGCGGTCGGCCTCAGTAACCTTGAAGGCATCACTGACCGGGGTCCAGCCGTGGGCCACGCCAATGGAACTGTGCGTATTGACCAGTCCCAGCACGGCGGCGTCCTGGAGGAGTCCCTGGTTGGTGAACAGGCATGGACGTTGCTGGAAACTCAGGGAGCCGGCTCCGCCGCCGATATAGTTGGGCTGCAGCCCCAGGCAGTTGAACAGGGCGTCGATCAGGCCGGTGATCCGGGTACTCAAACCATCAACAAAGACGAACATGGTTTGCTCCGCGGTGTCCGTGGTCCCGAATTGGCTCAGGATGGACTCGAAATAGTCGGCACTGGGGTCGCTGAGTCCCTGGATCACTCTGGACTCTGCCGGCCAGGGCAATCCAACCACCAGGGCCCCGGACGCCATGGCATTGGGGCCATGCAGGATTTGCGGGAAAATGCCTCCAAAGACCGGCTTGGGGCATGCCCGCAATACCGGGTCAAGAGTTGCCGCATGCAGCGGGTCAGCGTCACAGGCCAATATCAGCAAGGACTTGACCTCCTGCTGGTCGGCGACCTGTTGGATCAATTTTCCCAGTGTGTTGGAATCCGGTGCGTCGAGAAAATGAATCTGCATGAAGACCTCTGGTGTTTTGAAGGAGAAAAGGGGTCTTTGGACGAGGTGGTGCAAGATGATCCCTGGGCGGATATTGACGAATATTGGTTCATATTTCCAGTGCCAGAAGGCTCGTTATCCCCATCCGCCCCCCGCGGCTCATTCTTCAGTGGAGTGGGATTCAGAGCGGTTCGCTCCGGCTTCTCCGTTATTTTTGCCGGAAGGAGACGTCTTGGGTTTGCGGCGTCGGCGCTTTTTCTTGGTTCCTTCAGCCGGTGGGCCTGACTGGTGGGGGGATTTTGGGCGGCGGGTTCGCTCCGTCAGGGTATCCGGCTCCGGCGGGGAGACATTCATGGAGCGCTGGTAGAGTTCGTCCAGGAGCAGGGCGAGCAATGCCGCAGTGTCCTCGCTTTGCGCGAACTTGGGAATGGTCGGTAGGAAGCGGGCGGCCCGCTCCTTCTGGGCCAGGTTCAAGCGGCGCTGTTTGTTTTCCAGGAGTATCGTAATCCGGTCCTCCAGTATGGGCAGGACGTCCGTTTCCTCCGGTGAATTCCGTTCCAGCATCTTGATCCCGAACCGGGTGGCGATACGATCCAGCTCGATCTTTTCCATGATATCCACCAGGGTGATCACCGTACCGGATGCCCCGGCCCGACCGGTGCGTCCGGCCCGGTGGATGTAGGACTCCGGGTCTTCGGGGGATTCGTAAAGGAAGACATGGGACAGACCAGGGATGTCGATGCCACGGCCAGCCACGTCCGTGGCGACCAGAAGGCGCAGGTTCCCGGAGCGAATCCGGGCCAGAACCTCTTCTCGCTTGTTTTGGGACAGATTGGAGGAAATGTCCTCGGCGTCGAATCCGTACTGCTTGAGAATGGCGGTGACGAATTCCACGTTGTTCTTGGTATTGCAAAAGATGATCGCCGAGGTGGGGTTCTCCATTTCCAGCAGGCGGATCAGGGTTTTGTCCCGGAGCATGGGCGGAACAACACAAAAGGAATGTTCGATCTCCGCGATGTGCACCTGGTCCCCTGACAGGCCGAGAAAGGCCGGGTCTGTCAGAAACTCCCGGCCCAGCTGGATGACGCTTTCCGGGTAGGTGGCCGAAAACATGAAGGCATCCACGCCCTTGGCCGGCAAATAGCGTTGCAACTCGCGCATGTCCGGGTAGAAGCCCACGGAAAGCATCCGGTCCGCTTCATCGAAAATCAGGGTGCGCAGGTGGTCCAGGCCGAGGTTGCGCCCCAGGAGGTGATCCAGGATACGGCCCGGGGTGCCCACCACAAGATGCGCGCCCTGACGAAAAGCGTCTCGTTGCGCCTGATAGCCAACGCCGCCATATACCGGCACCACGTTCAAACCGGACTCTCCGGCCAGCACAGTGGCCTCCTGGGCGACTTGTCGGGCCAGTTCCCGGGTAGGGGTGAGCACCAGAGCCTGGCAATCCGGTCGGGTGGCATCTATTCGTTCCAGCAGAGGCAGGATGAACGCCCCGGTCTTGCCGCTTCCGGTCCGGGCCTGGACCATGATGTTCCGGCCAGACAGGACATAGGGGATTGCTTTTTTCTGGACCAGCGTCAGCTCGGACCATCCGGCCCGGGCACAACCCTCTTGCAACGCAGCAGGCAAGGCGGCCCATTCGGCATCGGGCAATTCAGGGTTCGGCCCAGCTAACTGGGATTGTTGACGGTTTTTTTCTTCATTCACGGGTTGCTCCTCAAGTATCGTCACGGGAGATTCTCTCCAAAATCACCAGTTCATGGTCGCCTGCCAAGCAGTGGCCAATCGTTCTACGGGTGCGCTCAGTATCGGGACGTCGGCGTTTTTGATCAAGAGTGTCGGTTCCTGCTGCACATGCCCGATGCGGGACAGGGCTTGTCCCGCAAACAGGGCTTCGAATTCTCCCGCCTGGTCCGGGGCCACGCAGACCAGCAAACGGCCTGCGGATTCACTGTACAACAGGGTTGTCACCGGCAGTTTCTTGGGGATGGATGGAATGTGAGCCAGGTCGATTCGTGCTCCCAGACGGCCGCCAATGGCCATTTCCGCCA
Organism: Desulfovibrionales bacterium; assembly: GCA_007693505.1. Classification (GTDB taxonomy): domain Bacteria; phylum Desulfobacterota; class Desulfovibrionia; order Desulfovibrionales; family Desulfonatronaceae; genus Desulfonatronum. Next base: position 8,445 of record REDL01000051.1, on the reverse strand, counting down.
AAGCTGTTGCCAGTCCGCCGTCGGAAAGGTCGTGGGCCGCCCGGACCAGGCCGGAGCGGATGGCCGCGTGCAGGGCATGGTAGCGTTGATGGTTGGCCAGGGCATCCACCTGGGGCACCAACCCGCCGGACAGCCCCAATTCATCGACCAGTTCGGAACCGCCCAGTTCGGAACGGGTCGTGCCCAGCAGGTAGACCAGATCTTCTGGCTGCTTGAAGTCCGAGGACACACAGTCTCGGACATCCTCCACAACACCTACCAGACTGAAAAGCACGGTGGGCGGCACGGAAATCTTGATCCCGGCCACGGAGTAGTCGTTCTTCATGGAGTCCTTGCCCGAGATGCAGGGAACGCCGTAGGCCAGACAATAGTGGGCCAGGGCCTGGTTGGACCGCACCAGTTGGGCCAGCTTGTAGCGACCGTCCGGGGTTTTCTCGGACTGGACCGGGTCGCACCAGCAGAAGTTGTCCACTCCGGCCATCCGCGCCGGGTCAGCACCCACGGCCACGGCGTTGCGCACGGCTTCGTCCACGGCATTGGCGGTCATCCAGTAGGTGTCCAGGTCGCTGAATTTGGGACAAATGCCATGGGAAATGACCAATCCCCTATGTGCGTCGAGCAGCGGACGGATCACCGCCGCGTCCGTGGGGCCGTCGGCAAGAACGCCCATCAAGGGCTTGATCACGCTGCCGCCCTGGACCTCATGGTCGTATTGACGGATAACGTACTCTTTGCTGCAGACGTTCAGCCGGCCCAGAATGCGTTCCAAAAGGTTGTCTTGATCCATGTTGCCGATCCCGTCAGGCCCTCCCAGGGCTTCAACGGCGACTTCCTTTTGTGCCGGCGGGGACCAGACCGCCTCCAGATGCATTTGCGGCGTACCGTGGTGCAAGAAGTCCATGTCCAGGCTGCCCACCACGCGCTCGCCGAAGCGGATGTGAAACAGGCCAGTGTCCGTGAAGGTGCCAAGAGCCGTGGCTTCAACGTCCATGCGCCGGGCCAGAGCCAGGAAAGCGTTCAGGTTCTCCGGGGCCACGGCAGCGGTCATCCGCTCCTGGGCTTCGGAGAGGAGAATTTCCCACGGATTCAGGCCATCGTACTTCAAGGGAGCCAGGCTCAGATCCAGATCACAGCCGCCGCTGTCCTGGGCCATTTCCCCCACGGAGGAGCTCAATCCCCCGGCGCCGTTGTCCGTAATGGCCTGATAAAGACCGCGATCCCGGGCAGTCATCAAAAAATCGTACATCTTGCGCTGGGTGATAGGATCGCCAATTTGAACCGCCGTGGCCGGAGAGTCCGCGTGCAGTTCCTCGGAGGAAAAGGTGGCTCCATGGATGCCGTCTTTGCCAATCCGACCACCGACCATCACGATGATGTCTCCGGGCCGGGCCTGTTTGACATGGCTGGGCCGACCAGCCACCCGCGCGGGCATGATCCCCACGGTTCCGCAGAAGATCAGCGGCTTGCCCAGGAAGCGGTCATGAAAGACCAGAGAGCCGTTCACCGTGGGGATGCCGGATTTGTTCCCCCCGTGCTCCACGCCCTCGCGTACGCCTTCCAGAACGCGACGCGGATGGAGCAGACGCGGCGGCAAGGGCTGGTCGTGAAACGGCGACCCCAGGCAGAAAACATCAGTATTGCAAAGCAGTTCGGCACCCATGCCGGTGCCCATCGGGTCACGGTTCACACCAACGATTCCGGTCAAGGCCCCGCCATATGGGTCCAGGGCCGAAGGACTGTTGTGAGTCTCCACCTTGACGCAGATGTTGTGGCCCTGGTCGAAACGAATCACCCCGGCATTGTCCTTGAATACGGAAAGGCAGAAGTCGTCCGCACCCATACGTTGCCGAATCTGGGCCGTGGGCCTCTGGATGAAGGTTTTGTACAGGCTGTTGATGTCCAAGGCGGAGGGGCTGGGTACTGGGGAGTCGGCTTGGCTGCTGATCCGGTAGGTGATTTGGGCGTTGAAGATCTTGTGCTTGCAGTGTTCCGACCAGGTTTGGGCCAAGGCTTCCAGCTCCACGTCCGTGGGCGCTTCGGGCAAGCCCTGAGCCATGCGGGCCGTGATAATTTCCGGCCGTTCGTAGTAGTCGCGAATCGCCAGCATCTCCTCCAAGCTGAGGGCCAGGACGCCCTTGCGGCTGATTTCCATCAGTTCCGCGTGGCTGAGGCCGGAAAGGTTGATGGTCTGGGTTGTGTCACTGGGTCGTCCCACAACTTGAGCGGTCCGAGCCGGAAAACCCGGCTCTGTCTTCCACTGGGAGGAATTTTTCAGGTCGATGCGCTGGATCAATTCGTTGGCCAGCAGATCCTTGGCTATGTGTCGTGCAGCGGTTTCGTCGATGTCTCCGGAGAGCAGATACCGGGTGGACGTATACACGGCGAAATCTCTGGGCCAGGGGGTCGGCAGGCCCAGAACCATGGCCACGGTTTGAGCCGCGGTGCGGCCTTCGTTGTCCGTCACCCCGGGGCGAAAGCTCACTTCCAGTACCCAGGCAAATTCCCCGGCCGGAGCGGGCAGCGGTTGCAAGGACGCCTGGTGCAGGATGGGGTCGTGAAGCACATGGCGCTCCAAAACCAGTCGGATCTGCGCTTCATCCAGGCCGGCCACGGTAAACACCTTGATAGCGTCCACGCGGTCTACGGCAATGCCCAGCTCCTGGGATATCTTGCTGCTGACCCGGTTTCCGAGAGTGTCGGTCACCTGGGGCCGCAGGCCCACCTCCACGCGCCACAGCATAGATATCCTCCTGTCGTCATCATGGTTCATTGGGATCAGAGTTCCTTGTTGCGTTGCATGGCCCGCCGACGAGGCCAGGATTCTCAGCGGATCTTTGCGGCAGCCGACTGGTTATGGCAATGGAAGGTGACTGAAAAATCGGAACCTGCCCTGGGTGCCAATGGTGGGGGCATGCTTGGGAATCCGCCAGGGGGCGGTTTTCGGTCGGACTCGAGGGAAAAGCGTCTTCAGGGAGGGCGGCTACCATTGTGGATTGGCGCCCCGCAAGCAGGCCGGGGCTATTTTTCGCGGTGCAGGGTATGTTGGAGTGCTTCTTGAAGCGCGGTACGTTCCAGGCCCACCGGGAGGGATGTGAGGGCTTTTTCGGCCAAGGCAACGTACTGGGCCGCACGAGCACGGGTTTGTTCCACGCAGCCGCCCGCGCGCACCGCCTGAACAACCTGCGCGTGGCGTTCATTGTCCTCCTGGGAAAGCGCGGTGGGATCAGCGGTCGCGCCAAGGGTGTTGACCCAGGACATGACGGCACTGCGCTCATCCGCCGGCAAGGTCTGGATGTAGAGGATCAGGGGCAGGGTCAGTTTTCCTTCACGCAGGTCATTGCCAATGGGTTTGCCGGCGACCTCGGCCTGTGAGGAATAGTCCAGGGCATCGTCCGTAAGCTGGAAAGCAATACCGAGATTGATCCCGAAATTCAGGGCGGCCTGGTGAATGGCGTCATCCTTTCCGGAAAGAATTGCCCCGCAATGGCAGGCCGCCTGGATGAGGTAGGCTGTCTTCCCGGTGATGATTTCCAGGTATTGCTCCTGGGACAAGGTGGGGTGCTTGATCCATTCCAGCTCCTGAATTTCCCCGGATGCCGTGCGCATAATCGCCTCGGCCACGCGCCAACTCAGCCGGGCGTCAGCATATTCGGCCACCAATCGGTTGCCCAGCGCCAGGAGAACGTCCCCGGCCAGAATCGTTTCCGTCCGGCCAAAAATGAGGTGTGCCGTGGTCCGGCCGCGGCGCAGATCACTGCCGTCCAGTATATCGTCGTGCAGCAAGGTGGCTGAATGCAGAAATTCCATGGCGCAGGCCATAGGGTAAATATCCAGTGTCTCTGGGCGAGAAGGTGCTGAACCACTGGGAACGTGGTTGGCCATGCACCGGGAAAAGAGGATGGTCAGCATCGGCCGTAACCGTTTGCCCCCAGCCAACAGCACATGCTCCGCCACGGCCCGGACCAGGTCCGGCAACTGCCGGGTTTCTCGCGCCAAGCGGTCGTTGATGATCGGCAACTCTTGCTGCAGAAGGCCTTGAAGAACGCGCATCAGCGGCTTGTTATCCGCTTCCCTTGCCCAAGGCAAGGATTTTGCGACAGAGCAGGATGACGGCTTCGAGAGAATCTGAACCCTTTGCGCTCATAAATGCCGGCTTGATTCTCGATCAGGTCAGCAGTTCCTTGCACTTCTCCAGTTGGTTGCCAACCCGAAATGATGGGTGATGTGCATTCATTTTGCTTGACGGGGAGCTGTTTTTGGCTTTGAAGTGGCTGTTTTTCAATTTCAACCAAAACCGTACGCGCCATGCTGGCAGGCATGGGCTTGGGGGATAGATCACCGTGAACATTGTCCGCAGATTGTATGACTGGGTACTGAGCTGGGCCGCGACTCCCTATGGGGCAGCGGCTCTTTTCGTGCTGGCGTTTTTTGAATCCTCCTTCTTCCCCATCCCGCCGGATCCGCTGTTGATCGCATTGATTCTCGGGGCCCGGGCCAAGGCCTTCCGGTTCGCCGCGGTTTGTTCCATCGCTTCGGTCTCCGGAGCGTTGCTGGGATACGCCATCGGTCACTATTCCTGGTGGACTCTTGGTGGGGAGTTCACCGCTTTGGCCCAGTTCTTTTTCAACACCGTACCAGGGTTCACGGTGGAGAAATTTTTTCTGGTCCAGGAGTTGTTCGAAACATGGAACTTCTGGATCATCTTCACCGCCGGCTTCACACCCTTGCCCTACAAGGTCTTTACCGTTGCCGGCGGGGCCTTTGACATTTCCCTGATCCCCTTCATTCTGGCCTCACTGGTCGGTCGGTCGGCCCGATTCTTCCTGGTGGCCTGGTTGATTTGGCGCTTCGGTGCACAGATCACCACATTTATTGATAAGTATTTCAACTTGCTGGCGGTATTGTTCACGGTGTTGCTGGTTGGAGGGTTCGTGGTGTTGCGGATGGTGTGATTGTTGCTTGGTTTCACGATGGCAAGAATGCTCAGGGCCTGGTGTTCGGAGTCGAAATCGAAATCGGTATCGGAGTCGGTATTGCAATCGTACCGTGATGATATGCACTTTACGATTGCGATTGCGATTTCGATCTTGAATTGGTCCAAAGGGTGTTTGAAGGCAAGCACGGAATAGGTTCACACAATCAGGGAGGGGGCGTGGAGAAGGTCAAGGGGTACATTAATGCCAATGACCGACTGGCTCGGTTTTTGGGGATCGAGATTGTGGATATCGGGCCGGGGAGGGCCACGGCCAGGATGACTCTGGCCGATGAGCACACCAATAGTCTGGGCATGGCCCACGGCGGGACGCTCTTTGCCTTGGCGGATCTGGCCTTTGCCGCGGCTTGCAACTCCTACGGCAGGGTCGCTCTGGGGGTGCAGGCCAGCATCCATTTTCACCGCCCCGTTGCCACGGGCCTTCTGACTGCCGAAGCCAGGGAACTGTCGCAAGGGGGGCGGATGGCCAGCTATCTGGTGGAAGTCCGGGATGAGTCCGCCAATCTCGTGGCCTCATTCCAGGGACTGGCGTATCGCAAAAAGGATCTCCTGGAGTGCTGAGCCGGGCGAAGAAGGTGCCCGCGGCCATGCCGCAAAAACCGGTGGTCTTCGATCCCGAGGCCTCTCCCACCAAAACCATCTGGCGGTTGGCCTGGCCCCAGGTGCTGATGATGCTCTTCCACTTCCTGATCGGGTTCGTGGACGTTTGGGTTGCCGGACGGATCAGCAGGGATGTCCAGGCCAGCATGGGCATGGTCAGCCAATCCTTTTTTATTTTTCTGGTGGTGGCCATCGCAGTGAGCAATGGGAGCGTGGCCGCCATCAGCCAGTCATATGGCGCGGGATTGATCCATCGGGTGCAGCGCTATGTAGGGTTGAGCCTGCAAAGCGCCGGGGTTTTCGGCCTCCTTTTGCTCATATGCGGATTTTTGTTGCTGGGCGCACTGATCCGTGTCCTGCAAGTACCGGAAAGTCTGCTGCCCATCACCACCTACCTGCTCAGCGTTTATTTGCTCGTCCTCCCGGCATACTACCTGTTCATTATCGGCAACGCCATTTTGCGGGCCCAGCAACTGGTTCTCTACCCCCTGTACGGCATGATTCTTGTGGCCGGGTTGAACACCTTCGGTGATTTTGCCCTGGGTCTCGGGATGTTCGGTTTCCCCGAGCTGGGGTACAAGGGATTGGCTTGGAGCACGTTTGGTTCGGTTCTGGCCGGAGGACTTTTTAACGTCTGGATTCTGCGGCGCAGGCGGTTGCTGGTCCGGCGCAGTTTCGCTCCCTGGAAATGGATCCGTTGCGCGTTTCCCTATCTGTTTCGTGTCGCCTGGCCGGCCGGGCTGATGCAGCTGGTCTGGCATTCGGCATATATCGCCCTGTTTTCCATCACGGCCAGCCTGCCCACCGGCAGCGTGGTGGCCCTGGCAGGGATGAGCGCGGGCATGCGCGTGGAGTCGCTGATGTTTCTGCCCGGCTTTGCCTTCAACTTCACGGCCGGCATTCTGGTCGGCCACTACCTGGGTGCCAGAAAACCGGAACAGGCCAAGCGCATGGGCTACCAAATCATGGGCCAGGGATTGGTGGTCATCTGTCTGCTGACCATCGTGCTCTGGCAGTTTCTGGAACCCATTGCCGCGTTCGTGGCCCCGGACCCGGAGGTTCAGGAGGAGGCGGTGAACTACCTGCGGTACAATCTGGCGGCCATGCCTTTCCTTTTGATCTCCATGATCCTTGGGGGAGCGTTTACCGGGGCCGGAGCCACCATCTACCAGACCCTGGTCATGGGAGGCTCGGCCTGGCTGGTACGCATCCCCCTGGCCTTTGTCCTGGGGCACCTGGTTATGGGTGTGGCCACCGGGATCTGGCTGGCCATGTTTGTTTCCATGTTCATCCAGGCCCTTTGCGTGGCCTATGTCTACCAGTTCTGGGATTGGCAACGCTTTGCCATGCGCAAGCAGCGCTGAAATGGGCGGAAGGGCAGCCATCATGGACAAAGCCGACTCGGTCAGGAAAACGGTGCCACAGCGATTAAGCGCTGGCGCGAACCCGATGGTTTTTCTTTTTTCCGAGGAGATACCGGAGCTGTTGCGCGGCGCATACCCCGAGCACATCTCCGCGGCGCATCCTCTCTGGGAACGGTCGATGGCACTTTGGGCTCCCTGGCGGGCGCATTCTCATCAGCAATACATTCCAAAGTGCATTCCAAGTATGGGTGACCTGGGTGATTTGGGTGATTTGGGAGGTGTGCAGGAAAGGCCTGTTCAGGGGTGGACGGCGCAATGGCGCGGGCCTGGGAACGTATATCTCTGCCAGGACTGCTCCTCCGCACTGGATGTGGCCTGGAGGCTACTGGAGTGGGGATGGCTCGGTGAAGGGGATGCGGTGTTGGCCGTGACCCAATGGACCGGCCGAGGGCAGGTGCGCCGACCATGGCAGTCCTTGCCCGGGAATCTGCACGTGGTCTGGCGAACACCAGCGCTTTCCAAGGCTTGGGACGGATTCAGCGCCCTGCTCCCGGCCTGGCTTACGGCCCGAACTCTGAGACGGATGGGGTGGGACGTTCGGTTGAAATGGCCCAACGACCTAGTGTGGCATGGTCGAAAAGTTGGAGGTATTCTTGTTGAACAGCGGGGAACGGTCACCATGGTTGGCTTGGGCTTGAATCTTGCTGCTGTGCCTGAGTCCGGGGCGCTTCGTGGTGGCTCCGTGGTTACGGCCGGCTCCATGGACGGTCGAATCTGTCCGGCCAGGTGCTGGGAGGAGCTTGTTTTTGACCGCGTATCCTGGTACATGGACCACTTGCCCGTACTCCAACCTGCGCATTTTGCCGAGGCGTTTTCTCAGGATCTGCTCTGGAAGGGGCAGCCGGTGGTCGTCACGGAGCACGACGCCGATACGGATGGTTTGCGGGGAATCGTTCTTGGAGTGGCCAAGGACGGCAGTCTGATGCTTTCCGTGGGAGGATCGATCCAGCGAATTACCTTCGGAGACGTTCGCCCTGCGATATGTTCGTAGCGGTGGGCAAACGGGGGCATTTGTCCAGCACCATTGTGAAGTATTCCGGGCGGTGCGTATCACGCTCCTGGAAGGATCTTCGCCAAACCGAAGACTTAGGGATAGTTTATGGCAACAAAAACTTTTGAACAAGTAGCCAGAGAAATTGAAGGTAAGCCGATTCTCGTCGCAAACCGGGGCATCCCGGCCCGGCGGATCGTCCGTTCGATTCAGGAGGTTTTCCACGCCATACCGATCATGACGGCCACGGATGTGGACAAAACCGCGCCGTTTACCGCCGGAGCCCAAGAGTTGTTGCTTTTGGGCGAGAACCCCAGGGCGTATCTGGATATTGATCTGATTATCCGCAAGGCCAAGGCCCGGGGGGTGATCGCTATCCATCCGGGATGGGGTTTTGCCTCGGAGGACCAATCCTTTCCCGAAAAATGCGCCGCGGC
>REDL01000097.1 GCA_007693505.1 Desulfovibrionales bacterium | reverse complement strand
CCCAGGCCGCGGCGTTGGACGTGTTCGGGATTCATGGTTGCGGTACACTCCTTAATGCGATTTTTCCGGCCTTGCGGGTGCGCCGGAACGGTCCTGGCTTTCAGGCGTGGCCATGCCCCGGAGTTTGCGGACCGTATCCAGGAACTCGGGCTGAAAGGGGACCAGGCGGTCGATTTTGAACAGGGTCAGAATCTGCTGTCCCGCGGGAGAGGCATGCAGATTTTCCAATTCTTCCAGGAGAACCATACGGAACGCCTCGGGCTGCCATCCGCTGCGATTCAGACAAAGTACCGCATTGACCAATGGATCGGAGACAGCGAGTGGCTGGAGAACCTGAAGCTGGGGGTTAAGTTCTATCATCAGGTTGAATCCAGCCTTATCTATCAGCGCTGCGTCGACCTGACCGAAAAATACCGGCAGCACCGCGGACAGGGGGTCGCTGTATTGACGGATCATGGCAAAGAAGTCTTCAGGCTTGCCAAGGTCACGACTCAGCAGAATATTCTCCAGCCAGTGATCCATCAGGCTGGTGTTGGTTACAGCTAGCTGATTCAATGTCATACCACGAAGGGTTGCAATGTCAGTGTAATTTTTGTCCTGATTGACTATCAGCAAAAACTGCTTGTCTACTCTCCCTCGGTCTGCTGGAACGAACAAAGGCTCAAGCCAATCCTCGTCAGCCAATTCCAGATAACTCCACGTGTCGATGGCGATGAGCCCTGGCCCCTCGGATGAAGACAATCCCATGATTTGTTGGGGAGTATCAATTTTGATGAAGCTGGTTTCGACATCATATCCTCTGGTAATCCCCACCGTACGCGCCAAGGTCTTGAATGCAGCCTCCACATCCACGCGGTTCATTCCAAGAAAGGCTCTCTCCGTAAAGCCAGTTAGAAGTTCGGTGCGTGTCAGCTCCCCGGACGACGTCTGCGCATGAAGCGGCCCGCTGGGGCTCCATGTCTGCATGGCAACCAGACAAAAGAACATGATCAGATTACGATGCAGCATAAGCGTCCAAAAAACAGTCAGGTTCCTAGGTTGGGGGGTACGTAACTACTCAGCTCATCCTTGCGAAAGCGGACTGGATACCCGCCTCCGCGGGTATGACTGATTGGGAGGCGGCATGGAAAAACACGTCATTCCCGCGAAGGCGGGAATCCAGCGTCGGAAATGGGCTCAACTCAGGATGTGCTGAGTAGTTACACGGGTACAGGAAAAAATACCGGGTTGTGCTGGGTGCCAGCCATCACTCCTGGTGCAGCTTCTTGAGCACCTCGGTCCCCACCACCAGATTCATCCGGGACTGCAGGGCGATGTGATCGTAGCGCGCCCGGTAGTGCTGGGCGGACATCAGGGCTTCCATCAACTGGGCCTGGATGACGTCCTCCGTATCCACCAGAGCGTGCTGATAGGCCCTGGTGTTCAGGTCGCGGTTCTCCACGGCGGCACCCATGGCGTCCAGCGTGGCCTGATGGGATTTTTCAGCCGCGCCCAGGGACAGGAAAATATCCCGGAGCTGGAGGCCGATGCCTTCCTGGAGCAGGAACTGCTCTTCCTTGATCTTGGCCACCCGGGCCCGGGCCTCGGCCACCCTGCTCTGGGTCAGAAACCCGCTGAAAATCGGAATCTCCACGCCCATGCCCACGGACCAGCCCTCCTTGTTGCGGTCCGTGGCCATGCCCGCATCGTAGTCGTTCCACCACTTGAACAGTTCCCCGGTCACGGCCAGCTTGGGCAGGTGTCCGCTTTTTGCCGTGCGCAGGGAGCCTTCCGCGGCCCGGATCCCGGCCTCGATCTTGGCCCAGTCCGGATTGAACCGGTAGGCCGTGCCCACCAGCCCGTCCAGTTGCTCCGCGAACGGCGTAAAGGGCATTTCCCGGTCCACGGGCCGGACGCTGGCATGCCAGGGCAGCCCCATGGTATTGGCCAGGGCTGCCTGGGCCATCAATTCATTCTTCTCCAGTGAGGCAACCATGGAGCGCAGGGACTCGACCATCACCTTGTTGCCCAGCCAGTCCGTCTTTTTGACCGTGCCGGAGCCTTCCTTGTACATGGTCTCCGTGAGGTTCAGGGTGGCCTCCATCCGGGCCAGGGTGTCCTGGCCCACCTGGTGCAGCTGGGTGGCCAGGACCGCGCCGAAGTAGAGCCGTTTGACGCTGTCCATGATCTCCAGGTCCGTGCGCCGGGCCTCCTGCTGCATGATGTCCACCAGGCCCTCGGCCTGCTCCCGCAGGCCCTTGCGCATCCCGCCGTCATAGACCAGCCAGGAGCCCTGGACCGAAGCCCTGAAAGACTCCCTGTCCATCAGCTTGATGTCCTGCTCTGGGATGGTGATGGCGTTGGTGGGCATGGTCCCCACGCCCGGAATGGTGATCGGGATGGTTCCGCCCATGGGCAGGTTGAAATTATTGGCTGGAAAGATGTAGTTCGGGTCCTGGTCCATGAGCTGGTAGCCGCCCTGGAGGCTGATCTGCGGCCAGTACCCCGCCAGGGCCTGGCGATGCTGGGCCTCGGCCATTTCCACGGCGTAGCGGGAAGCTGGACGCCGGCGGTTGTTCTCCAGGGCGGTCTGGAGGCATGTCTCCAGATCGGCCGTATGCACGACCATTTCCCCATCCGGCGAACCCGTCGCAACCGCGGGGACCGGCGACGCGGTCAGAACGAACAGACAGAACAGGATTACTGCTGCTGGAAACAATAGAGGACGAATTTTCATGTGCTGCTCCATGCCTTTTATGGTTAACGTAACTGAAACGAACTGCGTCACGGAAATGCCGGCAGATCGCTCGCCAGGGAGTGCTGAATCGCGCGACGCGGCTATGCCGCGCATTGCGCTCTTTGGACCATGTTTCTGCCCATGTGCTTTGCTTTGTACAGGGCCTTGTCCGCCCTATCCACCAGCCCGGTTGCATCCGGACGGGGTCGACAGTCCGTGTGCAATTCCGCCACGCCGGCGCTGATGGTGACCCTTACCCCGGAGACAAGCACAGCACCGTTGGCGTCCCGGACCAGAAAGTTGTATTCCGCGATCTTGCGTCTGAGCCTTTCAGCGATGTTCAACGCGTCACTGCCTTGCATCCCCGGCAGCAACAGGACGAATTCCTCCCCTCCGAAGCGGGCTGAAAAAAAGTTTCGGTCATACTCTTTTTCCAGCTTTTCCTGAAAGGATTTGAGCAAGGCGCTGACCTTGATCAAGGCCTGGTCGCCGACCAGGTGTCCATGCTCGTCGTTGAACTGCTTGAAATGGTCGATATCCAGGAAGATCATGGACAACGCGGACCCGCTCTCCAGGGCCTCCTCGACCGCCTGGTCCAGAAAGAGGTCGAACGCCTTGCGATTGTTCAGTTTGGTCAGGGCATCGGTCATGCTCATGGCCATAATCGTTACCAGATCGTTCTGGAGCAGCCCCTCGATTTTCTGAAAGCCGGAGGATATTTCCGCGACCATGGAATCCAGGGAAAGCTCGCTTCGCACGGTATCCAATGTTCTTTCCCCCAGTTCATGCACATCCTCTTTCCGGCGGCGAAGCAGTTGCTGAAATTGATTGTTCAACAAAACCGTTTGCTGCAGGGCCTCGTTCAGCCTGACTCGCCATTGGTCGTTGAGAATCCGTTCGTTCCTGGAAACCAGGTCCTGGAAGGCCTTTTCGGAAAAGTCCCTCTTTTTCAACACCTCCATGACCAGTTCTTGGGTCTTCTCCCGCTGTTCCTCGGTCAGGAATTCATAGTCCCCGATGCTGCGCATATAGACGATCAGGCCGCGCCATTTAGACTCCCCGGGCACATTCAGCCTGTCCATGGTCGAACACAATCCCTCAAAGCACCGCTTCACGATAACCTCCTGACAACATATGCCTGTGGTGGTTGAATGTTCATGGTCAGCCGATGATTCGGCACTGTTCCCGCAAAAAGGCCTCGGCCTGGGATACGGTCAGGGGGCGGCTGAACAGGTAGCCCTGGACTTCCGGGCAGTGGCTGGTGCGCAGGAAGTCGGCCTGCCCGGGGGTTTCCACGCCTTCGGCGACCACCCGCAGGTCCATGCCCGCGGCCATGGCGATCACGGCATTGAGAATGGACTCGTCGCGCTGGCCCAGACTGATGCCCGTGACAAAGCAGCGGTCGATTTTGAGGCAGTCGATGGGCAGATCCCGCAACCGGCCCAGGCTGGAGTATCCCGTGCCGAAGTCGTCGACGGCCACCTGTATCCCGCGGCCTTTGAGTTCGTGCAGGGTCCGGGCCACGCCCTCCGGGTCGCTCATGAGCATGCTTTCCGTGATTTCCAGTTCCAGCCGGTGCGGAGGCAGGCCCGTTTCGGCCAGGACAGCGTCGACGGTCCGCGCAAAACCGGCATGCACAAGCTGCGGCAGGGAGATGTTCACCCCGATCCGGGGCAGCGGCAATTCCTGGTCCATCCAAATCTTGACCTGGGTGCATGCCGTGCGCAGGACCCATTCCCCGATGGAGATGATCAGTCCGTTCTCCTCGGCGATGGAGATGAACTCCAGCGGAGAAACCTGGCCCAGCTCCGGGTTGCTCCAGCGCAACAGGGCCTCCATGCCCACAAGCCGTCCCGTGGCCAGATTGATCTGAGGCTGGTAGTGAAGTGTGAACTCATTGTTGGCAATGGCCCGCCCCAGGTGATGTTCCAAGGCCATCCGCTTTTGGACCGCGACATTCATATCCTCCTGGTAAAACAAAAACCTGCTCGGCCCGTTTTGTTTGGCGTTGTACATGGCCAGGTCGGCATTCTTGAGCAACGTTGCCACATCGTCACCATCCTGTGGAAAAAGCGTAATGCCGATGCTCGAGGTCACGATAACCTGGTGGGTGCCGATATCAATGGGTTTGGCCAGATGGTCCGCGAGCCGCAGGGCCACGTTGGCCGCGGTTTCCGGCCGTTCCACATCCGCCAGGATCACCGCGAACTCGTCCCCGCCCAGCCGGGCCGCCATGTCCGGCTGGTCCAGACGGGCAACCGTGTCCGCACTCCGCAGACAGTCCGACATTCTCCGGGATGCGATCTTGAGCAGCTCATCCCCCACGCCATGGCCCAGGCTGTCGTTGACGCGCTTGAAGTTGTCCAGGTCGAGGAACAGCAGCGCACCCATCCGGCCATAGCGCTTGCTCAGTTTCAACAGATGTTCAAGGCGGTCCAGAAACAGGGTGCGATTGGGCAGATCGGTCAGGGTGTCGAAATAGGCCAGCTTGTGCAGGCGGCCCTGGATTTCCCGGTCCAGCTCCCATTTCCGGGTCAGGGCGTGGGCCAGTTGGAGCACTTCCACGGTGTCAAAAGGCTTTTTCAGAATGACCAGGTTGTCGCTGACGCCCAGGGCGCTCTGGATCTCCTGCCAGGAATAGTCGGCATAGGCCGTGCACAGCACGGCCTGGATATCCGGACAGGCCCGCCAGAGTTCCTTGATGGTCTGAATGCCGTCCATGCCCGGGGGCATCCGGCCGTCCACGAAGGCCAGGGCGTAGGGTCGGCCGTCGGCCTTGGCCCGCGCGGCCGCTTCTACGCCGTCCCGGCCCTGCGGCACGCAGTCCACGTGAAAATTTCCCGCATCGGGTTCCGGGCCCCGCGCCCCGAAGAGTTCGGATTCCATATCCAGCAAGGTTTTATCCGCCGGTGCCTTGCCGACCAGGGTCTTACGAAAGTCCTCATGGATGGCCGGATTGTCGTCGATGACCAGAATCCTCCGGCTTTGATCCGTTTCAGGCCTGACCATGTTCTCCCTCCTTGCTCTGGGCACCGTCGGGATGTTCAGCCCCAGGTTCGATTGGCGTTTTCTCGCCCCGCAAGAATGCCTCGGCCTGGTCCTGGGGCATGGGCAGGCTGTAATGGAAGCCCTGGACCCCAGGGCAGTTTCTGTCCCGCAGAAACGAAGACTGCTGGGGCGTCTCCACGTTTTCGGCAATCACCCGCAGCCCCAGACCCGCGGCCATGGCAATCATCGCGTCCAGCATGGCCTGGTCCGGTTTGCCGTTGTTGATGTCCCTGATGAACGTGCCGTCCAGCTTGAGGCAATCCACGGGCAGCTCCTTGAGCCGGCTCAGACTGGAATACCCGGTGCCAAAGTCGTCGATGGCCACCTGGGTCCCCAATGCTCGCAGCCCGCGCAGAACGGCCAGCACGGTTTCGGGTTTCACGGCCAGCAGGCCTTCGGTGATTTCGATTTCCAGACGGGACGGTTCCAGGCCGGTTTGGGCCAGAACGTCCCTGACCATGTCCAGGAAATGAACATGGACGAGCTGGTGCACGGAAACGTTCACCGCGACCCTGGGAACCTCCAGCCCCTGGGCGATCCATGTCGCGGCTTGGGCGCAGGCCGTGCGCAGGACCCATTCGCCGATGGAAACGATCAGGCCGCAATCTTCCGCGATGGGTATGAACTCCTTCGGCGGAATCTCGCCCAGTTCCGGGCTGTTCCAGCGCAACAATGCCTCCATCCCGGAAAGCCGACCGGTGAGCAGATCGAATTGCGGCTGGTAATGCAAGGAGAGTTCGTTCCGGGCAACAGCCTGTCGCAACTGGTTTTCCAGTGAGAATCGTTGCTGGGCCAGAACAGTCATGGAATTCTGAAAAAAACCGTAGGTGTTCGACCCTGCCCGCTTGGCTGCGTACATGGCCAGATCGGCGTTCTTGAGCAGGGTTTCCACGGTATCCCCGTCCTGGGGGATCAGGGCGATGCCGATGCTGGCCGTGACCTGGACACGATGTCGACCCAGGTCCATGGGCTGGGAAAGATGTTCGACAATGCGCCGGGCCACCGTGGCCGCGGACTCGTTCTTTTGAATTTCAGGCAGTATGACCGTAAATTCGTCTCCACCCAGACGGGCCGCCAGGCCCAGAAGAGAGGGTCGGGCAAGGCTGTCCGTGCCGCGCAGGCAGCGCCGCAAACGTTCGGCCACGGTCCGGAGCAGTTCGTCGCCCACTCCGTGCCCCAGGGAATCGTTGATCCGTTTGAAATTGTCCAAGTCGATGAACAGCAGGGCCGCCTTGTGCCCATGGCGCAGGACGGTGCCCAGGGTCTGGGCGAACCGGTCCATGAATTGGACCCGATTGGCCAGGCCGGTCAGGGTGTCGTTGAAGGCCAGATCATGCAGACGACCCTGGACGTCCCGGCTCAGCTCCCATTTCCGGCTCAGGGCATGGGTCAGTTGGAGCACTTCCACGGTGTCAAAGGGCTTTTTGAGGATCACCAGGCTGTCAGTCGTCCCCAGGCTTTGCTGAATGTCCCACCAGGAATAGTCTGCGTAGGCCGTGCAGAAGACCACTTGCAGGTCCGGACTTTCCTCCCAGAGCCACTTGATGGTCTCGATCCCATCCCAGCCCGGGGGCATGCGCCCGTCCACGAAGGCCAGGGTGTAAGGCCGGTTTTCAGCCTTGGCCCGGCGGAGCATTTCCAGACCTTCCTGGCCCTGAAAGGCCGCATCCACATGAAACCGGGCGGTTGATTCCGATAGGACGTCCTGGCCAAAAAGGTCGGACTCCATTTTCAGCAGGTCGACGTTCTCCTGGGAGGGTTGCTGAAGAATTTTCCGAAAATCCTCATGAATCGCGGCATTGTCGTCGATGACCAGGATGCGGTGTGAGGCAGTGGTTGTGCTGGGGGGCATAGCGGGTCTCATTGGGGGGTGTCGGAAGTCCGGCTCTGCTCGTGCAGCCGGCGCATCGAGTCCAGATATTCAGGCACAAAGGGAACCATTTGATCCATCCTGAACAGGGTCAGAATCTGCTGTCCGGCCGGCTGGAGGTGCAGATCGGCCATGGCCTGGACAATATCCTGCCGGAAACGCTCCGAGGTCCATCCCGTCCGTCTCAGACAGGTAATGCCGCTGACCAGCGGCTCGGAGGAGGCCAGGATTTTCAGTCTGCCCAGTTGCGGGTTCAGTTCGGCCAGCAGTTCGAACTTCGTGGCATCGATCACCGCGGCGTCCTTTTTTCCGAAAAAAACCGGAAGGACCGTGAGCATCGGGTCGGTGTGCAATTCCAGCGGATTAAAGAACTCTCCCGGTGTTCCCAGCCCGGCTTCCCGCAGCAGATGTTCCAGCCAGAAACGCCCGGGCTCGGCATTGGCCGCGAAAAACAGGTTCAGGGACGCGCCCCGGAGGTTCTCCAGGGTCGTGTCCTCGCCGTCATGCCGCGTCACCAACAGGTAGGGGTGGGCGACCCGGCCCTGGTCCGAACTCGCGAAAAGCGGTTCCAGCCAGTCGGGGTTCCCCATTTCCAAATAGTTCCAACTCTCCAGGATGACCATGTCCGGCTGCATTTCCGGGGGCATGACCGCAAGTTCCCTGGCACTCTCAAAGGTGCGCATCGTGACCGTGACATCGTATCCCATGTTGCGACCGACGATCCGGGCAAACGTCTTGAAGGCGGCTTCCGCGTCCAGGCGATGGATTCCGTAAAAAGCGCTTTCGATAAAGCCCACGTTCAACTGGGCGGGTTCAAGCGGTTGATCGGTCGCGGTTGCCGGCGCCGGGGCGGAGGCGAACAACAGCGCGGCTATCAGAATGACAGCGCCCAGGCCCGGTGTCTCGCGCCCAGGGCAGGTGCCGAGGACGGGTCTGCTCACTGCCCCCCGCCCTCCAAAACGATGCGCCGGTGCAGGTCGATGAGTTCCAGGGCCGAGTCCAGGGCGCTTTCCGGGTATTCCGCGGACCGTTCAGAGTTGAAGACCAGCAGCACCTGCCGTCCGGCCGGGGTTTCGTGCAGCTTGCGAATACTGCCAAGCAGTTGTTCCAGGTACGGCGGGGCGTAGTCATGGCGAAAAGCGACAAGATTAGGAACCATCCGCTCCGAGGATGCCAGAACCCGGAGCTGGGTGCCGATCTGTGGATTGAGTTCAGCCATGGTCTCGAAGCCATGGCGGGTGACCAAACAGGCATCCGCCTGGTGGAAAAAAACCGGCAGGAGGACCTGGGAGAGATCGTGCAGGGTCGTGACCTCTCCGGCCAGCCGGGCAAGGGGCGCAAGGCCCTCCTGAACCAGCAGGGTATCCAGCCAGAGCGGCGCGAGGGAGGCCCGAAAGCCCTGCTGGAGTCGAACGTTCCGGCCCGCAAGGTCGGACAAGGTTTTCAGGGGACCGTCGCGGTGCGCCAGCACAACATATTCCTCGGCGGTTTCTCCGCCGGTGTAGGTCAGAAAGATTGGAGCGAACTCCATCTCGTCGCGCAAATAGACGTACTCGATGGTTGTCACCGCCACCAAATCGAACCGGCCATCTTGCAGATCCGCGAGCATGTCCTGGACGTTCTGGGAAACCACGACCCCCGGCTCTATGGGCAGGTCCTGTCCGCGGGCAATGGTCTCGCCCCAAACGGTCAGCGCGGCCCGGGCGTCGTTCTCATTGACTTCGTTGAACATGTTGCTGGTGAACCCGATACGGAAGGGGTCACCCGCGGTCTGGGCCGGGGTGGTTGCCGGGAATGTCCAGAGCGTCAGCAGGGTTGCCAGCAGGAAGGCCGGGAGGATCATGGAGCCTGGTCGAAAAATCGATTGATGGACTTCAAGGGTCATTCGTCGTGCTCCCGATCATTTAGTGGTTTGCCGGCAACGTTCCAGCTTTTGGCTGCGCTTTCTCCACGCATTCTCGTGATGACGTTGCCAATACTGTCCGCCATGATCCCCAGCAGCATGATCTGCTCCTTCGGCCACTGATATCGTCGGTGAAGGACATCGAAACCGAAGAACCCAATGAGATTTTCGTGTCTGTTGTTGATCGGCAGACAGAGCATGGAACGGATATCCTGGCTCAAAAGATGTTGTTTTTCATGCGCCGCATCGGGCGGCAATGCCTCCACATCCGGGACATGAAGGACGGCTCCGAGGTATTGCCGGAAGTAGGGCATGCTCCGGATCGAGATGTTCTGGTTGCGCTCCATTTGCGACTCCACGCCCTGGGCGCACCATTCATGCGTGTTGCTCACAAAATAACAATCCGGCGAGAACAGAAAGAGATAGCTGCGGTCAACGGCAAACAGTTCACCAAGGTCCTGGAGAAGCCGGTTTATGACTGCGTCGAGCTCGGCTGGGCTTACAGCTCTGGCAATGGCCGAGGATGATTCCGCGGCAAGCTTCATCAATGCCGCCTGCAACCGCAGCCGCTCCTCGGCCAGCTTGCGCCGGGTGATGTCTTCCATGGCCAGGATGGCGCACAGCTCCCCATGGAGCGTGACTGGGGACACGTTGAATGAGACCCAGAAACTTCGGGTACCCTCCCGCCCCAGAACGATCTCTCTTTCCTGGCCGCGGATATGATCGGCTTTGCCCTTGAGAACGTCTTGGACCGCGGCATTGATCGCGCAATGACAGCAAAAAGGAGAATATCCACAACCGGACGGGTGGTCCTTGCGGTTTTGGCAATCCAGGTAGTCCCCGCAACGGTCACTCTCTGGAACGTCACACCCCAAAGTCCGCAACATTTCGCGGGCCGCCAGGTTGTCCAGGATGACCCGGCCCGCGCTGTTCAGGACCAGCATGGAGTTGGGCGAGGCATCCATGATTGCCAGGTTGTTCCTTGCAGCTTCTTCGAGTTCTCGTTGTTTTTCGCGGATGATGTTCTCCGCCTCCACTTCGGCGCTCACGTCCTGGCATGCCCCGTAAATCAGGCCGGGCCTGCCCGGGGAGTCCGGCCTGAGTACGCCGAAGGCCTGGACATGCCGGACCTCCCCGGTATCCCGGCGGATGATCCGATGCCGCAAATCGTAGGGAGCGCCGGTGCGCGACGTGTTCAGCGAAGCCAGTTCGATGCGCTGCTTGTCGTCCGGATGAGCCAGAGCCATCACTTGATCCACTGTCCCCGGCGGTTCGTCGCAGCCATGGATGCGCAGCCACCCCTCGGAAAACGACAGATGGTTCCTGCTCGGATCCCACTCCCAACTGCCCACCTTGGCCAGCCTCTCCGCTTCGGCCATCATGATCCTGTTCTTTTCCAGGCTTCGCTCCGAAGCCTTGCGCTGGGTGGTGTCCATGACCTGGGAGATGAAATGCAGGGGGCGGCCCTCCTGGTTCCGGACCAGGAGGGTGCTCACGACGACCCAGAGGACATGCCCGGTACGGTGTAAAAATCGCTTCTCCGAGGTCATGACGTCGTCGTTGCCGGCCAGAAGTCCATCCAGGTGTTCCTGAACTTCCTCCTGGTCATCCGGGTGGATCGCATCCAGGTAGCCCATGGCCAGCAAATCGTTCGAAGAATATCCAAGCAACTCGCAGAGCGCCCAGTTTGCCCTTGAGATGCTTCCATCAGGTTGCATCAGGGCCATGCCGGTGGGGGCATTCTCGATGATGCTGGATAATTCGGCCTTGCTTCCGCGCAGACGATCTTCCGCGATGATCCTCTGGATGACTTCCCGCTCGAGATTCTCCACTGTTCGAGCCAGCTCGGAGTTCTTGCTGATGAGGGTTTCCTCGATTCGGCTCGTATGCAGAGACAACAGGTTATGAACCTGCAATGTTTCGGTGACATCCAGCACCGCCAGACAGATCGTCTCTCCTGACCCATTCGCGGGCGGTTGTTCCCGGATCAGCAGAACAGTGCGCTCGATTGACTTGCGATCCGCCATCCGGATCATGATCCGGCCGGGAGATCCCTCATTCCGGATACCCAGGATGAACTGTTCCACCTGCTCCTTGTTTCTCGGATGGACCCGGCTGAGAAAGCGCTTCAGGGAGGATTGGACGGAAAAGATCGAGTAGCCAAGGAATGCAAAAAGCGACGGGGTCCAGCTCATCGAGTTGGAGAGCCTGTCAATCCACCACAGCCCGGCCAGGACGGGCTGGGGAAATCGGGCTATTTCCATGGATTTCGACTCAGGCCCCGGCGATCCCGCCTTGGGATCGTGACCTTGCCCATCTGAAAACAGCAGCAACTCCAAAAGACTCGTCTCCAGAGCCTGACAGATTTTTTCCAGCTTCGGAAACGTTGGGCTGGATTCGCCCAGTTCGATCCGGATCAACTGCCGCTTGCTCAACCCGATCCCGGCGGCAAGTTCCTCCTGGGTCATGCCCTTGAGTTGACGCAGAATTCTCAGGCGGTTGCCGAATTTGTGAGCAAAATCCAAATGGTTTGATGTGCGCATCAAGGGGAATCCAGTGAGTCATGCAAGTCTGAACAGTAAATTTTAAGCCGTATACACGTTACCTCGCAAGAGTAAATGTCATTTGATGTCACTTTTCGTGTTTGCCTCAACGCTCAGAGATTTGACCCGCCCTATGCTCAGATAAATTGACCCACCTT
>REDL01000044.1 GCA_007693505.1 Desulfovibrionales bacterium | reverse complement strand
TTTCGTAATCGTTTGACCAACCTTGGGGACTTTGTGAAGGACATCAAGCAGGGCTTCACCAAGTACTACAACAAGCGCAAACGGCGCTGGGGCACGTTCTGGGGAGAGCGCTTCAAAAGCGTGATTGTTCAGGAAGGAGAAACCCTGGTAAACCTGTTGGCCTACGTAGACCTGAACCCGATCCGCGCCGGAATAGTTGAGAAGCCCGAAGACTACCGCTGGAGCACCCTGGGCTACCTGGTGCAACGCGGCAACAAGGACGGCCTGATCGACCTGAACCTTGGCCTGCACGAGTGGAACGAGTTCAATCCATCCGAGATTATTCGCAAATACCGAGAATTCGTCTACGAAACCGGAGCCATGGACGCAGGCAAAGGCAAGCGCCTTGATCCCGAACTGGTCAAGCAGGAACGCAAGAAAGGCTACCGCTTGAGCCGCGTAGACGTATTCCGCCACCGCTGCCGCTACTTCTCCGACTCCGGCATCATCGGCTCCAAAGAGTTCGTGGCCGAGGTATTCGACGGCGTGAAGCACCTGCTGGATTCCAAGGATGAGCGCAGGTTTACGCCGGTTGGCGGGGTTGATGGGGTGTACTCGATGAAGCGGCTTGCGGCTGATGCTGTGGGTGGGTAAGGCTTGAAGGGGAAGCCTTGCGTTGATTTAGGCTCTGCCCTACGATCCGCACCCATGAGCGAGATCAACAATACCCATAACCCCACACAGCCACACCATGCCCCAAGAATCCCACGATCATAACTTCAAGAACGTCTTCCTGGACTTTCCACGAGAAGCCCTGGAACTCTTCTACCCGCAGGCCCTGGAGCAGTACGGCGAACTTCAGGAGATCACCTTTGTCCGCCAGGAGCCGCGCAAACATCGCTTGGCCGATTCCGGCCTGGCCTTGGACATGCCGATCCTGTTCCGCTTTGCCCGTGGCTCCTTGCTGCTATGGCTGGTTGAATTCCAGGAGGACAAGGAAAAGTTCTCCATTTACAAACTGCTGCGCTATACCACGGACCTGATGGAAGCCCACCCGGACGCCGTGGTTATTCCCGCAGTTCTGTTCACGGATCGCAAGGCATGGCGCAAGGACGTGCCCCGCCAGTTGGAAAGCAAATTCGCCGGAACCACCTTCCTCCACTTCGAGTACGTCCACCTGAAACTGTTTGCTCTCCAGGCCAAAGACTACTACAATGTGAACAACCCAGTTGCCAAAATCCTCATGCCCAAGATGCAATACCCGGCATCCGAGCGGCTGGAAGTACTACGCCACGCCTACCAGGGCCTCTTCCAATTGGCATCACGGGTGCATTTTGAGAAATACGTTGATTTTATAGACGTTTATGCCGAAGTGCAGCCGGAAGAACAAAAGGCTCTCTACGACGACATCATTGAACACAAGGAGACAGCCATGCTTGCTCAATATATCAAAGATTTAGGCCGTGTCGAAGGCCGTGTCGAAGGCGAGCTCACAGCGAGCTCAAGAATTCTCCAACGCCAACTCAACAAGCGCTTCGGCAAAAGCATCACAGACTTCGACGTTCAGGGACGCCTCCGCAAAGCCACTCCAGAACAACTCGACCTCTGGGCCGAAAGAATCCTGGACGCCAAGAACGTTGACGAGGTGTTCAAGGACAATTGAACCTGACCGCACTCAAATTCCGAACTCAGTGAAGGGGGAGCCCACAAGCTTCCCTTTCTTTTTACCCACCACCTGAGAAAGCTAATCACCATCACCTTCCTTTTCACCTCCAGGCTTGGTTACTGACATCGGTAACCAGACCAGCCATCACCCTGCCATTCCCTCTCAGAAACGAGCCTCATATTTGCCCTATACGGGCTTTTCTTGGCTGTTGCCATGCACTGACATCCCAGACGGGGCAGAACGCCGTAGAGGCGACCCTGAAGCCTTCTAGTGATTGCCAGCGCTCTCCATCTTTTTTTTCTGAGCCTCCCTGCCCTACATATTTTCGGTCCAAAATCCGACATTCTTGACATCTTCAGTGCAGAGCCATACTATGTAACTGATATCATTAGTTAATTTATTTGCAACCCATCAATTTCCATTCAGCGAGAAGAAACTTGGGTTTCCTTTTGGAGGAGTGGCATGCCGAAAATTACCTTGACCGCCAGCTTTGTCCAAAGCCCTCCTGTGCCGACCACTGCAAAAGTCGATTATTTCGACACGCAGGTTCCGGGATTTATGTTGGAGGTCCGCAGGACTGGCAACTGTACCTACTACCATCGGTACAGGGACAAGGGAGGACGACTGAAACAATATAGAATCGGGCCAGTGGACAGCATATCATTGGATGATGCTCGTCAGCAGGCAAGATTGGTACGTTCGCAAAATATTCTTGGCGTGAGTCCAAACATGGAGATTGAAAAGTATAAAAACTCCCCATTGTTCAAGGACTTTGTCAAGACAAAATATCTGCCGTTCATTCAACTACACAAGCGATCCTGGGAACAAGACAAGCGATCTTTGGAAAGACGGATGCTGCCGTTGTATGGTCACA
>REDL01000057.1 GCA_007693505.1 Desulfovibrionales bacterium | reverse complement strand
GGCTTTGTTTTTGGTTATGACCAAGGAACTATGCCATCAACACTCCGTGGACCGCAACCATGTTTATGATTTGGTACAGGGGCATCTACCATAAAGTCGAAACTATCTCGTACGGCGGCATATTTAAATCAATAACGACGTAGATATTAATGCCCATCCCCCTCCAAAAAAGAAAGGCCAATTCCACGAACCACCGACTAACCGGCCTTAGCACACCGGGGTCAGCATATACGAGAACTGGCCTTTAAAAACCTGGGCTGACACGATCCATAGGGCTCCAATTGCCCAAGGATGGGACGTCCGCCCAAGGATTTTTATAAAAATATCAACCTGCGCCCGATGTGTCAATGGGCAACTCTACAAATTTTTGAAGGAAGGATTCCAGCTTGCCGCTCACTTACCTCACGAATATCCTGCCCTTGGCCGCAATGGCTTGATGTTCGCCGTAGCCATAAGTACAGAATGTCCACCAAGTCAGCGGCCTTTTATAGAGGAGGCTAGCCATGGCCGAGCACGACTACTCCAAAGATCAACGCACACCGCCGCCACTGGATTCAGCCCGGGGGGATCGGTTGCGAGTGGAACTGGATCGGGTGGCTCAGGAAGCGGAGCCGGTGGACTGGTCGGACCCGGAACAGAGCGGGGATTACCTGTTCCAGACGACGCTGATGCAGTTCCGGTCGCTCAAGGAGAATCGGAAGCGGATAGAAGGCGAGTTGACGCCGGATAAGCTACCCAACACGCAGTTGCAACCCAGGCTTGACCCTCAACTGTTCCAGGCCGGAATGACCATCGCCGGGTACTACGTTGAGGGAGGATTGCGAAATTTTGAGGACTATGCCAAGGCGATGATTAATGACCTTGGCAAGGCGGCCAAGCCGTTTCTCCGTTCGTGGTACGAGGGTGTGCGATATTATCCGGGATTCGACAACACGGGCATGACCCCGGCGGAGCAGATTGAGCAAAACACGAGCACACAATTTCTTGGCGCCATTACTCCGGACGAAACTGGTGTCATAGTCACACCCCAGCATGAAGGAAATGTGGAGCAGCAGTTGATGGAACCGGACGAGCTGGAGGACGACCTGGAACCGGAACCGAAGGATTACCAGGCACTGCTGCCGTTTCCCCAGTCGGAGAAGTATTGGATGCCGGAGGACGGCCCGTCAATCCTGGCCGTCCAGGTTCACGAAACGACGACGGAGATCAGCAGCAGGGATCACCTGCTGAACCTGCTGGTGATGCGGCTGCGGTCGATGGTTCAGATGTCGGACGAGCCGGAATACGACGTGGAGATGATGCTGAAGTTTCTGAACGAGAAGGGGCTGATCGACCCGAACGTGGACGAGGGACTGCTGGTCAAGGCGGACCCGCTGGAGTGGGAGCAACTGTTTTACAGACCGGAGCTGCGGTCGCTGATGTGGATGGCGATGGAGGACCTGGAGTTTCCGATTCCGGTGCCGGACAGCGACCCGGAAGCGCGGGAGGTGTTCGAGGACGGGAATCTGGTAGATTGGACGGGGTGGCTGGTCTTCCTGCTCCGCATGTAGAGCAGCAAGAAACGACATTTCAGGTTCCCTATGTCAAGCGAAGCGCCGCTCAGGGCATGGGGGCGCTGGTTCCCAGGAACATGGCCGCCCCCCTGGCTGACGCCCTGGCCAATGTGGATGTCTGGCACGGGACAAGTTCATCGACCTGGCTGTAAACGCAAGCTGAAGTGAGCATGCACACTGCAGAGCACGCAAAAACATGTGGAGGTCGCCATGCCATCCCTTGAAACATGGGAAGTGCTGAAATCACTAGGCTTCATCGAAGACGAGGGTGTTTTTTCTGACCCTCCGGGTGGCCTCAGCATCCATATTGGCGGTTTCAAGCTTTCAGCAAGTGTTTGCATCAATCTGTCATTCCACCCAGTTATTCTGTTCACAGGTGTCTTTGCCACAAAGCGCAAAATTGGGGAAATCAATTTTGAGATGCCAAGAGAAGTCGAATCGGATGAACAGGCTACAGCTTGGTTGGCCTGGTCCTTAGACCAACAGATAGGTCCAAACTTTGTAGCCACTGATGCCATCCCCTGGCTTGAAATTGGCCGACGGAACTATGATCTCCTGCCTTGGAAAAGAAGACACGCGGCCTATGAATCCCGAACGCAATGCCATGTGGATCGGGACTGGATGAGGCTTGCACTCCAAAAATTACGTTTAGCACTAACGTTGTTGCCTCCTGACGAGATGGTTTACTTCGGATTTGACGGGGAAATCCTCAAGATCGAAACCACGGAGGGACTGATCGCTATGCCTGGGGTCGGAATTGCTTGGCCACTCCGTGCTTCCGTATCAGCGGCGAAACTCGTGAACCTTCCAAGGCGTCTCACAGTGCCGTCAATCTCCGTGTCTTACTGGGAGGGCAATTTGAGACTTGGCAATCACATGTTCCAAGCCGAACAAGAGGAGGTCTTGTCCTAATGTTTCCGTTTCCGTGAGTTTCACGAAATGCCGCGTAGCTTACTGATCAATTCTTCAAGGCAGTGGACGCATGGATCGCGCACATCTGCGTCAACCGCTCCGTGATGCGCCGTTGCAATTCCGGCGATTCCTGCTTGATCTCATCCAGAACCACCCTCTGAAATTCAAGAACGTTCTCAACATCAACCATCGTCCGCTGAATCTCCAGAAGGAATTGAAGCTGTTTTCTGATCTCAATGGCCAGCTTGTTGTAAACCTCCGCAACGCTGGTCTTGCCGTTCAAAAACGGCTCCAGGGTCTCGGGGGGCTCGTCGCCGCAAGCTACCGCTTCAACCTTGGCGAACATGCCCCTGACCGATTCGATCAACTCTGAAAGCCGCTCCATGGCATCGAACGTGTTGGTCTTGATCTTCTCGGCAGGCTTTGGGTTCAGCGCAACGTCACGGGCTACAATGATTTGCAACTCTTTAAGCCGCTGATGCACGGCCTGTTTCGACACGCCCAGCCGGTCAGCAATTTCCTTGACCGAAAGCCCCCTGTTAACAAGCCGATTTAATTGGGTATCTTGGAATTTTCTAGCTGGCATTTGATTGACCTCGCTATTTTTTATTGACAGTTGCTTGGCCGGTCAAGCAAAAGGCCCGCAAAGCTTTTATCCATGCGGGGTTTCGTTGGTTTATTTTTCGAGGCTCCGGGCATGGGCGGCCAGCAGCAGTGCGTCCGCCCGCCCGTCGTGTCGTTTCAGGCTCAGGTCGGCCTCGGGAAACAGCCGTCTGGCCACTGTCAGTGCCCTGGTCTTCGGGTCTGGTCCGTCGCTGGGAAGAACTACGCCTTTTTGCCATGCCTGGGGCGTCGGGCTGATCCAGGGTATCCGCGCCATGGATAGTGCTGCCTCCCAGCCACCAGCGTTTTTTCCAAAGCTGAACACCGACCTGACGCCTTGCCCGGGGCGGGCTGCCACTCGCTCCAGGGCGGCCAAGCGGATGTTGTACTCCATCTTCCACTGGCACAGGAGGTCGCGCACCCCAGACCAGTCCACCAGGGCGGGCCAGTCCACGACAAGAGTTTGGTCACGGCTGATCAGGGCCACCGCGCCGCCTTGGCCGGGATCGATGCCGAGGTATGCTTTGGGGTTCATGCTCAATCCTCCCACCGGTCACGAACCTGGATGGGTTCAGGATCGGGTCGCCGGTGCCACCTGAGTGTGGGGCAGAACATCTGCATGTCCTTCTGCATTGCTGCCTGCCGGGCATGCTCCCTTGCCGCTGCCTGCATACTGGCCAAGGTCTCGTCTGAGATGTCTTCGATCAGGGCCATTGTGTCGTCTGCGTATGTCGTCATGGTATTTTCCTTTCGCCCGCAAAATGCGGTGCGTAAACGTCGTTTTTTTGAAAAAGTTTTAGCTGTGGGGGATGCTCCACTACCATCCGACCTATTCAAAGTCCGTACAGGGCAAATATGGGGGCCGAAATTCGCCCTGTACGGGCTTCATCAACCAGTGATTCTCCGATATACCTGCCGCGTGATTTCCACGTCTCCGCGGTTATATGACGCAATCTTGTCAAACTGCTGGGCGAGGTACATGTCGAATACTTCGTCCCCCTTGGCGTTCTTCGGTTCAAGGCCAAGGAATTTTGCGAGAGCATCCAGTGAGGTAAATTCCCGGTCAAATTGCCACAACCGCTGTGTATCGATGACCGATTTCGACCAACGTTCCCGAGGAATCATTTTGCGCAGAAGGGAACAATTCTCATACAGAAAGCTCCGCTTCCAGATGAATGCCAGGTCAAAATAGATGTTGTGACCAATAAAGACGATCTCTCGCCCCTTTGCCACCTCCAGTAGCGCAGCCGTCAGTCTCTCGAAAATCTGTTCCTCATCGGTGCAGCATTTCCCAAGGGTCGCTGAATGCACTGGCGAAACGTTGAAAGCCCATGCGATACTGCAAATTTGGCCTTTCAGCGGGTCCAGGGCCTGTTTCCTGTAAATCGATTCGGCGTTTTCCTCTCGCCATTTGGCGATGCTATCCGCGTTTTTGTAGTTCGCCGGGGGAGACAGTGTTGACGGATCGGGGCGGATGGGGCCGGGAATGGTTTCCACATCGATCACCACTTCAACGAAGCCCGGTTCAATGCGCTCAGGCGGGGCCAGGGATTGTTCCAACGGCAGGTCTGCACCAATCCACCCATCGTTATGATCAAGCATTTTCAGTACCTCCTTGTGTGGCGGGGAGTTTTTGCAGGTACTCAATCACCTTTGACGCTTCCGCCATTGTCAATTCACGACCGCTGGCAATCTCACGCCCGACCACCTTTCCCGCCGTCGCTTTGGCGTCCACGCCCTTTTGCCCGGCGACTGTGTGGATCGCCTTGAGTTGCGCGTCAGTTGCCGGGGGCGGTTGTTGCTGGGCGGGAGGGGTTGCTGGCCACGTAGGGGGCTTCCCGGTTTTGGGCATAGCGGCATGTCCATCGTCGTCCACATCAGCGGTCGCGCCGACCATGGCCGCGAGACCGTACCGGCGGGCATACGTCACCGCAGAGCCCACGCCCTGGGGATCGCGTTTCGGGACTGGCAGCCGCAGCGCGGAGGTCAGGGTTTGTCCGGACTTGTGGAGCAGGATTGTCCTGACCAGCACCTCGTTGTCGGAGTGATGCGTGTCGAACACCTGGGCCACGGACAGGCCGTGCTTCGACAACGGCCCCCGGATTGCCTCCCACAGTGAAGAGAGATCTGCGTACTTGCTCTTCAGGTGGGGATTGATTGAGTATTTCCGAGCCGCCTGCATCTCCGCCTGTGCCTGGGCCAAGGCAGCAGCCAACTGATCGACCTGCCCCAATTCACCAAATACGGTTCCGTATTCAGCAGCATTTTCCATGATTTCCTCGCTTTGCTGGTCATTTCCAGCGTTTATTGGATTGATTTTTCAGTATGGGCACATGCACGTCCACGTAATCATGCACCACCGCCTGTTTCCCCGGGGCGGGGCGGAGGATGCGGCCGACCACCTGGATCAGTCGCCCACGGAATTTGATAGGGGTCGCCAGGTAGAGCTGGTCCAACCCCGCGCAATCGAAACCCTCAGACACCAGGGCGGTCGTTGCCAGGAGTACAGGGACCGCACCAGCCTGCACCAGTTCCACGATCATCTTCCGATGTTCGGGCCGGTCGGCTCCGGTCAGTACGGCGCACTCCACTCCCCGCGCCCGGATCTTGTCCGCCAGCCGCCGGCAGTGGCCAACCCGGTCGGAAACTACCAGGGACGTGCCCGAGGTCAGGTTGGTGTGCGCGTCACAGACGATTTGCTGATTGCGGACCTGAGATTCCGTCATGGCGGTGATCATACGGGCATAGTCTTCCATGTACTGGTACCGCCACTCCGTAGGATGCTGAACGATCTGGGGCCGGAGGATCGAGCCGTTATTTTCGAGTTCCTGGGGTTCGACCGATGCCGCCAGGTCGCCGAGGAGAAAGAAGATCACCTTGTCCAGGCCGTCGCGGCGAAACGGCGTTGCACTCAGCCCGAGACGGTATTTGCCGGGAATTGCGTTGATCACTTCGTTGAACATGGCCGCGCCCGCCCGATGGCACTCGTCCACAACCAGATGGCCGAACCGTCCGGCCAGAGTGCCGATCTGAATGCGCACCGAATTGATCACGCCCACCGTTATCGGCTGGACGTCCATGCACCCACCACCTATGAGCCCGGCGTCCACGCCGAGGAAGGTCCGCAGCCGGTCACGCCACTGATGCGCCAATTCCAGGGAGTGGACGACGACCAGTGTAGGCTGCCTCCTGGCAGCGATGATGGAGCAGGCAGTCGTGGTCTTGCCCGCGCCCGTCGGCATGTTGGCCACACCCTGATCCCGCCGCAGAATCGCTGCATGAACCCGTTCCTGATATGGCCGCAGTTCCCCACGGAAGCGGATGTCGATCTCCGGCAGGACTAGGCGCTGATCATCTACGACTGGCCGCTCACCGTGCTGCCGGAGGATGTCCAGAGCTTGGCGCGTGAATCCCCTCGGGATGATGCAGGGGCCGTCAGGCTGTAAACGGGAAAAGTCTATCGTTTCGTCCATGTTTCCGGTCCATCTGCCTTGGCGGACGGCTTCATCGTACTTCGGGTTTCGCATTCGTAGCTGCCGCCGGATTTCATGGACAGGTCTGCTTTTCGCGTTAACAATCCGTGTTGTCCGAGATACTTCCACAATCAGACTACGGTTGCGAATGCCCGCATTTCTCGATCCTACGCCGGTTGCACCCTGTGTGGGTTCATCAATTTTCAGCATCCTTTCCCTCCCATCCCAGACACGCGCCTGGGTATGATTTCAGGACTCGCACCTGGCCATTTCCATCATACCGGGTCCAGGTGACATTACCCGCCTCATCCATGCCGGGGATCGCATCCAGCCATCCCGAGGACCATGCCAGCCCCCACGAGCTGAAGGGGTAAGGATGTCGCCCGACACGGTACAATGTGCGCCGGGTCCATCCTTTGACCTCCAGTTCGGGCAATCGGCCTTCGATCCATGGCCGAGCCTTGCGAAACCGCTCCACCATCTCTTTGGATATCCGCTTCTTGCGAGTGCGCTTCAGCGGCAAGTCCGGGGTGGTGGAGGTGGTCTGCATGTCCAGCAAGTGCTCCAGGTCGCCCGATTCCAACAGCCGGAACAGGTCCGGCCATGACTTGCAACATAGGTCGGCCAGGGAACCGAGGGAGCCCGGATCGTCCTTATAGGCGGATGCACTCCACCAAAGACCGCCGCGCCCGTCGGCGTGGAGAGTCACAAAACCACGCAGTGCCAGGACCAGGAATTCGCATGCCGTGGTAGTGATTCCCGGTGCAACACCATGCAACTTTTCTGACCTTTTTTCAGAGTAAAAGTTGCATCGATTTTTTAACTGGGTTGCATGTTGAGTGCATGATGGGTTGCGCCCTAAAACCTTGCTCGCCAATGCTTTCAGTGATGTCGGTTGCATATCGGTTGCATTGCTGGTTGCACTGAATAGACCTTGAGTTGCATGGTTGCATTCTCTAGGGGGTGCAACCATGCAACTCGGACTCGGCATCCTCATTTTTTACTTCCTTCCTGGGAGGAGATGAGTCCCTCCCGCTTCGCCCTTTTGGCATGTCTGGATACGGTCGATTTGTTCAGGTTGAGTTCCTGGGCAATGTCTTTTTGATTCATCCCCTCGTTCAGGAGGGTGACAACACGCTCATAGGTACACGCCTCAACCGCCCTGGTCGTCCACTCCATTGTCCCGTCCGGAGTAGTGGTCAGCCGGGCCTCGATGGGTTGCACGTCGTCGCCATACAACCCACGGGCCTTTTCATAATGAATCTCAAAGACAGCTCCCTGATCCGGTTGGTAGTCCACGGGCCGTCGCAAGCTGATGACCGTATCCAGTACATCCTCACGCCGGGAGGTGCCCCTTTGCTGGCCGCTCTTGCCGGAATGGTGGATAAAAAGGACAGAACGACCACGAGACCGCTGACGAAGTGCCCATGTCTGAATTGGCGACCAGCCGTCGGCCTCATTTTCCTTGGTACATGTTAATGTGGAAATGTTGTCCACGATAATCAGCTTGATCTCGGCGGACAGGACTTCCTCCACGGCCTCTTGCCCTTCAGGGGTGTCCAGTCTGGGCATTATTCCGTCTGGTTGTAGATCGGGGGTCAGCAAGACAAGTGGAGCCGTTGGCTCAAGGGGGGAGGCTGCGACAAATGCCGCGAAACGCTCCTGCATGACAGCGGCGGGCATTTCACCATCTATGTACAGGACGCCATGTGGGCGCGGGGCTTTCCAACCCAGGAAATTACCGCCGCAGACCAGCGCATACCCCACGCCGCCTGCAAAGAACGTCTTCCCGATTCCTCGGGGAGCGTACGCCATGACCAATCCTTGAGACGGTAGCCACGGGTCCAGCAGATTTTCGCGGGGCGGGAATTCGAGCCTCAGCAACTCCTGGATGGTGACGGGGCGGAGCTTGGGGTTCGCTTTGGGAGGGACGCCGTTTATGAACTCGGATTGTTCCGGACCGGGTGCCTGGGCCTGCTCCAGTGCAGCCCGAGTGCGCTCAAGTCCATGGGCCTGGGCATAATCATTCCAATCAGCAGGCCGCCCACCCATCTCGGGGGCCGCCAACAGCCCGGACACCTTCCGAGCCGCCTCCTGGGCAGCGGCCAAACCGGGGTTGCCCTGGGTCTTTGTGTCATTGTCGCAGCAGATGATTATCCGCCGAGCCGGGCAACTTTGGCGAGCAATCTCAGCCACGGAGGCCAAGTTGCCAGCATAAAACGATACCAGCACGGACCAGCCGGTTGCCTCATGGATTGATGCGCCCGTGGCCATGCCCTCGCAAATGGCCAGGGGGCCGGGGTCGTCGCCCTTAATGGCGAACAACCCGCCACCCGTCTGGCCGCCTTTCAGGAAGCGTTTGGTCCCGTCCTGACTGATGTATTGGGCCGAGGTGATCCGTCCGGACTCTCCCATGATAGGAACGACCAAAAGTTTGCCGCTTTGCCGGATGCCGGGCAGGGGCTTGATTCCTTTTCGAACGAGGTAAGCGTGATCAGATGATGCAGGCCGCGCTCGGTCGTACAGGGTTTGAGCCCGTTTGGCAGCAGCCCGATAATCAGCATCGCGTTGGCGCTGGGCCTCTTCTCGGGCAGCATCAATCCGTTGACGGATACGATCCCGGTCAGCCTGGGACATGCTCTCCGTATTGGATGCAGTCCATTTACCGTTTTTACCCGTACGGTGGTTCTCAAAATAACCCGAGCATGGCGGGTCCAGGTGGAGGAAGTACGCTCCATCTTTGGCGCGTGGTTTGCCCTCCACAGGACACCGGTGGAATTTGCCGTCTGCTTGTATATGGACGGGTCGCAGTCCGGCCCCCTCAATGTGCGATTGAAATGCCTGGATATGGAGGTGATGGTCGTTCATCGACGTACCTCCGTGTTGATCCAAGTGGCAATGTCGTTAGCCACGGGATGGCCGCCGTGTTTATCTGGGTGCACCAGGAACAGCACATCCCGCGCCCGATCGGCCAGGGTCCGTCCAATGTCCGCCCATGGCCGCATGTCCGCGATTATGGCCCGGAGCCGGATGCATTCGTCGCGCAGGTCAAGTACCTGGGCATAGAGCATCCCGTCATGGTCCTCCTGCTCGCCCTGCTCAGCTTTCCATCTGCGCCAGCAGGGCAAACAGCGTTTCTTCCATGATTCCGTTTTTTCAGCCTGAAATGTGCGACCGCAGTCTATACATGTCCGATACATGGTGATTTCCTCTGAATCCCTTGATATATCGGGCCTGAAGGCATAGATAGGAGGTGTCGCCGCCCATCTTTATAGCCCTGGTCCCGTAGGTCCGGGGCTTATTTTTTTTCGGTCCGAGAGAAGGGGCCAGTGCCTGCCGAGTCACGATTCTGGATCGTGCCGCGGCGGAGGGGCAGGCCGTAGCGGTCGGCGTAGTCATTCCAGCGATGTCGCCATATGATCGGGGGGAGGTGGTCCGCGACTGCGGACCAGTCAATGGCCGGGTACTGATCGGCCAGCCAGGAGATGACCTGATCACGGGGTGCGGATACACGGTCACGGGTCGTGATGCGATGCATGGAGATATCCTCCGTAGGATATGCGCCATGCGCGGGGGATGGGATCGGAAAAAAAAGAAAACCCCAGCCACCACGCACGTAATGCGCGGTCGCTGGGGCTAGTGTCGTAGGAGGGGAGGCGGTCTATCGGTCTAGGCTCCCGTGGGTCCGTCCGGGGACGGATAGCCATGGGGGACATATCGACGGTGCGCCTACTCTCCGGGGGATACTACCGCAGTTCCAGGCGGTCCCGGTCCCGCCTGCTGGTGACTACATATATCGGCCAGGTGTGGCCGTCAAGAGGTTTGAAACATCTTTTTTCACATTTCGCATTTCCCGCTGAAATTGCAACGGTGGTCCCATGCTCCAATGGGTGACGGGATGGTCAACGGACTGCACCAGGTTCCAGCCGGACCTATGAAAATGGAAAGCTTTGATTTCAGGGAGATCCCGGAAACCGGATGCCGTAGAAATTGCCGACGGTATCACAGAACCTTCACGGATTTCGGGGTAGGAGTTCCATCAGAATTAATGATGGAATTAAATTAAACGCCCTGGCCGTCGAAACGGGCAGGGCCTGGGGCAGTAGGGTCGCGGTAGATTGCTACTGGTTTACGGCAACTATGGGGCGGAGGTTTCTTTCGATTTCTGCAAAGCCCGCAACCTGCCAAGGGTCGGCTTTAACTGGTGCGCATCCTTGCGAATCTCAGCAAGCTGGCCGGGCTTGTCTTGCCGCAATGCGTCGAGGAGCCGGTCAAGGAAAATTGCCGCGTCCTGGTCGGCGGCGTCGCGCATATCCCAAGCCCACTGAAAAACACGGTCCCGGATATCTTGATGCTCAAGGCTTTCCGGAGAGAATAGAAGCCAGTCCAGCACTTCCTCGTCAGACTTTGGGGGATCATCCTGGGGTTCAGGATTGGCCTCTGCCCACGCCTGGGCAAACTCCGGGTCGGCATTCGGGTGTGGATCATGTCCCATCTTTTGCGCTCCTGGGGTACTTGTCATTGATTCACTGCGGGCCGGAGAGGGATCAGCTTACTCGTGTCATTCTGGCCGCCGAGAATGCCGCCCAAACGCTTCGCCGCGTCCAGCATGGTATTCTCCCCCAGGTGGGCATAGCGGCCCGTCATGCGGATGTCTTTGTGCCCCAGCAGTTCTTTGATCGTGAAAAGCGGGATTCCATCCTCAACGAGCAGAGAGGCGAAGGAATGGCGCAGCGAGTGAAATACCACGTGGTCGCGGGGATCGCTCAAGCCTTCGTTCAGCCCGAGTTCATCCACCGTCCGTTCGAAGGTCTTGGAGATAGCCTTGACCTGTTTGCCGCCCTGGCCAGGGAAAACTAAGTCTGACGGTGCAGGCGTAGCTGGCCGCCGGTTCCGGAGCATCTCGACGGCTTGGGCAGTGATGAACGCCTTGCGGGTCTCGCCGTTCTTTGTGTCCCTGAGTGTGAGCATGCTCCGGTCAAGGTCCACGTCTCCCCATGTCAGGCCGAAGATTTCACCAGCCCTTGCGCCGGAATGCAGTGACAAGAGACAGATGTCGTGGACGTCCAGGGACTTTTCCGCCAAACGCCCCAGAAGTCGATCAGCCTCATCCTTGGAGAGATAGCGCAGTCGCCTATTGTCGAACTTCGGAGCCCGTACCCGTGACTTCGCTACTGGATTCTCGCCGTGGAACAACCCGTTGATGGAGCAGTAATTGAAGACCTGCCGAACCAGGGCCAGGGTATATTCAACGGAGCGGGGGGCTTTGCCGTCCTTCAGCATGCGGGCCTTGAGCTTTTCCAGGTGGAACGGGGACACGGAACGGAGCGGAGTCTTGGCCGTGATCACCGGCCTGACCCAATGTTGCTCAAAAAGCCTCTCAGTTCGCACTGTGTTGGGCTTCTTGTTGGCTTCTGAGTGCTCAATATACCTGGGCCAGACTTCGCCCCAGGTCACGTTCAGGGCGGCCTCTGCCTGGGCTGTCACTTCCGCTTCCAATCGGGCCGCTTCAGCTTCCAGCCGGGCCTGTTCAGCCAGCTCCCTTTTTTCCGCCAGGGTGCGGGGTCCATTGCCGAGACGTTGATTCTCCTGCAACTCCGCCAGGAGCGCCGCAGCCCGCTTCTCCGTCCAGCCGCTTTTAACCACCTTTCCATCGGGGCCGGTCTCAGTCCAGGTCTTGGATGCCCACCCAAGAGACTCCTGAACCATCTTACCGTCCAGCTTGTAAAAAATGGTGAGGTACTTGTCCGGGCCTACGCCGTGTTTCCTGGCAGGGTGCGACCGATACCGAACGCCAGGATACTTGTCTGACTTGATCCATTTGCCAGCCATGCCCGCCTCCCTTCTGGAAAAAAAGTTGTCCAACTATTGTCCAACCGAAAAGGGTGAAAGAGAGTCCTTTTTCGTGAAACACTGTGAAAGGAGGATAGGCCTTTAATCAAGTAATGTCAACAGTTTTGAGTAGAAAAATGAAAAAGAGTGAAGTTTATACTTGCCGATTCGTAATCAGCAGGTCGTCAGTTCAATTCTGATCGTCGGCTCCAAGAAATTC
>REDL01000032.1 GCA_007693505.1 Desulfovibrionales bacterium | reverse complement strand
CAAAACGAAAACCAAGAAACTCAAAGCCTTCTCCGGGCTTGCTCGCATCTCCCGTACGTGTCTTTCGTCAGCTCCAAGGAACACGTCGCCAGACTGGCCGGAGCCTACAGCCCGCTGCTCAAAAACAATGACGGCCCGCCGAACTACTCGAAAATCCTCTCAAAACGCGAGTACCAGGTCTTTTTGCTCTTGGCCGAAGGCATCAGGCCCAAGGACATCGCCGAACAGTCCGGCCTGGACCCTCGCACCGTCAGCAGCTACATCCGCCGCA
Source organism: Desulfovibrionales bacterium (assembly GCA_007693505.1). Taxonomy (GTDB): domain Bacteria; phylum Desulfobacterota; class Desulfovibrionia; order Desulfovibrionales; family Desulfonatronaceae; genus Desulfonatronum. The sequence goes on along the minus strand of REDL01000032.1, from coordinate 44,069 downwards.
TCCGGGAGAAACTCAATGTCAAAGGACTGGGACAGATCATCAAGCTGGCCATGGAGCATGAGGCTGGGTAGAATTTTTTCGTCCACGGCCCATATATCTTCCTGAATGTCTGACAGGGAAAGCGCCTGGATATCGGCCTCGTACCCTGGGAGGGCGATCAGCTTGTCCCGCCGATTCCTCACGCGCTCAATACAGCAAGATATTCCGCGGCGTCACGGATCTCAATCCCGTCGATGTGGCGCTCTCGAAGGAGACGCAGGGGCGCTCTCACAAGCCCGGCTTCGACAGTAATCCGGGCACCGCCATCCAATGCGGCAAGCAGGTTCCCGTCGCCATTTGCTTCATGCCCCATTGCCGTGATGTGCAGTTGCGTTTTCCTCAGTTTCCCGCGGAAAGCGGATTCGGAAAAACATGGCATAGAGCACCGGACAAAGGATCAGGGTGAACAGGGAGGAAAAGGAAAGGCCGAAAATCAAGACATTGGCCATGGGTCGCCACATGTCACCGCCCAGCAAGGCCAAGGGGACCAGACCCATGATCGTGGTGGCCGCGGTCAGGAAAATGGCCCGAAGCCGTTCCTGTACGGCATTGACCACCAGTTCCTGCTCGGATTTGCCCTCGGATCGCTCAATTTCCATCCGATCCAGAATTAAAATGGCGTTGTTCACGATGATGCCCACGAGACTGATCATGCCCAGCATGGCCATGAATCCAAAAGGTTCCCTGGTAAGCAGCAGTCCGGCGCTGATGCCGACCATCATCGGCGGGATGGTCAGCAGGATGATCAGGAAGCGCCGGATGGAGTTGAATTGGACAATAAGCACCAGGGCCAGCAGCCCCATGGCCAGGGGCACACCGGCCATGACCGAGGCGTTGGCCTTGGCGCTTTCCTCCACCTCACCGCCGTATTCCACGGAATATGCTTCCAGCCATGTATCCGAGCGCTGCACGTCCATCATCGCCGCCTGGACTTCGTCGAGCACATCCGCGGCATAGCGTCCGGAAATTTCCACCTTCACGGTCATGGTCCGGGTCTGATCCCTGCGCCGGATATCACTGGGCTGCCAGGTCAAACGGGTAGTGGCCACCTGCAGCAGGGGCACACTATGCCCATTGTGAAAACCATAAACGTTCAATCCTTCGATATTGCCCAGATCCTTGCGAAAGCTCTCCTGGGCCCGCACCACCACCGGCACCAGGTTGTCGCCTTCCCGGAACTGGGTGGCGGTAAGACCGGAAATTTGCGTCTGCAGGGACAGGGCGATGTCCTGGGTGGACAAACCAATGCGCTTGGCCTGTTCCTGGTTGACATCCACGACCATCTTCTTGGTCCACTCCCCCCAGTCGTCATGAATGGAACTGATCCCGTCAATGGGAGCAATGGCCTGGATGGCGGCGTCGCGAAGACGATACAGGTCATCGATATCCGGGCCGGCGATGCGGATCTGGACCGGTGCGCCGACAGGGGGGCCCAGCTCCAGACGACGCACCGTATGCCGGGTGTCCGGAAACCGATCGTCCAGAAAGGCCCTGGCAGTCTGGATCAGGGGGGTGACGTCATCCAGGGACCGGGTATTCACGATCACAAACGCATAATTGGGATTATTCTGTTCCGGGTTCAGGGAGAGATACCAGCGCGGCCCGCCCGAGCCGATAAATGCTCCCAGGGAGAGCACCCCTTCCTGACGGAGCAGGTGTTCCTCCAGTTCATGCAGCCGTTCGGCTGTCACCTGGATATCCGTACCAAAGGGCTGCCAGAATTCAATGGTGAACATTTCCCGGTCATTGGGTGGAAAAAACATGGTCGGCACCAGGCGGAATGCCGCGGCTCCGCCAATGGTCAGCAGCAGGGCAAAAACCACAAAGGCGAGCTGACGTTGGAGACAGAAGAGCAACATCCCTCGGAATTTTCGGTACCAGAAACCGGGAAACGGGTCGTTTCCTTTTTGCTGTTCCGCTTTGCGCGGCCTTTGAAAGTAGAAGCTGAGCAGGGGGACCATGGTCAGGGAAAAGATCCAGGACAGCAGCAACGTCAGGCTGACCACGATGAACAAGGACATGGTGTATTCCCCGGTCTCGGACTGGGCCATGGGAATGGGCATGAAGGCAAAGATGGTGGTCAGGGATGCGGTCAGCAGCGGAAACCAGAGCTCCCGTACCGCCTGGGTGGCCGCGCCCAGGCGGTCCTCCCCCCGATTCAGGCGCACCAGAATATTTTCACTAACCACCACGCCGTTGGCCACCAGCAGGCCCAACGCGATGATGAACGAGGCAATGGACACCCGCTGCAGATCCACGCCGAACAAGGGCATCAAGGCGATACAGGTCAGGATGGACATGGGGATGACCAGTCCGGCCACGATGCCGGTCCGCAACCCCGTGAACACGAACATGGCCCCGACAACAAAGACAAAGGCCAACGCCAGATTGATCATGAAATCGTCAATGGCCGTCCGCACGAAGTCGGGTTGAAAAAGCAGGATGTCCAGGTCCAGGCCGATGGGCAGGCCGGCCCGCAACGACTCCAGGCGCTCTTCAACCCGGTCTCCCAGGTCCGTGATCTTGCCGCCCTGGGCCATGCTCACGGCCAGAATCATGGCCCGCTCGCCGTCAAACCGGGCCATGGGCCCTGGAGGGTCCTGGTAGTCGCGGGTGATGGTGGCGAAATCCCGCAAGGCAATGCTTTCAGCCCGGCCCGGCAGGCGAAAGGTGGTGGAAGCCAGGTTGTCCAGGGAAGTGAATTCCCCGGTGGGCTCAATGACAACCCGCTCCGAGCCGACCAGGGCCACGCCGCTGGGCTGGATGGCATTCTGGGCGTGCAGCAGCTGGACTACTTGAGCCGGACTGAAACCGAATTCGGCAAGCCTGGCATTGGAGAATTCCACGAAAATACGTTCTTCCTGAATGCCGTAGATGTCCACCTTGGCCACGTCTTCCAGGAGCAAAAACTGATCCCGAACAATTTCCGCCTTGTCCTTCAGCTCCCGGTAAGTAAACCCGTCACCGGTCAGGGCAATCAGGATGCCGAAAACATCACCAAATTCATCATTGACCAGGGGCGGAAGGACCCCTTCCGGCAGATTCGGCGCGGCATCAGTCACCTTGTTGCGCAGATTCTGCCAGATCGGATCCAGATCCTTGAATCGTTGCTGGATGTTCACCTGAATGATGGACACCCCGGACATGGATTGTGAGGTGATGTAGTCCACCTCGGCGATCTCCCGGATGCGTTCCTCCAGCTTGTCGGTGACCAGCTCCTCCACACGCTGCGGCGATGCCCCAGGAAAGGAGGTGATCACCAGGGCTGTGCGCACGGTGAATTCCGGATCCTCCAGGCGGGGGATGTTCAGGTAGGTGGTTACGCCGAGAAAGGCCAGCAGGACAAGGATAACCAGGGACGTGCGGTTGTTCTGGATGCAAAAGGCAGCAAGATTCATGGGGCGTCGGGTGCAAAAGGCAAAAGGTGGAGAGCTATGCAGGATTCCTGGAGACGAGATACAGACGCCAGGTACGTGCGTCATGTGCGTACGTCAGGTACAGGCGCCAATTTCGGGCTTAAGGTCCATCAGGATCCATTCTCGAGGATGCGGACCTCCTGGTCTTCCTCCAAGCGATGCACCCCGCGGGTCACCAGGATTTCCCCACCGGCAAGACCGTCCAGGATTTGCAATCCTTCGGGGACCAAGCGGCCCACTGTGACCTGTCGGCGATGAACGGTCTTGGAGTCCGGATCAACAAGCCAGACCATTTGTTCCCCGGTGGACAGTCCGAAAACCGCCTCCGACGGAATCACGGTGAAGGGTTCCAAAGAATCAGTGTTCGCATTGTGGGGCAGGTTGAATCGGACCGAGCCGATCATTCCGGGACGAATGCGCTGGGTGGGTTTCTCTAAACGCAATGTGACCGGAAAAGCGCTGAGCGGACCGGTGGTAATGGCCACCTCGCTGACGACCGCGGAAAAGGCCTTGTCCGGGAGCACGTCAAAGACCACCTCAGCCGGATCCCCAATCCGAAGCTGGTGAATCAGGCGGTCTGGAATGCCTGCCTCGAATTCCAGTTCTTCATCCGTGCTGAGCACGGCAACAGGCTGTCCAGCCTGCAGGGTCTGAAAATTTTCCACCGGCACCTGGGAAATGCTTCCGGTCGTGGGTGCAACAAGCCTGGTGAAGGAGCGGTTCAGCCGAGCCTGGGCCAGGTTTTTGCTCACCGCGGCCAGTTGGGCCCGGGTCGTTTCAAAACCGGCCTGGGCCTGATCCAGATCGCTTTTGCTCACGCTGCCTACCTCGTACAACCCCCGGACACGCTCATAATCGGCCCGGGCCTGGTTGAAGGCCGCCTGAGCCTGGGCGGTCAGGGCTTCCAATTCCAGAACCTTGAGTTCAACATCCCGCGAGTCCAGTTCAGCGATCAGTCCTCCGGCCTGAACCCGGTCTCCCACCTGCACGGAGAGTTCCTGAAGCACACCGGCAATCCGGAAGCTGAGCACCGTGTCCCTGGCAGCCTGGGCAATGCCGGAAAAACTGCGCGCAACATGGTCACGGGGCGCTTCCACGGTAACGGTTTTCACTGGCCGAGGTCCCGGGACGTATGGCTGGTCAGGCTCAGCACAGCCGACTGCCAGAAATGCGGCGCACAGAACAAAAACAAGTCGATGAAATATCACGACGAACTGCTCCGTAATGCATTCAGTGTGAGACGCCCTCTTCTGCAACATAGCCAACAGAAACAGAAAAGGGCGACAAGCCGATCGCCTTTTGCAAGGCAATTTGCCAAAGCTTTTTTCACGGCCCGTTTCCTCAGTTTCCCATCATGAGATGCATCTGCATCGCGTCCAGAAATGTCTGCTTCTCCGCATCCGTTTTATCCACCTCAAACCAAGCTAAAGCCCGCTGACATTCCAAGAGGTCGCCAAGGTACCTGTAAACAGCCAGGGCCGCGGCCTGATCCTGCACGGCCACCTGATTCTGGGCGTCCAAAAGATCGAGAATGGTGGCTACGCCCCGGGCGTATTTGTCCTGAACCACGCGGAGGGATTCCCTGGACAGCCGGGCCGCTTCCCGAGTCAGGCGGATGTTTGGGTGTGAACTCTGCATGGCAACGAGGGCGGCTCTGACCCGCTGGGCAACCATTTGCTCGGCCTGGTTCCTTGTCCGCGCCAAGCCCTGCAGCTGGTCCTCGGCCTGGCGCAATTCATGAAACCGCCCTCCCCCCTCAAACAGGGGCATGCTCAGGGCCAAGCCCACGGCCCATTCGTTGCGGTCGGCTTCTGGAAGGGAAAACGGCAGGGGGCCGGCTCCGGGACGGTCAGCGGCCAGTTCACGATCATAGCTGAATTGGGCGTGCAGGCTCGGGGTGGTAAACCGGCGACGCAGGCGGTCCCGATCGATTTTCTGGGCCGTGGCCACTTCCTCCAGGGCCTTGATCTCCGGGGAGAGGTCCAGGGCCAGTTCGACAAAAAAAGGTCGAAGTCGTTCCCAGTCAGCCACGGTGCGCAGCAATCCGTTCAATTGCTTGTCCAGGAAGGCGAACTCATCGTCGCCAAGGAGAATGTCCTGCACAGCCCATTGCTGGTCCTGGTCCATGCCCAGGGTCTGGTTCAGAGCGAAACGGGACTGCTCCACCCGGGTCTGGGCCGCGAACACGGCGCTCTTGCGTTGCGCTGTCTCGGATTCCCAGCGATACACGTCCTCAGGTCCGGAGACGCCGATCTGATGCCGGGTTCGGGCCATTTGGCGGTGGGTCTGGGTCAGTTGGAGGACTTCCCGGTCAATGCGCAGCATTGCCTGGGCCGAGAGCAGTTGCAGATAGCGTTGCCCGGCTTCGGCCAGCACGTCCAGGCGCACGGACTCCAGCTCCCGGCTTTGGGAACGCGACAGGTGATCCGTTGCTCTCCAGGCGCTGATCAGGGCATCGTCGAAGATCATCTGGCGCAGTACGATTCCGGCCGTGGTCCGTTCTCGCGGAAAAAGGCCCAGGGATGCCTGGGCCCGATCCGCGTCCAGGCGCTGATACTGGACCTGCCCCACGGCCTGGGGCAGCAACCGGGAACCGGCCAGGTCATGGTCGCGCCGCGCCGCGTCCCGGCGGAAACGTTCGGCGTCCAGACCTGCGTTGTGTTCCAGGGCCAGGCGCATGGCCTGATCCAATGTCAAAGGCGGTGCATCCTCCAGGCTGGGGCGATCCAGCCAAGTGGCCTCGATCCAGGCCGTGAATGTCGGCGAAAAACCAATTTGTTCCGCGGTGCGGGCATTGACAACCAAGGCATCTTCTTCCTGGAGCAGAACCTGGAGACTTCCAGCATCCTGACCCAGCAACACTTGCTGGATGTTCAGGGCGATTCGCCGGGCAATGCGGCCCATGTCACCGGGAGCCAGGCCGGCCAGTACGCCACGCTCTACCTCCGAGCGTCCAATCAGGGAAAAGGTAGGGACTTTTCGGGCAATCAATCCTTGGAGAAGAACATCCCTCTCTGACTCTGACATGCGCAGAGCCGGTGTCAGATAGACAGCCTGGATGTTTTCCGGAAGTCCGTCCAGAACTGGCGCGGCCTGACCGTCCATGGGCAGGATGCTGACGCGCAGGTCCGGATGGCCAGGCAACTGGCCAGCCATCCTTTGCGCCAACACGTCAATACGCGGCAGGCCTTGAAGCAATTGTCGATCCACCAGGACGTGCAGATGGCTGAACGCAGTCAGTCGATGAAACGCCTGGATATCGTCCTTGATCCGCCGTGGGTTGGCCACAAAGGTCAGGTTCGTTTGGGTAGAAGCGCCACTGGCATCAATGGGCAGGTCCAGAATAGTTGCTTCGGGGATCAGTCCGCCGACCACTGGTTTTGTGAGGATGGTCGACTCCCTGGCTGCCAAAATCGTGGCCAGAGTGCCCAATGCAAGGACAAGGTCGGTTTTCGGCTCATCCAGGGCCAATTGCAAATGTGAGGCAAGGCGGTCAGCATCCAACTCCGCGTTCAACTCCGGCTGTTCAATCCAGCGTATCTCCCGACCTGCCAATAGCGCATCCAGTTCCGCCTGGACCAGTACCAACAACTCATCGTGAAACCATGAAGCGCCATCGTGAACCACGGCGATACGCACGGTTTCGGGAGAGGCGTCGGGACCGGCCACCGAAGCAGTTCCCGGCGCAGCTTCCGATGCAGCGATTTTCTCCATGATGATGCCGGAGAAAAACAGGAAACCAAAACAGAGCAAAGAAACAAGCAGCCTGAGGGACAGGCGATAATGTACTGTCATATGTTGGTGATGGATGTGATGCAAAAAACAGTTCGCACCGGACTCGATGCATGTTGATGGTGAAGGAGGTCTCAATGAAGCTGGCCAGCTTCAGGATAAATTCGGTTGCGACCACTATTTTTGGCTTCGTAGAGTGCCTTATCCGCGGCGTTCACCAGCTCCCTGGAAGATTTGTCCGGCAAAGCAATGGTAGTGGCATGACCAACAGAAACGGTCACATGATCCGCCGTGAGGGAGTAACCGTGCGGAAGGTTCAGATTCGCTACAGCCCTGCAAAACGCCCTGGCAATGACCAGCGCGCCGTCTGCATCCGTTTCCGGGAGCAACGCCGCGAATTCTTCGCCACCGAAACGGGTCACGACGTCCATGGGCCGATGGATTTCCGAGCGCAGGGCCGCAGCCACCTGCTGCAGACAGACGTCTCCAGCGCCATGTCCGTAATGATCATTGTAGGGTTTGAAATAATCGATATCAATCATCACGACACTGATGGGCAGAGCATTGCGGGATGCACGTTTCCATTCCTGCTCCAAACTTTGCTCGAAACTGCGCCGATTGGCGATTCCCGTTAATCCGTCCAGCATGGCCAGCTGCTCAAGCAGCTCCGTTCGAACCTTCAAGTCAACATGGGTGCGCACTCTGGCTTTGACCACCGGGATACTGAACGGCTTGGCAATATAGTCCACGGCCCCGAGATTCAAGCCCCGGGCCTCATCCTCGCTATCGGTTTTGGCCGTGATGAAGATGACGGGTATTTCCTTGGTTACCGGATCATTTTTCAGCAGGCGACAAACCTCATAGCCGTCCATCTCCGGCATCATCACATCCAGTAGAATAATATCCGGTGGGTCATCGGACGCGGCAATGGCCAGCGCCTTAGCGCCGCTGGCTGCGATCCGTACCCGGTAATCCACACGCAAGGCTTCGGCCAGAACCTGGATATTGACGGGAACATCATCCACGATCAATACGGACTTGGATGCTCTCATTTCAGACATCCCCTACACTCCTCGTTTTTTGTGGGGGAAGGGCGACACCACGGCTCGTTTTGCCTTCAGCAATGTGGAAGCAGCCTCATAATCAAAACGATCCAGGTTACGACGCACCTCCGCGACGAATGACGGCTCTCGGTCCTCAAACGCCTGCTCCAGGCGTTTGAGGACCTCTTCAGCCACCAGATCCCCACCCTCTACCAAATGAATCATTTCGTCCAGGACGATCTGTATGGCCTGCAAATCCAAACTGCGTATCGACCGTGAAGAATGCGCATCGCGGCCCTCCTGCTCTTGAAGAGCCGTCCTCATTGGGAGAGTTTCGGAATAAGGGTCATCTTTTTCTGTTGTGTGCTGTCCGGATGAGGAAGCCCCGCTCGCCTCAGCCAAAGCTGATGGTAATTCAGGAAGTTGGACCGGTTTCGGCTCGTACTGATAGCGGAAGTTCGCGGTAAAAATGAAGGTGCTCCCCTGACCCGGAATGCTCTCGAAATCCAGGCCCCCTCCCATCATTTCCGCCAAACGCCTACTGATGGCCAATCCGAGGCCGGTACCGCCGAACTTCCGGGTCGTGGACGTGTCGGCCTGGGTAAACATGGTGAACAAATGGTCCCGGATTTCCGGGTTGATTCCGATGCCCGTATCAGTGACGACAAACCGCAACTGCACCCGTTCCGCATCCTGATGCTGCACACTGACGTGCAGTTCCACCCTGCCTTGTTCGGTAAACTTCACGGCATTGCCGAGCAGGTTACTCAGGGACTGCTCCAGACGCAGGGAATCTCCTTCAATGAAACAGGGAACATCCGGCTCGACATGCAAGGAGAGCTTAAGTCCTTTTTCCCTGACCTGCACCTCCAGAAGTGTTGCCAACTGGTCAATCACCGAGGCAAGAGGAAAAAATCGCTGTTCCAGGAGCAATCGCCCGGATTCGATCCGAGAGTAGTCCAAAATCTCGTTGAGGATAGCCAAGAGCATTCTGGAAGAACGCAGGACCTTCTGCAGATAGTCTCGCAGCCGGGGTTCCAGGTCATATTCCAGACAGAGCTGGGTCAAGCCAATCACGGCATTCAGCGGAGTACGGATTTCATGGCTCATGTTCGCCAGAAAATCGCTTTTTGCCCTGGATGCGGATTCGGCCGCCTCCTTGGCCTGTAGCAGTTCTCGTTCCACCTGTTTCCGCTCGGAAATATCCACAACCAGGCCCACGATGTTACTCATGCGCCCCTGCTCGTCCCGAACCGCAGCAACGGAGAGATCCACCCAGAGGACCTGCCCGGACTTGGTGATGTAGCGCTTTTCCAACCGATAGTCATTCCGTTCTCCAGCGACCATCTGCTGATAAAACTGGAGTTCCCTTGGGGAGTCGTCAGGATGGGTAAACTGGCTGAAATGCATGCCGATCAATTCATCCGACGAATACCCGATCAAGCTTTGGAAGCTTTCATTGTGGGTAAGAATATTGCAATGCTCGTCGGCAAACGCAATACCGGTCACGGCTCGTTCAAAAATGCTGCGGTAGCGTGTCTCGGCCCGGATCAACGCCTCCTCAGTGCGCTTGCGATCCGTTACATCCCGAGCCGCAGCATAGATTTTTTCTCCATGGGACTTGGAACGCCATTCGATCCAGCGATACTCCCCGTCCGCACAGCGTAATCTGTTTTCAAAAAAATGCAGGTCTTCTCCGGCTTGCAACCTCGAGCCGGCAATGTTGGTGTGTTCGACATCATCCGGATGAACGAAATCCAGGTATTTTCGGCCTTCGATATCTGCCAGCGGAACACCCAGCACGGCCTCCCACTCCGGATTCAACCGGGTGAATCGCCCCTGGATGTCGGCAATGCAGAGCATGTCCAAAGACAACGTAAAGAAGCGCTCCAATTCCAGATTTTTCTCCACCAGAGCCTGCTCCGAGGCTTTCACCTGGTTCTCGACAGCCATTCGTCGCCGCTGGTTGACGTACAAGACCGGAATAGGCAGAACCGCAAGCAGTACGAACAGACCAGCTAAATGGTCACGCCGTCTTTTCCAAAGGGCTTGCGCCTCGGCTTTTTCCCTGGCCACCAGGACCTGTAACGGACTGGTGATGTTCAACGAATCCGGCTGGATCTCGTGCGAAGCGCTGATAACTCCGGCCTCCCCTCCCGGAAAAATGTGCCAAAGGGTTTCCAGGGGAGCCGCTTCCAGGAACCCGCTTTGCTCTATTGTGGAAAGACCCCACCCTGATTCCCCATGCATGAATGCGGCATGCATGCCGGAGGCGGTACGCACCGCGTTGAGCAGGGAATGGAGGTAGGCTGGGTCGAGCGCCAAGGCAACGATACCGATAAATTCTCCATCTCTGCCCGGAATGATCCGAACGGCTTGAACCGTCCAGATTTCCCGGGCAACCACGGAAGTAGCCTGAATAAAAAGGCCGGTATGGTCCGGAGCGGACCATTGGGACTGGAACGATGGGTGGTCATGGATTATGGCCCCGACCATCTCGGAATGGCTGGCGGCCCGGACCAGGCCATCTGCATCGGTGACGATCAATGAGTGCGCCACCGGCATGGCCTCGGCAAAGGCGGTCATCAGCATCCCGGCGAGATCAAAGTCGTCCGCGGGCCGTTGCGGATTGACCACAACAGTGATGAGGCTTGAGAGGGCCCGGTCTATGGAGACAAAATGATGTTGCATTGTTTCCTGAAGGGTGTTTGTCTGCAGTTCCAGTCGTTCCTGTTCCTGCGTGTTCATCAGACGGAACTCTCTGGAAAGAAAAGCCGTGAATAAGCCACCCAGGACCAGCAATGTTGCTCCCAGCAGCAACCACTCGTGGCGATAGTTACGACCCATGAAGCATTCCATGGTTCAGATGATTCAGGACCGTCGAAATATAGTGCAACAAATTACTGCTGCTGAACAAGCAAGGCCAAAAGAGCATCAATCTATACATCGCGTTTTTTCTCCATTCACGCCCAATGCACGGCTCGAGGCAACCAAGTCAAGTACCACTGTTGGTATCACAACGATGGCGTAAAATTTTCATCTTTGAGCACTCCCATGGCAATGTCAATTCAGTGCTTCTCCCTTCTGGCAGCCTTTGCAACAAAGAATGTCCGTGACGCCCTGCGGGTTTGCGCTGCGCTGTTCAAAATTATGGTTCCTGTCATGGTCGTGATGAAGGTTCTGCAGGAGCTGGGTTTGGTCGTTCTGGTCGGGCAGTCCATGGGGCCGGTGATGGAATTGTTCGGGTTGCCAGGGACCATGGGGCTGGTCTGGGCCACGGCCATGTTGACCAATCTCTATGCCGCGGCAGTGGTCCTGATCACCTTGCTGCCGGAGTCCCCCTTAACCTCAGCCCAGGTCACGGTGTTGGCGACCATGATGCTTATTGCCCATGGACTGCCCGTGGAGTTGAGCATCGCCGGGCGTTCCGGGGCCCGGGTGCGCACCCAGCTGTTCGTGCGCATTGGGGCGGCCATGCTCTGTGGCTGGCTGCTTTATCTGTGCTATGGGTGGTTGGACTGGGGGACCGCGCCGGTGCAGCCGTCCTGGATCCCGGATGCGCCGCCAACGGGCTGGGCGGCCTGGATGGTGCGGGAAATCCGGAACCTGGCAGGTATCGCGATGATCGTGCTGATCATGCTTATGCTTCTGGACGTGCTCAAGCGCCTGGGGGTCACGGACCTGATGATCCGCCTGCTCTCCCCGCTGCTCAAATCCATGGGCATCGGCCGGGAAGCCGGAACCATCACCATTGTCGGCATGACGTTGGGCCTGTCCTACGGCGGCGGGCTGATCATCCACGAAGCCCGCTCCGGGCGAATTCCCGCCAAGGACATCTTTCTGGCCCTGACCTTCATGGGCCTGTGCCACAGTCTGATTGAGGACACCCTGCTGATGCTCCTGCTGGGTGCGGACCTCAGCGGTATACTCTGGGCCAGGATGGCCTTTTCCCTGGTCTTCCTCTGGATCCTGGCCTGGACCGTGGCCCGCCTCCCGGATTCGGTGATCAACGCCCTGCTGGTTCGCTCCCAAATGGGCTCCCGGATGAGCTCCCAGTCGTGATTTGGCTCAGTCGCCCTGAGGACTCTTCTCACAAAACGACTGAGCCCGGAGGTACTTCAGGGTCACAACAGACAGGCCAACGGTTCCACGCCCCAGATCTCCTGGGCGTAATCCATGACCGAACGGTCGCTGGAGAATTTGCCCATGTTGGCGGTGTTCAGGATGGAGCGGCGGGTCCATTCGTCCTGGTCACGGTAGAGTGCACTGACCAGTTCCTGGCAGGCCACGTAGGCCCGGTAGTCAGCCAGGACGCAAAAATAGTCGCCACGATGCAGCAGATTGTCGATAACCGGCGCAAACAGGCCGTGTTTTTGCGGAGAAAAGACGTTATTGGAGATCATGGACAGTACCTGCTTCAGTTCCGGATCGTTTTCGCAAAAATGCCAGGGATTGTACCCCTCGCGGCGCAAGGCCTTGATCTCATCTGCTGTGCGGCCAAAAATGAACATGTTTTCCGCTCCGATCTCCTCCAGCATTTCCACATTGGCCCCGTCCAGGGTACCGATGGTCAACGCCCCATTGAGCGCGAACTTCATGTTTCCGGTACCGGAGGCCTCGTAACCGGCCGTGGAGATCTGCTCCGAAAGTTCCGTTGCCGGAATGATCCGCTCGGCCTGAGAAACGCAATAGTTGGGCAAAAAGATGACCTGCAACCGGCCGTTCACATCTGAATCAGTATTGACCACATCTGCGACGCCGTTGATCAACCGGATGATCAGCTTGGCCATTGTATAGGCCGGAGCGGCTTTGCCGCCGAAGAAAACGGCTCGTGGGACGATATCCTGGGAAGGGTCGGCCTTGATTCGATTGTAAAGCGTGATCACATGTAAGACATTGAGGAGTTGGCGCTTGTATTCATGGATGCGCTTGACCTGCACATCGAACATGGCATTCAGGTTGCAATCAAAGCCCAGCTTGCGGGCCACGTAGGCTGTCAGGCGCTTTTTGTTCTCCTGCTTGACCTCCCGCCACCTGGCCCGAAAGGCCGGATCCTCGGCATGGGGAACCAGTTCACGCAATCGATCCAGACTGTAGAGCCAATTTCCGGAAACTTTTTCGGAAATCAATGCGGTTAATTCGGGATTGCATTGGTTCAGCCAACGACGGGGCGTGACACCGTTGGTCACATTTCGGAAACGCCCGGGAAAGATGGCGTGGAATTCCGAAAACAGACTGCTTTTGATGATCTCCGTGTGCATGGCTGCCACGCCATTGACCGAAAAACTGCCGATAATCGCCAGGTTGGCCATGCGCACGGCTTTTTCCGGATGTTCCTGTATTACGGACAAGCGGGATTTTCGTCCGCCAGGGTCTGGGTGCCCGTCATCCAGGCTGTCCAGCCATTGCAGAAAGCGTTGGTTGATTTCGTAGATTATTTCCATGTGCCGGGGCAGAACACGTTGAATCAGTGAGCAGGGCCAGGTCTCCAAAGCCTCTGGTAAAACAGTGTGGTTCGTGTAGGCAAAAACCCGTGTGCACAGGTCCCAGGCCATGTCCCAGTCCAACAGCTCCTCATCCACCAAAATGCGCATCAGCTCTGGCACGGCGATGGTCGGATGGGTATCGTTGAGCTGGATGACCACCATTTCCGGCAATCTGTCGAAGCTGCTGAATTTTTTCTTGTAACGGCGCAGAATGTCTTCCAGAGAGGCAGCAACGAAGAAGTACTGCTGACAGAGACGGAGCACCCGTCCCTGAAGCTTTTCGTCACTGGGATACAGAACCTTGGAGATGGTTTCGTCCCTGATTTTGGCTTCCAGGGCGCCGATATAGTCACCGGTATTGAAGAAATCCAGGTTGAATTCCGTGTCCGACTTGGCGGCCCAAAGCCGCATGTTGATGGCCTGACCATTCCGGAAGCCGGGCACAAGCAGGTCGCAGGCCATGGCCAAAACTTTTTCCGTCTCTACCCAATCATGTCGCAATCGCCCCTGATCGTCGACCCAGGTATGTACCCGGCCAAAAAAATTGACCGCCTTCATGAACCGCGCTCGGTCAAATTCCCAAGGAGTTCCGTGCTTGGTCCAATTGTCCGGATGCTCCACCTGGGCTCCGTCCTCGATGACCTGGTGAAACATTCCGTAATCATAACGAATTCCATATCCGTATCCAGAAATGCATTGGGTGGCCATGGAATCCAGGTAGCAGGAGGCCAATCGTCCGAGACCACCGTTGCCCAGGCCGGCATCCCACTCCACCTCGGCAACATTTTCCAGTTCCAGGCCGAAATCCGCCAGAGCTGCCTTGGCCATATCTTGCATTCCCAGGCAATGCAGACTGTTCATCAACGACTTGCCGGGCAGGTACTCCATGGAGAGATAGTAGACACGTTTTGCCTGTTCTTTATAGTAAGATCGCTGGGTCTTGATCCACTGGCTGATCATCCTGTCCCGTATGGCCAAAGCCAGGCCATGATAGTATGTATATTCACTTGGGCGGGCATAGTCGTTGCCCAGACTGGTCACCACATGGCGGACAATATCCCGCTTCAACCCCTCCACGCTGTTGTCGCCGTGCAGGTCTCCATTCCACTGAATGAGGTCGGTTTTTCGATCATGCCCTACCGGGCCGTTCTCCTTGCTGGGGAGGCTTTTGGTCATTGCGTGTTCCTTGTTGTGTTTGCGCATTGAGTCCCTTTCGGGACCGCTTGTTATCCCTGTCCTTGTTGACATATCCTGAACATCAACGTGCCTCGAAGTCCACGAAGAAACCTTGGGCCGGTGCTGCGATCAACCTCACGGATATATTTCTCGGAGACGTCTCAGGAGCTTCTCCGAGGCGTTTATCGGAAGCTCCTCGGGAACCTTTGGACAGCCTCTGGTCATGGCCCCTGAAGATGGTCTTTGAAGGGTGAGCACGGGGCCATCACCGCAAGACTAACCAAGAAGCGGTGTCGTTGCAAAGGTGATGATTGCTGGCCTATCCGGATTCGGTTACAGCCAATCAAGCACAGCCATGCGTCACTGCCCCGCGCAGGCAACGCTCCCAGAGTTGCCCCCAATCCCTTCCCTTCCAACGACACCAATCAAAGACTCTTTCACCATGTCCACACCTTCTCGTTTTGTCGTTCCGGCCACGAAATCCAATGATGAAGAACGTCGTTCCTGGTTGCCAAGCCCGGAGGAATTACGCCGTAAAGCAATGGAACGGTTGCACCAAAGCACTCCCAAAAACTTCGAAGATCTCTCGCCGGATGAGATCAGCAAACTGATGCATGAATTGCATGTGCATCAAATCGAACTGGAAATCCAGAACGAGGAACTGCGTGATGCCCAAAACGCCCTGGAAGCCAGTCGTGCCAGATACTTCGACCTGTATGATCTGGCTCCAGTGGGATACTGCACGCTGAATAAACGAAACATGGTTTTGGAAGCCAATCTGACTACCTCGCAACTGCTTGGCATTCCTCGGTCTGAACTGATTCACAGGCCGTTTCCTCGATTTATACTTCTGGAAGACCATCCCCTGTTCTACCGGCATCGCCAACGCCTTTTCGAAACCGGTTCCCGTCAGGTCTTCGAAATCCGGATGTCCAGGGGGGACCAGGGTACCTTCTGGGCCCGTCTTGAAGGAACGAGTCAACAGGATGGGGCATCACAGGTGTTCCGTCTGGCTATCAGCGACATCTCTGAACAACGACGCATAGAGGATAAACTGCGTGAAAGCGAACATCGCTATCGAATCATTGTTGAAACGGCCAACGAAGGCATTTGGGTCTGGAACGCCGATGAGCGTATCACCTTTGCCAACGAGACTCTGCTGAAGATGCTTGGATATCCGTCAGAGGAACTCCTGGGAAAATATATCGGCGACCTGGTCTTGGCCGATGAATGGCAGGATCACCTCTCCAGCCGCCAAATGCGACGTCGGGGGCGCAGCGAATCCTATGAACGACGTTACCTGCACAGAGACGGGCATCCTGTCTGGACCAGAGTATCGGCCACCCCCATGTTCGATGCTCACGAAACGTTTATTGGCTCCTTTGCCATGGTCACCGACATAAC
The DNA here is from genome assembly GCA_007693505.1 of Desulfovibrionales bacterium. Taxonomy (GTDB): domain Bacteria; phylum Desulfobacterota; class Desulfovibrionia; order Desulfovibrionales; family Desulfonatronaceae; genus Desulfonatronum. The sequence continues at coordinate 27,773 of REDL01000032.1, read as the reverse complement.
CAGCCTGAAACAGGCTGAAAGTGAGTTGTCGCAAGCCATGCAACAAACCAAGGCGGCCAATCAGGTCAAAAACGAATTCGTGGCCAATATGAGCCATGAAATTCAAACCCCCTTGAACGGCATCACCGGCATGATGCAGGTCTTGATGACCACTGATCTCGACGAGAAACAACGGCAATACGTGAGCAACGCCGTTGTCTCGGCCAATCGTCTTGGACGGTTGCTGGTGGACATCCTGGACCTTTCTCGGATTGAAACCGGCAAGGTGGAACTCCAGCAAAAGCGATTCAATCCCCTGGAACTCGGTCGATCGGTGTGTGAAATCTTTGCGTCAACAGCCCAAACCAAAGGAATAACCCTGGGTTGTCGTCTGGATTCGACCCTTCCGACCTGGATTGTCGGTGACGAAGCCCGCCTGGTCCAGATTCTTTTCAATCTTTTGGGCAACGCCGTGAAATTCACCGCCAAGGGCCATGTCGAACTGGAAGCCCACCTTCTTCCGTTCACCGCCACAGGGGACCTGCGCATCCTCTTTTCGATCTCGGATACAGGCATCGGCATTTCGGATGAAAATCTGGAACGTCTTCTTGAAGCGTTCACCCAGGCCGAAGAGTCCTACACCCGCTTCCACCAGGGGGCCGGTCTTGGACTGACCATTGTCCGTCGACTTGTCGGGTTGATGCAAGGAAACATCTCCATTGAAAGCGTGCCGGGTAAAGGCACCACCTTCCACGTGGTATTGCCCTTCACTGCCGCGGCGATCAGCAATGAGGAGCTGGCACCCTACGCTGTCACGAAAGGCAATTCGGATTCTGACCGTAAATTTCTGAATACCCCAAGAATGTTGACGATTCTGGTGGCTGAGGATGAACCGCTGAACCAGCTTTCCCTGCGGAAGATTCTTGAATCGGCTGGACATCAGGTTGTTGTCGCGGAAAACGGCCAACAAGTTCTCAATCTGCTAAGCACACATGAGTTTGACTTTGTCATCATGGATCTGCATATGCCGGTCATGGATGGACTGGAGGCGATGCGAGAAATTCGCCGCCTGGAGAGAGAACGTTATTTACGGTTGCGAGATCCGCAGACGACGCTTCGGCATATTCCAATCATTGCCGTCACCGCGCATACCCTGAATGTCGACCACAAGACGGTTCTCAATGCAGGGGCTGATGATTTTCTGATCAAACCCTTTGACCCCTTGCGCCTCCTGGCGCTGTTACACGAACTGGATGATTCGCAAGATGAAACACATGCAGAGGACAACATGCCGCATACTGGAGCCCACAATATACCATGACGGACACAGCATTGGATGAACGACTGTCTTTGGCTCTCTCCAGGGGGGTGACCACGAATACGGGCCTTGTTCCGGTGTCGGCCATTGGCCATGGAACGCAATCTACGGTGCTATCATCGTGATGCCCAGCCATTTTGTGCTGGCACAACCGGATTTTCTGCCTACAACTTCCCGGGAAATGGTGGACCTGGGGTGGGACGAGCTGGATGTTTTGCTGGTGAGCGGGGACGCTTACGTTGACCATCCGGCTTTCGGAGTGCCCCTTCTAGGGAGGTGGCTGATCGCCAACGGTTTCCGGGTGGGAATCATCGCCCAGCCGCGCTGGGATACCCTGGAGGATCTGCACCGCATGGGTCGTCCCCGGTTGTTCGCTGGAGTGGGGGCCGGGGCACTGGACTCCATGCTGGCCCACTACACCGCGTTTCGCAAGTTGCGCCGGGACGACGCTTACACTCCCGGGGGAACGTCCGGGGCGCGACCGAACAGGGCCTGTATTGTGTATACCAACCTGCTCCGCAGGGCCTTTCCCGGCTTGTTCGTCGTCCTGGGGGGCATCGAGGCTTCCCTGCGGCGCATCGCCCACTACGACTTCTGGACGGACAGGATCCGCCGCTCCATTCTCCTGGACAGCAAAGCCGATCTGCTACTGTACGGCATGGCCGAGCGTGGCATTCTGGAACTGGCCCGCCTTTTGGCGAGCCATACCAATCATGCCGAGGCATCCGGTTTCTCCTCCCCGCCCTTTGCTCCGCAACGACCGGATGTCCTTTCTCTGCTCCAAATACCCGGAGCGGCTTTTGCCTGCCGGCCAGAGGAACTGCCCGTGCTGCATTCCGTTCTGGAACTCCCAGCTCAGGAATCGATCCAAGGCTCCCCGGGCGCCCTGCTGCAGGCCACCGAACTCCTGGAAAAGCATGTCCACCAGGGCCGGGATACAGCCTTGCATCCGTCCGGAGATCGCCTCCTGGTACTTACCCCTCCAGCGGCTCCCCTTTTGGAAATGGAGATGGACGCACTCTACGAACTCCCGTTCGCTCGTCGTGCGCATCCAGCCTACGACAAGCCGATTCCCGCTGCGGAGATGATCGCCTCCAGCATCACCAGCCATCGCGGATGTGGAGGCGGCTGCTCGTTCTGCTCCCTGGCCCTGCACCAAGGTCGGCGGATCAGTTCCCGAAGCAAACGCTCCATTATGGAAGAGGTCGTGCGGATGGGCGACGCGACACACTGGAAAGGAGTGGTCAGCGACGTGGGCGGACCCAGTGCGAACATGTGGCAAGCCACCTGTGCACGAGACAAGGATATGGAGAAAAAACATGGTCTCTGTCGCCGAGCCAGTTGCCTTCACCCAAAAATCTGTCGTTTTTTTCGGGTTGACCAGCAAGACCAGGTGGCCATGCTTGAGGACATTCGCTCTCTGCCTGGAGTGCGCCATGTCCGGGTGGCCAGCGGAGTCCGCTTCGACCTGCTGATCCAAGACCCTCAGGCTGCTGGTCGGCTGATTCAAGGATTTGTGGGTGGACAGCTCAAGCTGGCGCCGGAACATACATCCAACACTGTATTAAACCTGATGCGCAAACCCTCCTTCGCGGTTTTCGAACAGTTCCTTGATCTTTTTCAGCGGCAATCCGCCCGGGCCGGCAAACAGCAATTCGTGGTACCCTATCTGATGAGCGGCTTTCCCGGGTGTACGGATCGGGACATGGTTGATCTTAATTATTGGCTGCGCCGCAAAGGCTGGCGACCGCAGCAGGTCCAGTGCTTCGTGCCGACCCCGGGCACCATGGCCACAGCCATGTTCCACGCCGGAAAAGATCCCATGGGCAACCCGATGCACGTTGCCCGCTCCGACGCCCAACGCCTGGCCCAGCATCGGATATTGATCCCCCACAGCCCAGAGCAGGGTTCTGAAAAAAAACGAAACAAAAAAGCGAAACTGCGCGATGGCAAAAAACGCAGCAAATGATCCATCTGCCGAGGAGAAGCCCGCGCATGCAGCAGGTCAGGACGACTTGCCCTGCCCCAGCATCCGCAAGAACTCCACCCCTTCCAGAACCGTCAGCCCCAGCTCCCGGGCCTTGGTCAGCTTGGATCCGGCCTCGGCTCCGGCGACGACAAAATCCACCTTTTTGGAAATCGCCCCGACCACGGTTCCCCCGGCCTGCTCCACCAGCTTCTGAGCCTGGGAGCGGGACATGTCGGGCAGGGTTCCGGTGAACAGGATCCGCTTGCCGGTGAACAGGGAATCCGAATCGCCAGCCGCCCTCTCTTGCTCCCCGGCCCGTGGCCAAAGCCCCAGCCCCCGCAGATCATCCAGGAGCCGCTGGTTGACCGGATTGGTGAAAAAGCCGCGGATGGAGGCAGCCACCTCTGGTCCGATGTCCGGGAGTAGTTGCAGCGCTTCCCGGTCCGCCCGGCCCAGAGCGTCCAGATCCGGAAAGTGGTCCGCCAGAACCCGGGCCGTTTGCGCGCCAACGTGGCGGATGCCCAGGGCGCGGATCAGGGTCGCCAGGTCCGCCCGGTCCCTGGCCTGGGCGATGGAGGTCACAATGTTCCCGGCCAGCTTTGGCCCCATCCGCTCCAAAGTCAGCAGGTGCTCTTCCCGAAGACGGAAGATGTCCGCCGGCGTATGGATCAGCCCTTTGTCCACCAGGATCTCCACCCATTTTTTGCCCAGGCCCTCCACGTCCAGTCCGGCCTTTGACGTGAAATAGACCAGGCTTTGCCGCAGCAGGGCCGGGCAGGCCATGTTCTGGCAACGCCAGGCCGCTTCCCCGGGCAGACGGACCGCCGGGGTGGCGCAGACCGGGCAGACATGGGGGAAAACAAACTCATGCTCCTCTCCGGTGCGCTCTTCCATCACCGGGCCGACCACCTCGGGAATCACGTCCCCGGCCCGCTGGACCACGACCCTGTCGCCCAGCCGCAAGTCCTTGGCGCGGATTTCGTCCTCGTTGTGCAGCGTGGCCCGGGACACCATGGCCCCGGACAGGGCCACGGGCTCCAGCACGGCCACCGGCGTCAGCACTCCGGTCCGGCCCACCTGGACCTGAATGTCCAGCAGCCGGGTTACGGCCTGACCGGCCGGGAACTTCCAGGCCAGGGCCCAGCGCGGGGCCCGGGCCGTGGCCCCCAGGCGGCGCTGCTGATCCAGGCCATCGACCTTGGCCACCACCCCGTCGATTTCATAGCCCAGGCTTTCCCGGAGCCGGGCCACCTTGGCGTAATGGCGCTCCACGTCCCCGGGATCGGAACAGAGCCGGGAATGTTCCGGCACGGAGAACCCCAGGGCCCGCAAGCCATTCAGAATGTCCTGCTGCGTGGCCCAGCCCGTCACGCCCTCCGGCCATTCCACCAGCCCTATGCCGTAGGCGTAAAAGCGCAGCGGCCGCTCCGCCGTGATCCTCGGGTCCAGCTGGCGCACCGAACCGGCCGCGGCGTTACGCGGATTGGCGAAGGTTTTCCGCCCGGCGTCGGCCTGTTCCCGGTTCAACCGGGCAAAGTCCTCCCGCCGCATGATCACCTCGCCGCGCACTTCCAGAAGATTCGGCAAACCCGCCGGATTCGATTCGCCTCCTCGCCCATCAAGACGCAGCGGCAGGTTGCGCACCGTGCGCAGATTCGCGCTGACGTCCTCGCCCGTGACCCCGTCGCCCCTGGTTCCGGCCCGAACAAAGCCCCCATCCTCGTACACCACCTCCACGGCCAGGCCGTCCAGCTTGGGGTCCACCCAGAAGGCCGGATCCTCTCCGGGCAGCGCCCTGGCCAGACGAGCCGTGAAGGCCCGCCACTCCTCCAGGGAAAAGGCGTTGTCCAGGCTGTACATGGGCAGGGAATGGGCAAAGGGCCGGAAAGCCCGCGATGCTTCTCCGCCAACCCGCCGCGTGGGCGAATCCGGATCCGTCAGTTCGGGGTGCCGCTCTTCCAGGTCCCACAATTCCCGAAACAAGGCGTCGTACTCCGCGTCGTCGATCTCCGGATCGTCCAGCACGTAGTACCGGTGGTCGTGGTAGCGGATCAGCGAGGCGAGTTCCTGCATGCGCCTGGCAGGATCATGGGGTGTTGGTGCAGTCATTACAGTTTCTCTTCCGTGAACGTGTTTTGGGCCTTGCGGAGAACCCTTGCATGATCGGAACCGAGCCGCGCGGAAAGATACTTCTGTTCGAGCCGCGCCGCGGTTTCCAGAAAGCCGGGTGTGTCTCTGGCCGCAGAGTGGTATACATGGCGCATCCGAATCTGATGGTCCACGACCACAGGCCAACCAGCCCGGAAAGCACGCAGGGAAAACCAGACATCCACACCGTACCCGAAAAGATTTTCAGCGCAGTCCAGCCCGCCCAGGGCCTGCCAGCATTGCAGGCTGATCAACGGGGCTACGCCGTCCACCACGGCGACATGGCGATATGCCCGGGCTGTATCGGCAACCATCTGGGGATGATACGGGTGGTGCTCGAAGGTCGGGGAGTAGATGCCAACCGGGCCGATTCTTTGCTCTATGCATTGAAACCGTTGCCAGGCTCTCTCCAGAAAGGGCGGTCTGGAAATAAAAAAAGCATCATTGTTCAGAAACCAGACATGAGACCAGCCGTTTTCCAAGGCCAACCCCAAAACATATTCCAAGGCTCCGGCCCAAAACAGGTTTGCTTCCAGGCGTCGCCAGGCTTGTTGATAGGGTTCCGGTGAATGGTTGTCCAAAACCATGACCCGTTCCCCCCAGCCAGGATCGCTGTCCAGCAACTGACGATGCAGCCGTCGGGTCACCTCGGGTCGGCCATAGTGCAGGATAACGACCACGGGTGAACAGCCCGATTCGAACCCAGGGGGGCGCATCAACTCCCTTCCCCGCCATCCAGCATCCTGCGCCGCAACAGGGCCACCTCGTCGCGCAGGGCCGCGGCGCGTTCAAACTCCAGTTCCTTGGCCGCGGCGCGCATTTCCCGTTCCAGGCTTTTGATTCGGCGGGCCATGTCCTTGGGAGAGAGGCCCTTGGTACCGTATTTGCCGCCGGTCTCCCGCAGGGTCGCGGGCTGGTCCTTGTCCCTGGCCTCGGCGTAGATGTGGCCGAGGATGTTGTCCATGCCCTTGATGATCGTGGTCGGGACGATGTTGTGGGCCGTGTTGAACTCCCGCTGGACCTGGCGGCGGCGGGCGGTTTCCTCCATGGCCTGGGCCATGGATGCGGTGACCTTGTCCGCGTAGAGGATCACCCGGCCCTGGACATTGCGGGCGGCCCGGCCAAAGGTCTGGATCAGGGAGCGGAACGAGCGCAAAAACCCTTCCTTGTCCGCGTCCAGGATGGCCACCAGGGAGACTTCGGGCAGATCCAGCCCCTCCCGGAGCAGGTTGATGCCCACCAGCACGGTGAACTCCCCCTTGCGCAGGGCCTGGATGATGGCCACCCGTTCCAAGGTGTCGATGTCCGAGTGCATGTACCGGGCACTCATGCCCATGTTGTTCAGATACTCGGTCAGGTCTTCGGCCATCCGCTTGGTCAGGGTGGTCACCAGGACCCGCTCACCCCGCTGCTCGCGCAGTTTGCACTCTCCCAGCAGATCGTCCATCTGTCCTTGCACCGGCCGGACATCCACATCCGGATCCACCAGGCCCGTGGGTCGGATGATCTGCTCCACCACGACGCCGTTGCTTTGGTCCAGTTCGAAGGGGCCCGGGGTGGCGGAAACCGAGACCACCTGCCCCACCCGCTCCCAGAACTCCTGGATGCTCAAGGGGCGGTTGTCCAGGGCCGAGGGCAGGCGGAAGCCGAAATCCACCAGGGTTTTCTTCCGGGATTGATCACCATGGTACATCCCGCCGATCTGGGGAATGGTAATGTGGGACTCGTCCAGGAAGAGCAGGAAATCCGAAGGAAAATAGTCCAGAAGGCAGGCCGGAGGCTGCCCGGCCCGGCGACCGTCCAGATGCCGGGAGTAGTTCTCGATGCCCGTGCAGTAGCCCAGTTCCTCGATCATCTCCAGGTCCAGCATGGTCCGCTGCTCCAGCCGTTGGGCCTCCACCAGCCTGTTCTCGACCTTGAGCAATCGCAGCCGGTCCCCAAGCTCATCCCGGATGTCCGTCATGGCCCGATGCAGGTTCTCCTTGTCCGAAACATAGTGGCTGGCCGGGAAGATCACGGTCTTCTGGATTTGGCCGTGGGCTTCCCCGGTCAGAGGGTCGATCTCGTGGATGGTCTCCAGTTCGTCGCCGAAAAATTCCAGCCGCAGGGCTCGCTCGTGGCTGTAGGCCGGAATGATGTCCAGACTGTCCCCTCGGACCCGAAAGGTGCCCCGGTGGAAGTCGATGTCGTTGCGCTCGTAGAGCACCTCCACCAGACGGCCCAGCAGGTCGTCCATGGTCAGCCGCTGCCCGGCCTCGATGGGAATGACCATCTTGGCGTAGTATTCCGGCGAACCCAGGCCGTAGATGCAGGACACCGAGGCCACGATGAGCACGTCCCTCCGGGTGAGCAGGGCGTGGGTCGCGGCGTGGCGCAGCTTGTCGATCTCTTCATTGATGGAAGAATCCTTCTCAATGTAGACATCGCTGTGCGGCAGGTAGGCTTCAGGCTGGTAGTAGTCGTAATAACTGACGAAATACTCTACAGCGTTGTGGGGAAACAGTTCCTTGAACTCGTTGAACAGTTGCGCGGCCAGGGTCTTGTTCGGGGCCATGACCAGGGCCGGGCGTCCCAGCTGGGCAATGACCTGGGCCATGGTGAAGGTCTTGCCCGACCCGGTCACGCCCAGCAGAACCTGATGCGCCTCGCCGGTCCGGACTCCGGCCACCAGGGCGTCAATGGCCTGGGGCTGATCGCCCTGGGGGGTGTACGGACTAACCAGTTCAAAAGGAGATTGATGCGCCGGGTCGAGAGATGTCGTCATTGCGGTACGTGGCATCGAATGATAAGAAAAAGATTGGATTCACGATCATGTTCAACGCCATCGGCGTCTCGATGCCGTGAGCCGAGCGGTCGCAGTCTAGGGCTTTCCCTCTCGGCTGTCATCTTACCCGGCGACCAGGACAACGAACATTTCGTTAAAAAATTCCCAATTGCAACGACGCAGCACCTGTTTTTTTTTGAGCAGACTGTGGATAAGGACTTTTTCAACACTCAGCCAAACGATTTTCCAAAGATGATCTGAATCGGCGTGAAATCGTCTTCAAGAGTTTTTCTCGCGGCATGGATTTCGATCGCGATTTCGCCTTGGTTTCGACATATGACGGTAAAAAACAAGTTTTCACTACGAAAACCCATCTAGGAAAACAGCACGAGAGAGGAGTCACATGGAACTGAATATCCTTTGTCCCGAGAGGGAGCCGCCGGTATCCCGGGCGCATGTCATGACCATGATCATCAAGAGCTTCAAAGGACGACGCAATGTCGAGGTCCATTTGTACCGGGCCGGCTGGAAGCCCGAGGAGTTGGACGTCTACGACTGGGATCAGCTGTTGGGGGAACCAATGCAGGCAGATACCCCGATACCGCACGAAAACAGCAAAAAAGTCCTTCTAGAGGCCTTTACCTCCGAAGAGCGAGACCAGGTCTCCGCGTACCTCCAACACCGTTATGGCGAAAAACTGGCCGGAATTTCGGCCTGTGCCTTGGATTTCCCAATCCCGAAGGGCCTGGCAGCTCTGTCTGATGTTCCGGAAGGAAAAAACGTCGGTCGAGTCCGCTTGGAAACCGTTCCCCAGTTCACCCTGCCCTTTCCGGTGCATGGGTTGTACGACCTGAGTCAGCATGAACCGCTGATGGAGGCCAACGGACGGGAAGCTGCCGGATAGAGGTGACAATACAGGGGCGGACCCATGGGGCCGCCCACTCTTACCAACCAACATCAATCCTCGGTCCACCGTCCAAAAATAGTCGGCTGGATCGTGGCCTCCTCCAGGATGGCCATGAATTCCGGTCGCCGGATCTCTCGTGCCCCGAACCGCTGCATGTGCGGGGTTGTCTGCTGACAATCCACCATCTGAAAATTCCATCGCCGCAAACGCCGAACAAGGTGAACCAGGGCAAACTTGGACGCGTTAGGGCGGACATGAAACATGGATTCTCCAAAAAACACCCTCCCGAGGGCGACGCCGTAAAGCCCTCCGACCAGTACTCCATCTTCCCAGATTTCCACGGAATGCGCCAGTCCCACATCGTGGAGCAGGTTGTAGGCGATTTGCATTTCCGGCACGAGCCACGTACCCGGCCCGCCCCGCCGAGGCATTGCCGCGCAGTGAGCGATCACACGGGGAAAATCCCGATCGAAAGAGACATGAAAAGAGGACTTCCGCATGAGCTTGCCCAGGCTCCGTGGGATATGCAGCTCTTGCGGAAAGAGCACCAGGCGGGGATCAGGTGTCCACCAGAGAATCGGCGAGCCCGGGCCGTACCAGGGGAAAATCCCCTTGCTGTAGGCATGCAACAGGCGTTCCGGGGAAAGATCGCCGCCAACGGCCAATAATCCGTCCGGTTCTGCGTGTTCCACGGGAGGAAAAAGAATCCGGGGGGACAGGGCATGAACAGGCATGATCAAGAATGGAGCTCTGACGGTCACCCGCGTTTGGGTCAGGTGCCCGAGTGCGAAAAAGGCCGAACCACAAGCATGGCCCGGCCCGCATTACGGATCACGATGGAAACGGATCAGGCGAAAGCGAACTCAAGGTCTTCACTCTTGCCGCCATCCGGGTCAGGCTGGGTCACGTCCACACGAACCGTACCGCCTTTGGCCAGACGTCCGAAAAGGATTTCGTCGGTCAACCGGTCCTTGATGGATGTCTGAATCAGCCGACCCAGCGGCCTGGCCCCAAAAGATGGGTCGAATCCGCGTTCGGCCAGCCATGTGAGCGCGGACGGGGTCAAAGAGACGGTCACCTTCTTGTCTTTCAGCTGGGTGTTCAGCTCATCCACGAACTTGGTCACGATCCGTTCCATGACCTCCGTGGTCAAGGAATGAAAACAGATCGTGGCATCCAGACGGTTGCGGAACTCCGGACTGAACAGCTTTTCAACCGCCTTTTTACTCAAGTGACTGCGATCATCCTTGCCCGGCTCTCCGAATCCGATGCTGGTGGCGCAGACATCCTGGGCACCGGCGTTGGAGGTCATCAGCACGATGGTGTTTCGAAAATCGGCTTTACGCCCCGTATTGTCGGTCAACGTGGCGTAGTCCATGACCTGAAGCAGGATGTTGAACAGATCAGGATGAGCTTTTTCGATCTCGTCCAGCAAGAGCACGGTATGGGGATGCTTGCGCACCGCATCCGTGAGCAGTCCGCCTTGCTCAAAACCGATATATCCCGGAGGGGCACCGATCAAGCGAGCCACGGCGTGTTTTTCCATGTACTCGCTCATATCAAAACGTAAAAAGTTGATATTCAGTATTTGGGCCACCTGCCTGGCCAGTTCGGTCTTGCCCACCCCCGTAGGTCCGGTAAGCAGGAAACTGCCGGTGGGTTTGTTCTCCGCACCCAGTCCCGCACGTGAGCGCTTTATGGCCCTAGCCAGGCTCTCCACGGCCTCATCCTGGCCGAAGATGACCTGCTTCAGGCTTCCCTCCAGTTCCTGAAGCTGATTCTTGTCCGAAGAAGAAACTCGGGTCTCGGGAATCCGGGCCATCCGGGCCACGACCTGCTCCATTTCCAAAGCTCGAATCAAATTTTTCTTCCGGACTTTGGGATTGATTTTGAAGACCGCGCCGGCCTCGTCGATCACGTCAATGGCCTTGTCCGGAAGAAATCGATCGTTCAGGTGGCGTATAGAGAGATCCACGGCCGCCTCCAGGGAACTGGGAGCGTATCGTACCCCATGGTGTTCCTCATAATAAGGACGGAGCCCCTGAAGTATTTGCACGGTCTCGTCTCGGCTCGGCTCGGGAATTTCCACTTTCTGGAAGCGCCGGGACAAGGCCCGGTCTTTTTCAAAGTGGTTCTTGAACTCTTCGTAGGTCGTGGAACCGATGCACCGCAGTTTGCCCGAGGCCAAAGCCGGCTTGAGCAGGTTGGAAGCATCCATGCTTCCGCCGCTGGTTGCCCCGGCACCGACAATAGTGTGAATTTCATCAATGAACAGGATCGCGTCCGGAATAGCCTCCAGTTCCTTGAGCACGCCCTTGATCCTGGCCTCAAAGTCACCACGGTATTTGGTTCCAGCCAGGACGGCACCCATATCCAAGGCATACACCTTGGACTGCAACAAATAATCCGGAACATCTCCCTCGGCGATACGCAAGGCCAGCCCTTCGGCCAAGGCGGTTTTGCCTACGCCGGGGTCACCCACATAGATCGGGTTGTTCTTTCGCCGACGCGCCAGGATCTGCATGGTGCGATGCAATTCCAACTTTCTGCCTACCAGGGGATCAATTTCGCTATTCTTGGCCTTTTCGACGAGATCCACGGTAAACTGTTCAAGAAAAGATTCTTTCTTCTGTTTTTGCCCTGGCGTGCGACATTGGGTGCAGGAATCGTCCTCAGGCTGACCCTGGGTGGGGACGCCATGGGAAATGTATTCCAGAATGTCCAGGCGATCCACACCGTGAGACTGCAGGAAATAGTTGGCATAAGATTCTTCTTCCAGGCAAATGGAAGCCAGGACATCGCCGACATGGACTTCCGGTTTGCCGGAAGACTGGACATGCAAAATAGCCCGCTGAATAACCCTTTGCAGGCTGGGGGTCTGAACAACCTCGGTCATTCCTCCAGACGGCGTGGACTGCAAATGATCCAGAAAAAATTTTTCCAGCTGACCCTTCAGTTTTCCAAGCTCTACACCGCAATGTTCAAGAATATCCTTAGCTGAAGAATTTCTGATCATTGCGTACAGCAGGTGTTCCAGGGTTAAAAATTCATGGTTGCGGACCCTGGCTTCACGCACGGCAACCAGAAAAGAACGTTGCAACTCCTTGCTTACCATATGTTTACACCTCTTCCATGGTACATTTCAGCGGGAAACCGTTCTTTCTGGCCATATGCTGGACCAGGGCCACCTTGGCCTCGGCGATTTCCGCAGTATAGACACCACAAACTCCTACACCTTCCTGATGGACCTTGAGCATGACGGCGGCTGCCTCATTTTCGTTCTTGCCAAAGACAACCTTCAGCACATGGATAACGAATTCCATAGTTGTGTAGTCGTCATTGTGCAGGAGGACCTTATAGCGTTTCGGCAACTCCAGAAGATCCTCAATTTCAACATCTCCCTCAATCCGGGGATCGGATATATCGACACTCAACGGTTCACCCTTTTTCTTCAGAATTCCATTCCACACAGAATTGCATGTCCGGAAACTTGCCCTTGCGTCAGCCAGACAGCAATTGCGCAACAAGGACTTTCTGGGACTAACTAACATCCGAGATGCGCTTGTCAATTCCAGGAAATTCCGGGTTCAACACCTTAACCCGCGAAAACAGTTCACGGGCTTGTTCTTTTTTTCGAAGCTGCTGCATGGTCACTCCGATGTTAAACGTCGTGACTTCATTGGCTAGCAAGCTGGTTTTATTTATTTTCATCGCCTTTTCAAAAGCATCGTGCGCATCCCAAAATCGCCCGCCTTCCATAAAGGCCATCCCGATATTATAGTAGACGATTTCCATGTCCGTCGCCACATTCAGGACTTTCTTAAACTCGGTGATTGCCTGTTCCCATTTGCCCTGTTTGCGCAATGCAATGCCCAATCTGTTGAAAACATGAACATCTGAAGGGGTCAAGGTCGTCTTGCCTTCCAGAATTTCCCGAAAATACTTTTCCGCCAAGGCTGCATCTTGTTTCAGGCAGGTTTCGGCCACTGTCAATTTGACATGGTCGAGCATATCCTTGGCCTGCTTCGTGGAAATCCGAACAGCTTCCTTGAAAAAGGTATCGGCCTCCTCCGGATTGCCCTGTTGCAGATGCAACTCGCCGATTTCGATCTTACGGTCCATATTCATCGGACTGAGGCGCTCCAACTTCTCCAGATATTCCAACTGGGCCTGAACATCCTCCTTCTCCCGGAAATATGACACGATTTTTTTCAGCGGATCCAAATACATTTTGGCGTATTGCGCGGCCTGGAGGTAGCTTTGCAATGCCTCGTCATCGCGTCCCAATCGGAGATAGGCATCGCCTTGAATCATCAACGCTGCTGAACTATTGGGCTTGATTTCCAAAATCTTGTCTACCACATCCAGTGCCTTCTGGTGCTCGCCTTTCTGAATCAGCTCCTTGCCCTGCCCCACCAGCTTGGGCAACTGTCCCTGCGGACGGATGGTCAAAGCAATCTTCTCAATCAATGTATTGACGGAAACCGGTTTGACAATAAAGTTATCGGCTCCTATTTCATGCAGATAAACGAGCAGGTTGCGATCCGTTTCCGTGGTCATCAGGATTATCTGGGATTCCGGGTAGGAGGTCTTCAGGAACTTGATCAGCTGATTGTTGCTGCGTCCGTTGACGATTCGTTCGATGAAAAACAGCAGCCGTCCCTTAACGTCGAAAATACGTCGGGCATCCCGAAGCAACTCCTCGTCTCGCAATGCAAAGCGCATGCAATCCCGGAGTTGAAGGTGGACAAAAAAGGTGTTGCGAAGAATTTTCGTGGCAATGGCGTCGTCCGTGTAAACCAGCCCGGCACCTCGTTGATCCAGGATGAAGTCTTTGATCACGACTTCGTATTTCTTGATTTGCTGCAACGCAGTCAACTGGTTGTCATACATGGAAAGGCTCCAGTGGAGAGAAAGCCGGAATTTGGGGCAGCGTATGATGCGGTGCAAAGGGAGTGCAAAACATGCCTTTAGAGATTGAAATAAAATACCTGAATCCGGACCTGGAAGCGATTTGTCGCCGGCTTTCCACGGCCGGCGCGACATTTATTGCGTGTCGTTTTGAGGAAAACTGGTTGTTTGACAGTGTGGATCGGCGGCTCAAACAGGAACATATTCTGCTTCGCCTGCGACGTACCGATGTCGTGACGCTGACTGTAAAAAAGAAACCACGGACCACCATACCGCATGACCCACAGTTCAAAGTGCTGGAGGAGTTGGAAACGCGGGTCGACGATCTGGAGGCCATGCGGAACATGCTGGAGGTGTTAGGGTATGACATTGTCTTTCAGTATGAAAAGCTCAGGGCAACCTGGCTCTGGGAATCATGTACCATCTGCCTGGATATGCTCCCCTTCACCCAAATCGTGGAGGTGGAGGGTACACCGGAATCCATTGAACGGACTGCCTCCCGGTTCGGTCTGGATTCCCTAAAAACCTCTTCATTGAGCTATGTCCGGCTCTATCAGGAGCATTGTCGTGCCCTGGGACAGATGCCTGACGATAGGTTCCTTTTCCCGGAGAAGCAACAACAGAATTTGAGGGCGATCATGGAAAGCCAAGAGTCCGGGTTTACCCCATGCGTTGTATTTCGCCGGCCAGACCGCTCAAAGGAATGACTTTCCGCACCCCACCGAGCTTGATGGCCTCGTTGGGCATGCCGAACACCACGCACGTCTGCTCATCCTGGGCCACGGTATGGGCTCCGGCCTCGAACATCTCCCGCATGCCCTTTGCTCCGTCATCACCCATTCCGGTCATGATCACGCCCACTGCATTGGCCCCGGCATAGCGGGCCGCCGAACGAAACAGCACATCCACAGACGGCCTGTGCCGGGATACCAGAGGGCCATCCTTGATTTCCACGTAATATCTGGCCCCACTGCGCTTGAGCAGCATGTGGCGGTTACCGGGAGCAATCAGGGCTTGTCCGCGAAGCATGGTGTCTCCATCCTGAGCCTCCCGGGCAGTGATTCTGCAGATGCCATCCAGGCGCTTGGCAAAAGCCGCGGTAAAATTCTCCGGCATGTGCTGGACAACAGCAATAGCCGGACAGTCCAGAGGCAGGGCTTGCAGGAGAATACGCAGAGCTTCGGTTCCACCGGTAGACGCTCCAACCACCACGACTTTTTCAGTGGTTTTGACCATGGCCTTGGGCTGAGAGGAGATGGGCATGACGGCATCCGCGGTCAGCTTGGGCTTTACCTGGACCGCTGTGTAGGCACGCAGCTTGGCGCTTGCCGCTGCCTTGACAGCGTCGCAGATGCGAATCCTGGATTCTTCAAAAAACTTTTTGGTACCAATCTTTGGCTTCTGGATGATGTCCACAGCACCGTATTCCAGAGCCTTGAGCGTGGTTTCGGCACCCTGTTCCGTCAGCGTCGAGCAGATGATCACCGGGATCGGACGTTGGGCCATGATCTTGCGCAAAAAGGTCAATCCATCCATACGCGGCATCTCCACGTCCAGGGTGATCACATCCGGCACGACCTCCTTCATCCGTTCCACGGCGGCGAAGGGATCACCGGCCGCACCGATCACTTCGATCCCTGGATCCGAGGAGAGCAGTTCGATCAGGGCCTGCCGCACCAAAGCGGAATCATCCACAACCAGTACGCTGATTTTTTGCTTCATGCTTCTGCCTCGCTTTTACTGGACCGTTGAACCAGGATGGGAACGTCACCTTCCGGAAAGCAAGGAACGTTTGATCCGCTTGACCCAAACCTCCCCGGTATGGCTCAAAAAATACAGCTTGCGCCCCAACTGGCCACCCACGTCCGAGGCCATGATGCGCAAACCGGCATGTTCTAGTTCCATGATCGCCATTTGCACGTTCTTGCGTCCGACGCTATTGGCCGTGGAATTTTTTCCTCCGGTGAATCCGAACAGCTCCGCGCCACCGAAAACCTTAATTTGAATATCCTTGCGCCGCCCTCCTTGGCGCTCGACAACCGAGAGAATTTGCTGGATGGACTGATTTACAAACCGACAGGGCTGCCTGGAAATTGCCTCGCCGTCGTGTCCTGCCGCGTCCGGCAGCAAAGCATGGAAAATCCCTCCCAAGGGAATAGCCGGCTGAAAAAAGGACACCGCGACACATGACCCAAGAACCGTGCATACAAGCGTTGGTTCCTTGGACAGGAAGCACTCTCCAATATGGAGATGGAATACCGGATATTTTGAAAAATCAGTCAAAAGAATTCCTTCATCGCAACCCGTGCGAAAAAAATGGCCGCGCACCGCAGCAAAACCGGGGCATGGCCATGCCATGATCGAGATGTTAATTCAGTGCGTTGACAAGATACCCGACTTCAGCCAAGCCATCAATCCAGGAGCCGAAATAACTCGTTTCCAGGGTCCGCCGGCAAATGTTCATTCGGCACCCAGTCCTCGAACAAAAAACGGGGCATGATTGGAAGTGAACAATGGGGGATCGCGGCGCAGAATTGCGGCTATGGCCGGGTGACGCCGGAATTCGCGGTCCAGGAAGCGGCGAACCGCTCGGCGGTCCCAGCCCTTGGGATGCCGAAATGACGCATACAGGGACAGATCATCGGCATGGGGCAGAGTCTCCACGTCGGCCCGAGCACGCCCGGTCAGCGGCAGGTTGAACACGGCCACATTCAGGAAATCAATTTCATTGCTCAACCGAGCCGTCAATGCCAAGGTGGTCCGCGCCTCGACCACCGACTCGGAAGGCGTACCGAACAAAAGGTAAACATAGCTGGCGATTCCAGCGGACTTCAGGCTCTTCAGCCCGGCTTCAGCCAGTGCCAACTCCACCCCCTTGCCTTCCTGGTCCAGAACAGACTGACTGCCCGACTCCAGACCCAGCTTGAGCATTACGCAGCCGGCCCGGCGCAAGGCCCGGCAAAAATCCGGGTCTGTGAGACGACGCGAGAACCGCACGAAGCCATACCAGGGAGCACCAGGAGGCTCTTGAATGAGCGCATCCAAAAGAGCCGGGCTGATGGCGTTGTCCACCATGTGAATCAGCGCAGGGTGATGGAGCTCGCTCAAAACCCGCAAGTCCCGCACCACATGACGGTGCCCCATTGGGATGAACCGATTGCCTTCAGCTGGTTCCGGACAGAAGGCGCACCGGTTCCAGTAACAGCCTCGAGAAGCGGCATACGGGAGAATCCGTCCCGGAGCAAAATAGTCATCGAACGCAAATCCGGCATACTTCGGCAAGCCATGTCCGCCCTTTTCTGGTGACCTGGAATCGACCAGCTGAAGCAGCCCGGCTTCTCCGGGACCGGCAATCAATGTATTCACCAGTCCGCCAAAAATCTTGGTGTCAAAGCAACCTGAAGGGTTGGCCTTGGATCCTGCCGGCCTTTCTCCATGGTTCCAACGGGGCTGGGACGGATTTCCACGGAAAATATCGTCTCCGCTCCTCAACCGACCGGCCCAGGAGGTGACCAGGCCGCCCCCCAGGATAATCACCACATCCGGCCAGGATCGACGGATAAAGCCGATCAGGGCGAAGGTGCACAAGGCTTGGCTCAGATAGTTCAGGGAAAAGCCCACGGCCGTGGGCTGAGCGGTCTCCATGGTCCGGGTCAATTGGGTCGCAAGTATTGGCACAAACGGATTGGCATCCGGACTTTCCGCTGCCCGCAGCAGATCCTGGCTGCGGGTGGGAGCCAGCCCCTCATCCAGGTAATTGGCCAGGCTGATGCGCCGGCCAGGGGCCGAGGTATTCACCGTCGACCGTTCCACCAGACGATTCAGGTCCATGACCACTCGTGTGTAGCGATCCAGGTCGGTATATGTGCCCCTGTGGCGGATGGCCCGGAGGTTTTCATCCCGATGGCGCAGAGCCCGCCGGGTCCAGACGTCCTCACCGGACACAGGCCCACGAATCAATCCCTCCAGGCCCAACAGGTTCAGATCCAGAACAGAACACGCCACTCCGGCCCGTTCCAGGACGCCCGCCAGTACGGCAATCCCCACCGGCGGTTCACTGACCTTGGCCACCGGTGGGTGAATCAGCAGCACGCCAGGCAATCAGGCCACTCCGGCAGCCTGGAACGCACTGTCCACCAGGGCCTGGGCCTCCTCGGCCAACTGGTCCAGATGGGCCTGGTCGCGGAAACTCTCAATGTAGATTTTGTAAATATCCTCGGTTCCTGAAGGTCGGGCCGCGAACCAGCCATTGGCCGTGGCCACCTTCAGCCCCCCAATGGAGGCATCGTTGCCTGGAGCGTTGGTCAATACGGCCGTGATCGGTTCACCGGCCAACGTATCCGCCTGGATCATCTCCGGAGACATGACCTTGAAGGCCTTTTTCCGAGCCAGATCAGCCGGGGCCTGGCGCCGCTCGTATATCGGCCTGCCCAGCTTATCCGCCAGTTCATCATAGAGTTCCTGGGGCGTCTTGCCGGTCACGGCCAGCATTTCCGCGGCCAGCAGATCCATGACCAGCCCGTCCTTGTCCGTGGTCCAGACCGTGCCGTCCTTGCGCAGAAAGGACGCTCCGGCGCTTTCCTCGCAGCCCAGGCCCAGGCTGCCGTCCAGCAACCCCGGCACGAACCACTTGAAGCCCACAGGTACTTCATGCACCGCTCTCCCCAGGGAAGCGGCCACCCGGTCCAGCATGGCGCTGGTCACCACGGTTTTCCCAACACGAACCCCGGCACCCCATTGTGGACGATGGCCAAACAGATAGGCCACCACCGCGGATAGATAGTGGTTTGGATTCATCAGTCCGGCAGGGGTGACAATGCCATGGCGGTCATAGTCCGGATCGTTGCCGAAGCAGAGGTCGAAGCGGTCCTTTTGCTCCAGGAGCCTGGCCATGGCGTAGGGGGAGGAGCAGTCCATGCGGATCACTCCGTCCTTGTCCAGGGGCATGAAGGCAAAGCGGGGGTCCAGGTCCGTGTTCACCACGGTCAGGTCCAGTCCGTAGCGCTCGGCCAAGGGCGCCCAGAAGGCGATCCCCGAACCGCCCATGGGGTCCACGCCCAGGCGGGGTTTGGCCCGGGCAATGGCCGCCATGTCCACCACATTGGGCAGGTCCGTGATATACGGCGTGATGTAGTCATGCTCCTGGACGGTCGTTGCGGCAAAAGCCCGCGCCAGGGACACGCGTTTCACGCCATGCAGCTTCTGCTCCAACAGTTCATTGGCCCGGTTCTCCACGACCTTGGTCACGTCGGTGTCCGCCGGGCCACCGTGGGGTGGATTGTATTTGAAACCGCCATGTTCCGGCGGATTGTGGCTGGGCGTGATCACCACTCCGTCGGCCCGAGTTCCGGCATGGTCCCGATTAAATGTCAAAATTGCATGGGATATCACCGGTGTGGGGGTATAACCCAACCCTTTTTGAAACCTGACCTGGACATCGTTGGCCGCGAACACCTCCAGGGCCGTGGCCAGGGCCGCCTCGGAAAGGGCGTGGGTGTCCATGCCCAGAAACAGCGGTCCGGATATCCTCGCCCCGGCTCGGAACTCGCAGACCGCTTGCGTCATGGCCAGAATGTGTGCCTCGTTGAAGGAGCAGGCCTCGGCCACGCCGCGATGCCCGGAGGTGCCAAAGGCCACACGCTCTTCGGCACGGCCCGGGTCCGGCTCCAGGGTGTAGTACCGGGAAAGGGCGCGGGGAATATTGGGCAGCATGTCCTGGGGAGCAATTTTTCCGGCCAAGGGATGAACGGGCATGGGGCCTCCTGAGATTGTTGAAGGGAAAAAGGACGTCGCCGACTCATGGCTGGCCTGATTTTTGTAAAACTTCAGGGAACAATTCACAACCAAGGATGAAGAGATGATCATCAATCAGCACTGGCCGCCTTTGCTCTTCACCGGTCAACAGCACAACACATCCCCGCTCTCCAACCAGTCACAGGGTGCGGAGCAGCGTCAGAACGCCGACTTTCTGGCCGAGATGCTCAAGATGTCCTTGAACGCCTCGGCCATCCAATCCATAGGCGCCCTTCCCCGGCAACCGGGAGGGCCATCCGCCGACCCAACAGCCCAATTGCTGACGGGCACATCCCCTCTGACGCATATGCGCCGGAAAGCCGCCTCGACCAAAGCCGGTCCGGAACCACCTGCCGGAATTCTCCCAGGCACAATCCCGGAATCCATCTCGAAATCAGTCTCGGAACAGATTCCGGAAGCACTGCAAAAGACCGTGCTGAACGCACTCACCCCGATGCTCAACGGAATCGGTGCTCCGGGCGCGGGCGGGCTTGATCCCCTCTCCCAACTGATCGGCCAGGTCACCGGGTCCACGCAAAATCCCGTTTTAGGTTCCCTGATCGGTTCCCCGGCGGCCCTGGTCGCCCTGATCCAATCCACGGGGGAGCAACGGCCCCCATCTCCCGCGCCGTCGCCCGCAACCCCATCCACCCTGCGTCGGGCGATTTCCGCGTACACGCCCCACTACTCAGCGGACGGCTTGCGCCAAAAAATTGACTATTCGACCCGCCAGGAACTGGGCCCAGGCCACCCCGGCCACGCGACCCCGACAGAGCGCCTGCATGCCGGGCGCAGCGGAGAAACGGGCAGCCACGCCTCGCATCAAGAGACAACGCCCAGCCAGAGACAGCAGGCCGCCGCCCCAATGGAAAAAGGATACTCCAAGCCCCAGCCCGGAGTTCTGGCGGCCCGCTTTGAATCCGCCAACCGACCGGACGCCATCGGCTATGACCGCCTCGGCGGCACCTGCTACGGGATGTACCAGTTGTCCTCCAGAATGGGTGGACTGGACGCCTTTCTCAAGTTTTTGGACACCGAGGCTCCCCAATGGGCCAGACGACTCCGCGAGGCCGGTCCGGCCAACACCCGGGGCCGAACCGGAGCCATGCCCGCCGAATGGAAGCGCATCCACCGGGAAAACCCGGAACGGTTCGCGGCGTTGCAGCATGCCTTCACCCGGAAAACCTATTACGATCCCGCTGCCGACCTGGTAAATCACCGCACCGGTCTTGACCCCAACCAGGCTTCACCGGCTCTGCGTGAAGTTCTCTGGAGCACGGCGGTGCAGCACGGTGTCAACGGCGCCGCGAACATCTTCCAGCGCGCCCTGGACACCGCCTCCGCCAACGGCCCGCCCAGGGAAAGCGACCTGATCCAGGCCATCTACAACGAGCGAAAAACCCGGTTCACCGGCTCCACCCAGGCCGTGCGCTCGGCGGTCCAGAATCGCTTCGAGCAAGAAATGCAAATGGCCCTGGCCTTGCTGTCCGAAGAGCGGGATGTCTTGGTCTGAGCGGCCTGAATCATTTGCCAGCTCCTGGCTGAGCACGGTCAGGAAAGATCCCGCATGGAGCTGAAAAACGTCTCCAGGTCCCAGTCTTCACCGACCATCCGCTCAATATCCGTAAAGAACGCATCCCATCCACTGATCTCCCCCAGTTTGGAACCGTTCTTGAAAACCTTGAACGTCGTTCCCTTGGGACACTTGGTCATGTTCACCTCCACCGAGGCTCCGGAGGGCATTTGCTCGGTCCAGTGCGCGGACCAGGAACTTCGATCCCCTTCAGTTTTCTTGTACTTCTCAAAAAATTCCTCAAACACGCGAACGATTTCCTGCTGATCCATCACGGAACCTCCTGATTCGGGGTGAATCGGTCAATCTGCTTTGGTACTGGATGTTTTCACAAAACAGGCGCATACTCGAACACTTCGATTCCTTGCTCCAAACTCCTTGAGGCCCGCATTGTCGCCCATCCAAAACAGACTTGCCTCGTTTTCCCGGCTGAAGCCGGACGGGATCGCCGCCACGAAGCGCGACACGGGAGGCGTTCCCCATGCCGACTAAACCCTGTGTCGGGTGCGGCTGGTGCTGCCTCACGGACCAATGCATGGAATCCCATCGCAAGCACGGCTATCTGCCGCGTTGTCCGGAAATTGTCTGGGACGCGGAGAACATGCGCTACAATTGCCGCCTGATGCAAGATCCCATCAGCGGCAGGGCCTCGCGCAAGGCCCTGCTCCAGGGCAAGGGGTGTTGCGCTCCGCTGAATCCCTGGCGCGACAATGTCCGCAATCGCGATCCGCTCCCGGCCGTTATCCCCGTCCCGTCGGTTCAGGAATAGACGGTTGGGCTCACGTACTCACCGTCGCGTTCCGAAGCGGGCCAGATACTCCTGGTTGCCCTTGGGTCCGAGGATCCCGGCCGGGACGATTCCCAGACATGTCATCCCCAGTTCCTGTTCAGCATACGAACGGACATCCGCGACCACCCTCTCCCGGACTTCCGGGTCGCGGATCACGCCCTTGTCCCCGACCCCCGGTCCGGCCTCGAACTGGGGCTTGATCAGGGCGATGATTTCCGTGGTTAGTGTGCAAAAACGCAGGCAGGCAGGCAGGATCAGGCGCAGGGAGATGAAGGAGCAGTCCGCGACGATCAGGTCCACGGTCTCGGGCAGCAGATCCGGCTCGGCATGGCGAAAGTTCACCCCCTCCAGATTGACCACCCGCCCATCCTGGCGCAGCTTCCAGTGCAACTGCCCCCGCCCCACGTCCACGGCGTAGACCCTGGCTACGCCGTGCTGCAGGAGGCAGTCCGTGAACCCCCCGGTGGAGGCGCCCACGTCCAGGGCGACCTTGTCTCGGACATCCAGACTGAAATGTTCCAGGGCCGTGAGCAGCTTTTCTCCGCCCCGGCTGACGAAGCGCTCCCCGGCAACGACCCGCAGTTGCGCGTCCAAGGCCAGGGGCTGGCCGGGCTTGTCCACGGGCCGGGCTGAACCGTCCTGGACCACGGACACCCGCCCGGCCATGATCAGCCGTTTGCCCTGCTCCCGGCTCTCGACCAACCCCTGCTCCACCAGGGCCTGGTCGGCCCGAATTCTGGCCGGCAAGGCCTATCCTTGTTCCCTGGTTTGCAATCCCAGGGTCTCGGCCACGGCCCGGGCCGCCTGGACGGTGAAATCCCCGGCAGACAGCCCGGCCTTGACCTCCGGAGACAGCACCCGGCGCGGCGCGTTCATCAGTTCCTGTTTGGGCGTGATCCCGTATTCCGGCGGAAAGCTGTTCTCAAAGTACATTTCCTGAAATCCGATAAACTTCAGAGCATGAGCCGTGGCGTCCAGCACAGCGGTTTCCCCGGCTTGCATCAGGCCAAGCTCACGAGCCCGCAACAGCCCGGCCAGACACTCTCCACCCTGGGTGCAGGCGATGTGCCCGTGGCGATTGGCCAGGAGCATGCCCTCGATCACGGCCTGCTCTTCCACCTGAACCACATGAAACAATCCCGAACCGCCAGTCTGTTCATACCTGTTCACCAGGTGACGAACCCGGGGAAAGGAAACCGGATTACCGATCATCGCCGCCTGGGCGACGCTGGCCTGAACAGTCACCGGCTGATAGGTCCGTTTGGCGGGCTCCGTCTCCTGATAATACCTGAATACTGGGTCGGCATGGACCGACTGCACCCCGAAAATCCGGGGCAGCCTCTGGATAATTCCCAGGCTGTGCAGCTTCAGGAATCCGTTCATGATCGCCGTGATATTCCCGGCATTGCCTATGGGCACGAACACCGCCTTGCCCTCCACGTCCCACCCGTAGTGCTGGGCCACCTCGAAGGCATAGGACTCCTGACCCAGGATGCGCCAGGCGTTCTTGGAATTGAGCAGGGCCACCCGGTAATTTTCCGCCAGATGCTCCACCACCTTCATGCAGTCGTCGAACACCCCGGGCAGTTCCAGGACCATGGCCCCGCTACCCAGAGGCTGGGCCAGCTGCTGCGGGGTGACCTTGCCCTGGGGCAGCAGGACCACGCTTTTCACCGCCCCGCCCACATAGGCGGCATACAGGGCCGCGGCAGCGGACGTGTCCCCGGTGGAGGCGCAGACCGTGAGCACCTGATCCCAGCCGTGCCGCCGGATCAGGGCCTTGAGATAGCTGAAGGCGCAGGCCATGCCCCGGTCCTTGAACGAGGCGCTGGGGTTCTGGCCGTCGTTCTTGAAGGCCAGCTCCTGACCCACATGCCCGGCCAGGGCCGGTGACGCGGGGATGATCGGCGTATTGCCGTCCCCCAGCCAGATGATGTCCTCCGGCTCCAGCACCGGGGCGATCAGTTCATAGAACCGAAAAATGCCCTTGAGTTCCGGACGCCTGGTGGCGGCCCGCAAATCAAACGTCTCCCGCCACTGCTCGGGCCTGGTTTGCCGCAAGTCGTCAAAATCCAGATCCTCCAGCAGTAAAACCTCGTTGCACTCCGGGCATGTATAATAGAGTTCATCAATATCCAGCCGGGCCCCGCAGCCCAGACAAACATATTCCATCCGCCCCCGACGGGACGGAAAGTGATCGTGCATTGTGTTCATGATATCGGCTCTATGGTTTGATTGTTGAAACACATTCCCCTATTCCTCCACGTTCCGGAACACCCGCTGTCAAGAAATCTCCAGTTTCAAGCCGTCCAAATGCAACGGCTTTTTAGTCGGCACATCGCGCAAGGTCCAGACGCCCTCATCCGTACGCCGATAAACTTCCATGGCCAAACGCTCCGGATCAATCAGTACATATTCCCGCAAGGATGAAATCAAGCGATACGTGGCAAACTTCTCCCCCCGGTCAGAGGCTTCGGTCAAAGGCGAAAGCACCTTCCCGATAATCATGGTCATATCCGGCGCTGGAAGTGTTCGCCGGGTCGATGCAAGGCCGCCTTCCCATCTTCAAACCGCACCCTCCACCAGCCATTTCCACAGGGGAAGGATGGTGATGGTTCTGCCGTCATGGATCACGGTTTCTTCGTGGCTCCTGGTCAGCAGCCATCCCTGGTCGGAGTCGAAGTATGCCAGGGCTTCGGCAAGGCCGTTCAGCTCTCTTTTGCGCGTATCCGGGGCGTGCAGGTCGAGGCAGACATTGGCAATGACCCGACGGCCCTGGATCCGGCAATAAAAATCCACTTCCTGCTGCTGAAGAAAGTAGTACACCTCCCTGGTATGGCGACGCAGGTGCAGGAACGTCGCATTCTCGTAGAGCCTCCCGTAATCCGGGGACAGAGAGGCATCAAAGATGGACTTGAACCCGTTGTCCACGGCATAGATTTTTTTCGGGTTGCGCTGCTCTTCCCGCACGGAATTCCTGAATACCGGCACGCTGAACACGGCATACGCGTTACTCAGGTAGGAAAAATACTCGAACAGCGTGTCCTTGCCGACCTTGAAACCCTGGGATTTAAAATCATTGAAAAGCCTGTTCATGCTGGCGCTGGTGGCCATGTTCGTCAAGCAGTATTTGACGAGGTGCTTCATCAGGGCGAGGTTCTTGATGCCGTGGCGCTCCACAATGTCCTTGTAGATGATCAGGTCCGCGTAGTCCGACAGGGTCCGCGTCCTGACGTCCGACGTGGCGGAAATGGTCTCGGCAAAGCCCCCGTGGAGGATGTAGTCCTCAAAGGCATTGGCCGCAAAGCTTGATGATCTGGACGAATGCGGGGTGATCTCAATGTCTCGGGCACGCAGATACTCCTTGAACGAGAAGGGAAAGACTTCGTAGGTGATAGTCCGGCCCCGCAAAGCAGTGGAAAGGTCAGCGCCCAGCAGCTTGGAGGATGAGCCCGTGATGAAGATTTCCAGGTTCATGGTATCGTAAATGCGGCGCACAAAAAGTTCCCAATTCCGGACATTCTGGATCTCATCCAGGAAAAGCCAGACCTTGTGGTCCCTATTGTATGGATAAATCTCGTAATAAGCTTCCACGAGGGCGTCCAGATGCGGCAGTTCCAGCGGAAAAAGCCGGTCGTCCTCGAAATTCACGTACACGATGCTGGTTGGATCAACCTGTTCCCGCAAGGACTCCATAATCTGGTACAAGAGTGAAGTCTTGCCGCTGCGCCTGACCCCGACCAGGGAAACGACCTTTCCGGACTCCAGGGGGATTTCCATGTCCCGGGGAACAGTCGGCTTGATTTTCGACTCCTGAAAGTCCGTGATGATTTTCTTGAAAAGCTGCTTCACGTTTCATCCTTTTCTGGAAGGACAAAAATGAAAGATTGTATACTTTCTGTCAAGGACATAAGTGGTCACATGGCGTTGACACGCTCGCCGGGTTTGCTCTGGGCTCTGAATCATTCGGATAAATGCGGCGTGGAGAGAATGTTCCGCGGTTCAGCACATTGGGCGGCAGCGGAAATTTGGCGGCTGGCTGCTCGGAAAGCTGCCGCCCCCATCAACGATCATGCCTTCAGGTTATCTTTGCCTTTGCGGAAAGATCCCCGTTCATAGTGAGAATGGTGCCAAGTTTATTTTTCTTGGCAAAAACTTCACCGTAATAATACTCATGCTTGCCCGCCTGCTCCGCTTCCCAGGCGAGATAATCCCGGGCTGTTAATAGGAGATATGGGTTGAGGTTGGCCCATGCTGTTTGCTCCTTTTTTTGACGGCTCATGGCATACAGGGTCAAGTCAAGTTTGGCCGTGCGTTCCAATTCAACACTCCGAACTTGCAAGACCTGCGACAAGTTCATACGGACTTTTGATCCCGATGCCCGTGTGCTGTGCTGTGTGCAGGTAGATTTGGGTCGTCGAAATGTCCGCATGGCCCAGCAGGTCTTGAAGATCCCGGATGCCCGTTCCGCTGGCCAGAAGATGCGTGGCAAAGCTGTGGCGCAGCGTGTGGGGCGTCACGCGCTTGTCGATCCGTGCTTTCTCCGCGGCCAGCCGGATCGCTTTCTGAAACGTCGCATCCAGCACATGGTGCCGACGGATGATACCGTTGCGATGGTCCCGCATAAGATTACGCGAGGGCCAAAACCAGAACCAGGTAAATTTCTCACCTGACTTGGGCCATTTGCGCTCCAGCGCTCCTGGCAGTTCCACGCCAGGCAGACCGGCTTCACGGTCTTTCCCGTGCAGGACGCGCAACCGCTCACGATGCGCTCGCAGCGGTTCCAAAAGCTGGGAGGGAATCATCGTGTACCTGCTCTTGCTCCCCTTGCCAAATTGCACCGCAAGCTGGAGGCGTTCCAGATCTACGTCCTTCACCCGCAGCCGCAACAGCTCTGTCAACCGCAACCCCGTCGCGTACATCAATTCCGCCATCAGGCGATAGGTTCCGTCCATGGCATCGAAGAGCCGCATACACTCCACCGGCGACAAGACCGTGGGCACCTTCCGCCCGCGTCGCGCCCGCGAAAAATCGCTGAAATCCCCAGGGTCGCGCTCCAGGACTTCCCGAAAAAAGAAAACCACGGCATTCAACGCCTGGGTCTGGGTCGCGACAGCCACCCGCTCCTTGACCGCCAGACCGGACAACCAGTCGCGAACATCACGATGATCCAACTCGGAAAGCTGCTTGTCGCTGACGGACGACATGAACCGTCTGCACCAAGAACGATATGTTTTCTCGCTGTTCCAGGCCAGGTTCTTTTCCCGGATTCGTCGTACCAGAGCCCGCTCCCACACCGGCCCGCCCAGATCCCGGGCTCCGTCCGTGGGCACGTCGTTCATGGAGTATACGCGGTAATCGCCGATCTTCCGGACGGTTTCCGGAAGCTGATTCCCTGAGGGGGGCGGCAGGGTCGGGCTCTTTTCTTTCTTGAGAGGAGGGTTTGTTCTCGAGCCTCGTTCATCATCGCCGGGTTCTGTTTTCCCCGGCGATGGCACCTTCTCCTGTTTCATTCGCTTGCACCCTTCCTGGTAATACCAGCGCAGCGCCTCTCGACGGACCGCGTAACGATCAGGAACCAGATACGATTGCTTCCACTCCAAATGTCGTTTAATGGCTTC
>REDL01000068.1 GCA_007693505.1 Desulfovibrionales bacterium | reverse complement strand
GGCAAGGCTTCCCATTCAAGCCTTATCCACCACCAGCATCAGCCGCAAGCCGCTTCATCGAGTAAACCCCCTCAACCCCGCCAACCGGCGTAAACCTCCGCTCATCCTTGGAATCCAGCAGGTGCTTCACGCCGTCGAACACTTCGGCAACAAACTCTTTTGAGCCGATGATGCCGGAGTCGGAGAAGTACCGGCAGCGATGGCGGAAGACATCTACGCGGCTCAATCGAAATCCCTTCTTGCGCTCCTGCTTGACCAGTTCGGGATCAAGGCGTTTGCCTTTGCCTGCGTCCATGGCTCCGGTTTCGTAGACGAATTCTCGGTATTTTCGAATAATCTCGGTAGGATTGAATTCGTTCCACTCGTGCAGGCCCAGGTTCAGGTCGATCAGGCCGTCCTTGTTGCCGCGCTGCACCAGGTAGCCCAGGGTGCTCCAGCGGTAGTCCTCGGGCTTGCCCACGATTCCGGCCCGGATCGGGTTCAGGTCCACGTAAGCCAGCAGATTCACCAGGGTTTCGCCTTCCTGAACAATCACGCTTTTGAAGCGTTCCCCCCAGAACGTGCCCCAGCGTTTCTTGCGCTTATTGTAGTATTTGGTGAAGCCCTGCTTGATGTCCTTCACAAAGTCTCCCAGGCTGGTCAAACGATTGCGAAACTCGTTGATCTGGCAGGGAATGATCCTGGCTTCTTGGCCGTAGAGCAGTTTGTAACGCTCGGTGATGTCTTCGTCGGTCAGGTTACCTGCCGGGTTCATCCGGACAACCAGGTGGAAATGGTTGTCCATCAGGCAAAAGCCAAGAAGGTCAACGAAATAGACCTTGCACAACCTGGCCACTGTTGCCATCAGGTAGTCTTTCTCGGTGTCTTGGAGCGGGAAGCCATCCAGGGCGGTTCGGGACATGATGTGGTAGACGGTCGGCTGATCGTGACGGACAAAGCGGGGGATGCGGCCCATCAGAGACTCCTTGGTCGGGGTGATTGAGGGGTGACGTGATGGTTAGCGGGCGGGGCGGGCCGAGTCAAGAAAAATAAACCTGGCACCATTCCCTGTGGCTTCCCCTTCACTGAGATCGTTCTATTCGAGTTTGGTCGGGTTCAGTTGTCCTTGAACACCTCGTCAACGTTCTTGGCGTCCAGGATGCGTTCGGCCCAGAGGTCAAGTTGTTCGGGGGTGGCTTTGCGGAGACGTTCCTGGAGATGAAAATCCAGGATGTTCTGGCCGAAGCGCTTGTTGAGTTGGCGTTGGAGAATGGCTTGGCGGCCTTTAACTTCGCCTGCAACTTCGCCTTCGACACGGCCTTCGACGCGGCCTAAATCTTTGATATATTGGGCAAGCATGGCTGTCTCCTTGTGTTCAATGATGTCATCGTAGAGAGCCTTTTGTTCTTCAGGCTGCACCTCAGCATAAACATCAATAAAATCGACATATTTTTCAAATTTTGCCCGAGAGGCCAGTTGATAGAGGCCCAGGTAGGCGTGGCGCAGGACTTCAAGCCGTTCAGATGGCGGGTATTGCATCTTGGGCATCAGGATTTTGGCCACCGGGTTGTTTACATTGTAGTAATCTTTGGCATGAAGTGCAAACAGTTTCAGGTGGACGTACTCGAAGTGGAGGAAGTTGGTTCCGGCGAAGCTGCTTTCCAGTTGGCGGGGTACGTCTTTGCGCCATGCCTTGCGATCCGTGAACAGAACCGTGGGAACAACTACGGCGTCCGGGTGGGCTTCCATCAGGTCCGTTGTGTAGCGTAGCAGCTTGTAGATGGAGAATTTTTCCTTGTCCTCCTGGAATTCGACCAGCCAGAGCAGCAGTGAACCTCGGGCAAAGCGGAACAGGATCGGCATGTCCAGGGCCAAGGCGGAATCGGACAAGTGATGCTTGCGCGGTTCCTGGCGGACAAAGGTGATCTCCTGGAGTTCGCCGTACTGTTCCAGGGCCTGCGGATACAAGAGTTCCAGGGCTTCCCGTGGAAAGTCTAGGAAAACGTTCTTGAAGTTATGGTCGTGGGATTCTTGGGGCATGGTTGGGTCACGGTTTCTTTAAAAGTGCAATTCCAAACAAATCATCGTAAAAAGAATCATTAGCTCCCATTGAGTGTAATGTGAATATGGAGATGCATCTACACCATTCTCTACTTGTTGCATCGCTTTCCAAATGCTCCAATATTTTGAGAGATTCCATAAATGGTGAAAGTAATTTTTTATAATTTCTAGAAGATATATGCGTTAAGCTCTGTTCAAAAAGATCAAGATACTTTTTTCCAATGATGTCGATTTCATTTTCAGGTGAAAAATCATCAAATGCAAGCTTAAAATCAGGCACATAAGCATCTAAATCTGAGTCTTGTGTAGCAATAATTTCATTTAGACGAGTTGTTGGACCTTTAAATTTGTTATTGCTCGCCACCACAGGGATGATCAGCGGCAGGATTTTGGCTTGTGGTTGCTGCTTGAGGTAGAGCTCCCAGATTTCGATAATGTACCGGAGCAGTTGGAGAGCCACGAACCGATCTGGATAGCTTTTGTGCTCAAAGAGGAAATAGACGAATCCGGGCAGGCCGGTACTGAGCATTACTTGGTAGAGAAGATCGGAATAATGCTCGGCCTGCTTCTCGTTCACGAAGCTGTCCTTGGTGATCGTCAGCGTATCAAGCCTGACATGCTTGAGCACCTTTGCCGGAAGGTAGTTGGCCAGGAAGTCGGCGGCGACCTCCTTGTGGCTCATGGTTT
>REDL01000037.1 GCA_007693505.1 Desulfovibrionales bacterium | reverse complement strand
GGCTTTTTTTCGGAAAAATTGTCATCATTGCAAGTTTGCAGGGGAAAAAGTGTCCAGGGAATACCCCTTGACTGGGCCAGAAAACATCAAAATCGATACCGATTTCAAGCTCCCTGTTGTTCGAGAATAAATTTGTTTTGAAGACGAACAAGCCGGTGCTTGACCTTGTTGCAAAAAAATGGAGAAAAAGAAATGGAAATGATTGATGAACAACGTTTTCATGCCGGCAAGCCATGAAATCCGCGTCAACCGCCTCCGATATGTTCCTGACTCCAGCCAATATTGAGCCACAGTGACCCAGGAGACTTGCATGGCCCAAAAGCTGAACAGAGATACCGACACCATTCACCTCAGCCCAGCCGAGACGGTCGACGACCTGATGAATGCGCCCATCGGCATCTACACCGCCACGCCTGAAGGACGGTTTCTTCGTGTCAACGCCGCAATGGTCGCGATGTACGGATACGCTTCCCCCGAAGAGATGTGTGCAGTGATAACAGACATCGCACGGCAACTGTACGTGAATCCCGCCGATCGATTTCAGATTTTAAATCTGGATAATCACAGCTCGATGCGTCCGTATCAAACCCTGCAAAAACGCAAAGACGGATCCACATTCTGGACCATGGAGACCGTTCGCGTTGTCCGCAATATGCATGGAAGTATGCGACATATCCAGGGCTTTGTCATGGATATCTCCATACAGGATCAAGCTGGACAATCATCCAGCAAGCAAATGTTTTTGCACGACACACCTTCAGGCAATAGGGTGTCGCGGGACAATGAACCGGAAATCGAGTTGGAAAACATCATTGACCGCCCTGCCATTCAGGAACTGATGACCGGGTTTGCGAAACTGACCGGGATCGGTGCCGCCCTCTTGGACATGAAAGGCCACATCCTGGCCTCGACGGATTGGGAGGATATCTGCCTGAATTTTCATCGTGCCCACCCGGAAACGAACAAAAACTGCTTGGAAAGCGACAATGCGCTCTCCCGCAACGTTGCACCTGGCCAGTACAAAATTTATCGTTGCAGGAACAACATGCTGGACATCGTGATGCCCATCATGGTCGAGGACAGACATGTGGCCAACCTTTTCACCGGGCAGTTTTTTTTCAAGGACGAGCCGCCGGATGTCGAAATCTTCAAGGCGCAGGCCGCCCGATACGGCTTTGATACGGAGCAGTATCTTGCAGCATTGAGAAAAGTTCCTCTTTTGGACAAGGATACCGTGACCAAGGCCATCCATTTCTATGGAAAACTGTCAGAAATCATCTGCACGATGGGCTACAGCAATGTCGTCCTGGAAAGGAGCCTGGAAGAACGGGAGAAGCTATTTGCAACCATCTGGGATAGTGAGGAAAAATACCGTAGCCTTTTCGAAACCATGACCCAGGGCGTCGTGTATCAGACAGCGGACGGAACCATCATCTCGGCCAATCCTGCCGCGGAAAAAATTCTTGGACTCACCATAAACCAGATGCGTGGAACAACATCCATAGACCAAAACTGGAGGATGCTCACAGAAGACGGCTCGGAAGTCTTGGGCGTGGATCACCCCGCCATGATTGCCCTGCGCACCGGAAAAACGGTCGGACCTGTTGTTCGCGGGGTGTTTCATCCAATCCGGCAAACCCATGTCTGGCTGTCCATCACCGCAATCCCCTTATTCTCCTCCGGTGGAACACTCCCTACCCAGGCCTATGCCATGTTCGAGGACATCACCAGTCGCAAACAGGCCGAAGAAGCGCTGCGTCGAAGCGAAAATCTGCTGCGCAAGGTCTTTGAAATTCTGCCGATCGGCTTGTGGATTGCAGACAAGAAAGGGGCCATATTGCAGGGCAATCCGGCAGGTGTGGCCATTTGGGGCGCGCAACCCAGTGTTGATAAAACAGGCTATGGTATTTTCAAGGCAAGAAGACTGCCGTCGCGAGAGCAAATTGAACCGGATGACTGGGCTTTGGTGCATACCGTGAACAAAGGGGTGACCATCGTTGATGAGCTTCTGGAAATCGATACGTTTGACGGCAAGAAGAAAATCATCCTCAACTACACAGCACCGGTCTTGGATGAAAATGGAGCGATTGAAGCCGCTATCATCGTCAATTGGGAGATCACCGACCGCAAACGAGCCGAGGAAGCTTTGCAGGAGAGTGAGGAACGGTTCAGGTTAAGCATGGAAGCCACGAGCGACGGTATTTGGGACTGGGATATCCAGACTGATCATGTCTATTACAGCCCAGGCTATGTCAGGATGCTGGGATACGAGCTTGCTGAAGTTCCACGGCACGTTCGGGCCTGGACGGATCTGATCCACCCGGACGACAAACAAGCAGCATTCAAGGCGAACATGGATTGCATCGAGAATCGCGTGGAGTCATTTGCCGTCGAGTTTCGGATGCAAGCCAGAAATGGAGAATGGAGGTGGATTCTCGGTCGTGGCCGGGCTGTGGAACGCGATACGACCGGCCGAGCAGTTCGTCTGATCGGCACCCATCAGGACATCACCGAACGAAAAAAGACGGAACAGGAGCGGGAAAGGATGCAGGCCCAACTGCTCCAGGCGCAGAAGATGGAGTCCGTGGGCATCCTGGCCGGAGGAGTGGCGCACGACTTCAATAATTTGCTGCATGTCATGCGGGGTAACATTGAAATGTTCTTGGAGGAGATGCCGGAAGATCATCGAGAAGCATCACGACTGAACATTGTGACGAATGCCATGGACCGGGCGGAGCTCCTCGTGCAACAGCTGCTTCTTTTCAGCCGGAAGATCAAAACCAACAGGGCACCGGTGGACGTGAATCAGGAGGTGAAAAACACAGTGCAAATGTTGGAGCGGACCATTCCCAAAATGGTTGCCTTGGAACTGCACCTCAACCCAGAGGCCTGGCCAATTTTCGGAGATCCTGTGCAAATCGAACAAGTCCTGCTGAACCTGGCCAACAATGCCGTGGACGCCATGCCCGAAGGAGGCCAGCTGACCATTGAGACCAGCAACGTGGTGCTGCGAGAACAAGGTGCCGGAGACACCTGTGAGGGGATTCGTGGCGGGCGGCATGTCCTGCTCAAGGTTTCGGATACCGGTTGCGGCATGGACCAGATCGCTCTCAAGCATGTCTTTGATCCCTTTTTTACCACCAAGGAAGTGGACAAAGGCACTGGTTTGGGGCTGGCTTCGGCCTATGGCATCGTCAAAGCCCATGGCGGCCATATCTATTGTGACAGTGAGCCCGGAGCAGGAACGTCGTTTCGCGTCTACCTGCCGGCGTTGGAGCCTGACAAAGCTGTCACGGCATCCCAGCCGGAACCCTCCCACCAGAAAATCTTGCCTCAGGGGAGGAATGCAACCATTCTGGTGGTGGATGATGATCCCCAAATTCGCGAGCTGACCCAGGAAGCCTTGGAAATGTTTGGATACATCGTCATATTGGCATCCACCGGGGAAGAAGCTCTGGCTGCGTACAACGAGCATGGCCAAGCCATTGACCTGGTTTTGCTGGATTTGAATATGCCGGGCATGGGTGGAAACCATTGTCTGCAAGAACTGCTGCGACGCGATCCCCAGATCAAGGTTATCATCGCCAGTGGGTACACGTCTGCAGCTCATGGCAAGGATGCTCTGGTACTCGGAGCCAGAAGATTTCTCGGAAAACCCTACCGGCTACAGGAAATGGCCACAGTGGTACAAGAAGTTCTTAATGGAGCTGGAAACAAGCTCAGCACTGATTCGTAAAACCACACAGTGGGCCCGTGGAGGGACAATGCTGCCTGGGGGAAATTCGTCATGGCCTTGCCTCCTTGCCGGTTGCTATTCCAAAGCATTACGCCGTCCCAGTGGTGTCCGGTTAGACTTTTCCATGGTCATTTAGTAATTATGTTGGGACACTAGGTACTCAAGTGGCAGGCTACCAAACGTAATATGACCGGACACTATAAGACCACCACCCAATCCCACCGCAAAAGCCTCCATTTCCACCCAGGTATAAACTCATCCCCCCCAGTCCCCGCCACCCCCGCCGTCCTGCTCACGGACCCCAACCCCAACGCACTGGACGTGGCCGTGGCGATCTGGATGTAGCAGTAGTCTTCCGCGCAGTTGTTAGAGGGTCCGAAGTGGACTTTCAGCCTGCCGGTGGGGCTCATGCCCGCGCCGTTGTGGACGTCGCCGGAGAGGTTGCCGTTGAGCAGGTAGATGCCGTTGAACTTGGTGGCGTTGGCGATGCGGGTGATTTCCGAGGCCATGGCCTGGTACTCGGAGTCAATAATCAGACGTTGGTCCGAATTGTAGGTGCCCGTGGCCGCCTGCATGGCCAGCTCCTTCATCCGGATCAGCTTCTCGTCGATCACGGCCAGGGCCCCGTCCCGCGGCCTGGATCAGGCTGACGGCGTCGTGGGCGTTGCGCACGCCCTGACGCAGAGAGGCGATCTCCGCGCGCATCATTTCTCGGATGGCCAACCCCGCGGTAGCGAAATGCCCGCCACTTGAGCATCCACACCCTGTCCCCAGCCATTTGGCACCGAGGACATCTACGTGTCCGCCCTGGGTTTCCACGCTTGCACGATTGACCGGAATATTGCCGCCCCCCGCAATACCACGCCCACATGTCAGGGCGGCCGCGAGGGCCGCCCCTACGGGATGCATGTGCGCGGTGCATTGGATTCCGGCATGTTCCAAATGGTGGATGGCGTTCCGTAGGGGCAGGCCTTGCGCCTGCCCTGGGTGGTGGCACGGTGGTACGGTGAATCGGTGGGACGGTGGGATTGGTCGTCGCCTGCCCTGTGTGCCCGCGTTTGCACGTTTGCCCTGTATAGTGCCGAAATCAGACATTGCCTTGCATGCAATGCACATTTCATGCAATCTTGTCCTGTACTAGGGGGCAATATGGACTATAAAACCATCTTCAAGCAACTGATCCTCGACGCCCAGCAGGCAGCCACGCCGGTGATCAAGCCGCGCACCTATTCGGTTCCCGCTGGTCCGGGGCAAGGTCGTGGCCCTCACCGGTCCCCGGCGTAGCGGCAAGACCTTCCTGTTTCAGGCCATGATCCAGCACGGATTGGGGGTCAGGTCTTGCTATTTAATGTATTTCATTCTTTTCTGATGATTCCGCTGACAGGAGCGTAATGAAGGCCGAGATGCGCGGTGATCGACTGCCGGGAAATTCAATCTATCCAAAGTAATCTGCCAAGTATGCAGCTTTTCTCGCAAGAAATTCAAGCTGACGCGTTTATCAACTGACGCTTTATCACGGTCAAAACGGGTTTTACCAAGCAAGTTGAGCTGACCTGGATAGCGAGTAGCGCCGGCTTTCACCGGTATGACACCTGCTGAGACCATATTCGCCCTGTACGGGATTCAGCGCATGGCGGGCAGGGGTTAGTGTGGGCGAGCGGCGGCAGGAGGTGTTCAGCGGCGCCTGGGATCGGACAGCGGTCTGGGAGGGGATGGAGACGGTCGCTGTATGAGGATCGGGCCGAGCCTCAACATCAATGACCGGAGCAGCTTCGAGCATGGAGTGGGCGGGCTGGGGGGCAACAGAGGCTTGAATGGGTGGGCTGCTAAGATGCGCGGGGAACGAGGGGGATGCAGGTTCCATTGAATCACCAAATTTTTTTGGCAATCTTCTGGCAATCTTTTCCATCCTGAAAAGAAAAAAGGGCCTAGGTGATTCACCTAAACCCTTAAATTTCTTGGTGCGCCCGGCACGATTCGAACGTGCGACCAACGGATTCGTAGTCCGGTACTCTATCCAGCTGAGCTACGGGCGCCAAAGAGTGCATATTTATGCGAGGCAGAGGCTTTTTGTCAAGTGGGCATGGAATGGTGACCGCTGAAAACAGGTAGTGTGGGCCGCTCTTGTTTTAACAGAACTCAGGATGTGGATATGGCGGGATTTTCAGCCAGTCTGGGATGGACGCATGAGGTGTTTGTCACTGTACATCGCTGATCATCGAGCAATCTGAAATGTATTTTTTACCCACCCGCTTCGCTGGACCATCCAGGACGTATAAGGCAGACGGAAGAACGTTTCAGCCCATTGACAAACAATAATGGGCTGAAACAGTTGCCTGCGTCTTCTGGCGCGAAGTGTTTTTCGCCAGCCAGGTCGGCTGTTGAAAAACACTTATTTGTTCTTGCTCGGGTAAATACGCTTCGCGTACCAGTTTCGCTGGATTTAACCGGGTGAACCTCTCACGTCTGTGGCAAGGAAATCTGAAACGAGGACAAACTCCACATGCTCCTGTCTGAGATCATCTTGACGAGAAAGCGCGCATGATGCTTTAAGGGTTGAGGGCGAATTGATTTGGGCAAATTTGCCTGGTTGGTGATGCTTTCTTGCCTTAATCTGTACCACTTAGGCCAATTTTTCCAATCATTAACGAAATTGATTGCAAAGGCTGAGGAAGACCATGGCGGACTGCCTGCAAATCATAGAACGGCTCCATGTCGATGACCCTGAATTGGTGCGTGAGGCGGCACGGGACCTTGGAGATGCCCGATGCCATGGGGCGGTCCTGGAATTGATCCGACTGCTTGAAAATCCGAACCTGGGTGTCCAGGAGGCCGCGGATTTGGCGTTGCGCCAGCTTGGAGGAAGCGAAGCAGTCCAAGGACTTTGCCCGTTGTTGCGCACTGAGAATGCCCAGGTCCGCAACTTGGCCATGGACATCCTGCGGGAGATCGGAAACCAGGACATATCGACAATCCTGGCTCTGCTGGATGATGCCGACGGGGACATCCGAATTTTCGCCACGGACATCCTTGGATCAACCCGAAGCATTCTCGCCGTCCCGCATTTATGCCAGGCGTTGCTTCATGACGCTGATGTCAATGTTCGGTATCAGGCCGCGGTCAGTCTCGGCAATTTGGGATTTCCAGAGGCAGTTCAGTGCTTGAACCAGGCCTTGGAGGACGAGGAGTGGGTTCAGTTTTCGGTCATTGAGGCTCTGTTGAAAATCCGTGATGAATCTTCCATCAACGCCCTGATCCAGACAATGCCCAAGGCGACAGACTTGGTGGCCTCAATGATCGTTGATGCCCTCGGCGAGATGGGCAACCTGAAGTCCATTCCCCTGATGCTGGAACGGCTTGATGTAGCACCATGGGCCTTGCGCAATAAAATCGTCAAAGCCGTTGTTCAGATCATGGGTGGCAGGGTCTTGAACCTGCTGCCGGCCTTGGAACAAGCCCATTTCAGAAAATACCTGCTTTCCGCACTGGAGGACGAAGACGAGACGATTCAAGATGCAGCCATCTCCGGACTTGCATCCTTGCGTGTGACCGAGGCGGCCGGGCCGATCATTGCCATGGCCTCTGAACTCGACCCAAACTCGGAGGCACACCAGGACCGCATGAGTTCCATGG
The DNA here is from genome assembly GCA_007693505.1 of Desulfovibrionales bacterium. GTDB lineage: Bacteria > Desulfobacterota > Desulfovibrionia > Desulfovibrionales > Desulfonatronaceae > Desulfonatronum. The sequence goes on along the minus strand of REDL01000037.1, from coordinate 39,087 downwards.
CCATCGCCCTGGCGGAAATCGGAGCAACGGAAGTGTTTCGCCAGACCCTCCAAGAGACGAACACCGAGGCCCTGGACGTGACCGTCAACGCGCTGCGACGATTGCCAGGACCAGATTCCAGCCAGATCTTGATGGAGGCGTTCTGGCGTCATGATCGGGACGTGCAGCGCCAGTTGGTGGATGCCCTGAACGCGGTGGCCGGAGACGAAGCCAACTCTTTTTTTATGGACCTGCTTGACCGGCATGACGATGGACATGTGCTCAAGCAGGCTATGCATTTTCTTAGCCGACAACCATCACCAAACCGAGACAAATCCGATTTGGCCAAGCAGTTGTTTACCTTTCTGGACCACCCCTATCCTGATGTCCGGGAGGCCGCCCTGACTGCCTGCATTGCTTTGGGAGACGTCTCGCTGGTGGAAAAATTTCACCAGATGTTCGCCTCACCGGCTCCTGAAAAACGAACCATGGCCATCCTTGGGCTGGGCAGCCTGGGTTGCGATACACATTTGGACGTGGTGCGCACGGCCCTGGAGGATGATTCCACCGCTGTCCGCAAGGCGGCCCTGGAGGCTGCGATCAATCTTTGCGGCCTGACGAGCGATGTCTTTGCAATGATCTCTCAGCGCCTTCAGGATGAAGACAGGGATGTGCGATTGACTCTGGTCACCCTGCTGGGGGACTGCGCATGCAGCCTAGTCAATGTTGCACCGATTCTTGAATCCGCGCTGAACGACACCGACGACTGGGTTCGGGTCCGGGCCATCGAGGCCCTGGGACGGCTGCGGCAAACCGAGTCTCTGGAAAAAATTGCTGTGCTCTTACATGAAGAGAATTCGCTCATTACCCTGAAGATTGTCGAGGCCTTGGGGTTGATCGGCGGCCCAAGGGCCTTCCAGATCCTGCTTGGCCTCCTCAACAACGACGACCCGGAACTGATCAACACAGTGGAGATTGCCATCGCTCACCTTCAGGAGCAGGATCAGGAGCAGCATCGATAATGGGCGGCGCCGTTCCATTGGGCATGAAGGATGCCGAATTCCAGCAATTGCGGGATTTCATATATGCTCAAAGCGGAATCTCCATTTCGGACAGGCGGAAGTATCTGCTGGAAAACAGGCTTTCAAATCGCATCAAGATTTTGAATTTAAAGAGCTATGGCGAATACATCTACTACCTTAAGTATGACACCGGACGGCGTCAGGAACTCCCCCGACTGTTCGAGGTCATTACCACCAATGAAACCAGTTTTTATCGCAATCCGCCACAGTTGGCCGTTTTTCAAAACATCGTGCTGCCCCGTTTTTTGGACCGGCTCAGGAAATCCGGAAAGCGCTCACTGCACCTCTGGTCCGCGGGTTGCTCCACGGGTGAGGAGCCGTACACGCTGGCAATTATTTTGCATGAAGTACTTCGGTCGGAGCTCATAAACTGGGATGTCCGGATCACGGCCAACGATCTTTCCGAAGCTGTTTTACATGCCGCGCGCCGCGGTGTTTACTCCGAATACGCCTTGCGGACGACCCCAAAAGAGATTGTCGGGAAATATTTCATTGAGGAGGCTGGACAGTTCAGGATTCGCCAGGACCTGAAGAGCCTGGTCTCGTTCGGGCAACTCAACCTGAATGACCGCGTCCAGATCAAATTGATCCCCCGCTCGGATATCATATTTTGCCGTAACGTAATCATTTACTTTGACGACGCGATGAAAAAACGGGTAATTAGCGCTTTCTACGACAATTTGGTGCCCGATGGGGTCTTGTTCATCGGGCACTCCGAGTCACTGCACCATGTTTCTCGGACACTGAAGCCGCAACACCACCCCGGTAGCATCGTCTATTCCAAAGTCCTCTGAATACCTTGGACGGCATGGCTGGGGTGTGAAGGAAAGCAGCAATGCATACTATGCCTGGTCCGACTTCCTGACTGTCCATTGTCTTCTCGTTGACGCGAGGAGCTTCAGCACGAGAAGCCCTGAACGTACCATTGTAAACCGGAGTCTTGCATGGAACATGACGAGGAAAAACGAGCCCATGTCCGCCTGACCAAACCTTTTGAGGTCACAATCAGACCTTTTGTTTTTCCCTTGCAACGCCAACCTGCATCGGAAGTTCACTCCGTGGACATCAGCGAGGGTGGACTACTTGTCCACTGTGCCAAGCGTTTTCATGTTGGCGACAAATTGCAGGTGACCATCTTCATCCCCAGTTTGAACAAGCACCACCCAGGTTTTTTCAAGGTATTCGAAAGCGACGTCGACCAATCCCTGACAGCGGTTGGCGAGGTTGTCCACACCCGGGAAATCGTTGCGATGCGTGACTATGCAGTGGGGGTAAAGTTTCTGGATATCTATGAGGACGATTGGCAAGCCCTGAGGATGTTGATTCTCAAGGAGTTGCGCAAACAGCGAGACAGCGCATGACCCTGCAGGTTCTGGCCGTAGCCAACCAGAAAGGCGGTGTCGGCAAGACCACGACCGCCCTGAGCCTTGGCGCCGCCCTGGGCGAGATGGGACACCGGGTTCTGGTCATGGACCTGGACCCCCACGCCTGCGCCAGCATCCACCTCGGTTTCTATCCGGAGGAACAACGCACCACCCTGTACGAACTGTTTCTGGAGGAGGACGCCGGAAAGCGCCCCGCCATCCTGGACAACCTCATCGCGTCGACGACAAATGCAAAATTCGATGTCGCCCCCAGCCATATCCGCCTCTCCGAGTTGGAGATGGACCTGCGGGACAGGGCTGGCATTGGCGCCATCCTGAAGCAATGCAGGAGACACCTGCACGACCGCTATGATTACGTGATTTTGGATTGTCCGCCCCATGTCGGCATCTTGCTGGTCAACGCCTTGGTGGCGGCCAACCTGGTGATCATTCCCATGCAGACGGACTTCCTGGCCTTGCACGGCGTGCGACTGATCTTCGCGACCATGAAAACCCTGAACAAGGCCCTGCCCCAACCTATTGACTTCCGCATCCTGGCCACCATGTTTGATCGCCGCGCCGGGGCGTGTCAGCGGGTGCTGCGCCTGTTACGTCAAAAAGCCGCCAACAAGGTCTTTGAGTCCATCATCCCCATGGACACAAAATTTCGGGAAGCCAGCGGCATGGGAAAAACCATCCTGGAAGTCGCCCCGTCCTCCAGGGGAGCACAAGCCTACCGGCACCTGGCCAAGGAGATCACAGCCAATGAAAACGCTTGAACAATATTTTCAGGATCAGCCGCTCTTGTCCGAGGATACCGGGCCAGGCACCTCGCCAGACAATCTCACCAGCGCGGAAGAGGCGTTCTTGAAGAAGTACCTTGGGGTGGGCGACAAGGCTGATGCGCACGCCGCACGCATCCAAACCGTGTCCCCGGAACAGGTCATGGCCGGCCTGCAAACTACCGATGCAGCCGCTTCCGAATCTGTTCCCAAGCGGGCAGCGCCAAGCCTGTCGTCTTCACCGGATGCGTCACCCCCCCAGAAATCGTTGCGTGAACAACTTGAATTGCAACTGATCGGATTTCACTTGGCAAACCAGGACTACGCTCTGCCTATCGACGTGGTTCAGGAGGTCATCCGGGCTGTGGAGCCGACCAAGCTGCCTTCCGCTCCGGCCTTTCTGTCCGGCGTGGTCAACCTGCGCGGCCGGGTGACGCCGTTGGTTTCTCTGCGCATGCTGCTTCGTCTCCCTCCTGGTGAGGATCGGTTCATCATTGTCTGTCGCCACGAAGGACTGCAGGTCGGCTTGCAGATCCAGACCGTTTCCACCATGCACCGCGTCAAGCAAGACCGGATCGACTGGGCCGTGGAATCCCTTCTGGGTGTTCAAAGTGAAATGATCAGCGGGCTGATTCGCGCTGAAAATCAAAAACTGATTACCATTCTTTCCCTCGACCATCTGGTTCAATCCCTGGTCATAGCATGAGGTTTTTTGTGAAGCATATTCTCATTGTCGACGACTCCAAAACAGTTCGCAATCTTGTCGCCTTCATCATGAAGCGGGAGGGATTTCGGGTGACCATGGCTGAGGACGGCATGGACGGCCTGGAAAAGCTTTTTACCGCTGGGAAGGTGGACGTGATTATCAGCGACATCAACATGCCGCGGATGGACGGCTTTACCTTCATCCAGAACGTTCGCGAGCAGGAAATTTTTCGTGATACGCCGATCATCGTCCTCTCCACCGAAGGCCAGGAGAAAGACATCCAGAAGGGTATTGGCCTTGGAGCCAATCTGTACATGGTCAAGCCGGCCCAGCCAGATAAGCTGCTTCGCAACGTGAAAATGCTGCTGGGGTAGCTTCCAAAATCTTTCTTCCTGCCTGCTACGAGGTGCATCCATGAATCAAGAATTCTCGGATCCGGAATTATTCACTGATTTCATCATCGAAGCCAGAGAGCATCTGGAAACCATCGAGCCGAATCTGTTGCTCCTGGAGAAGCAGCCCAAGGATGTGGGCCTGCTGGATGCCATTTTTCGGCCCATGCACTCTCTGAAAGGAGCGTCGGGATTTCTCGGTCTGCCGCAAATCAATAATCTGGCCCATAAAGCGGAGAACATTCTGGATGAATTGCGCAAGGGCAAATTCCAGGTCACCCCGGACATCATGGACATTGTCCTGGCAACTACCGACGCCCTGCGCACGATGATTGAGAACCTGGAAGTCAGTGGGACGGAAGGCGATGTGGAGACCCGTGAAATCATCGACCGGATTACCGAGGTCATGGAACACAGTGGCGGCACCCCGGCTCCCTCCACCGGAACGAGCGTCAAGGGGGAAACACCCCCTCCAGTAGCGGCCGAGGCTTCCTCGGAGACCGTGACCCCGGCTCCTCCTTCAGGAAGTTATGCCTTGAATGCGGTCAGCGCCGAGCACCTGGCGGATTTTTTGGAAGAGGCACAGGAGATTGTCGCCAATTTGAACCGATCGCTGTTGGAACTGGAACGGACCCCGGAGGGCAAGGACGAGCTGATCAACGATATTTTTCGGTACATGCACAACCTCAAGGGCAATAGCGGCCTGCTGGGTTTTTTGGAACTCAATGCCCTGTCCCATGAGGCCGAGAGCCTGTTGGGCCAGGTTCGCAAGGGAGAGATTGCCCTGGAACGGGAGCTGATCGACCTCCTGTTGGCCGCAACGGACCAGATCGACGGGCTCGTGTCCAGGGTGGATGCCCCAAGCCTGAGTGTCTCGAGGCTGGATGTCCAGCCGATGATCACCAGGCTGCATGAATCCCGCCTGGGATCAGTCCCAGCGGAGCCCCATCCGGCCACCCCGGACGTGGAGCCCCAGGAAGCAGGCGATGCAACGCATTGCCCCCCCACGGCCCAGGAACCGCTCCCAGGCGGCCTTGACCCGGAAGACCTCGCCGTCTTCCGCTTCACATCCCGCCAGCAGATGGAAAACATGGACCTGGCGCTACGCCAACTCACCGAAGATCCCGCCCAGAAGGCGGCGGTCGACGGATTGTATCGCTCACTGCTCACCCTGCAGAACTCTGCCGGGTACATGGGCTTTGACGATCTGAACGTCTATGCCGAGCGAACGGCCAAGCTGGTTGACCAGGCCCGCGAGGCGGATATGGGGTTTGAGCTCTTCCTGGACCTGCTTGGGCAGGAAAAGGAAATCATCGCCGACATGGTTACGGCGATCCTGGGCCGGTATGCGCTGTGCTCCGCTGCGGCCCCTGCGCAGGGTTCCGATGGCATGGTCGAGCCCCCCAAACCGACCCCAAAAGAGCAACCAGCCGGCACGGCGACAAACATCAAGCCAGTTGCCACCACACCTGCGGCATCCACTGCAACCAAGGCTGATACGCAACCCGAACAGGGTGCACAACCGCAACCCCCAGCCACTCCGAATCCCGAGTTACAACAGGACACCTCCCAATCCGCCGAAAAATTGGACCAACCCTCCGGCCGCCCAGATGCTGCCGGAACGTCTAAACCCAAGACCTCGACGACCATCAGGGTGGATCATGAACGATTGGATCACCTGATGAATCTGATCGGCGAGCTGATCATCAATCGCAACCGCTTTGCCATGCTTTCCAAGTCTCTGGAGGACAATCCCGAGCAGGTGGAACAGGTTGCCCAGCAACTCACGGAATCCACGTATGCCATGGCCAGGATTTCCGACGATCTCCAGGACACGATCATGCAGGTCCGCATGGTCGCCGTCAGCGCGGTATTCTCTCGATTCCCCCGACTGGTTCGAGACCTGAGCCGCAAGAGCGGCAAGGATGTGGAATTGATCACCGAAGGCGAGGAAACCGAACTGGACAAGAGCATTGTAGAGGTCATTGGCGACCCCCTGGTCCACCTTGTTCGCAACTCCATGGATCATGGCCTGGAGGGCCGGGAGGAACGCCTCGCCGCCAACAAACCGGCCACTGGTCGGGTCTGGCTACGGGCCTATCACAAGGGCAATTCCGTGGCCATTGAGGTGGAGGATGACGGTCGGGGCATTGATCCGGAAAAAATGCGCAAAGTGGCCGTGAAAAAAGGGCTGATGAGCGAAGAAGATGCCGCCAGGCTGGACGACAGAGAGGCCGTGGAACTGATTTTCGCTCCGGGCTTTTCCTCGGCCGATACGATCACGGATATTTCCGGGCGTGGCGTGGGCATGGACGTTGTCCGGACCAACATCAAGAATCTCAAGGGCACGGTCAATGTGACCTCGGAACTTGGCAAGGGGTCGAAAATGACCCTGGTTTTACCTCTGACACTGGCCATCATCGATGCCTTGATGGTTACCGTGGCTGGGGCCACCTATGCCATTCCCCTGGATGCGGTCTCCGAAACAACCAAGATCGACACGTCGATCCTGACCGACGTCAGCGGACGCAAGGCAGTCACCCTCCGAGATGAGGTCTTGGGAATCGTTGAATTGACGGACCTGCTCGGTCTTCCCCGGAATACCCAGAACCGGGATATTCTGCCGGTGGTGGTGATCACGGACAATGATCGCCGCCTTGGACTTGTGGTGGATCGCCTCCAGGAGCGCCAGGAGGTGGTCATCAAGCCCTTGGGGAGCTATCTGGGGGACATTGAGGGCATTTCTGGGGCGACGATTATGGGCGACGGAAGTGTGGTCCTGATCCTTGACCCCCACGAAGTTTACATCATGGCCACTTCTCGTCCGGGTCGCTAGCCGAACCGCTCCAACCTCGCGCAGTGAACGAGCCTTTCCGGGAAAACCAGGTGGCTCAGGACAGATGGAACGGGCAATATTCACTGGGTGTGATTCCCGACCGGCCTGCAACGACGGCCAGCCACCGCATCGGAACTGCTCAAAAAATCCGGGCAAACTCCACAGAACATCCGTCATGCCGGATGCGGTTCCGTCTTATTGTCCGCCCTCTTCCGGCTCGCGCTTCCTGGCTTCTCCCTCCACGGCCAGGGGATGGGACTGATCGTAGACCTGAACAACCCGAGCCAGGTCAAGGTGGGTGTAACGCTGAGTGGTGCTGAGCCGGGCATGGCCGAGCAGTTCCTGGACGCTACGCAGATCCACCCCGGATTCCAACAGATGTGATGCAAAACTGTGTCGAAGTACATGCGGACTGATCCGTTGCGCGAGGCCGGCCTTTTCCGCAGCCTTGTCCACGATTCTGGTGGCCTCCCGCCGGTTCAAACGGCCCCCGCGCATTCCCAAAAAAACCGCTCGCTCCTCGGGTCGAGGGCTGAAGGCATTGCGGTGGGCAAGGTAGGCACGCAGCCGATGTACCCCGGCTTCGGTCATCGGGGCGAGGCGTTCCTTGCTGCCCTTGCCCAGAACGCGGACCATGCCCTGATCCAGATCCAGGTCGAACAGGTCCAGCCCCAGGGCCTCGCTAATCCGCACCCCTGAGCCATACAGCAACTCCACAAGGGCCATATCCCGCAGGGTTCGCGGATCCAGCTCCGCCGAGGCGTCCACGAGGCTGAGGGCCTGATCCACGTTCAGGGTCGCTGGATGCCGGACATCCTGACGGGGGTTGCCAATAACGGCACACGGGCTGGTGCGCAGGATATCGCGACGAATCAGAAATCGAAAGTAGGAGCGCAGCGCAGCCAGTTTGCGGGCCACGGAACTGCGCTTGACGCCCTGGCGATGCAGTTCGGCCAAGTAGCTCCGAACAGTCTCCCGTGTGATGGATTCTGGAGCTTGTGGATCCAAGCCCTTGTCCACAACAAATCGCTCGAATTGCAACAGGTCCAGACCATAGGCACCCAGAGTGGCTTCGGCGTAGCCCTTCTCCACCCCAAGATGGGCCATGAACATCCTGCCATAAGGGGAAAGCTCATTCCTGTCGGCGGTCCAGGACATAGGAACTGCCAGGTATGGACTTGGCCTTCTTTTTCAGATTCATGGCGATCTGTGATGCTTCGCCAAAGTGCTTCAAGCGACCGTCGACATTGAAGACCACGGCGATGGAAACGGACATCATCGCAAACCGTTGCAGGGCTCCCTTGCGGTCCGTGGAGAGAATATATCCGCATTCCTGGTCATCCTGATCATAAAAATGGGGGACGATGCTGTCGAAGCTTTCAACGATACGTTGGCAAGCAAATTCCACCACGTCCGGGGTTAAAATAAAGACAAAATCGTCCCCACCCACATGCCCCACGAAGGAAAGCTTTCCGGCAAATGACCGGATGGTGTTGACGATCACCCGGGCGGTCATCATCAGGACCTCATCCCCCCGCGAGAACCCGTATTTGTCGTTGAATGATTTGAAGTGGTCCAGGTCTACATAGGCCAAAGCAAAGGGGTCACGCCTGTCGATAAGATCCTGGATGCGCTGAATAATGGAGGTGTTGCCCGGCAGTTTGGTCAACGGATTGGCGTCCAGTTCCCGTGATGCGCGATGCAAGGTCAAGCTGACTCGGGACCTGGCCTCCAGGGCCGAGACCGGAAACACCAAGAAATCGTCCATCTCCACGCTATGAAAATCTACGGCTTCCAGAGGTGATTCCGCGGAAAGACAGAGTACCACAGGCAGCTGGCGATAGACGTTCTCGCTTTTGACCATGTTCACCAGGGTCGCGCCGGAGAGCTGCGGTAGATCGTCATCAACGAGCAACAGGTCCGGCGGGGCGTTGAACACCTGCTCCAAGGCCATGGGTCCCCGCTGGAAAACCGTCCACTCCACTTCGTCCATAGGCCAAAGGCTTTGAAAAAACGTCACGCGCCCTGGGTCAGCGCAGACCAGAAAAAAACGCAGTTTCCGGATTTTCGACACGCCTATCCCAACCCCATGGACAGCCCGTCACCCGCAATCTCCAGGAGCATGGCATCCAAAACCGTATCCAGTTGGCCCAGATCCAGCTGCAGCAATGCCAAGGCATCTGGATCCAGCCGCGGCACCAAATCATCTCCCCCGGATCCGACCTCAAGGGTTCGGACCAAAAAATCACCCACATGCACCACGCAGGCCATTTTCGGGTAATGTTGCGCCGTCACTGGGCGATGATGCCCCGCAATGCCGACTTTCAGGTTCAACGGCAGGTTCCAGTGGTCAGCAACCCAGGCGTTGATGCGGTCGTGGCTGAACCCAAGAACTTTTTTTTCCGCCTCAAGGTAGAGCAGATCCCATTCACGGACCTGGGTGTCGATTTCCTCCTTGGCTGATGGCAACTGCAGAGCCACGATCACCTTGCCCAGGTCATGCAGCAGGCCGGCTACGGCATATTCTTCGGGCTCCTTGAAACCCGCTTCGCGGGCGATGATGTTGCAGGCCATGGCACAGCCGACGCTATGCTCCCATAGGCCGACCATGGAGGTGTTCATCAGTTCGAAGACGGAAGAACTGATTATCAGGCCTTTGATCACATTGAATCCCAGGAGAACCAGGGCATGCTGGATTGTGCTGATCCGTCCTGGAAAGCCGTAGATGGGCGAATTGACCATCTTCAGCACCTTGGCCGACAGAACTTGGTCCCTGGAGATCAACTTGGCGATCTGCTGAGATGACGAGTTGGGATCCTCCAAAAGCTTGGTAACCTCCTCCAGGACCTTGGGCAAAGTGGGCAAATCCTTGACCGCCAAAAGCTGCCCCTTACGCTCGGTCCGCAGGTCGTCGCTCATGCCGTCCCTCCTGGTTCAGCTTGCGACGTCTGCTCCATGTCCATTGGCGCACTGGCAGCCTTGAGCTGAAAATAGTCGTGCAAGTGGGTCCGGAGCTGGATCATCCACGGGTCCTCGGCCTGCTTCCGGAATAAATGTTCCAAGCGTTTGGCACGTTCCGTATAGGGATTGGTTTCCGTTCCGCCCAGATTGACCGGATTGCCCTGGACCGTGACCATGGCCACGTCCATGCGTTCCAGACGCTCTAGAAGGGACTCGGAGAGCTCGGTCTCCTCGGCAACCAGGACAAGGCCATTGTCCCGAAGAATCGGTTTGGCCAGTTTCATGCCCGGCGCGGCCAGCTTCAGAGGAATTTTTTGCATCAATTTTCCCGCTTTATTGTTTCACGGTGGGTACCGGTAGCAGCGACTGCCGTTGGCCACGCAGGGAAGGCAAAAAAATTCGGGATACCGCGATGCACGGCCCCCCGTCCCTTCAGGCTTGTTTGCTCCACAATGAATAGTACATTCCAGGATGGCGCATGACAAGAGAACGCATTTCCAGGAGAAGAAGCTGCGTGCTGACAACTGCCGGCTCTTGCTCCAGGGCCTCGCAAATTGCATCAATGTGGACCTTGTCGCGGTCTTCCAGGACCGCCACCAAACGCATTTCCTCGTCGTTCAAACGTTCCCGGTGGGCTGTTCGTTTCAACTGCGATTCACGACCGGTCTGATCCAAGGCAGCTGCATCGAGAGGCGTCCCGGGCTTCGGGTTCGGCGCATCTGCACGAGGACCGGCGCGACGTCCCGCCGTGCCTGCAGCGACAAGTTGCGGCTGCAGCGCAACGAGAATGTCTTCGCCACCGCGCACCAGGGTCGCACCCTGGCGGATCAGATGGTGACATCCGTTGTAGCTCTCCATGTTCACCGGCCCTGGCAAGGCGAAAACCTCTCGGCCTTGCTCCAAGGCCATGGCAGCCGTGATCAGGCTGCCGCTCCGCACCGCTGCTTCAACCACCGCCACGCCCAGAGACAATCCACTGATGATTCGATTACGATGCGGGAAGTTCATTGCCTCCGGCCTGGTGCCCGGGGCGAACTCCGTTATGATCAGGCCCTGCTTGCGGAGCAGCAGCCACAGATCCTTGTTCACGGCTGGATACAGCAGATCCAGCCCGGTTCCAAGAACGGCAATACTGGAACCGACCTCCTGCAAGGCCGCGACATGGGCTTGACGATCAATGCCCGCGGCAAAACCGGAGACCACGCAAACACCGGCCCGAGCCACGTCCTGACTGATGGCGCGCGCGGTTTCCAACCCGTACCTGGAGCATTTGCGGGATCCGACAATGGCCAAGGCCGGAGAAGCAAGCAGCCCCCTGTCACCGGACAGATAGAGCAAGGCCGGAGGATTCGGAATGCAGCGCAGCATCCAGGGGTAATCGGCATCAGACCAGAGCAGCACCTCCATGCCCTTGTCCATGGCCGTAAAGGCCTCACAGTTTGCAGCCTGTTGCCATGTCCCGGCCAAAAATTCTCGGACCTGTCTCCGCGATGCCAAGCCCAGCTGATACCATTGATCGACGTGCTCCACGGCTATGCCAGCCTGGCCGAAATGCTCCAGAATTTTTTTCCATGTCCGCGGCCCAAGTCCACTGCTGTTGCGCAGGGCGAGGCAGGCCAGATACTCTTCGCGACGATCCGGGTGCATTGAGGTCACAAGCTGGGAGAAGACAACAACGGTAAACGTTCCATGGCCAATTGGGCCGCTGCGGAATCGGGGTGATCGTTGATCACGATTTGCAGATGAAAGCGAGCGTTGGGATAATCCCCCAGCTGCTCATAGGCGAATCCGGCCTTGAGCAGTGCATCCGGAGCCTTGGCACTGTTGGGAAACCGGCGACTCAACTCCTTGAATACCAGAATGGATTGCACGAATTGCTTCTGGGCATAGTGGGTTTCAGCCTGCCAATAGAGGGCATTGGGCACAAGGGGATGGTCGGGAAACCGTTCCAGGAAATCCAGGAAATCAGCTCGCGCTCGGCTGTACTCGCCTCGGAAATATCGAGCAAGGGCCTGATCATACAAAAGCTTGGCCTCGTTGTTTCCCGGCTGAGGGCGCACCCCCGGAGTTTTGTCCAAGGGCGTTAATTCGACAGCAGGACTGGGTGCCGGGCGGGCTTCCGGTTCAACGGCTTCGCGTGGCGCTGGTTGCGCCGGGACGGGAACAGCCACATCCGGCTGCAATTTCTGGCTTTCCATCGTAGTTCGGGGAAGAGGGTCGCGATCTTTTTCTGAAACAGACCCTGGGATGATCTGTGTCGCGCCGGACCGCGAAAGGTTCTCGGTGTGGATGCCGGAAGCTTCCAACAAGGTGAAGGTGTCCTGGAGGAATCTTTCCTGTTGCAACAAAGACTGCTCCATGGATTCCAGGCGTTCCCGAAACTCCTCGGCCAGACGATCCTGGCGGTCACGCACTTCCACGAGAGCATACTCCAGGTTGCCGATGCGCCCTTGCTGCGGTGACGAAGCGGCACACCCCGCCAGGCCAAGCCATGCCAACCCCACCAAAATGATCAAAGATGCCCGACGTCGTTGCATGATCCCTCCCAGAACACGCTAATGGTGGTAGCCGGTTTTCCGCAGAATGGTCAAAGCCCGGTAGATCTGTTCAAAGAGCACGACCCGGGCCAGTTCGTGGGGTAGCGTCATGGCTCCCAAGCTGATCAGTTGGTCGCTTCCAGCTCGAATCGCATCGGATAGCCCATATGCTCCCCCCAGAACGAAACATGGTCTGCGAACCGGATCTTCCAGCCACTGTTCCAAAGCGGCGGCAAACGCTTCCGAGGAGAAACTCCGCCCCCGCGTGTCCAGTCCCAGGATGCGATCCTTGGGTCCCAGTTTGGTCGACAGTGCTGCGCCTTCCAGGTCGATGCGACGCTCCGTAGCCAGATGACCTGGAGCATCCTTGACCTCCATTCGCTCAAAACGCACGAACCGTCCAATGAGTTTGCCATACAGCTCTGCGGCCTGCACCCAATGCGGCGTTTTTAATCGTCCCACAGCCAGACAGGCAACGGCTTTCATTACGGCTCAGCGGCTCAATGCCGTTCTCGTTAACAGCGCAATCTCGTCCAGTCCGGCGCAAAGCGTTGCTCCGGCAGCCTGAAGGCGGTCCAATTTGACCTGGATGCCGCCTTCACCCGCCTCCAGGATGGCACCTGCATGGCCAAGTCGTTTGCCGACCGGGGCCGTCCGACCGGCGATAAAGGCCAGTATCGGCCCGTCCCATCCCATAGCCCGCAGTTTTTCAGCGGTTTCTTCCTCAGCATGGCCGCCGATCTCTCCCAGAATCAGCACGGCTTCAGTCCGCGGATCAGCAGCAACAAGTTCCGCACACGGCGCCAAACCCATACCGACATACGGGTCTCCTCCCACCCCGATACAGATGGACTGGCCAATGCCGACCGTGGAAAGCCTGTTGACAGCTTCATAGGTCAGGGTCCCACTTCGAGAGAGCACGGCCACGGGACCAGGACGAAAGATATGTCCAGGCATGATCCCGACCTTGATTTCCCCGGGGACGATCACTCCCGGGGTATTGGGGCCAATCAGTTTGCTTTCCGAACCTTTGAGCTGGGTCAGCACCCGGAGCATGGACATCTGTGGAATCCCCTCGGTAATGCAGACAATCCAGGGAACGCCGGCCTGGGCGGCCTCCAGGATTGCGTCCGCGGCCATTGCCGCGGGGACGAAAATAATGGAGACATCTATTTGGTGCCGGGAGATCGCGGAGGCGACACTGGAGTACACCGGCACACCCAGGACACGCTCACCGCCCTTGAACGGGGTTACACCGGCCACGATGTTTCCGCCGTACTCCCGCATGAGAACGGCGTGGCGCTGCCCTTCTCGTCCCGTCAACCCTTGAACGAGAATCCGTGATGCGGCATTCAGGCCAAAAGGGCGACATGAAGGCAACCCTTTGCGCGGGGAGCCAGGAGCTTTTTCAGGCAAACCTGGAATTTGCCCGCCCCTTCCCACTTCATGCGACGCTACGGAGGATTTTCCTCCGTCGCGGATCCGGCTGGGCACGAACTTTCGCAACACAGCCAGGGCTTGGCCCAAGTCGTCGGTCACATGCAGGGTGTCGCCGGGGACATCCGCCAGCAAGGCGCAACCGTCCTGGGCTCCATGTCCGGAAAAACGAACCACCACCGGCTTGGTCGGCGGCCTGCCCCCCAGGGCCTGTTTCAGGGCCGCAGCCACCTTTTCACAGGAAAGAATGCCGCCAAACAGATTGATCAACACGGCATCAACTTGCGAATCATTGAGCAGAATGGCCATGGCGGCATCCATGGCCTTTTGGCTGGCCCCACCGCCAAGATCAAGAAAGTTGGCCGGCTCCAAACCCGAAAAAGAGAGCAGGTCCATGGTCGCCATGGCCAACCCGGCCCCGTTGACCATCAGTCCGACCCGTCCCCCGAAACGATGGTAGCTCAATCCGGCCTGCTTGGCCCGGCATTCTTGTTCGCTGAAATAGATATCCCGGTCATACCGTCGCAACTCCGGACGCAGGTCGGCCTGGTTGTCATCCACCTCGGCCTTCCCATCCAGAACCAGCCAGCGGTCGTCCCTGGTCAACACCAAGGGGTTGATTTCCGCCAGCAGCAGGCCGTTGCGCTGAAAGCAGCTCCAAAGATTGCGCACCAGGGTTTGAAAACCCGGCCAGTGCGCCTTGGCCGCATCATGCTCCAACCCCAAATGAAAAAAGGCCGTACGGATGTGGTGATCTCCCAGTCCGGCCAAGGAATTGAGTTTCTGAACCAAGAGACTTTCCGGATCGTCAGCGCCGATGCGTTCCACGTCCACCCCGCCTTGGCGTCCAATGGTCAGCACCGGACATCCCCAAGCCCGATGGAGGGTCAGACTGAGATAATATTCCTTTGCGATTTCGGTGCGTTGCTCAATGCGCAGAAGCGAAACCTTCTGTTCGCTGAGCACCAGTTGAAAGAGCTGCTGGGCTACATCGGGAAGCTCTTCCAGGGAATCCAGGGCGAGAATGCCGCCCCGCTTGCCGCGACCACCGGAGAGCACTTGAGCCTTGAGCATCCAGGGACTGGGAATCCCGACCAGCCGGGAGGTCAGTTCCAGGCGACGGGTGGATGAAAAATCATCCGGCATCAGAAGCAATCCCTTGGGGATGGGGAGGCCAGACTCCTCGAAAAGCGTCTTGGCATCATGTTCGTTCAGTTGCATATGCGCTCCGCTAAACAAAGCATCTCTGGTTGTCAAAGGTATGCCAATGAGGGTAGAGAGTGGATCTTGAGGCGCCGGGCCTGATACATCGGGCTTGCTGCATCGAACTGGTTCTTAAATCCCCATCACCCCTATACTGAATGCGTCGTATTCGCCACACTTTCCTCAGCTGCCTGCTGCTCCTGACCGCGGTGTCCATTCCAAGTCCCGGCCTGGGAGCGTCGCTGCTGGCGCTGGACAATCTGGTGGTGGACAGCCAAGCCGAGAAGGTTCATCTCCGAATCGGGCTGCGCCTGGAGCAGCCAGAAACCATCAAAAGCGTCCTCCGGGAAGGGGTGGATCTCTGGCTGGAAGGCACGGCCCGCCTGATCTCCAAACGCCTGTTTCTCCCCAACCGGACCCTTGCCGAGCGGACGTTTGAACATGTCCTGGAGTGGAACCCACTGACCCAGGAGTACGAGTTGACGTTGCCCCAGAAGGAGTACTTGGTCAAGGCCAAGGAACTCAATGACTTGGTCGAGTCCCACTGGCGGGAAATCAACCTGGAGATGGGGGACTGGGCTCAGTTGGTTCCTGGACAGACGTATCACCTGGAACTGGAAATCACTCTGGATCGTCGGGATATCCCGATCTGGATGCGCCGCGTCCTCTTTTTCTGGTCCTGGGAAGTGATGACCCCGATCCGCTACGAACTGGAATTCTCCGTGCCCTAAGTGCTATCGGTCGTTAAAGACCACCCTGTACCCCCCATGCCCGACCCATCGTCCACCTTCGAACCGATCAAAATCAGCGTTCCGGACCGGACGCAGCGTAAGCGCCAGCAGAGAGAGCTGTATCTGGCGCTGTTCGGCTTTATCGCCGTGGTGGTTCTGGTCTGGGTGCAGCTCATCTTCATGCGGGTGGACTCCTACGTCTTTTTTGCCCTGTATAATCTGAACTTCATCCTGCTGCTGGTCGTTTTGTTTCTGGTGGCCAGGAACGTGGTCAAACTCGTCCTGGAACGGCGGCGCAAGGTCATCGGAGTCCGACTGCGGACGCGACTTGTTCTGGCTTTTGTCTCCCTTTCCCTGGTCCCGACTGTTCTGCTTTTTTTGATCTCTCTGATCTTTGTCCGAACATCGGTGGATTTTTGGTTTGAGGGACAGATGGAAAAATCCCTGGAACAAGCCTTGACAGTCGGCCAATCCTTCTATTCCTCAGCCCAGGAACGACTGGAACAACGCGGCGATTTTCTGGTCAGTCAAATCAGGGAGCGCCAGTTCGCGTGGGGCGGTCGGCCGATGCATGCCTTTCTGGAGGAAAAACGCCTGGAATACGGCCTGGGGCTCACTGGTGTGCTGTCTCCGCAACTCAGCGAACAGAACTGGCATGCCAATGAGGATTGGGCAGCAGCTTGGCCGAGTCTGCGCATGGAAATGAACCTGGACTCGCTCCTGGAGAACCCTCGAACACTTTCTGCAATCTATCCCGGCCCTCATTCCGACCTGGTGGTTGGCGTGTTACCCGTGGACGGTGGACGCAGCGGTTTTCTGGTTCTGGGCGACAGCCTGGGCGAGGGATTGCTGTTCAAGCTGCGCCAGATTGTTCGTGGCGTGGACGAGTACAAGAAACTGCAAACCCTCAAGTATCCGTTGAAGGTTACGCTGTATTTGGTCCTGGGACTGATCACCTTGTTGATCATCCTGGCCGCGACCTGGTTCGGCTTCCGACTGGCCAAGGAGCTCTCCGCCCCGGTCCAGGCTCTGGCCTTGGGCACCCAACGCATTGCCGAGGGCGACCTGGCCTTCCGCCTCCAGGATGATGCGCGAGATGAGCTGGGTATGCTGGTTCAGTCCTTCAACCACATGGTCCAGGACCTTGAATTCAGTCGGGCAAAACTGACCCAGGCCAATGTCCGGTTGGAAGAACAGAATCGGGAGCTGGAAACCAGGGGACAGTATATGGAAGCGGTGCTGGACAATATCACGTCCGGTGTGGTTTCCATCGGCCCGGATGGCCGGGTTACCACGGTGAACAAGGCCGCTGAAGCGATCCTCAACTTCGATTCCCGGCAGATCCTGGGCAAAACGCCGAATCAATTTCTGCACCAGGACTATCTGGCCATGCTGCAGGGCGTGGTCAAGCACCTGCACAGCCATCCGCGGGCAAAATGGCAGCGTCAGTTGGATCTACGGGTGGGGTCCGGGGAAATCAAGCTGCTGGTGAACATTGTCCACTTAAAGGATCAGGGCGGGATCATCGCGGTGTTTGAGGACGTCACGGAGCTCGAAAAAATGCAACGTCTTGCGGCCTGGAAAGACGTGGCCCGTCGGATCGCCCATGAAATCAAGAACCCCTTGACGCCCATCAAGCTTTCAGCCCAGCGACTGGAGCGAAAATTCGCAGCCCAAGTCGACGATCGAGCAGTCTTTGATCAATGCACCAAGATCATCATCCGCCAGGTGGAGCACCTCCAGCGGATGGTCCAGGAGTTTTCCTCTTTTGCCAAACTGCCGGAGGTTCGCCCCTCGGAGAATGCTCTGGAACCGCACCTGGAGGAAATCGTGGACATGTTCCGCAACAGCCACGTCGGTATCCAATGGGTCCTGGAGGTGGATGGCACCCTGCCCCCGATGCGATTCGACCCAGAGGCTCTGCGCCGGGTGTGGATCAACCTCCTGACCAACGCCGTTGAGGCCTTGGAGGACCAGGAGCAGCCGGAGGTTCGCATTCGGCTACAGCATGCTCCGGAACGCCAGTCCGTCCTGATTGAATTCCAGGACAACGGACACGGCCTGAGTCAAGCGGACGATATCCAGAATATTTTTGATCCGTACTTTTCCCGAAAAAAAGGCGGAACCGGGCTCGGCCTGACGATTGCCAAGTCCATCGTCGGGGAACACCACGGCACGATTCGGGTCCGCCAAAACACGCCTCGCGGCTGCGTCTTTGAGGTTATTTTACCGACATAGGGCGATTTTCATTATTTGCTGCGAACAACTTGGGCTCGATCAGCCATCACGTTGGTCCATGGCTTTTTTCAACTGTTCGCCCAAGGTTCCCATGGGAGTTGATTCCTGTGTGGCATGGCTTTGCCAGTCCTCGCCCTGATCAGCACCCGGCAAGGCAAGGGAAATACGTCGCTTTTCTCCATCCACCACATCGATGACCACCGGCAAGACATCACCCGGCTTGGCTTTTGCGTAGCTCTCGTCCTCGGCGCGTTCCAGACGTGAACCGGGCAAAAGACCGACGACTCCTGGTTCAAGTTGAACAAACATGCCGAATTTTTCCCGTTTTTCCATGATTCCTTGAACGACCTGCCCTTTTTTGAATCGCTCGGCTACCCCTTCCCACGGATCGCCCTCGGCGTCGCGCATGGACAAGGCAATGCGCCGGCTTTGGGGGTCAATGGACTTGACCAGAACCGGGACGCGATCCCCCACGGCGACCACGTCTCCAGGCTTATGCACCCGTTTCAGGTAGCTCATTTCACTGACGTGCACGAGGCCCTCGATCCCGGGAACCAGCTCCACGAAGGCACCGAAAGGGGCCAGGTTGGTAACCCGCCCGGTCAGTTTGCCCCCCACCTGGACTTCGTCCGCAAGGCGCACCCAGGGATCTTCCATGGCCTGTTTCATGGACAGCTCCAGGCGAACCCCCTTGCCCTGGTCGTCCACTTTGAGCAGCTTCACCATGACCGTATCGCCCATGCTCACCACATCTTCCGGAGAAACATTTCTGGACCAGCCCAGCTCGGAAACGTGCACCAGGCCCTCCAGGCCAGGAGCCAGCTCCACAAACGCCCCGAAAGGGGCCAAGCGGGATACAGTGCCTTGAATAAGATCACCGACTGCGGTCTGCTCCAAAAAACGGCTGAGGGTTTCGGCATGTTCCCGATCCAGAAGCAATCGGCGGGAAATCACGATGTTGCGACCACGCTCCTCGACTTTGGTGACCAGAAAGTGCGTGGTTTCGCCCACAAGGGCTTCAGGGTCGTCAACCGGCCGACGATCCATCTGGCTGAGCGGACAAAATGCCGTTTTGTCCAGAATGCGCACCCGAAACCCGCCCTTGCAGGTTTCCTTGATCTTGCCCTCGACTGGGATGCCCTCCTCCATGGCCTGCCGCAGTTGCTCCATCCCCCCCTCGCCTCCAAGGGCGCGGGCCAGGCGAATCTGATTTCCCTGGGTCGAGACCACGAACAATTCCACATCATCTCCTTCACCCAGAGAGAATGAGCCGTCCTTGTCCAAAAGCTCCTGCTTTTCAATGACCCCGTCGCTTTTGGTCCCGGTGTCCACGTAAACCATTTCCTCGCTCACCGCGATAATTCTGCCCTTGATCCGGTCGCCGACCCGCAGATCAGGCTTCATTTCCATTTCCGAGGCCTCGAACATTTCAGCAAAGCTTTGTTCCATCTGGGAATCGGACATACGTGGTACTCCTGTGCAAGGTCGTTTGCGCAACGGCTGGTTGAAATTTTATGGATGTGAACCGGCGGTCGCGTCGACCCACCGGCGAATGGCACGCAATTCTTCGGCCCAATTGGGCGAAAACCGCAGTTTCAGGAACTGCAGAAACATCTGATCAAAAAAAAGGAACGCCCGTTCAAAAAGGTACATTTTTTCCAGAAAGGGTCCGTCCGGGTCTTGGCCCTCCTCCAGACGGAACTCCACCTTTGGGGTCTTGAATCCGGCGGTGGTAAAGTCCTCGGCCTTGACAGTGACGTGCCAGCCATGGCCATCCTCTTCCATGCGCAACTTGGCTTGGTGGACTTTCTTGCCACGCAAGAGGCCACTCTTGGCCTCATGCAGTTCCGCTCCAGGCCCGCTACAGACAGCGGTCTCCAGATACTCCCCTTCTCCACTCTGAACCATGACCCGGCCTTCAAAGGTCAGGCCGAAGGGGACGCCGTCATGGGTCTGCCACTGCCCGTTGCTCCGTTCGCTGCGAAACCAGATCCATGTCAGAAACTCCTGCCCCAGGGCAAGGTCCTTGGCTTTGAGAGTTTCCAGGCTCATGGAGCGGTCTCTCCTGAGTCACGGGTATGATCACCGGCAGGATCGGCTCTGTCCGCGCCAACATCCCGGGCCGGAACAAAGAGCGAGCCTTCAAAACCGGTCAGACGCCCTTCGGCCGCCTCCCCCAAGAGTTCAACACCCAAAACCACCGGTGTCAGCGCCTCCGGCTCTATTTCAAAAGTTCGGGCGAACAATTCCTCAAACAAGGTGCAGATTTTGGTATTCGTGGTGGCAAGGTAAACCCTGTTGTCCTTGACGCTCCAGACCACGTCGAACACCGCCGGTATTGGCAGGCTGCGCGTCAGAAGGCGTTGACGAACCTGATCGCGTAATTCCGTTTTCTGGTCCTTGCTCAGAAATTTCTTGCCCTCCCCGGCCAGTTGGGCCATCCGCTGCCGAAGGGCGATCATCCAGTGCTTCTTGAAAACTGCCGGTGGAATGCGCCGGGTATCCAGGCGCAAGGAAAAAGCCAGGTAGGGGCCTTTTTCCGGACCGGCCGTTGCCCATTCAGCGTCCAGCGGGTCGTCGAAACAGACCCAGCCAAAAGACCGCTCTTCCATGCTTTGGTCGATGTCCACGAAAGCAAAGCGTTTCAGCCTGAGCAAGACGTCGGAGAGCACGTCGTCTCCGACCTCATCCGGCAAACGGTATCTCGTCAATCCCGTACTTGCGGAAAGAAACCCCACGTCCTGCTCCCAGTTGCGGTCACGTTGTTCAAAAAACTATTGGAGGATTGTATATTCAGCATCCTGGGACTGTTCCGCCACGACAGTGTTGGTCAGCAAAGCCACTTCAGATATTTCCACCTGTACTTCATCTCCAGGTTGCATTGGCCCGATCCCAGGAGGAGTTCCGGTCAGAATGACGTCGCCGGGCAACAAGGTCATCACATTGGAAGCGAAACTGAGCAGTTCCCAGGCGCTGAAGATCATGTCCCCGGTGCTGCCGTTCTGACGTTCCTCGCCATTGATGCGGGTGATCAAGGTCAAGGCGGTGGGATCCGGCACCTCGGTTTCAATCCAGGGGCCAATAGGTCCGAAGGTGTCGAACCCCTTGGCCCGTCCATAAAGCCCATCCTTGGCCTGCAGGTCCCGAGCCGTAACGTCGTTGGCACAGGTATAGCCGAAAATGTACTCCGAAGCCTCAGCCACGCCAACTCTCCGGCAGGGCTTGCCGATGATCACGGCCAGCTCGCCTTCATAGTCCACTCGTGAGGACTGCAGAGGCAGGACAATGGACTGCCATGCCCCGATGATCGCAGATGGCGGTTTGAAAAAAAGCACCGGCTCTTCCGGCACTTCCTTGCCCATTTCTTCGGCATGGGCATGGTAGTTGAGAGCCGCGCAGATGATTTTGCTCGGGGCCACAGGAGGCAACAACGTCACCTGGTCCAGGGGAATCGGTTCGGTAAGGCCCATGTCCTTGTTCAGGCAGGTTACGTGATCCGGTTCCAAGGTGGCATAAAATGTTTTCCCCGAATGCTGTACTCGCACGACGCGCATAGAAACTCCCCTGTTCAGGGTTCATGGATTTACAGTTCTTGGCAAAGAAAGCATGGCCACGTTGATTCCGTCGAGTGCTTCCTGGTGGTTGTGCTTTGATTTGCACTCAGACACTCACCACAAGCGGCAGCACCACGGGATCCCGGTGCAGCACCTTGCGGAAAAAACTACGCAAAGCCATGCGGACGCGTTCGGCGTTCTTTTTGGGCGACGCCTTGGGGTTGGACTCAAAAACATCCAGAATCAAGCATTTGGAGTCGTCAAGCACATGCTCGAACTGCTGTTCAAACACAAAACCCTTGGTGACCAGTTCCGGTCCGATTAAAATATGGCCGGTTTCCTGGTCAACGACGACATGCACCACCACAAGACCTTCCTCGGCCAGCAGCTTTCGTTCTTTGAGTACGCTGGCTCCCACATCACCGACGCCTTTGCCGTCAACCAGGGTTGAATCCACTTTGATTCGATCCTCAAAGCGAATACCCCGTTCAAAAAACGTCAGAGGCTGTCCATTCTCCAGAACAATAGCCCGCTCTGGAGCCACCCCGCATTCCCGGGCAAGCTGGCAATGCTTGACCAAATGCCGGTATTCCCCGTGAACAGGCACGAAAAACTTGGGGTTGACCGTGTTCAGCATCGTGGCCAGTTCGTCTCGGTGAGCATGTCCTGATGCATGAATGCCTTGGACCTTTTCATAAAGCACTTCCGCTCCTAGACGATACAGACTGTTGATCAGCCTGGAAATGGCCTTTGTATTCCCCGGAATTATCCGGGAAGACATCAAAACCAGATCCCCTTGTCGAATGCGAACTTGCCGGTGTTCTCCCAGGGCGATCCGACTGAGAACGGACAAGGGCTCTCCCTGGGATCCGGTGACCAGCAGAACCAGCTGATCATCCCGGAATGATTCGATATCCTCCAGAGAGCAGATTGCATCCGGGGCGACACGGAGATACCCAAGATCCCGGGCAAGGGAGATATTATTCACCAGGCTGCGGCCACTAATGGCGACCTTTCTTCCGGTCAATGCCGCCAGGTCGAAGACTTCCTGCATCCGCTGGATATGGCTGGAAAACAGGGTGATGATGATCCGTCCGTCAGCGTTGCGGAAGACTCGCTCCAGCGCCCCTTTGATCTCCATTTCCGTCAGCGTCGTACCTTCCCGTTCTACATTCGTGGAATCGGAGAGCAACAAATGCACGCCGGGCGCGGCGAAGTCCGCAAAGGCTTCCAGGTCCGTGAACTGATTGTCCATGGGCGTGGGGTCGATTTTAAAGTCGCCACTGTGGATGATTCGCCCCACCGGACTTTCAATGCCCAGTCCATACCCATTGATGATGGAGTGGCAGACCCGCAAAAAGTGGACGTTAAACGGTCCCAATTCCACGGTTTCATTGTCACGCACGTGCCGAAAATCCACGTATTTGTTCAGATTGTGTTCCCGCAGTTTGTTTTCCAGCAGGGCCAGGGTGAAGTCGGAACTGAACACTGGAGCGTCCACGTACGGAAGAAGCCAGGGCAAAGCCCCGATATGATCTTCATGGCCATGGGTGAGGATGATCCCCTTGAGTTGGTCCTTGCGGGCCAGGATGGATTCAAAGCGCGGGATCAGGACGTCCACGCCGTAGTGAAAATCACTGGGAAACATCAGCCCGCAATCGATGATGATCATGCTGCCGTCGGATTCCAGCAGCATGCAGTTCATCCCTATTTCCCCCAACCCTCCCAGCGGCGTCAGGGTCACGGACGTTTCGTGTCCAACCATTCGTCTGTCTCCTTGGAATACGCGTGCATGATCTCCCACATGTCCTGTTTGAGTCGTTCACGCTCCTTAAGCGTGTAAGCGTCTTGGATCTCATGGGGGGAAAAGAACCGGACCGCGACGGAGCCGGGCCGGATGCGCCATGAGTTTTTCGGAAGTACGGCGTAGGTTCCGGCAATCAGCACCGGCACAACCGGCCGTCCGCTTTTAATGGCCAGAATCATCGGGCCGATCTTAAAATCTCCGAGCTTCTCGAAACGGGAGCCCTCGGGAAAAATCAAAATGGAGGCATGTTCGGACTTGGCGATCGCCTCCTGGATGCTTTTCATTCCCCGGCGAGGGTTATCCCGATCAATGCCGATATATCCTATCCGGGACATGGCATGGCCGAAGAACGGTATGCGAAACAGACTTTGCTTGGCCACAAAGCGAAACTGGTGGCCTTTCAGGGCCACCAGAAGCACCGGTATGTCGAACCAGCTCTGATGGTTGACCATCAAAATATATTTTCCGGAAGGGTCGAAATTTCTCCGGTCCACATGCACCTTGATTCCGGCCAAGCGACAGACCAGCCCCCCCCAGAACATGCTGATTCGATTGGGCAGGTTTCCACTGCGGTCGAAGAAGGAAATGCCAATAGTGAAAATGGCAAGGACAAGGGTCAGCGGCAGGAAAAGAAGATAAAATGGAATGATGGACAACATGCGACATTCTCTCCTAATCAGTAATGTTGAAAATGTAAACGTAATTGAAAAATGCCGAAAAAAGGTGCGGCCGGAAAGGAACTTTCCTGCGATGCCGCCAACCGATTTGGTCCTGCGGTCGCCGCAACCATTGACTCACCCTCGCCTTTTGTAGGGCAGAATACTGTTTAATGCAGCGATGTCCCGCAGTTCCATGCGGTTGGCCTCTGCAATGGAGGACGCCATCACCCTGTGCAACCTGGGATCCTGAAACCTGTGCAGACTATAGTTCGGTGCGGAGACGAAACCGCGAAGCGCCTTGTGAATTCCCCCCATGCCCGGGTCAAAGAGTCGGAGCCCATGTTGGATCATCCATTCCATGGGCTTATAGTAACACAGCTCGAAATGCAGGTACTCCTCTTCTCGTCTTGCTCCCCAGTATCGACCGTACACCCGGTCTCCGGCCACAATGAGCAAGGACATGGCCAGGGGTTTGATCTCACCGGGAGCGGAAGCGACGATGAACAACAGGTTGTCTCGGAATGTATCCCGAAGTCCCTGAAAGAAGCCCGGTGTCAAGAACTTACAACTCCACTGTCCAAAACGATCGTTGTGTCGGGCATATAATTCATACATCTGGGGAAAGAACGATTCCGGGATTTCCGTTCCGAACAAACACTGCGTCGAAATTCCGCTATCAGCCAGGCGGTTACGCTCCCGGCGAACGTTGCGCCGCTGATTGGTTTTCAGCCCGGCAAGGTAGTCCTCGAAGCACGTGAATCCGGGATTCATCCATACAAAGCCCTGGTGTACCCAAACCTTGTACCCCAAACGCTCTAAAATGCGTCCCCAGGCTGTGGTCACGAAGTGGAATCCACACCCGGAGACGTCGTGCCGCTGGCAAAATCGTTCGATTTCCCGGCTCATGACCATGCAAACCTTGGTTTCGTCCACATTTTCGGCAACCAGAAATCGGTACGCAGTGACCGGACTGAACGGACTCATGCCCACCAGCTTCGGATAATAGCGCACCCCCATACCCGCGGCCAGTTGCGCCCAGGCATGGTCAAAAACAAACTCTCCGTCGCTGTGTGCTTTCAAATAGAGTGGAGCAGCACCAACCATCCTGGTCGGGCTGTGGATCGTCAGATGGCAAGGCTGCCACCCGTTCTGGGGGGCGACACTGCCGGATGTTTCCAGCAGGTGCAGCCACTCCCAGCGTAAAAAGGGAATATCCCGCCCGGAACACAAGTTATTCCAGTCTTGTGGAGCAATGGAGGAGATTTGATCATGCCAGACTGCCGTCAGGCTGGGAATTGAAGTCATGGATGCGCAAGGCCAGGTTTGAATGTTGGGATATCAGCAACCAGACCGTCAAAAGTCACAGGGAATTTTGAACTCAAGTGATGATCAGATTATAGGATTGCCCGCAGCACGACCACGGACAGGACTCCTCCGACGAGGGCTGCAATCAGGTTGCGGGTCAGAATGGCAACCAACGCCGTGATCCCGGCGGCAGATCGCTCCGCAAGACTGCCCTGGGCCAGACTGGGGATGACAATGGCCACCAGAATGGAGGCCGGAACATGCCGTAGAAATGCCTCCACTCGTGGCGTGGGGGAAACCCGACAGATCAGGTACAACCCTGCCGCACGGGTCAGGTAGGTCACCGCGGCCATGCCCAAAAGCACCAGAAGCACGTCCGAGTTCCGAGCAGCGAACGCGGCGGCCTCCTCCAAGTCAGCGCCCATGCCGCCATGCTCCGTACAAACCGCCAGCCAAGCCGCCACAAAGAATATACCATTTTCCGGGTAAAACCATCCAGCCACCCCAGGCGAAGCTTCCCGCAATCAGCCACACCGGGAGATCGCTTCGTCCTTTCCAGAAAAAGATCAGCAAACTGATGAACACCGCGGTAAACGCGAAATCCAGCCCCCAGGCGGCTGGATTGCTCATGGCCGTTCCGAGAAAAAAACCACTGGAAGCCCCCAGGAGTGTGGCCGAGAACCAGAACAAATAAATACACAGCCCGGAGCCGAGAAGAAAGGCGGCATCCCGCCCCCCAGAGCCCATCTCCTGAATGGACAGGGCCCAGGATTCATCAGTCATGAAAAACACTGAGCCATAGGCTTTCCATGCAGGCAAGCCAACCAGCCAGTCCCGAAGAGCCGCCCCCATGAGCACGTGACGAAGATTGACGACAAACGTTGTCAGCACGATCCCCAAAAACGGTAAAACCGGCCCCCAAAACTCCAGCACCATCAGCTGGGACGCCCCGGCAAAGGTCGTCAGGCTCATGGCCCCGGCCTGGACAACGCCCATCCCGGCCTGCACGGCCAGGATGCCGAAAACCAGGCCATAGGCGAAAACACTCAGTCCCAGGGGAAGACAGCTTTGAAAGCCGCGGCGAAGTCCGGAAAGCGTGAATATGACCGGTTGTCCGGCAAAGTGGACCTGTCTGGACATGGAATGGCTATGCTGCCCCGGCCAGGATCGTCCGGCAGGCCAGAGCAAAGTCCTCTGGATAATGGCCAACGATGCACCGGACCTGGGCTTCGCTGAACCCGCCGGGAGCATAGGGCAGTTTGGGCAAAAAGGCGTACAACAGACGCTGATCCAGGATGTTGACATCCAGGCGCTTGGAGTATTCGATGCTGGTCACCATTCGTGCGCCCAGCCCCTCCAGGGCCTGCTGGGCCCGCAGCATGGCCTGGTCCAGGGATTTACGGCAGGCGGTGTCCGCTTCAAGGATGTTCCCCACCGGACGGAGGGGCATCAGTTGCAGCTCAAAACCCGAGGTTTGGGCCTTGGGCACGAAAAGCAGGACATGATCGTCCTCGTAGACCACCAGGCTGCTCTCCCCTGCTCGGCCATCGGTGCGCTGATTGGCTCGAATGGCTCGCACATAATCATTGAACAGCCCCTGCCCGGTGGCCTCCCGGTACCGGGCAACGGTCTCGGCAATCAAGTCGCCGCAGGCAAAGGGCTGGAACACGCTGCCCGATCCCGAGGCTTGCCTCGCTGAAAGTTCTCCGGGAATCAAGGCGTATTGCTGATGGACCTGTTGGTGGGAAGCGTGCAGTCGATA
This sequence comes from Desulfovibrionales bacterium, assembly GCA_007693505.1. GTDB lineage: Bacteria > Desulfobacterota > Desulfovibrionia > Desulfovibrionales > Desulfonatronaceae > Desulfonatronum. The sequence continues at coordinate 11,752 of REDL01000037.1, read as the reverse complement.
GCCACTGGGCGCGAAATCAAAACCGAAATTCCATCCCCAAAGGGTGGCGGAAAAGGCCAACTTTTCACCGCGTTCAGTTGCTCCGCGGATATGCTCCAGTATGGCGATGCGCAGATCATCCAGCTCGTCCGGAGAGAGGTTGCGTCGACGGGGCGTGGTCAGCCCGCACAACTCCGCCAGCCGGATGTACGTTCGCTGATAGTACAAGTGCCGCAGACCGAAAACATCCTCGCTGTCCAGTTCGCGAATCCCGTATCGCTCGGCGTCATGGGCCATGTTCGCGGCAAAATGGCCCCAGGGAATGTAGCTGTTGCGGCGCAGGTACTCGAAGACATGCGTCCGCCCGCCCGCTCCGGAACGGACATCCCCCACCACTTCACTGCCCCCCTGCACTCCGGGACGCAAAACCATGGCGACCTTGTAGACGGTCGGCAGCCAAGGATTGTTCACCACGGCCTCAAAAACATCATGGCGATGGATCACGGGACGGGCACGGCCGTCATCACGTTTGGCATAACGCAAGCCGATGGGAATGGTCCCCGCGGCATTCTCCAGGTTCTCATAAAGCAGTTCGCAGGACATTGCCGCAAGAATCCGCAGATCGTCCGGATCCGTGGACGTGGTGGCCACGGCCAGCAGAACGGATTCCGGCAGGACAGCGAAAAGCCTTGCCTTATCCCATGTCGTTTGACCGCTTTCCGAAACAGCCAAGACCTCCTTTTGGATCGCCTCCAGAGCCTGGTGCATGGACACCTGCGGCGGGGCAGAAAGGGTGATGGAGAGAGGATCACGTGCCTTGACGTCGGCCCAGGAGGAGTCAATGTAGGTCGTCCCTCGAAACGAGAAGGCATTGGGAATTTCGTAAATCACCGCGGCCCGATTCACCAAAACATCTCCATCAGGAAAATTCCGGTGATTATCCACGGCTTCCCCGGTTGATGTCCGGCCCAATTCCTCAAGCCGGTCATGAGCTTGGCCTTGAGACCGCATGTTGGCAACGGTATAGGATGGTTGGTGAATGCCGAATCGGAACACACCTTCCGGTGTAATGCAACTGCGCATGGCCATAACTGTTGATTGTGGTTATCAGTCTCTTCAGCAATAATCCAACTCAAAAAAAATCGAAATGGAGTCAGGTGCGAAATCGAAATCGGAAATCCCATGCCCAAAATCGGGCCATATCGAATCCAATTTCAATGGCGCACGAGATCTGTGCGCCAAATTCAATGCAAATCAGAATGCAGGCGTATTCCAACCCTCGGTGACCGGGCCACGGCAGGTGACAAACCGCCCTGGTCGAACGTACATTCCCCGCCCGTGGCCGCTTTCAGCCCAGTGCTTTGATAACTCTTCAGTCCTTTGTCCCTTAAATTAGGAGTACCGCGTGTCATCCAAAAAAAATATCTCCATGCCGGAAACATTCGGCTTGCCCACAGTGGGCGTGGAGACGCATGCCCATTTGGACTTTCCGGAATTTGCCGAAGACCTGGACCAGGTCGTGGCCCGGGCCCAAGCGGCCGGGGTTGTATGGTTTGGCAATGTCTTTCTCTCGCCGGTAGCCTATCGGTTGCACCACACGCGATTGGCGGCCATTCCGGGCATGTTTTTCACCCTGGGCATCCATCCCCACGAAGCGGACACGCTGACAACGGAGATGTTGGCGGACATGGCCACGCTGTTTGCGGATGATCCTGGGCTGCGTGCTTTCGGCGAGATCGGGCTCGACTTCTACTGGAACCGCAGCCCCAGGGACGCCCAAGTTCGGGCGTTTCAGGATCAGTTGGCCCTGGCCAGGGATCTGGATCTGCCGGTGGTCGTGCACAGTCGCGAAGCCGAGACGGAAACCCTGGCCATCTTACGGGACATGGACTTCACCGACCGTCCCCTGCTCTGGCACTGTTTTGGTCAAGGCCGGGATCTGGCCGAAGCGGTACTGGCCAATGGTTGGCACATTTCCATTCCAGGCCCGGTTACCTTTCCCAAAAGCACCGCCCTGCGTCAGGCCGTGCCCCATATTCCATTATCCAGGATGGTCTTGGAAACGGACTGCCCGTTCCTGACCCCGCAGCCCTTCCGGGGCAAGCGCAATGAGCCGGCCTACCTCTGCTACACGGCCCAGGCTGTTGCCGAACTGCGCAATCAATCCATTCATGAAGTCTGGTCGGCATGTGGGGCAACGGCCCGCGCGTTCTTTCAACTGGCCCCGTGATACCAGGGATCAGTTTCGTTCTTCCCCCGGAGTCGTGGGAGTGTCCGCCCGGCCTAAAAACGTAATCCGTCGAATGTTCCCGGCCTTGATTTTCAGCTTGCCCCAGTCGGTCAACCCATAAAAGGGCAAGCCTGGATCGGCCATGAACTCAGCAGTAGACTGGTTCCGAAAAAGAACCCTGGCCAGAACATGATTGTCCTGCATAAACATCTGGACGTCGAGGATCTCGGCGAAATCCAGACTGATATCCGCCTTACCTGCCGTAACCGGCAACAAGGTCAGACCATTCATGGAAAAGTCACGCAAGGCGAAGGAAACGTCATCGGCGTCAACCAGTTCCACAAGAAACGATCGCTCAGGCCGGGGTATCTTGGTAATTGCTTCGTTATCGCCAAATCCCCCCATCCCCAGACTCAGCCAAGCTGAGGCCAACAAGAGGATCAACAAGAAGACCAGCCGTGGCGTTACCCTCTGGCAACGTCGTTCTTTTCGCATTTCGTCCCTCCGTTTTCACTCATGTTTCCCTCAGACCGTCCACCCCACGGAAGATAGCCACCGCGTGAAACGTCACTTGGTGATGCGCCGTTTCCAAAAATTCCCGGACTTCCCGCTCCTGCCCGGGAGCGTAGACCAGTTTGACCACCGCCGAGTGTGGGCTCACCGTACTCAGATAGGCCAGATTGTCCTCAGCTTCCAGGAGAAACTTCAGCAGGGAAATGCCGTCTGGAGCCAGTTGCAGGTACATTCGGCTTGAATAGTTTGGAGGCATGGTGGCGGAGGTCGACCGCAGGCCAGACATGGGGTTATTTCCTACTGCAACATGCCGCCGTGGACAAGGGCATCTTGACTCGAATCCGTGCCAGTATTCAAGCCGAACATGGGTAGGCTGGAACGCCTCTTGTATGTGTCGCGAATAAGGAGAAAAAACATGCACATTTTTCCCTCTCTTTCATCCCAATCCGGCTCTTCAGCCAGCACTGGTCTTTCGATGGAGGCCTCGCTGCTCACCCTTGGCAATGGCAACCTCGGGAATATCTTTGGAGCCTTTCTGAACAGTGCTCGCGATGAAGCTCACGACAATGCCCGGGATAACTTTCAGCTCATGGAATGGACACAACAGCAAGCCGCTTTTCACGACCAGCACCACCAGGAAGTGCCTCCCCTCCGCGAACCGGAACGAAGATCACCGGCCGAACAGGAGTCGGCCAGAGGAGACGACCAAATCATCTCCCGCCATCTGGACAAGCCTGTGAACAGGGAAGATTTTGCCGAGCTGCGGCAAAAACTGGAAGATATGGGCGTTGATAGGGAAACCCTGGACCGGCTTGAGGATGTTTTCGAATCCAACGAGACGGTCACGTGGCGACAGGTTCTGGACATTTTGCGCGAGCCGCTGGAGGAGCTGGCCAACATCAAGTTGACGCCGGAGCAGGAAAAAAATCTGATCAGTCTCCTGGAAAAAATCGGCTTCACACCGGATGATGCCCTGGCTCTGACCAGGGACATTCTGGACAAAAACCTGGATGCGGTCTTCAGCCGCATCGACGAACTCCTTTCCAGCCTGTCTGCTGATGCGAGGTTTTCCTTTAGTTCCAGCGAAATTCTGGCCTTCATGAAGGCCTTGGGACTGATGGGCAATTCCAAGGCCTCTGGAGGATTGGATCCCACTCTGGGGAAATTTTTCGGATTGAGCGAGGACCACTTCGAAAAAATCGATCCCCAAACCGCTGAAGCCTTGCGGGCTCTTGCCGCGGCCATGAAAAAGGCCGGCATGGAAATGACTCCGGAACTGCGTTCCGTGCTGCACAAGGCGCTGCAGGAAAATGCAGACCTGCTGCTACGGATCACCAACGCCGTGACCAAAGGCGATCTGAAACTCACCCCGGAGACCCTGGCCGCGTTCCAGAATGCGCTGCAGCAGAGTTCCGGCGGATCACCTGTCGATCCTCAAACCACGGTAACCTTGCGAGCTCTTGCCGAGGCCATGAAAAAGGCCGGCATGGAAATGACTCCGGAACTGCGTTCCGTGCTGCACAAGGCGCTGCAGGAAAATGCAGACCTGCTGCTACGGATCACCAACGCCGTGACCAAAGGCGATCTGAAACTCACCCCGGAGACCCTGGCCGCGTTCCAGAATGCGCTGCAGCAGAGTTCCGGCGGATCATCTTCGAACCTGGAACAGATCCTGCGACAAGCAACCGAAAGCGAACTGACGCCGGAGGAGCTGCAAAAAATCCTGGGCATGATCAAGGAAGCCTCGGTGGGATCGGATCAGGACAGAAACCGATTGTTTGTGGAAATCCAGAGAATTCTCACCGGTTCCGACAACCGAGACCTTCGGATGCAGGCAGCGGACAATGGCCCCAATGCCCAGCGAATGTCCATGACCGAGGCGGTGAACGCCCTCAAAGCCGCAGCTACGGAAGGTGACGGCAAGAATCGGGGCTCGATGGATCGCCATGCCAACCAGGGATCGCAGTGGGAAAACCCCAATGCCCAGCGCAAGTCCGCCCAAGGCTGGGAATCATTTTGGAACAAAATCTCCGTCCAGGGCAGTGGCGACGTGTCTGGCGGTCTGCTCAAGGATGCCGGTCCGGATCCGCGGTCCATACTTGGCCAAACCAGTGCATCGACTACCGCCGAAGCCGCGGCTCGCCGGGTGCTGTCCAACGCACCTGCTCCGCACCGGGCCCTCTTGAACCAGGTCCATTCCGGTCTGCTCCAAAATCTAGGCCAGGGGCGTCAGCAACTGACACTGCAACTCCATCCCGCGGAACTGGGGAGTCTGACCGTAAACCTGAGGGTGGTAGGCAAGGAAGTCCAGGCCATGCTCCGCGCCGAAAACCCGGAAGCTCGGCAAATCATCGCCGAAAATCTGCCCCTGCTCCGCCAGTCTCTGGAATCCCAAGGCCTGCGCGTCACACGCCTGGATGTGCAGACCCAATTCAGCGACCAAAATCAAAACCAGTTCACTCAGCTGTGGCAAGGCTCGGATGGGCAGAAATTTCAGGAACAAGGCGCCAAGACCCAGTGGACCGCTTTGGGGCGGAACGGAGGCAGGAACAAGGGGGGCGACGGGTTGGAAGCCTCGGAACAGGCCTCGATTTTGCAAAACTCACCCAGAGAGGGCGGCATCAACCTGATCGCCTAGAAAATTTTTCCTCTTTCTCAGGAGAACCACCATGACGACGAGTCCCTACGTTGTCCCCCAGGCCAGTTCGATTATCGGTCGCGCAGAAAAGGATTTTGTTCCGCCAGAACCTAAAACCGGGGATAAATCACAGTTGGACAGGGATGCGTTTCTTCGTCTGCTGACAACCCAGCTGGCACACCAAGACCCGCTCAATCCACTGGACGACAAGGAATTTGTCGCCCAACTCGCGCAGTTCTCCAGTCTGGAACAATTAAACAACATTGCCGAATCCATCGATGGGTTCAAGGATACCTTCGCTCGCCAGGAGACATTGAGTGCTGTGAATTTCATTGGCAAGGAAATTCGTGCAGAGGGAAGAAGCATCAGTAAAGAGGAAACCAGCATCAGTTCCTTGAGTTACACATTACCTGACGTGGCTGAAAAACTGCACATAAACATCTTTGACTCCTTTGGCAATATCGTCAGAACCATAACCCTCCCCGGTAGGATGCCCGGTGAGCACGATTTCAACTGGGATGGCAAGGATCATTCCGGCACCCCCTTGCCTGACGGTATCTACAGCGTTTCCATGGCCGCAGAGGGACGGTTCGGAGAGCCCTTAATGGTCTCCACCAAGACAAGTGGGGTTGTTTCCGGTGTCGTCAACGACGGGGACCATGCATATCTTCGCCTGCAGGACGGACGTCGGGTCAATCTCAAGGATGTACAAGAAGTCACCGGAAGCATGGGGCTACCAGACAGCTCTCTTGCTTCAGACGTCCAAAATATTTCCAACAATCTGAACAATCTTAATGGGCTATTATCCGAAGCCTCCTCCACGGAAAACTTTCTTAACAGCCTGGGATTGTGAAAAACATTCTACCCTGATCTCTCTCTGTGGAGTAGAAGGGCTATACTGAAGGAGCAAAATTATGAGTCTTACTGCATCAATGTGGACCGGAGTTAGCGGTCTGAGGGGGCATGGCCAAAAGATGGGAGTGATCGGCAACAACATTTCCAACGTAAGCACTGTTGGTTTTAAAGGCTCTCGCATGCACTTTGAAGATTTCATGAGCCAAAGTGTCAGCGTAGCCAATGGAATAGGTCAGGTCGGAAGAGGTGTTGCCGTTGGAGCGATTCTTGGTGACTTCAGCCAGGGTGCCCTTGAAACGACCAATGAGTCAACCGACGTGGCCATCACCGGAAACGGCTTTTTCACGGTCAGCCCTGCTGGCGAGGAAATAAACTATTATACCCGAGCTGGTAATTTTCGTTTTGATCAAGATGGGTTTTTAGTAGATCCAAATGGGTATCGTGTTCAGGGTTGGGGAATAGGTGATGATACAATCGATCCGCTGGCGGATATCGCAGGAAACGGAGAGGTTGGTGCAAGAAGGGTGAATATCGAGGGAGTTCCTCGTGATATCCGTCTGGAAAATTTTCAATCACCACCCTCACCAACTTCGACTATCAACGCTGTAGTTAACCTGGATTCCGGTGAGATATCAAGGGTTGCTGACCTTGAGGCTGCATGGAATGCAGACCCTGAAGAACTGACAAACCAACAATATTCATACCAAACCACCATGAAAATATATGATGCCAATGGTGGTGTGCACAATGCAACAATTTATTTTGACAAGAGAGCCGACGCAGACCAAAATGAATTGCCAAATACCATATGGCAGTTCATCGTGACTATTCCACCAGATGAAGACTTAAATGGAAATGGCCTATTGATGTCTGGAGATCTTCTGTTCAACCCTGCTGGTGAAATTATTAATATGCGTGTAGAACCCGAAACTCAATCACTTGATCCTAATGGCGATCCTTTTTTTATATCAAGAAATGGTTATCCAACTTTTGCTGTAAACTTCCTTGGTGAACCTCAAAACGTTGAATTTACATTAGGATCGCGTTATGTTGGAGATATTGCAGCATATAATCCTGGTGTTTTTGCGGGTGATATAGCTAATTGGCAACGAAATGCTCTTTCGTCAACTGCATTTAACAATCCATCTACTACCCTTTTTCAGAATCAAGATGGATATACAGCAGGTTTTTTGCAAAATATTTCAGTGAATCGTGAAGGTGTATTGACTGGTCGTTATTCAAACGGCCAGGTTATTGACCTCTATGCCATGACAATTGCAAACTTCAATAATGTGTGGGGACTGAACAGAGAAGGGGGAAATTTATTTGCTGAAACAGGTCAATCCGGGCCGGCACTAACTGGAATAGCTGGGACAGGCAGCCTTGGAACCGTCTCTTCCAATGCCCTGGAAATGTCCAATGTTGATCTTGCGACTGAATTTGTCAAAATGATCAGCACACAAAAGGGATTTCAGGCCAATAGCAAAACCATTACGACTGTGGACATGATGCTCGACGAAGTGATCCGGATGAAGCGGTAACCAGCTCTTTGCCTCAAACCAAAACCGGCCGGCAGCCAATGGCTGCCGGCCGGTTTTGGTTTATGGACCAATTTTCGGAAACGTATGATGCGACCAACACCCTATTCCGGCTTCTGGTCTCTTGGTATTGCAGAGCCTTTTGATCCACTGACAGCTCGTTCCAGAATCCGATAGGTCCGCTCCACCATATTCCGTGGTTCAATGAGCAGGCCGGCCTGGACCATGGCGTTGTCCAGAATTTGTTCGGCCACGGTTCTGGCGAAAAATTCGTCGGTTTGGCGGAGCGTGGCCAAGCCCTTGATCAGCGGATGGCGGGCGTTGATTTCCAGATCCTTGGCCGAAATCGGCAAATCGGCCTGGCGGCCGGCGGCGCGCATGACCCGTTCCATGGAGCTGGTCATATGCGCATCCGGATTGACGATCATTGCCGGACTGCCTTCGAGGCGCTTGGACTCCTTGACCTCTTTGACCCGGTCGCCGAGTACGCCTTTCATCCAGGCCGCCAGGTCCGTAGTCTGGGTTTTGTCCAGCTCCTGCTCGGCTTCCGGCTGCTGCTTGTCTTGCATGTCTTCATCCAGCTCCGGCAATTCGATGTCTCCCCGATCTGCGGAAACCAGCTTCTTGCCCTCGAACTCCGCCAGATGCCCCATCACGAAATCGTCAATGGGATCCATGGTGTAGATCACTTCCAGATTCCGTTTCCGGAAGGCCTCGATGTACGGGCCGGCCTCGATAGCCTCGCGATTGGAGCCGTGGATATAGTAGATCTCCTTCTGAGCAATTTTCATCCGCCCCAGGTAGTCGGCCAGGGAGGTCAGTTTACCAGGCTCGGTGGTGGAGGACTCGAAGCGCAACAGTTTGCCCAGGCTCTCCCGATGACCGAAATCACTGACCACGCCCTCCTTCAAGAAGTAGCCGAAATCCCCCCAGAACGTTTCGTAGGTCTCCGGGGTGTTCTTGGCTGTTTCCTCCAGATGCTTCAGGAACCGCTTGGTGACCACGGAATTGATCTTGCGCACCAGCGAGCTGTCCTGCAGGGCCTGTCGCGAGATGTTCAGGGGCAGGTCCTCGGAGTCGATCACGCCCTTGAGGAAGCGCAGCCACTCCGGCAGGATAGTCTTGGAGTGCTGCTCAATGAGCACTCGCTGGCAATACAGATTGACTCCCGGCTCGGTCCGGCCCAGGCCGTACTTTTCGAAGTTGTCCTTGGGCACAAATAGCAGGGCCTTGATGGCCAGGGGGGCGTCCGTGTCGAAATGCAGACGCAGGAGCGGTTCGTCAAAGGCATTGCCCACGAACTTGTAGAACTCGGTATACTCCTCGTCGGAAATTTCGCTTTTGCTTTTGGTCCACAGCGCCTGAACCGTATTCACGGCCTCACCGTCCACCAGGATCGGGAAAGGAACAAAACTGGAATACTGCTTGATAATCCGCTTGATCCGCTCCGGGTCCGCGAATTCAGCTGCATCCTCCTTGAGTTCCAGAACTATGGAGGTTCCTCGGGGCAATCCGGAAGCAGCAGAGATGGTATACGCCCCACCTCCGTCAGACTCCCAGACATGGCCCGTATCGTCTTGACGAAATGATCGAGAGGAGACGCGCACCTTGCCCGCTACCATGAACGCGGCATAGAAGCCCACACCGAACTGGCCAATCAGGTTGACGTCCTTGGTGCCATCGGTCAGTTGGGTCAAAAATGTCTTTGTACCGGAATGGGCGATGGTCCCCAGGTTGGTTTCCAATTCTCCCCTATCCATGCCGATCCCGGTATCCGTAATGGTCAGGGTCTTGGCGTCCTTGTCCACCACGATTTTGATCTCCAAGGGTAATTCAGGATCAACGCCGGCATCAGTCAAACTCTGATGCCGATATCGCTCCAGGGCGTCCGCGGAGTTGGAAATCAATTCCCGAAGAAAAATTTCCCGTTCCGTGTATAGCGAGTTAATGACAATATCGAGGATCTTCTTGACTTCAGCCTGAAATTCCCGGGTTTCTCCTGGGCTTTTTGCTGTCTCCACGTTCATATCCATTCTCCTTCTCCTGTCTTGGGATGAGTCTTGCGAACCACACACTGCAAAAAAGAGGTCTACAGATAATATTTTTACCCGCTTCGTCAACCATAAAATTGAGGTCGCATGCTCTCAGGAGTCCAAAATGATAAAACTCGCGGAAAATGATCCCGCGAGTTTTACCCTGCCGTCATGAAGAAACGAACGTATCATCCCAATGGACGCAACAATTCCCGAACACGGTCCATGTTCAGATCCGCGTGTACATCGCCCAGTTGGGCATGCTGACCAGTGCGTTTGATCTGTTCCAGGTTGTGCTGCATGTCCTCAAAGGATAGCTCGCCAGAAAGATTACCTGCAGCCCTCCCCGGAAGCGTTACTGAACCAGTCCCGGATGACCGCCGAGTTTGCAGACTCATGCGGTCCCCCATCTCTTCAACACCGGCTTTGCGCTTCAACTCCTGAATCTTCTCCTGCACGGCCTTCAGATGATCTGTGGGAACATACATCCTGTCGCTGCCTTCAATTTTCATAGGATTGCTCCTTGATACGCATGGGTTGTCGCGGTCATTTTTACCAGCCTGCCATACATTTGCAAAAAAGAGGCCTAGACAAGCAATATAAACCTTATCCGCAATCCATTTGTGGCTTCAAAAAAAAATAAAAAAAGCCGCAGCACTGCAACTGCGGCAAAAATTGGCGCGCCAGGGAGGGATCGAACCCCCGACCCACGGCTTAGAAGGCCGTTGCTCTATCCAACTGAGCTACTGGCGCAAACTTATTTATTTAGCGTAATCATCTCATAGGGGTCAAGGCAAAAATCGTGCTCCATGTCTGTCAGCGAGAACATCAATCCACGGCTCAGTTGTTTTTCGTGTCGGCACCGAACCGGGTCATGAAACAAAACAGGGTCAATGATGAGGGCGGAGCTAGGCGCTAACCCAAACACCTCGCTCACCAGATAACGCAAAAAAAGGAACAGTGCTAATTTTGATTGCGACACAACCTTAGTGATGTGTTGCGGCCTGAAGAACATAGGCGTATCCTCAAGGCATGGCTTTTGGGGAGATGAAGAGATATTTCTGTTGAGTTCACCTGCCTGTTGCCAAGCTCGATGCCTTGATGGACCCGCACACATCAGCCTCAATGCACCGTTTTGATAAAGGCATCGACCCCGAACAGATTCGAATATTTCGCGAACAGAACCTTACTGCATGCGCATTGATTGCCACTTTCATACCAATCTCCACTCCTGCTGCTCATTTGTCAGCCCGGAAATCGCATGTGAAATCGCTATTGCCCGGGATCTTGACGCTCTGATTTTTACCGAGCACGGTGTCTACTGGGAACAGGAGCGTCTGGATGCCTTGCAGGCACGTTATCCTAGAGTGCGGCTTTATTCCGGGATTGAGATTGCCCTGAGGGAGGGGTATCATGTAGTGGCATTTGGAGCACGTTTTCTGAACCACCCCATCCATCACCTTTCCCTTCCCCAACTCAACCGGCTTGTCGCTCCAAAACGGAACGATATTTTCCTGTTTGTTGCTCATGCTTTTCGCTATCAATCCTTCTCGACACCGGAACTACGAGGGATTCTCAAGCATTGTGATGGTATGGAGATGCGATCCATCAATATCCTGCGTGGTCAAGCCCTCATTTCCGATCCAAAGATTCTTCCGGAAAATCATCCCCTTTACGCACGTACTCTACAGGCCTACGACCTTGTTCCCCTCTTTAATTCCGATGGCCATGATGAAGAAAGCATTGGCTTGATTTCCAACGAATTGCACGGAGTCGATCCCCCGGTCAATGAGGTAGCCCTTGCCCATCTTTTTAAAAAACAGATCCCCATTGAATTTCAGGATCATGATCAGCTTTCCCGGCATGTTCTGTTGAGCGGCTGAAGCGGGTCCTGCTGCGCGAGCAACTTTTGTCCATTTTCAACACAAAGGCCCGCTTATCTTTTGGATAAGCGGGCCTTTGTGTT
>REDL01000111.1 GCA_007693505.1 Desulfovibrionales bacterium | reverse complement strand
TGCCCAAAATTCGGCCAAAAAACATGATTTTGGCCTTGCTTCGAGTAAACTTGGGTTAAGGGAGTAGTCTTCATCAAAATCACTGGAAAAGACAAACCTGCCTTGCGTGACCCCTGTCTGCGACGTGAAGGTGATCAGAATGGAGCTGGTGAACTTGAAAAAATCCTGCATCTCAGCCCGAAATTCTTCCAAAGCATCTGCAGGCAACTCCTGTGCCTGGGCGAATTTCCCGGCCTGGATCACGAAAAGGCTGAGCAGAACGACCATCAAAAACCACCGTTGCATGACACCCCCTTGTTCGGATAAAATAAACGAGTTCTCTGCCATACAGACCGAACCTTTCCCTGACTCACATTCCTTGACTCTTTCGGCTTGGCTGGCCCGGTTGCCGCCTTCGCTATATCGATTTGAACAGTTTCGCAATTCGATAAAGAAACACCGCAAACTCAGCCGGACATGCCTTCGTCACGCAGCCTTGAAACAGCCCGAACAGTATCGACCTTGCCATCCTGTGACGCGGAGAAACATTTCCGAATAATTTGGACATCCACACCAAGTCTCCCATAAGCCGGGCATGAACTTCACCCAAATGTCACAAAACCTCAACACAATCGTCACCTTCGTCGGATAAAATTGTTCATTCTGCTTTTGACCGAAAATCTGACCACGAACGTGAAAGAGATACAGAAAGATACAGAATTTTCATCGCCCTGGCTGAGGTAACGATCCGCAAGTTTTGGGCACACCTCGGCTTTTGCAATCGAGATGCCGCTCGCTTAGGTGCCCAAAAAGGTCTTCACGGCGCAACGGCTGATCCCTCAGTCGAACTGCTTGACTTCCCTGGCTTCCAGATTTTCGTTCAGGCACATACTTGGATTGGATTGGATCGCATCCCAACCCTTTTTGGAGACTTGCATGACCACTTTTTTCATGAATCGTCTTGAAGAACTCAAGATATCGGCCACAAGCATGGCGGCCCTCTGCGAAAAGGCCCTGGACAAGGCCCAACGCGGCTATTTCCAGCGCGACACGAGCCTGGCCAAGGAAGTCATGGCCGGAGACGAGCAGATCAACCTTCTGGAGTTGGAGGTTGACCAGGCAGCCCTGAAGCTGCTCGCCCTGGACCACCCCATGGCCAAGGACCTGCGATACATCGTCGGGACAATGAACATCGGTTTGGATCTGGAGCGCATCGGAGATGAAACCTACAACATCGCCAGAAGATCCCTCTTTTTGTCCGGCCGCCCTCCGCTTCCCTATTTTCCAGCCATGGAGAATCTTGGCCAAATGTCCATGGACATGCTGTCCGGGGCCATTGCCGCCTACCTGAACGGCGACGCGGAATCGGCTCTGGAAATTTGCCAGCAGGATGAAAAAGCCTCCACGGAAACCGTCAAGGTCATCAAGGCCTTGATCGATTACATGGTCAACGAGGCTCCGGCAGTGGAACGCTGCGTCCACTCCATATTCATTGCCCGTTCCCTGGAACGAATCAGCGACCTGTCCACGAACATCGCTGAATCCGTTCTCTTCATCACCAAGGGTGTCAACCTCAAGGCCGGTTGCAGGCGCTGATCCTTAGCTGAGTGTTGAAAAAGTCTTCATCCACAGTCCGCTCAAAAATTCCAAGAGCAAGGAGCAAAAGAAGTTCAAGGTTGAAGCGTATTTATTCATACGTGAGAGTTTGAACTTTTTGCAGCGACGCAGCAATTGGAAGTTTTTCAACGGACTGTTAGCGTAAACGGTATTTACTCCGGAGAAAAACATCATGCCATCGCGACTTCCGTTCCACCAGGAACTTCAACGAATGCACGACCATATCCTGCTCATTGCCGCCGCTGCCCAGGAAAGCCTGAACAAGGCCGTTCAGGCGATCAACGAACGTGATCTGGAAATTGCCGAGGAGGTGATTGAGGCGGACACGCATATCAACCAACTGGAGTGTGAAATCAATGAGATGGCTCTGCAGATGCTTGCCCTCTCCCAGCCCGTTGCCAGGGACCTCCGGTTTATCATCGGTGGGAACTGGATCGCCAGAAACATTGAGCGCGTGGGTGACCAGGCCGTGAACATCGCCGAACGGGCCATCCTGTTGGCCACACGGCCACCTCTGCCAAACCAGGATATGCTGGCGCGCATCGCCGAAATCAGTGTGGAGATGTACAAAAACGCCATTGACGCCTTCCGCGGCCATGATGAAAAAATGGCCCGGTATGTCTGCATATCTGATGAAGAAGTGGACGAACTGGACGTACTGATCCTGCGCAAGCTCATCGACCATATGATTAGCGACACATTTTCAGCCGAGCGTTCGGTGCATGCCCTGCTTGCGTCGCACTGTTTTGAGCGCGTGGCCGATCTCTCCGTGAACATTGCGGAAAATGCCATTTTCATCGACAAGGGCGAGAACATCAAACACAGCTGCCAAAAGCTTTAAACATTATCTTTAAGCAGTATAGAGGCGGGTTTCAGCTTTACCATCCACTCCGGGACATGGTAGCGACAATGCGGTCATGTCCCACACCGATCACCTACCAGCAGCACCCCATCCAGCGCTTCATCGCCTCCTGAGGAGCCTGCACCGTGCCTTGCCGCCCTCAGAGGATGTCTTCCTCGTGGGCGGCGGAGTTCGCGACCTGCTCCTGGGCCGCCCCTTGAAAGACATGGACCTGGCCTGCCGCGACGCCGAGAACGTCGCCCTCAGGCTGGCAAGGACTCTTGACGCTGTCTTCGTTCCTCTGGGCCGGGACCACGATCCACCGAGTTTTCGGGTGGTTTTGCGCGACTCCGACCAGCACGGAACCAAATCCAGCCAATCCTTTCTGGACGTCACGGAAATCCACGGGCAAGACATTGTGGAAGACCTGGGACGTCGTGACTTCACGGTCAACGCCATGGCCCTTGCCCTGCGCGACCTTTCATCTTTGACGCATCCCGGCCCGTCCTTGATCGACCCTTACGGAGGCCTGGACGACCTGCACCGCACCCTGATCCGGCAAACCGGTCCGCGAACCATCGCCGACGACCCGGCACGCATCCTGCGCGGATTCCGGATGCGCGCCCAACTGGGTTGGGCCCTCGACCGAGCCACTCTGGACGAGATCGAAAAGCGGGCGCCTTCCCTGGCCAAGGTTCCAGCGGAACGCCTGACATCCGAACTGCGATTGATTCTGGAATGTCCGGAAGGCGGACGGCTGTTGGCGGAAATGGACCAGGCCGGTGTGCTGGCCGTCCTGTTTCCGGAGGTGCGGGACATGCGCGGCTGCGTTCAGAACCACTTCCACCATCTGAACGTGTTCGAGCACTCCCTGGCCGCGGTGGACCACTGCGAAGTCCTGCTCGCGGAACTCGACGCTGTATTCAGTGAGCTTCGGGAGCCGATCCTGGCCGCGCTTGCGGGATGGCGGCTGCCCTGGCTCAAACTGGCCGTGTTGCTGCACGACATCGGCAAGCCCGGGACAAAGGCCCGCCTGTCTACGAGAGAGAACACGGAACGGATCACGTTTTACGGCCACGACGCCCTGGGTGCCACCATGGCCGAATCCATCGCCGTCCGGTTGCGGCTGTCCACGGCGGAACGCAAATACCTGACGGACTTGATCCGCCATCATCTGCACGTGGGCGTACTGCTCCGCCCCGAAGCCAAGTTGAAGGCTCGACTGCGCTGGATGCGTCGCCTCGGGCCGGACCTGATCCCGGCCACCCTGCTCTGCCTCGCCGACGTCCGCGCCACCCTCGGCCCGGCCAGTTCCCTTCAGGAACACCAGGCCCAGGAAACCCGGAGCGTCGCCCTGATCCGGGAATATCTGGAGCAGACGCGGACAACCTTCCGTGTCGCCCCCCTGATCAACGGCCACGATCTCCTGGCCCTGGGCCTGCCGCCCGGCCCGCTCCTGGGCCGGACCCTCAAACAACTGCAAGAAGCCCAGGACGCCGGGGAGATCACGACCAGGGAAGAGGCTTTACGGAGGGTCGATCAACTGCTGCCCGGTCGGACAACTGAAAACGGAACGCGTCAGGATCGACCGGAGCCGTGGTAAAGGCGACCGGCCGATCGCCCCTACACAGAACAGATGCCAGAAAAAAGGCGCTGCGACTTGTAAAACAGTAAACAGTTCTGAACCACCCCGAACTATAGTGGTCCCCCAAAACTGGACAGCCTGTTAAGGTGGAGTCCACGACACAGGAGGGACCATGAAGAGGGCACGGTATTCAGCTGAGTTCAAGGCGAAGGTGACTTTGGGGGCGTTGGTCGGCGACTTGACGACATCGCAGCTTGCAGCGAGACACGGAGTTTATCTGAACCAAATCACGCAATGGAAAGCACAGGCCAG
The DNA here is from genome assembly GCA_007693505.1 of Desulfovibrionales bacterium. GTDB lineage: Bacteria > Desulfobacterota > Desulfovibrionia > Desulfovibrionales > Desulfonatronaceae > Desulfonatronum. The sequence goes on along the minus strand of REDL01000111.1, from coordinate 42,380 downwards.
GATCGGCATGGCCGAGGTATTCTCAAGAGGGCCTGAAAAGAAATCCAAATCCCTCGAGCAGGAGATCAAGGAACTCCACGCCAAGACAGGTCAGCTGACGGTGGAGCGGGATTTTTTGGCCAAGGTTTCCGGGCGTTGAGCCAGGCCCGGAGACAGGGTATGGTCGTGGTCGACCACCAGAGGCTCAGCATAGTGAAGCATTGTGGGTTGTTGGGCATAGGCCGCTTGACGTATGATTATCGACCCAAGGGTGAGTCGACTGAGAGCCTTGCATTGATGAGGCTTATGAACGCGAAGTATCTCCAGTCGCCCTGCTTCGGCAGCTCGCCAAGTGATGCGCTGGTTGCGCCGAAACGGCTACTGCGTGAACCGCAGGCGCGTTCGGCGGTTGATGGCGTTGATGGGACTTAAAGCAATCTATCTCAGAGGGTGATTGAACTGGGCTCGATATTTGGTAAGCGGGGGTACCTCACAGCCTTTGTTTCCCATTGGCACGCTTATTTTGCGTGACGACAAGCAATGAATAAGTTCGCACGGGAGGTGTCCATGTCTATTGCTGAAATCCTAAAACAGGCCGGTGCTTCTGAAACTCTTGCCTTGCGAGAGCATGCCACGTTACTCGCGTTGTCGAAGATGAGTCGGTACGAGTCTGAGTGTGCCTTGTTTGAAAAAAAATATGGGCAGACCTTCCAATCTTTTCAAAATCAAATCATGGCCTTGCACAATGAGGAGGATTTCCAGGCCGAGGACGATTTGATGGATTGGGAATTCGCCCAAGAGGCTTTGAATTGGTGGAAAGAGAAGCTGGAAGACATTAACCGTGCTGTCTGATCTCATCGAACAACACGGATATTATCGAGTCCTGGACCGTAAGGCACTTTGACAGTGAAGGAGTGAATCTTCGGTTGAAAGCCGAAATTATTTTTGTCGATAAAAGCAGGCTGTTCATCCGACAGGTTGTGCTCAACGGCGTCATGCTCAAGTATGCTTATCACTGGCAAAATCAGGATGAAATGCTGATCATTCGCTGGGACAATGCGGGGCATTGGCCTGATGTGGCCACCTTTCCGCACCATAAGCACATCCGCAATGATGAGGAAATCCAGGTTTTACCCTCACGTGCAGGAGCCGACCTGGCGGAAGTGTTGAAAGAGATTGCCTGCTCTCTTCAATCTGAACCCCTTCAACCTTCAACCTCACCCCCTTCAACCTCCCCCATCCCCTCATGAACACCTCCCACATCACCGAAAGCCTTGCCGACCTTTTCCAGGCCGAAGACCGGCGGATCGTTTTCTGGCATGACCCGGACGGCGAATTCGCGGACTTTGTCCGCGCCCTGGGCCTGGACGGGGTGCAGGTGATTCTGGCCGACGAGGTGGGCAGTCTGGAGCTGAAGGTCCTGCTGGAACTGGAAGCCCCCCTGGGGCGGTATCTGCTCTATTTTCGCTCTCCGGAGCCGGAACCGGACCAGGACTGGCTGCTGGACATCCGCCTGTACGCCAAGACCTTTCACGCGGACTGGGCCTCCATTTTGCTGGGTGAACTGGGACTGATCAATCAGTCCATGCGCGGCCATCTCCAGGAGCGCAAATCGTTTTTCAGCAGCAAGGACAGGCTGGTGCGGGCCAAAAAGCTCATCGCGCCGCACGACCGGGAAGCGGAGCTGGACCTGAAATTGCTTGCCGTGCTGACCAGGGCCGAACATCCCGGCTCTTTCGAGGTGCTGATACGCCTTTTTGGCCAGATGTGTCCGGACCGAAAATGCAACCTCAAGGCCGTGCCAGCGCAACGACATCGTCAGGCACGGGCTGGACGGATTTTTCTGGAACCAAATGGCCATCGCCTTTGGCTATCAGGAAGCGCAACCATCCCTGGCGGACCTGCTGATCCGGCTGCTGGTTACGGACATGGCCAACGCCTTGGCCAAGTCCGTCGCCGATCAAACACAGGAGGGGCTGCCCGGCGCGCTGGCGCATTTTCTGCTTCCGGAGCGGGCCAAAAGGCTACCAATGCCTCGGTCTTTGTCGCCCAGTGGCGCAGCCACATGGCCTACACCGCGCAGTTCAGCCTGCTCTCCGACGCCGTGGGCCGGGAACTGGAGATCGAAAAACATCTGGGCGGATATGGCCACGAAGCCCTGGCGGACGTGAATTGAAGGTCCGGCTGGAAGATGGGGAGCTTGCGTGGGATGATGTGGCGGATGCGAAGCAGGCGGTCTTCGGGTGTGAATGACGTCATCTCGTGTCGCATGTTGGACGATATTAGACAAAAAGAAAGCCCCTGAACCCTTATTTCATAAGGGCCAGGGGCTTTTCTTAGAATACCTTGGACTATCTTAAAATATTAAATTGGTGGAGGCGGCGGGAATCGAACCCGCGTCCGAGAACGGTCCGCCAGCGACGTCTACAGGCTTAGGACAGGTTTGGGTTCTCGCCTTGGAGATTGCCCCTATCCAGGCGTCTCCTTGGCCAGTTCGTCTGAGTCTCGCGTTGATTCCCGACGAACAAAGGAATCAACGCCAGCCTGAAGTGTCGTCGTTTCTATCGGCTTACCAGGCAATGGGCCGGAGAAACGCTGGCTGTCTTAAGCAGCCAGGGCGTATTCGCGATCGTTGGCAGTTGATTGCCTGCTGCGTGTTTTACGAGGCCTCGCAGCACCTCGGCCTGCAGCCGTGGTTTCATCATCCCCGTCGAAACCAGGGCGCCCCCATGGGGTGAATCAAGACTATAATGACGGGGTGAAAAAATGCAAGGGGCGGATTCGAGCCAGACAGTTCTCAATACTCAGCTTTCAATACCTGGTTGGCAACCGTTTTCCCCTGCTGTAAAAATGCTGAAAACTTGCGAATTTCCAGGTTCAGGCATAGTTTGCATAGAGCGATTCAGCTTGAATTTGCTCGCGCTCTCCAACCCTTTCCGAACAACCAAAAAGACGTATGCCATCCACACCTCTTTTGCGAGATTTTCAACCCATATCCTTGCGAGACCAAGAGCGCTACCTTGCGCTTTTGACTCAGTGTCCCCAGAAAACATCGGACTACAGCTTTGCCAACATCTTCGGTTGGGCCGAGGAATACGGCTTGGAGTGGTGCTTTGACAGCCAACTGGTCTGGTTGCGACAGCAACGCCCGCAGCCTGTGTACTGGGCGCCGGTGGGCGCCTGGGACGATGTGGACTGGAAGGAGCATGAACCAGATCTGCACCCGGCCTTATTTCACCGCATTCCAGAGGAACTCACCCGCATCTGGCGGCGACAATTCGGAGAGCGGATGATTCTGACCGAGGCTCGGGGCCAATGGGATTATCTGTATTCCGTTCAAGACCTGATCGAACTGAAAGGCAACCGCTTTCATAAAAAAAAGAACCTGCTACGCCAGTTCCAGCGCAAACATCAAGCTGTCTACCACCCCCTGGATCTCGACTGCGTGGAGCGGGTTCTGGAGATGCAATCCAATTGGTGCACCTGGAAGGAATGTGTTGACTCTCATGCCCTGGAGGCTGAAAATTCGGCCATCAAACGCGTCCTCATGGAGTGGGACCACATTCCCGGCCTTATGGGCGGGGTCCTGGAGGTGGGCGACGACATTATTGCCTATACCGTGGCCGAGGCACTGACCGCGAATACCGTGGTCATCCACTTTGAGAAAGGCCATACCGCCTACAAGGGCGTTTATCAGGCCATCAACAATCTGTTCCTTGTTCACGCGGCAAGCGAATTTGCCTATGTAAATCGTGAGCAAGACCTGGACGACGAGGGCCTGCGCAAGGCAAAGTTGTCTTACAATCCGGCCTGTTTTCTGAAAAAATTCGAAGTTCGTTTTGTCGGCGGGTGATGGCCGGCATGTTGCGCACCCCCTGTCATCGTGTCCTTGGCCGAAAAATCTCTCCCAAGCCGAGCCGATGACACGATTTTCCTCCCCTCCCCCCGCAGGGTATGGAACTTGGCTTCGGACATACCCGCCCCTGTTCCTTCCAACCTGAACAGAGGAACCCCAATGCCTGAAGATACCATTGCAGTGCTCAGCCAAAGCCCTGTGTTTCAGGGACTTCCCGAATCACAGCTTCGGACCCTGGCCCGGATTGCCGATCCCATAACCTACCACCCCGGAGACCTGATCTTCTCTGAAGGCGAGGACGCTGCGGGTTTTTTTTTCGTGGTGTCAGGACAGGTGAAAATCTCCAAGATATCGTTCGAGGGCAAAGAGCAGGTGTTGCACTTCGTCGGTCCAGGAGAAATTTTTGCCGAGGTACCGGTCTATTCTGGAGGGACCTACCCAGCCAATGCCGAGGCGCTTCGTGAATCGCGCATGTTCTTTTTTCCCCGCCAGGCCATCCGGCGCCTCCTGGCCAGTGACCCAAACCTGGCCATGAACATGCTGGCCGATCTCTCCCGGCGGCTGCGGCAACTGACCAGGCTGGTGGAAAACCTGTCTCTCAAGGAGAGCCCGGCCAGATTGGCCGCCTACCTTCTGCATGCCAGCGAGGAACTGATTCGAGATGACCAGGTGGAATTGGACGTGACCAAGGGCCAGCTGGCCACTCTGCTGGGAACAACCCCGGAAACGCTCTCCCGGACCTTGAAGAAAATGTCTGAAACCGGTCAGATCCAGGTCCAGGGTCGCACCATCAAGCTGTTGGACAAGCCCGGTCTGGAGCAGATGGCCGCGGGGTGACCATGGCTGCTGGGTTCAGTCCAGGCCCATGGCATCCCTGAAGCGACGTTCCAGATCTCGCAGATAGTCGCCCGCCGCATCGCTGTCCGCATCCGGCGCCCATGGGGCAAAGTCCTTGTCCGTCACCGGAGAATACGGGCCGGGTTTGACTTCAAACAGCACCGTGTCCGGAGCCAGAGCCAGAATCGTATGCCAGACTCCGGCACGGACGTCGGCGACGAGATCTCCCTGGGCTCTATCCAACAGGACATACTCTTCCAGAATATCCGTACCCTGCGGAGTGAACAGAACAACACCGGCCGTGCCTTGCAAAATGACAAACCCTTCGGACTTGGGCGGGGCCAGATGGCGGTGCGGTCTGGCGTAGGTTCCGGGTTGCAGTGCATTGAGCATCCGGTGCAGCGGATCGGCATCGTCCTGGTGCAGAACATGAATTTCACGCAGCCGGGTATTGCGGTTCGCATCCGCGGCCTTTTGCCGCAGCATGTCCCGCCCGCAGGAGATGAAGCGTCTGTGGCCGGAAATTGTGGCCAACTGAGAGAGGCGCCTGCCCATGCTCATCGTGTTGCCCCGCGAGCCCGCCCGGGGGCCTGAGACTGGATTTGGCGGATGAAGATATCCTCGTTGCACTCCGGGTGATCACAGCAAAGCATCACGCGCTGCCCGGGATGCGCCCGATCCAGTGCATCCCCCCGCTCATTTTCCAATCCATACTCCCCTGGACGCAATACCAGACGCCGCAACCCGGGGAGGACCATCTCCACCGGTTCTTCAGTATTCCACCGATCCAGAACCTGGGTGCACCACCGCCCTGATCCCTCCTGGCTGTGCAGATGGCCGACCATGGTCTTGGTGCCGATACAATCCCAGCGTTTTGCCGTTGCGGTTGACGCACCGTAGAGGAAAAATCCCGAGTCCATGGGTCGGTGCAGAGACGCCCCGAGTTCACGCAGATAAAGATCCGGCCGAAACCGTCCCTGAGTGAAATCATCCAACGCTGTGCGATAAACATCGCAGGCCAGGGCCACATATGCCACCGAACGCATTCGTCCTTCGATTTTCAGGGCATCTATCCGATTCCGACACAGCCAGGGGAGATATTTGACCAGGCATAGGTCGCGGGGACTGAAAAATGCCGTGAAGTCCTCACCCTCCTGAACCTCCCAGAGAACATCCCCGGGCCGCAACTGCTCCTCCACGGCCATGGCCAGGGCTTGCGGCCTGTATTGGAAGCGGCACGGCTGGGTACAGTTCCCCTTGTTTGCCGAGCGGGCGTTGAGATGGGCACTGAGAGAGCACCGGCCGGAAAGGGCCAGGCACATGGCCCCATGGACGAAAAGCTCAAGCTCCATATTCGGGACAGCGTGTCGAACCTGACGCAGATCGCGGTGGGTCAATTCCCGAGCCAGGTTGACCCGTGTCGCTCCAAGCTCTTGCCAGAACTGCACCGCCGCGCTGTTGCCCGTATTGGCCTGGGTGCTGACATGCACGGGCGTGTTCGGCAAGAACTTCCGGGCCAGGGCAAAAACTCCGGGATCAGCGACGATCAACCCGTCAACACGGTGCCCGGCAGACAAGGCATCAAGCATCACCAAGGCTTCCTGAACAGCCGCCAGGTCCGTCTCCAAGGGGAATGCGTTCAGGCAGAAGTAGACCTGAACACCTGCGTCATGGGCGACCTCCACGCCATGAGCAACAGCATCCCGATCAAAGCCTGCCGTACCGGAACGAAGACTCAGTGTCGTCCCACCAAGATAAACGGCATCCGCGCCGTAGCGCAAGGCAACACGCAATTTGGCAAAATTGCCCGCGGGAGCCAACAGCTCCGGACGGAAAAAGGACAGCGGCATGGGGACAACTATGGGGCGGGTTCGGTAATGTGAAAAAAAAGGGGAGGCGGGAAAATGTTTCCGCGTTGGCTTTGAAGAAAAGGAGGGGGTCGACTGAACCAGTCAGGCCGGCAGTCCAAGCTCGTTTCGGCGCGACTTCATGGCATCCAGCACGGAGTAGGGAACAAACAGGTTTCCGAATCCCCTGCCCAACAGGACGTCCGGTTTGACGGCACCGTGAAAATCAGAGCCACCGGCCACCAGAAGGTTCAAATCCTGAGCAATGTCTAAATACAAAAGCGTCTGGTCCGGCCGATGCAGGGTGTAGTAGGCTTCAATCCCATCCAAGCCAAATCCCTTGAGTTGCTTGAGTACCCCGCGCAAATCAGCTCCGTCGAGTCCAAGCAGGAACGGATGGGCCAGAACGACAGTTGCACCAACGGATTTCAGAAGTTCAATGGCTTGGCGGGGGCCCAACTTCTCCTTGGGGACGTAAGCCTTGCCTTCGGAACCGAGGTAGTCCCTGAAGGCATCGCTGACATGCTGGATAAAACCCTTGGTGTGCATCACCTGAGCGATGTGCGGACGTCCAACTGCGTCGCCTCCGGACACGGCCAAGACCTCGTCATAGGAAATATCCATGCCCAGGGCCTTGAGCTTGGCCATGATCAGATGATTCCGTTCATGACGTCGGTCTCTCAAGAATCGCAATGTGTCACTGAGCGCACTGGGACCAATAGGAATCCAATAACCCAGGATGTGCATATTGCCGTTGGGAGAGACGACGCTCAGCTCACATCCGGGAATGAATTCCACCCCGATGTCCGCGGCAACCGTCGCAGCCTCGTCCAGACCGCCAGTTGTATCATGATCCGTCAAGGCAATGGCTTGCAGATCGGCATGCTTTGCTGCCAGCATCAAATCCGTGGGCGTAAGGCTACCGTCCGAAGCCGTTGAGTGGGTGTGCATGTCGATTCCAGGCATGGGTCCATCCCCTATCCTATTCGCTTCCCCCCTACAAGGAGGATTGCTTCGTCGTTGATGACCAGGCCGCCTGTGCCTGGCTATCGAATGGGAAACGGAAGAAGGTCTTCACCATACCTTAAAAGGATCTGTTGACGATCAAGCCGGCCATTTCATCAAGGGATTCGGCCAATCGAATGATTTCATCCGGGGGAAAACGGCGTATCACTTCCTTGGTTTCTGGATCAAACACTTCCACCTGAAGTCGTTCGCTCTTCTCAGCAGTCTTCAAGCGAATATTCAGCCCGGTTCCCTTGAGATGTTCCTCAGCCAAATCCATGGCCTCCAGCAAAGCGTTCCCGATGTTTTCTCCAGAGGACCGCTGCCCTTGTTCACCTTGTTCCTTGCCGCGTTTGAGCACATCCAGCTTGCCATTGTCCAGCAGGCCAGAAACCGGTGGAACCTGTGCACCATCCGGCACAATTGACCGGTGTTCAAGCGTATTCTCTACACGCATGGCTTGACTCCTCGTTGTTTCCTGAAGTTATGGGGAAGGTCTGTGATAACAGTGACCAATCTACTACCTAATTCATTCTCTCTTCAACCTTATCGGTCATTAATGCGGAAAACTTTACTATCACCCTCACTGACCAAAGGAAGATAGAAATAAGGGTTGCGCCATGCATTTTTTTCATCCCATTGTCATGACCATGACATGAAAAAACTTCCAAGAATACCAGCTTCAAAACATCTCGTAAACACCTAATACATTAATATTTATAAATAAAAAAACACATGCCTCCCTAATCAACAACTCTGAGCGCTCCTGGGAGCGCATGGTCCCAGAACACATCATGCATCTCGTTTGTTTCCAGGAAAAATTCACAACACGTTGAATTTCAGTGATTAAAAAAAGTTGGCACCTCCTTTGCTATGAACTTGACATCACGATGTCACTTTCCCAGGAGGTCCAGCTATGTCTTTGACAATCAATAACAATTTAATGGCACAGAACGCCGCCAGGAATCTTTCCGAGAGTTATGGCAGACTCGGAACATCCACCCAGCGGCTTTCTTCAGGGTTGCGTATCAACAGTGCCGCGGATGACGCCGCCGGGTTGGCCATCCGCGAACTGATGCGCGCGGAGATTTCCTCCATGCGTCAGGGCATTCGCAATGCCAACGACGCCATTTCCATGATCCAGACCGCGGACGGGGCGTTGGCGGTCATCGACGAAAAGCTGATCCGGATGAAGGAACTGGCCACCCAGGCGGCCACCGGCACCTACAACTCGGACCAGCGTCTGATCATTGACTCGGAGTACCAGGCCATGGCCTCGGAAATTACCCGAATCGCCAACGCCACGAAGTTCAATGGGATTTATCTGCTCAATGGCAACCTCTCTTCACCAGCTACGAACGCGGCCAATTGGGGAAGCGGTGTTGACGACGTCGGCGGCCATGACGGAAGCGGATTGAATTCTCGAGGCCCGATGAAGATTCACTTCGGCCCATCCAATAGTAGCGCGGAAGACTACTATTACATCGCCATCGGCAATTCCACGGCATCTGCACTAGGTGTCGGCAATGCCTCAGACAGAACAAGGGCGTATGGGCCAAATGTTGAGGAAAGTGGCGGCTTTTCCATATCCACGCAACAGGGTGCCCAGCAGGCCCTTGATGCCCTGGAAAATGCCATTCTCTCCAAGGACAACATCCGGGCCAGCCTTGGTGCCTTGCAAAACCGTCTGGCCAACACCATCACCAATCTGTCCATCCAGGCCGAAAACCTGCAGGCCGCGGAGTCGCGGATTTCCGATGCGGACGTGGCCCTGGAGATGACCGAGTTTGTTCGCAACCAGATCATCACCCAGGCGGCGGTCGCCATGCTCGCCCAGGCTAATGCCCTGCCGCGAATGGCCATGCAGTTGATTAGCGGCTAGATCTGAAGATAATCCAAGCCGAATCTTACATCATGAAACCGGAGTTTTTTTCGACATCGGCTGACCTCCTGCAAACCTTCAGCCCCCGAAACGTGGTGCTTCGGGGGCTGAAGCACCCAACCATGATTTACGGTCATTCGTGCTTGAAAAAGCTCAAGGCTTGGCGGGCGGCATTCTGCTCGGCCTTTTTGACGCTGCTGCCCGAGTCCCGGAACTCCTCCCCGGTTGGCAGCTTCAGCAATACGTGAAACGTCCGTTCGTGTTCCGGCCCTGAACTGCCCTCCAAAAGATACGTCGGCCGATCACGACAATGCTGCTGGGTCATCTCCTGGAGCTTGGTCTTGTGATCCTTATCCACAGCTACTTCCTCCTGCCTTGGCCACAGCCCGGCAAATTGCTCCCGAACCCACCTCCGGGCCTCAAAATACCCGCCATCCAGAAAGATCGCCCCAAGCAGCGCCTCAAAGGCGTCACTCAACAGCGACTGACGCTGACGTCCTCCCTGGTTTTCCTCACCACGACCAAGTAAAAGAGCCTTATCGATCCGCAATTTCCGACTCAAGTCCGCCAGAACGGCTTCATTCACCAGCATGGCTCGAAACGTGGTCAACTGCCCCTCGTTGGCGTTCGGATAGCGAACGTAGAGCTCCTCGGTAATGCACAGTTCCAGAACCGCATCTCCCAGAAACTCCAGGCGCTCATTGCTCTGGCCTCTTCCGGGTGACTCGTTTGCAAAAGAGCTGTGCGACAGGGCTTCCGCCAGCAATGTGGCATCACCAAATGCATACCGAATATGCTTCTGAACCGGCGCAAAAACATCCATTTTCCTCTCCCAGAGTTGAATCCGTGAAACGACACATTCTCTCTTCTCCTCACACTTGCGTTTCCCCCCTTTTCGAATATTCTCTTGAAATCAAACTCTCGCCTTCCCGGCTACCAGGGAAAAAAATACCTGGTCAACCGGGAACCGAAACCGTTTCCGGTCCGCAAAAACCCACTCATTGGGCCCCCTCAAACCTTTCATCGAAAAGAACCCGCCATTTATCTAGGTTCTGGGAGACTTTTGGAAAGATTATTGCGATTGAACCCGTGCACGCGTATCCTTCGTCCAGAAATGCAGGTGACTACAAACCAGCTTCGGTGGTTCGCGCGCGGCATCATTTTCCCTCACGACAACGAATGTACGCAAGGAGGCATCCTATGGTCGGTATTTATGTGGGTTCGACGTCCGGCTACTCAGGCAAAAACCTGATAGCCATGGGGCTTGGTCTCAAATTTCAAAAAGACGGCCTGAACGTCGGCTACATCAAGCCAGTGGGCGCCGTTCCCGTAGAAAAAGACGGCAAAATGGGCGATGAAGATGCGTTTTTTGTGCAAGACGTGTTGGGGTTGAAAGAGGATCCTGAAGTCGTCACACCGGTATTGGTTACCGAAGACTTCAAAACCAAGGCCTTCGGGGGGTTGACCCACGATCTGATGGGCGACATCAAGCGGAGCTATGAGAAGGTCAGCAACGGTAAGGATGTCACCATCGTCGCCGGCTCCGGGAGCATGTATTCCGGCAAATACTGCAACGTCGACGCTGTTGAGGTCGTGCGCACCTTGGGCATCAAGTCAATTGTCATTGACCGGTACGGCAAGGAACTGAACTACGACTATCTTGTTGTGCTCAAGGATGCCTTGGGGGATCAATTCATCGGGACGATTCTCAACGACATACCAGCTGACTACATGGATGAAGTCAAAAACAGACTGACTCCTTTCCTGGAACGCAGCGGCGTGAAAGTTCTCGGCGTTCTGCCGCGGGACCCGCTGCTTGGTGCGGTCCAGGTGGGCGAACTGGCGCAGAGGCTTGGAGGCAAAGTGGTCACGGCCAAGGACAAGGCTGACCGTGTCGTGGAAAACTTCCTGATCGGCAGTATGCAGGTCGAAAACTTCATGACCCACTTTCGCAGGAACAAAAATACCGCCATCATCATGGGCGGCGACCGCTCCGACGTCCAGCTGGTGGCCCTGGAAGGGGAATGCCCCTGCCTGATCCTGACCGGAAACATCTATCCCAACGACATCATCCTGACACGGGCCGAGGTCAAGGAAATCCCGATCATCATCGTTCGCGACGACACCTTCACCATGTCCAAAAAGATGGACGCCATTCTCTCCCGCCTCAAGCTGCGCGACATGGTCAAGATCCAGCAGGGCGCTCAAGTCGTCAGCAACAGCGTCGATGTCTCCTACATCAAGGAGCAGCTCGGTTTGAAATAACCGCCCAAGTCAAGGAACTTGCGCACTCTGTTGATCAAAATATGGCCTGCTTCCGAGCGCAGATGTTCATGCCAACCTTAGAGGGGTGACCGGATGGTCGCCCCTCTGCACTGAGGAAAAGCCGGGAAAATGCCGTGTACCGTTTCAACCAGTGCTGAAATTGACCTCGGCCTTCAACGTAAAACATCGCCCTGCCTCAAAACGTTTGTTCCTGTTCCGCGGCATTACCTCGTTTCCATCCTGAAACTCTTTTCTTTCCGGATGCTGAAACTGACGGTTTTCGATTCGGAAACGAGCAATTTTTATCTTTTGGCAAGGAAGTCAGGCAACTATGAGGAGGCGTATATCAATACGTTGACGAAATAATTTTGAAGACGGATGCAGCCAAAAGGGAAAAGGGCCGTTTTCGGATGAAAACTACCTTGCGTACCCTGAATCCTTCGGCAAATTTCTCCCCTGGGCTGCAATCCCGGCCAGCTTGTCGCAGCATTCATTTTCCGGGTTGCCGGAGTGGCCACGGACCCAGTGGAAATGGACATCGTGCTTGCTGAGCAGCACATCAATTTGCAGCCAGAGATCCTGATTCTTGACCGCCTTTTTGTCTGCTGTCCGCCAGCCGTTGCGTTTCCACTTGGCCAACCATCCTTTTTCAACAGCATCATGGATGTACTTGGAGTCGGTGTACAGTTCCACGGTGGCATGCCCTGTGATCAGACTTAAGGCCTCGATCACGGCCAGCAGTTCCATTCGGTTGTTGGTGGTCAGTCCGTAGCCTCCAGACAGCTCTCGTCGGTGCTCTTCTTCAATGATCACCGCCCCCCATCCACCTGGTCCGGGATTACCCAGACAGGCGCCATCCGTGTAAATTCTTGTCACGTTCCGTTCACTCATTGAACCGGTCCTTCATCACGAACCACCCCTCGGTGGACGTAATTTTCCGGAGATTGGTATTCCTTGCTCCAACTGGAGTCGCCTTCGCCCTCCGGACTGTTCAGGGCTTCCCAAATCAAGCTCAATGCTTCTCCCAGACCGCGCCGCCAGTTTCCGTCTGCCCAGTACGGCTCAAAGTGCGAATCTTGCAAATACCGCGTGAAACCCTGTCCCAGAGCCCGTTCCACAATGGGTGGCAGCACCACCTGCACGGTTTCGCCCTCCGGATGGATGCCGATATGGATGGTTTTCGTGTCCACCATGGGTCGTGGCAAGGTGTCTGTGGCCACAACAAGCTGCAGATCCAGGCCAAAGGACGACTTCAGCGCCCGGGACAAGTCCCGAACAGAGCGTTTCTGCTCCTCGGTCAGCAGACCACCGCGATCCACAACCACTTGGTGGGTGTCCAACATCTCGATGGTCCGCTGGTTGTGCTTCCAGAACAGCCAGATCACGCCCATGAACACAAAAACAATGCCCAAGGCGCGCACCAGCCCCTCCCAGGGAGGGCTGTCCCGCCGAACTCCGAACGGCACTTCATGACCTCCCGGCTGGAATAACGGCGTTTACGTTCGAGTATCTAGCGATGACATTCTCAAACCCCATGGATTCTCCTTATCCTCCAATCTCGACAATCCACTGCTTCAGTGGATCCTCCACCAGAGCGCGAATTTCATGCAAACGCGCCTCGGATTCGGCCTCAAAGCGCAGCACCAGGATCGGCTGCGTATTGGAGGCCCGGAGGAGTCCCCACCCGTCCGGCAGGACAATGCGCACGCCATCCACATCCACGACATCGTAACGATCCCGAAAATAGGCCTGCGCACGTTCCACCACGGCAAACTTGATCTCCTCCGGACAATCCATACGGATTTCCGGGGTGGAAAAAATCGGCGGCCACTCGGAAAGATATGTGCTTAATGGCTTCTCCGGCCGCTGCCCGATGATTTCCGTCAGGCGCAACGCGGCGTAGAGGGCATCGTCGAATCCGTAATAGCGGTCCGCAAAAAACATGTGTCCGCTCATCTCTCCGGCCAGAACCGCTCCGGTTTCCTGCATTTTGGCCTTGATCAAGGAGTGGCCGGTCTGGCCCATGACCGGGTTCCCACCGTGATCAGCAATATCTTGAAACATGAGGTGCGAGCACTTTACCTCCCCGATCACCGTCCCCCCGGGACGTCCTTGCAAAACCTGTCGGGCAAAAATGGCCAGAAGCCGATCCCCGTAAATCATCCTGCCTGTTTCGTCCAAGGCACCGATGCGATCCGCGTCCCCGTCCAGTCCGATGCCTACATGGGCACCGGTTTCCAGGACTTTGCTCCGCAAGTCCACGTTGTTCTCCTCGCGAGTCGGATCCGGGTGATGATTGGGAAAATTTCCGTCCGGTTCACAATAAAGCTCCACCACGTCTGCGCCGACTCGGCGCAGCAACTCGGCGCAGACCAGTCCTCCGGCACCATTGCCTCCGTCCACAACGACCCGAATGGGTGTGGAAAGATGAACCTGAGCTGAAAGATCTTCAAGATATGCCGGCACCACGTCGTGTTCTGTGGCGATCCCCTGACCCACGCTGAACTTGCCTTGCCTCATGATTGCGTACAGTTCCTGAACATCGCTGGAGTGGATCGTTCCAGCCCCGGACCAAACCTTGAACCCGTTAAACTCCGGAGGATTGTGACTGGCCGTGATCATTACTCCGGCGTGGCGATTGAATTTCTTTACCGCATAATAAAACAGCGGCGTGGGCACCATATTGATATACAAAACATCTACGCCCGTGGACAGAAGGCCCGTGATCATCGCTCTTTGATAGCCGGGAGAGCTATGCCGGCAATCGTGACCGACAACAGCCTGACGCTGCCCGCGACCCAGAAAAAACGTCCCGCAAGCCCTGCCCAGGACCTCCACCCAATCCTCGTTGAAATCCTGGTCCACGATCCCCCGGATGTCGTAGGCCCGAAATATTTCCTGTTTGATCAACATGTTTACGCTCCTGCGAAATAGACACATGCATTCCGAATATCGTTTCCAGCTGAAAACATCCCTGTAAGCTGATTTCGAACACAAGCCAAGTCGGACGGAATCCGAACTGACACTCTGTCTTGACCTCAAATCAGGCTTGCTTTAGGTTGCTTTTCATGAACTGGGACTGGGATAAACTCCAAGATAAACGGAAGAGGACAGGGCCTCCCGGGGCTCCGGATTTCGCGCAGCTCAACGAACAGCTGAACAAACTGAAAAGCATCAAGCTGCCAGGCGGCGGCAAGATTGTTTTTCTTGTGCTCCTGTTGCTGTGGCTTGCCTCCGGGATCTACATCGTCAATCCCGACGAACTCGGCGTCGTCCAACGCTTCGGCGCCTTTCACCGCATAACCGATCCAGGACCGCATTTCCGCATTCCGTTCCCTTTTGAGTCCGTCGAGACTCCCAAGGTAACGCAGGTTCGCCGATTTGAAATCGGTTTCCGGACCATTGAACGTACGGCTGTCGCTGGATCACAACCCCAATTCCGGGTCGTCCCGGAAGAATCGCACATGCTTACCGGCGATGAAAATATCGTCGATGTGCAATTCATCGTTCAGTATCAGGTTAGCGATCCGGTGAAATTCCTGTTCAATATCCAGATGCCCGACGCCTCGGTGAAGAGTGGTGCCGAAGCGGCCATGCGCGAGGTCATTGGCTACAATATGCTGGACGCTGCCCTGACCGACGGCAGACCGGCTATTCAGGATGAAACCCGGGACCTCTTGCAAACCGTTATGGACCGCTACGAGTCCGGTATTCGCATCCTGGCCGTCCAGCTTCAGGATGTTCGGCCCCCGGAGCCGGTCATTGATTCCTTCCGCGACGTGGTTCGGGCCCGAGAGGATGCCGTTCGTATTCAGAACCAGGCCGAAGCCTACCGCAACGACATCGTCCCCCGGGCTCGCGGTGAAGCCGCGGTGATCATCAACCAGGCCGAAGCCCACAAGGATTCCGTGGTTCGTCGCGCAGAGGGTGAAGCCCAACGCTTCCTGTCCATGCTCGCGGAATACAATCAAGCCCCGGACGTGACCAGAACCAGGTTGTATCTGGAAACCATGGAGGAGGTCTTGAGTAACCCGGAACTGATGAAAACCATCATCTCGGATAACGCCCTCAGCCAAGTGCTCCCCTTTCTGCCACTCCAAAACATTGCCCCTCAGGCATCGACACGGGAGAATCCTTCGGGAAGCATGCAACAAGATTACCAACCGGCCCCGGCTCAATCCGCGTCGCCGTCCGTACGGGGAGGCCGCGCACAATGAAAACGCCAAAATTGAATCTCCCGGTTATTCTGGTTGCGCTGTTCGTAGGCTTTCTCGTGGTCACGCAAAGTGCATACATCGTAGATGAAAGAGAACGGGCCATCGTGCTCCAGTTGGGGAAACCCGTTGGAACGGCCAAAGAACCTGGGTTGCATTTCAAACTGCCGTTTGTCCAGAACGTCCTGTTCTTCGACGCCCGCATCCTGGACTACGATTCCCGCCCCGCGGAAATCCTGACCAGGGACAAGAAGAACATGATGGTGGACAATTTCACCAAATGGCGGATCACCGACCCGTTGCAGTTCTATACCACCTTACGCACCCTGCCCATGGGACAAGCACGCCTGGATGACATCGTTTATGCCGAACTGCGTGCCCTGCTCGGCCAGCATACCATGACGGAGGTCATTACGACCAAGCGCTCCCAGATCATGGAAGAGCTGACCTTGAAAAGTAACGAATTGGTCAAGGAATACGGAATCGAGGTTATCGATGTGCGCATCAAACGCACCGACCTGCCGGCGGAAACCCAACGGGCCGTCTTCAACCGGATGATCGCCGAACGGGAACGGGAAGCCATGACCTACCGCGCCGAGGGTGAAGAGACCGCGGCGAATATCCGCTCCATGGCCGACCGGGAACGGGTCATCCTGATTGCCCAGGCCAACCGTACGTCACAGCAGGTCCGAGGTGAAGGCGATGCCGAGGCCATCAGGATCTTTGGCGGAGCCCTGAGTCAGAACCCAGACTTTTACGAATACCTGCGAAACTTGGAAGCCTATAAAAAAACCATGGGCGCAAACACCCAGATCATCCTGACACCGTCCAGCCCGTTCTTGCGGTTGCTCCAGGAAAAATAATCCGACATTGCCCGTCGCCGGGCAACAGAAGACACGGCATCTTCAGAGCGGGACGCGAGTCCCGCTCTTTTCATTTTCCCCCTGTGTCCTCAAACTGAGAACACCCTCTTGCACCTTTGATCCTCATTCTCAGCAGCGCATCCGGAACACCTACATGTCTCGTAATCCCAAAAAACTCTGCATCGCCATGGTCGGACTTCCAGCCCGAGGCAAGTCCACCATTGCCTGCCGTCTTCGGGAAAGTCTGGAAGCGGAAGGCTTCACCGTTGCGATCTTCAATAATGGCGAATTGCGGCGAAGCATGCTCGGCCAGAACACGGCCCATGCCGATTTCTTCAATCCGGAAAATGCCGAAGGGGTTCGGATCAGGGAGGGCATCGCCCTGCAGAATCTGCAATTCGCACGGCAGTTCCTCACCACAGGGGGAGACATCGCCATTCTTGACGCAACAAACATCACCCGGGCCAGACGGCGATCCATCATCGAGGGCATGGAAGCCACTCCCGTACTGTTCATTGAATGCGTCAATGAGGACCGGGAATTGCTGGCCACCAGCATTGCCCACAAAACAAAAATCTCGGAATTCGGGCACATGACGTTCTCCGAGGCATTCAGCAATTTCGAACAGCGTATTCGGCTGTACACCAGCCAGTACGAGCCGTTGGGCTTCGAGGACAACCACGTCATTCTCAATTCCCTGCAAAACCGGGTGGTCCGGGAAAAGGTCACAGACGATATCCCCCACTATGCCCGGATCCGGGACATTCTGGTCTCGGATATGATTCCCAATCTCTACCTGATTCGCCATGGAGAGACCTATTACAACCAAGAACGGCGCATTGGCGGGAATTCCGAATTGACCGAAAAAGGCCTGCGACAAGCCGATCAGTTGGCCGAGCACTTCCGAGACTGCAAGATTCCCTTCATCTTCACCAGTACCAAGCAGCGGTCCATCCAGATGGCCGAACGTATAGCCCGAAGACAGCCCGACTGCGTGCATGTGCCTCTCAAGGAACTGGATGAGATCAATGCGGGAATCTGCGAATCCATGACCTACGATGAAATCCGGGAGCAACACCCGGAAATCCACGTGGCCCGCAGCATGGACAAGTACCGCTATATCTATCCTCAGGGCGAGGGCTACATCACGTTGCAGCCGCGCATTCAGCTTGGCATCAAGAAAGTTCTCTACCTCAGCAGCAATGCCGAACATATCATCGTTGTCGGCCACCAGGCCGTGAACCGGATGATCCTCTCCTACTTCCTCTTCCGCCGTCAGGAGGATGTCCCCTACATCACCATTCCCCAGGACAAGTATTTCCACATTGTTTCCACGCGGACCAAGAAACTGTTCGAGCTGAAACGATTTTAGCTGTTGGGCTTTCGTCAAACGTCCTCGGCCCGAAACCTCCGAAAGGGGGCTGTCGGTACAACACGGGTTTTGAAAATTACGGAAGATAGCGTTCCACCGGAGCCAGGTCGTCGGTCAGCACCGGGATATCCAAGGGAATCGGATGATTCCAGCGGTTGACAAGCTTGCCAGTCAGCTCGCCGGGAATGGAAGGAGCGTCCACATTGCGTAGCGGGCCGTTGCCGGCGACCAGGATGATGTTTTGTACCCGTTCGGGATCACCTGGGTCGGCCACCAGGAATGTCTCCACCTGGGCAAACACGGCGTCCATGGTCCCAAGCAGGGCCCGTAGCATCCGCCCTTCAGGACCGGAAACCGCGGAGATCAGGTTGACCACGACCACGCCGTGCTCTGCCAAATTGACGGAAATACGCTCCATGGCCTGCCGGGTGGTCAGCTGAAACGGAACGGAATAGTGCGCACTGAATGCGTCCAGGATGATCGCGTCATACGGCTCGTGTGTTTGATTCAGAAAACGCCGGGCGTCCTGATGATGCACCGCGACCCGTATCCCCTCCTCTCCGTAGGGGTCAAACCCGAAATGTTCCTGGGCCAGTTGCGTGAAAACCGGATCGATCTCGACAACATCCAGCTCCAGCGTGTCGCGGGTGTGCATCAGGTACTTGGGAAAGGAATACCCGCCGCCGCCGACCATCAGCACCCGTTGAAAATCAGGGGCGTACAGTTCGATAAGCCGAAAGAAGCGAGTGTAGGGCAAGGCCAGTTCCAGAGGATCGTCGAGATACATGGCGGACTGAAGCCACCCTGGACCGGTGGACATGATCCGTAGCCGGCGGCCGGTGGCCTCCTCCTCGGCCTCGGCCACGATGATCCGGTTGTAGGCCGTGTCCATGTCGATGTAGCCCTGGGACGCCAAGGCTTGGCGATACTGGACATGCAGAAATCCGCCCGCGGTCAACAGGACCAGAAACGCACTCTTGATCACCATGCCGGAACGTGGCGACAAGGCCATGGCCAGAACAGTCAGGATCGCACCCAGAACCAACAAGATGGGCAGGCTTCCGAAAAAAGACAGGAGGACGAAACCGGCCAAAAACGTTCCCACGATGCTCCCGATGGTGGACAGGGCGTACATCCGTCCAACAACGGCGCCGGAATGCTCCAGTGACGAAAGCCGCATCTTCACGGCGTAAGGGGCAATCATGCCCAGCAGAACACTGGCCGGTCCGAACAGGCTCATGGTGGCCAGGAGCACCCCAAGATGCAGCCCGGGAACATGGGCCTGAATCAGCCCCAAAACCGGGGCCTGGAGCAGGGCGGTCAGGGCGATGAGCACCCCGGATCCAAACACGATCCAAGCCAGTCCGGATCGGGTCGGCCCCTGGTCGGCCAGTCGACCGCCCCACCAATAGCCAATGCTCAGCGCAGCCAGAACCACGCCGATCAGTCCGGTCCAGACCACCAGGGACGTGCCCAGAAACGGGGCCATGATCCGCGCCCCGGTCAATTCCAGGATCATCACCACGGCCCCGCAGAGAAAAACGGTCAGTTCCAGCATGGCCTCATGACCTCCAGAAAACGATCACTTGCCAAAAGGGCATTTAGGAAACGAACATGTCCGGCATTGCATGCAAAGTGCACCAGCCCCCATCCTGGCCAGCTCTCCCCGGCTGATGCTCCTCCCGGCCAGCAAGCGAGGCAGGAACAGATCCAGGCTGGTGGCCTTGAAGAACAGGGCACAGGCCGGAACCCCCAGGATCTGCACCGAGCCGATGCGACCAAAGAGGGTCATGGTTCCCGGCAGGACCGGGGTACCGTAGAGCAGATCCTCGGCCCCGGCCTCCAGCAAGGCCTGCCGGGTGACATCGTCCGGGTCCACGGACAAACCGGCCGTGGTAATCAGCAAATCCGCACCGAGACCCAGAAGTTCCCGGACCGCGACAATAATGGCTTCCCGGCTGTCCGGGACGATCCGGCTAGCCAGGAGTTCGCTGCCCAGAGCCTGGACCTTGGAACTAACGATGGGTACGAACTTGTCCTCCACAAGCCCCTGAAACACCTCCGTTCCCGTGACCAGCACGCCGACCCGGGCCTTGCGTAGCGGCAGTACGGTAAAAAGCGGCCCCGGCTCCAGGACGCTCAAAGCCCGCCAGAACAGTTGCCGGGAGAGATAGAGCGGGATGGCTCTGGTCCCGGCCACAGTCATGCCCTGTTTGACCAGAACCGCATCGTGCCGGGAAGCACACATGACCTCCGGGACCAGGTTGAAGGCCTCCAACCGGTCCAGGTCCACACTAAACAGCCCATCCCGATCCGCCAAAAGGTCCACCTTGCCTTCCCGGGGGGGCAGACGCAGTTCCACACCTGGACCAGCCATGGCCGTTGCAAAGGCCTCAGCAGCTTCGTTCTCATGCACCCAGGCGGTTTTCGTGCCACCCTCCACATCGGGGTCCTCATCGATGTCTTGGACATAAACCCGCATCCGACCCATCTGCTGCAGGCGACAGATGTCGCCCACGTTGATCTCCTGACCCTTTACGAACACCGCATCCTTGGTTTTGCCCGGCTCGATCTGGGTCATGTCGTGGAGCGCCTTTCGGCCCACGGCCTGATCCACGGACACGGCACAGGGGGCCGGGGGGGCCATACTGGACGCGCCTTCAACATACGGCGCCTCTCCCTGACATGCCCGACATATCCGGCCATCCAGCTGAGGATAGGCTTCCTTGCACACCGGGCAGACCACAATACCGCCTCGCCCCTTGCGCTGCAGCAGACTTGGCGCGACCTGAACGGTTTCCATGCTGCACACGGTCGCTCCAGCTGCCTTGATTTCCGCAAAGAGTGCCGCGCTGTCCTGCTCTTTTTTGGGCAACAACTTCATGTACCACGTCCGAATGGCCGGCCAATCCTCGACTTTATCCGGATCCAGGTAAATCCGCACCCCTTCCCCGGTATATTTGTCGTACAGGGTCACGGCGTATCGGCCCAGACTGACCACCCGCAACCAGCCGTTGCCGATGGTGCAGGGTGTCAGCAACTGCACGGCATCTGGCAGGCAGTGCGTGGTTTCGGAGATGGCATCGAAAATCGTTCCCTCGGGAAGGTGCCGCCGGGCCTCCTCGACCATGAATCCGCCAAGAACCAGCCCTGGTGCCGCGGAACCATGAAAATCACGCACCTGCAGGACAAAGTCGTCGAAGGATCGCAAACCGACGAAGACCGGATCATTTTCAGCCTTCATGAAAACTCCTTACCGTTTTATTTTGGGGTTTAAAGGAATCAAAGAGGCAGAGGGATGCGGCTTGACCGGCCAGGGCAAATAACGATGAGCTCGAACCAGGGCATCCTGTTCGACTTCCTCGTGCCACTTCAGAAATCCATCGGCCAGCTGTTCGCCGAAACCCGTAAGGGCGTAGCCCTTCCCCTCCCTGCGCACCAATTCCTCACCCAGGCAGGCCTGAGCCTGCCGAATTTTCCCCCAGGCCGCGCGGTAGGAAATACCCAGGCTTTCAGCGGCCTGACGCAAGGATCCGCATTCTTTGATCCTGGCCAGAAGCATGGCCCGTCCCAGGCCTATCAACGTACCATGCTCGTTTTCCAGCCAGAGGTGCAAACGCAGGGTCGGAGGGGGAGTGCTCTTCATGCCGCACCCTTATGCTAGAATAAACATATGTGCAAGATCAATTATCCATTCTGCCAGGACAGATTTGTTATCGAGTCGCAGGTGCTCTGAATCGGTATTGCGATCGAGATCGAAATCGCAAACCTCTCCTTAAAAAATTGCAATGATCATCTTGCTCCCGTTCATCGAATTGTTCACGCACTGAACAGCATCCTGGCCCTTGCCGCCAGAGGTCTTCATTATCCAGCAGAAACCCGCGTGATCCCGGACTGGGGACTAAATCTTGTGTATGGTGAAGCTAACGGCGTAACGTTTGGTTTTGCCAAACAGCAGGACAATTCGCCCGTTATCACGATTGGCGCTGGCTTCTTCCAGGCCCAAGCCCAGATCCTTGGGGCGAAAAATGGCCTGGGCCTTCAACAGCTTCCGCAAGGAGGTTTCAACTGTTCCTTCCCGTCGGTGGATGTACAACTGCAAATCAGGGCGAACTTCCCCCTCTATTGTCCGCGTCTTCTCCAAAACCGTCATGTTGGCCCGCGGCCCAAAGACGCCGGAAACCTCAAACTTGAACAGTCGTTCCAGGACTCGGCACATCCCGGCCTGTGGCGACTCATCAACATAGAGGTTCCAAAGGAAGCGGCCGACACCGTATCCATCACTCCACCAAAAACCTGCCTTGTTCAAAACGTGAACACCGGACGGAACGAGCTGGTGCGAGCCCAGACCAAGATCATCGGTCAAAATATCGAAACTGATTTGCCGACACCCCAGATGCTGTCGCATTTTCTGGTGCAACAGGGCGGAATTCCTGGGTGTCAGCAGTTTCAGAGCCATCCTGTCCCGCGGTTGCAGGGGAACGCCGCGCGTTTGTTCCACTGTGGCGATAATGTCCAAAGCACAGGAAGTGATCAGGTGCTGATCACGGATCAATCGCGGCGGACGTTGCCCTGTATGTTTTTCATCAAAAGTGGACATGCAGAGATGACCATGGAGAGGTCATGCACCCAAACAGCCGCAACCGCGACGGGCAATTCACAGCGTTGCCGGGCACATGGTTCCCGCGTTTGCTTTTTGTAACCATTACTTTTATGTTCAAGCCGTTTTCTGAGTAATTTCCGGTGAACATCTCTCCGAAAACTTCAGAGACAAACCGCTCCAATACGAAAGGCAGCCGGATGGCGATTTTCCGGCCTCTTTGAAAAATAGCCGACCGCTGCCCGCTGGACAAGCATGCCATGGGCAACGTGGCTGCAACCAAGGCAGACTGATAATGTCCGGACGCATACTCCTGGTCGAAGATGACCAACTCAACAGGTTCGCGTTGCAGAAGCTTCTCCAAAAAAATGGCTACACTGTCATTGAAGCCGAGGATGGGCAACGCGCCTTGGAGCTTCTGGAACAGGAGACCGTGGACTGCATCTTGATGGACGTCCAATTGCCGGTTCTCAATGGGGTGGAGGCCACCCTGACCATCCGGGCCCATGACGGATCCCGCTATGACCCAAAAGTGCCGATCATCGCCTTGACAGCCTATGCCATGCCTGGAGACCGGGAAAAATTTCTGGACTTCGGCATGAACGACTACCTTGCCAAACCGACAACGATTGAGCAGCTGGAGATTGTCTTGCGCAAATACCTTTCTGCTGAAGCATAAGAGGGAGGGTCTTCCTTACTGACTCCATGGCCGCAGAGATACCTCTGTGATCGTTTACTGCATGATGTACGCAAAAAAGGGAGAAGTATCGATGCATGTCCTGATCGTGGATGATGATTTGGCCAATCGGGTTGTAATGCAGTCATACATGCGCAACAAGGCGTCGCGGATCAACATGGCCACCAATGGCGAGGAAGCTGTTCAGGCCGTGGCCATGGCTTTGGACGCTCAGGATCCCTACACGCTGATTCTCATGGATATCATGATGCCGGTCATGGATGGCCATCAAGCCCTGAAAACCATTCGGGATTTGGAACAACGTCACGGCATCCCGCCGGGAAGCGAGGCCAAGGTGATCATGGTTTCCTGCCTGGAAGACCAAAAGAACGTTTGTCAGGCATTTTTCCAGGGCATGGCCACCTGTTACCTGACCAAACCGCTGAGCATGGAAGGCCTTGAAACAGCTCTGAACAGTATTTCCTTTTAGCAGCCCGTCACGCTGGAATCTGCTCCGGTCTTGGCATCCAGCACCTTGGATTCGCCACACCCCCGGCTTCTTCGATTGATGAAGAAAGAGCTTCCAGGAATGCTTTTGGCGATCTTCTTGACGTCCGCGCACATGGCCGAAACCTCCAGGTGATGACTGAAAGCGTTCTTCTCCAGTTCCACGATTCCCAGGCTAATACTCATCAAGGAAAACGATCGCAGTCGCCCACCTCGATCCGCAACCCGAATCTGTTCGTTTTTCCGATCCTCATCATTGTAGAACAACCGAATTCCCCGATCAAAACCCTGAATCAATCTGTCTACGGCCTCCTGTGTGCACTCCACCGGGGAGATGAATACGAAGTCATCACCACCGACATGGCCGACCATTCCCCTCTTGCCGCAGGCCTCCTCCACGGCCGAAACGATCCGGTCGGCTGTAAACCTGAGAACCTGGTCACCAGCAGCAAAGCCGTATTTGTCATTGAAGGCTTTGAAGTTGTCGATATCCGCATAGACCACACTCACCGGGTGCCTGCTCTCCAGAGCTTCTGTAATGGCCTTGATGATGGAGTTGTTGCCCGGCAGCTGGGTCAACGGGTTGGCGTCCAATGCCAACTGCCGTAGCCGCTCCAGTTCCAGCAGCACGTCATGCAGCCGGATATGGGTCTGGACCCGAACCAGAATTTCCGCTTCATTGAACGGTTTTGGGATATAGTCCACCGCGCCGGCGGAAAACCCCCGAACAATGTCCTCCGAGGAATTTTTCGCCGTAATGAAGACAATGGGCGTCGCGGCAAAACGATCGATCGCCTTGATGTTCCGACATAATTCCAGCCCATCCATGCCCGGCATCATGATGTCCAGCAGAAAAATGTCCGGACGTTCCTCTTCGATGATCTCCAGGACATCTTGACCGCTTTCCGCCACCAGGACCTCATAGCCGGATTTGTCCAGAATGTCCTGCAGCAGTTGCAAATTGCTGGGAGAATCATCTGCGATCAAAACAGTCTTCATCGTTCTTGCAGCTCCTTGATCCGGGACAATGTCAAGGCCGATTCGCGCAGGGCAGAGATGTTCATGGCCAGGGCATCCTGTTGCAGTGAGCGGGCATACGTCGCGGCATCATTTTGCTTCGCGGCCTTGAGCAGCAAAGCCATTTCAGCTGCAAGAGCTTCAATACGCCGAATGTTTTGGGACTTCAAACTCCGTCGCAGCTTTTTCCAGAGCACCATCGCCTGGAAGTTGTCCCGGACGGCATGGGCAAATGCCCGTGAGTCACGCGTCGCATGCGCAAAATCTTGTTGGTCCTCTTCCGAAGTGTGCGAAGTCTTTTGGCTCTGGGTGACACGCAAATTTTGAAACAGATTCCGCAGGTGAGCAATCAACAATGCAACGTGCTCCCAGTCCGCATGCTCCAGAGCCTGTTCCGCATTCTCCATGGTTTGACGCACGTCCTCCAGTCGCAGGTTGGCCGCACTGCCCTTCAGAGTATGGGCACACATCCTGGCTGTTTTCAGGTCCCGTTCCTGGAGCGCGTTGTCCAGCTTGTCGATGATCCGTGGAGAATGTTGGAGAAAAAGCTGCATGGCCCGTTCAACAGCCTTCCCTCCCAGGCCTTCAGGCAGCGTGCTCCAGGTGACGCTGTCCGCCACAGGGACAGCCATGGAAGAATGATTCCAGGAACCACTCTCCAGAAAACGATCCAACACCCGGAACAAATCCGCCTGCTTCACCGGCTTGGCGAGATAGTCGTCCATGCCGGCGGCCAGGCATTTATCCCGATCTTTTTCCATGGCGTGGGCTGTCATGGCCACGATGGGGGTACGCCCTAACGGTCCTTCCAGCTGGCGGATGTGTGCAGTGGCCGCGAATCCGTCCATGACCGGCATCTGACAGTCCATGAATACAAGGTCGTACTGCTTTGCCCTCGCGGCTTCCACAGCCTCTTGTCCATTGCCGACAACATCCACCCGCAGGCCTATCTGGCGAAGCATTCCCAGGGCGACCTCCTGGTTCACAGCATTGTCCTCCACAAGAAGAATATCTCCGCTCAATTGCCGCCCGTCACTTTTTTGGGCCTCTTGCGCTGCCCGAGCTTCGGTAATCCGATGTCGGGTTATCAAGCCTTCGCCAACTGGCGTCTGCCGGCCTACCAAAAGCTGCAACGTGTCGTATAGATGAGATTGCAGGACCGGTTTGATCAGATACGCCGCAAAGCCTGCCTGTTCCATGCGTTTTGCGTCGCCTCGCTTGCCCATGGAACTAAGCAGCACCAGTTTGGTGGCTTTGAGTGTTGGATCGGCCTTGATCCGGCGGGCCAGATCCTCACCGTCCATGCCAGGCATGTGGAAATCCAAAATGGCAATTTGGTAAGGGCGCCCCTGGGCAACACCGGCTTGCAGCCTCTCCAGCGCCATGGCCCCGGAATCAGCCATGTCAGCGTGAATCTTCCAGCCTGCCAGCAATTCATCAAGAATCTCCAGATTCACCGGGTTGTCATCCACAGCCAGCACCCGCATGAACTGCAGGTCCGCAACCATGGGGATAACATCATGGATCTGTTCGCTTTGGGGCAATTCCAAGACGACTGTGAAGGAGGAGCCTTGCCTGACTCGGCTTTGCACCAGGATTCGGCCTCCCATCAACTCGACAAGCTGCCGAGAAATGGAAAGGCCCAACCCGGTGCCTCCATAGACCCTTGTGGTGGATTGGTCCGCCTGGGTGAACGACTCGAAAACCCGTTCAATCATCTCCTGGGAAATGCCTATCCCGGTGTCTTCCACGGTGATCCGCAACTCATATCGCCCTTCACCCAGTTCCAGGCAGTCCACACCCAGATAGACATGGCCCCGCTCCGTAAACTTGATGGCGTTGCCCAGCAGATTGGCCAGAACCTGACGGATTCGACCGGGGTCCCCGACATAGCGGTTCGGGCAAGCAGGAGGGTAACGGACAATCAACTCCAGCCCCTTCTCTTCAGCCCGGGCCGCCAGTAAATGGGCCATTTCCTCAACAATCACCCGGAGATCGAACGGTATTTTCTCCAGACTCAACTTTCCGGCTTCGAGCTTGGAAAAATCCAAAATGTCGTTAATGATTCCCAGCAAGGCCTCGGCGGAACGTTTGACCGTCCGGGTATAATGCCGTTGTTGCTCGTTCAATCTGGTCCGCAACAACAATTCGGTCATGCCCACCACGCCGTTCATGGGCGTACGAATTTCATGGCTCATATTGGCGACGAACTCGCTTTTAGCCTGGTTGGCCGCCTCAGCGGCCTCTTTGGCCCGACGCAACTCCTTCTCGGCCTTCATCCGATCCGCAACCTCCTGGCGCAACAAGTCCACGGTGGAATGCAATTCGCTGGTCCTTTCCTTGACCCGGCGATCCAGCGTGACATGCGCGTTCTTCAAGGCGCGCTGGGCCCGCTTCGCCGCGGTGATGTTCCGGACAAGCACGATGACGCACATCTCGTCTTGGAGTTCCAATGGGGTGGCAATGATTTCAATATCCAGTTTTTTCCCACTCTGACTCTGTACAAGCACATGGTAGCGACGCTTTTCCACACCGGACCTGGTCGGTCTGGAAGCATCCTCCGGCATGTATTTCAAGTGACGTAGCTCGTTAAAAATCTTTTGCGTCACATCCTCCCCGAACAAATCCCCCATGCTTTTGGTGGCAAACTCCTGCTCATCATACCCCAGCATGAGCCGGGCAGCGGGATTGAACTGTAATAGACTTCCACGCATGTCATACACCATCATGCCGTTGGCCATGTTCATGTAGATGGCACTGAAAAAAATCAGGTTCTCTTGAAGCTCCTGAGTGGCGCCCTGGATACGTCCGTGCAAGCCGGTTATTATCTCGTCGAGCTGCCGGGCCATGTACTGCATGGTCAGGGCCAGGTCACCGATTTCGTCCCGGGAACGAGCCAGCATGGGTGCCTTGAAATCATGGTTCGCGACCCGACCGGCATACTCGGCAAGCTGCGTCAGAGGCTGGGAAATGCGGTTGATCATTACATAGGCCACAATGATACCCAAGACGAAGAACAGGATGAACATGCCGTGCTGAAAAAGCACCTCCCGCCAGATCAGAGTGTTGATGCTTTCCAGGTCCATGCCCACATGTACGCTGCCGGCCAGTCCACCCAAGATAGGATGGCTGATGTCCAGAGCCCTGCCCAGGCCCGGAACATACACCTGTTGCACGGCGACCTGATGATGCGGCAGATTCTCGGGGGAAACCGGTGATGCAAGACGCATTACCTCTTGGGGCACCCTGGGCGTGAAGGTATGGGAGACCACTTCGCCAGCGCGGTCCTGCACAAACACATAGGCCACATTCCGGATTTCCAGGTACTGATCAATAACGGCCTGTACCGTGGCCGCGTCCCGGCTCAATAGCAGCTCCGTGCTGGAATTGGCTATGCTCCGGGCAATGGCCACGGCCTTGCTTTCGTTCTCGGACATCATCTGCCGGTGCAGGGTCCAACCGGAATAGAAGGAAGAAACCGTGGCCATGGCTCCGAAAATGACCACCATGGCCAAAAGGGTCTTGCGAAACAACCGAGAGGTTTTCACTTCTCACCCTGCCTGAACCACTCAGGCCAGTCGTGCAGAGGAACGAACCGCCCGTCCTGAACCGTGGAAAAAAAGATCGTATCCATTCCCTGCCGATGATTCGGTCCAAGAAAAATGGGATCGCCGATGCCCAAATGGATCAGTAGTGGTTCTTCAGCAAAATGGTCGCCTCCTGCTGACAACTGCTCCATCGGAATGTTCTGCACGAGGGCGGCAAACACCTTGGCGTTGAGCATCCCCTCAAAACTGGCAAAACTGTAGGGCAGGGGCGTATAGGGCTCTGAAGAGAGTCCTTCCGGGAGCTCACACGAGCAGGTATCCATGATCCAGCGGTACTCCAAGACTCCCCAAAGGGAGTAGTCCTCATAGCTGGGGACCACTTGAGAGTTGACCAGACCATGCGTGTAGCAGCGTCCGGTCCGCTGTTCCTGGTTCAGCAAGAGATCCAGCATGCTCTCGCTGGCCACGAAGGAAACGTTGGCCACGGGCACGTCCCAGCCCTGGTCTCGGGCATCACGGATAAATGCGGCCGCGGCGGCGTAGGAGGCGATGCTGATGATCACCTCCGGGTTTGCGGCATGCAAAATCTCCACCTGCTCAAGCATGCTCTGTTCAAACTCGAATCCCCGGGAATACGTGGCCTCCTCCACAATGGTCAGGGCATGGGGTTGCAAGGATTCACGCAAACCTTCCCAGCCGCTGCGTCCGTATGAATCGGCCTGGTAGAGGATCGCAAAGCGGGTCTTGCCCAAACCAAGAAATTCATGAACCATGGCTCCCACTTCCTGGGCATAGGATGCCCGAAGGTTGAAGACGAAGGCGTCGTGTGGCGGCCGCCGGTGAGGTTCAGCGCCGGTCACCGGAAAAAACAACGACAAGCCTCGGTCCTCGTAAACTTTCAACAACGGGAGAATGCGGGTTACCGTGGGCGTCCCTACAAAGCTGAACAGAACGTCAACACCATCCTGCTCCACCAACCTGATGGTGTTTTCCAGTGCTCTTGCCGGTTCATAGGCGTCGTCATAGGCCAGAAAGCGCACCGGCCGGCCGTTGATCCCACCACGTTGGTTCAGGTGTTCGAAATAGGCGAGTGCTCCACGATAGACCTCAATGCCCATCGCTCTGATCGGACCGCTGAATGCTCCGGACATGCCCACGCGAATCGGCTCCGTTTCTCCCTCGTCCGACCATGCCGGAATTGCAAAGAGAAGAACCAGCAAAAGGCACCAGCTTCCCCTGCGCCATTGCATTGCCCCTGACGTTTTCATGCGCATTCTCTGACTCCTGAAACAGCTCCGGAATGGAGCCCCTTGCCGAAAGCATGTCTGAATCCACTCATTCCGCGTTACCATCCCCATTCAGAAGTCGATCCACGACCACCAAGACCCGCCTTACCGAGAAGTTACGGACGAACTGCCCGGCAAGATGCCGTGCGCCGACACCGAAAACAAATTCCGGAGCCACTAATTTCCGAAAATTTTCCATGGAAGGTGAAGACACGGTCTACCTCCAGTGGGAACCTCTGAATAAAGGCGCTCCCGGTACACTTGGGTGAAAATTAAGCGAAGTTTAGGGCATACCGGAATCAAAACAAAGAATCCAGAACGAATCGTGGTCCATGCGCATTTTTTCATCTCCCCTCGATACGAAAAAAAAATCATGCCCCTTGCCGATGCCACGGAGACCTTACCTTCTCGAAATATGGTTCAAAATGTGGGCACCTTGGCCAATTGCCTTTGAAAGTCGTTTTGGGCATCTTGGCCGAAAACTCTTATTGAAGGCTGCGTCCACGGTCTGGTCTGTTGATTTTTTCTGGCGTGTTGCACGCAACACATCTTCACGTAACCCACCAAGGCATGATTCCTTACCGCCTGCCTTCTCCGTGCCTCACCGCCGCGCTCGACCCTCAATACAATCAACCTGCTTTGGAGCCCCAATGTCGACACCCCGCCCCCAGGGCATCATCTTCGACCTTGACGGCACCCTTCTGGATACGCTGGAAGATCTGGCTGATGCCATGAATATGGTCCTGGCCTCTCATGGTTGGCCGACTCACCCTTTGGACGCCTATCGGCGGTTCGTGGGTAACGGGTTGGCCATGCTGGTTCGCCGGGCCGTTCCAAAGACAGAACGGCATGATGACCGATGGCTGGATGCGATCACTGAGGAAATGCGCACCGTCTATGGTCGACGCTGGGCCAACAAAACCAGGTTGTATCCTGGAATCGATCTGCTTCTGCGCACACTCAGGGCCCAAGAATTTCCAATGGCCGTGCTGACCAACAAGCCCCATGACGCAGCCATGGCACTGGTAGATCATTTTTTTTCAAAAGACATGTTTCAATTGGTAACAGGTGCGCACCCGGATAAACCCCGCAAACCCGATCCGACCACGGCCCTAGAGACTGCCGATCACTTGGGAGTGCTCCCCGCCTCCACCCTCTTTCTCGGCGACTCCGACGTGGACATGCAGACCGCAACCGCTGCCGGAATGACTCCGCTGGGAGCAGGATGGGGGTTCCGCAGTCCGGATGAACTCCTGGCCAGCGGAGCAAGCACGATATTGTACAATCCAGTGGAATTGCTGGACAGATTGCCACCTGAGAGTCCGCCGCATACTCCATAGTTTCGAAGAGGTGCCCGGTACCCGGTAAACGACAGTACGCATGCTGGCCAATGCCAGCAGCCGGCCTTTGGAATACCGGATGTGGGATTCGGCGTGCATCTTCATCCGACTTTTGTGCAACTCTTCCCTGTACTCGGCCCATCCTCCACAATCGCCCATCCAGATTGGGGTATCCCTTCCCGTTTTTGTTATTGCGAACGGCCATGGCAGGGCTTTTTTGGCGTGGGCCGTGGTGGGCAGAACCGTTTCGCAAGTCTGCACTTTACACTGCTGTGCGTATTTGGGATGGGATTCCCAGATCCCCTGCATCTTCAGAATTTTTCCAGAATTGGACGATGGCGGGACCCCGACCACGGTCACAAGCCCTGCATGCCCCTTGGCGTGCACCTTGACCACGGGCATAGCCGGCCTCTTCATTGACATAGGTGATGCGTTCTATCTGAGCGTCCAGGTAGGACATGGGAGGGAGGCTTCTGAGCATCTGAGTTGACAAGGCCGCGAATATGAATGTTTTCAACTGGCTTGACAACGGGTTAACCTTGGTTAATAGTCACCTCATGAAATTTGACGACTTCTTCAAACGCGCCTCACAGGTCGCCGAGATCGGCAGCCAGAAAGACTTGGCCAACCTGCTGGGCATTGAGCCTCCGGCCATCACCCTGGCCAAGACCCGGGGTGTGCCCAAAAGCTGGGCCTTGACCCTGGCCAACATGTTCAGCGTGAACCTGGAATGGCTGAAAACCGGAGCCGGGCCGGTCTATCAATCCGACAGACCCAGGACCACGTTCATTCCCAAGGTTTCCGCCAAGGCCTGCGCCGGGACCGGTTCACTGGAAGTCCAGGACAATATCATTAGCGAGGTTCCCTTTGCCCGCTCCTGGGTCAGCCAAAAAGGCCAACCGGAGCGTATGGTGGTCTTGGACGTGGTGGGCGACAGCATGTCTCCCGAGTTGGAGCCCGGCGACAGCGTACTGATCGATCAGAGCCAGACGGAGATTCTGAGCAACAACCTCTATGTGCTCGGCCACCTGGATGCTTTGCAGATCAAGAGGGTCCAGGCCCGTCCCGGCCTGATCACCCTGTACAGCGCCAACCAGCGCTACCAGCCGGTCACCCTTCAAGGCGACGAAATTGATACATTGCGGATCATTGGCCGGGTGCTGTGGAGCAGCCGGAATTACGCTTGATATTTTTTTGCCCCAACAATTAACATCAGTAAACAAAGGAGAAACTCCATGCAACAGCGGTATTGCGAATGCGATCATCCGATAACCGTAGCCTATGTGATAACGAACAAAGGGGTTCGGCACCTGTATCAACCCAGGGCCAAAATGATAAAACTGATGTGTTGCCCGAACTGCGGCAGACCCATCAATATCGACAACCTGAAATAGATGGGCGGCAAAGGGGCGTTTTCATGAGAGAAAATCTTGACCAGGTGACCCGTCTGATCCGGCGCACCACGCTGAAAACGCCCTTATTGCTGTGCCGGTTGCCCGCCGGCTTTCCTTCGCCCGCCGACGACTTCCTGGAAAAATGCCTGGATCTGAACGAGTACCTAGTCAGAAACCCACCAGCCACGTTTCTGGTCCGGGTCAGCGGCCAGTCCATGAAGGATGCGGGCATCTTCGACGGAGACATGCTCGTCGTGGATAAATCCCTGGAACCGGTCAGCGGCTCGGTGGTCGTGGCTATCGTCCATGGGGAGTTGACGGTCAAGACCCTGAGACTGCGAAGCGGCAAGGCCTATCTCGAACCTGCCAACAGTGCCTACAAAGACATCGAGGTCACCACGGAAATGGGTTGTGAAGTATGGGGCGTGGTGAACAGTGTAATCCGGAAACTGGTTTGAACCTTCCTGCACCCGCTTGCCCCGACTCACGGGCTCGATGGCAGTTTTTCATCCACGCTCGTTCGCAAGCCAGCCCGTGAACTTTTCCCTGGGCCAGGGACTGCCCAGCCAGGACGTGTCCGGGGACTTGCGCATGGATACGCGCAAAGTCAAGCCCGCCGTCTTGAGCCGCTTGACCAAAAAACGCATCGCCGAGGACGTCGAGCGGGAGGGCAAGTCCCCATCCAAGGACCGCCGCCAGGGGATCAAGGAACAGATCAGGTTGCACCGGCTGATGAAGACCCAACCCGAGGCCGTTACCGTCGACGTCCTCTACGCTCCCCAGGAAGGTTGGCACCGGGTACGCAAGGCAAAGACAAGCATTCGGGATAAGGTAAGGCGCTGTTCATCAGACCGGAGGATCATTCGATATGGCTTTCGCCGGAGAGCCGCCGGGGATAGATTGACGCCTTGCTTCAGCCCTGCGCCGATACGCCAACCCGTATTCAACCAGTCAGCACCAGGGCCGACGACCCATAGAACAACGATCCCGAGTGCATTGTTCCGGTCCTGCTGCCGGATGAAACCCGAGGTTGAGTATGCCGACATCGACCATTTTCGCCCTGCTGGACTGCAACAATTTCTACGCATCCTGCGAGCGGGCCTTCAACCCCAAGCTGCGGGGCAAGCCCATTGTGGTCCTGTCCAACAACGACGGCTGCGTGATTGCCCGATCCAACGAGGCCAAGGCCCTGGGTATCCCCATGGGGGCACCGGCGTTCAAGTTCCAGCCGCTGTTCAGAAAGCATGGCGTCCACGTTTTTTCCTCCAACTTCGCCCTGTATGGCGACATGTCCCGCCGCGTGATGGATACAGCCTCCCGGTTCACTCCGGACATGGAAATCTATTCCATTGACGAGGCATTTCTGCGCCTGGACCGGATGCACGAGCAACCTCTGGAACTGACCCGCAAGATCAGGGCCACGATCCTGCAATGGACCGGTATTCCGGTTTCCATCGGCATTGGCCGAACCAAAACCCTGGCCAAGATTGCCAATCGGGTGGCCAAAAAGCAACCGGAGCACGGCGGGGGCTTCAGTCTTGTGGACTATCCGGACCCGGACCAGATTCTGGCCGGGATCGACATCGAGGACGTTTGGGGCATCGGGCGGCAGTACAGCAAAAAGCTGCGCGAGTTCGGGATTCGCAACGCCCTGCAATTCAGCAAGCTGGAAAAAGACTGGGTGAAGAAGCGGATGACCGTGAACGGGATGCACACCCTGCTGGAGCTTCAGGGCGTCCCGTGCATCCCCCTGGACCAGACCGTGACCACACCCAAAAGCATTGTCTGTTCGCGGACCTTCGCCAAGGCGATCATGGACAAAGTGCAGCTTGAGCAAATTGTTTGCGGCTATGCCGCCAGAGTCGGGGAGCGACTCCGTGGCCAGAGGTGCGTGGCCGGGCAGCTTCAGGTGTTCCTGCTCACGGACCGCTTTCGCCTGGACAGGCCGCAGTACAGCAACGCGGCCACCGTCTCCCTGGCCGTGCCCTCGAGTCACACGCCGGACCTGATCAGGTCGGCCCAGAGGGTGCTGGAACTGATATGCAAGCCGGGCTTCGAGTACCGCAAGGCCGGGGTGATGGTTTTCGGAATCGAGCAGGAGCATGGGCGAAGGCTGAACCTATTTGAACCATCGCCCACGGACCGAGTACCCAACAAAGCCCTGATGGATGCCATGGATCAGATCAACACCAAGTGGGGAGCCATGACCATGCGCGTGGCAGCGGAAGGGACAGGACAGCGCTGGGTAATGCGACAGGCGCATCTGAGCCCGAGGTACACGACGCACTGGAAGGAGTTGGCGAAAGTCTTGAGCTGATGAATGGTCCCTCCCGTGTCGTGGACTCCACCTTAACAGGCTGTCCAATTTTTGGGGACCACTTCAGTTCATCACGCTCAGCCGGTGCAAACGGGATGCGAAGATGCTCAAACAATTAACGGATTATTTTGCGGCCTTGGAGAATTACCGGAAGGCGGCGTAGGTGATAAGCTGGCCGGGGAAGTCCTTAAATGCTGAGGGCTTTCCCGGTTAAGGACTTAGGTCGAAACCTGGGCTTGACCTTGTAGCAAGGAATGGGGAAAGGGGAGGGAAATAATCGCAAAATGAATAATTCGTGTAACT
The DNA here is from genome assembly GCA_007693505.1 of Desulfovibrionales bacterium. Taxonomy (GTDB): domain Bacteria; phylum Desulfobacterota; class Desulfovibrionia; order Desulfovibrionales; family Desulfonatronaceae; genus Desulfonatronum. Next base: position 7,272 of record REDL01000111.1, on the reverse strand, counting down.
ATTCAGTTCATCCGGCGGATGGTCATTCACCTGCACTGGATTCCGGCGTTCGCCGGAATGACTTATCGAGGCAAGCTGCATCTGCATCAGTCATACCGACGAACGCCGGTATCCAGATCTTTTTGGCGGATTTGCTGAATAGATACTAATTCGTATGCTTTTAGGCGCTGAAAATCGACAGTCAGCTGCCCTTAATCTGCTCTGCTTGCAAACACCTTCACCACCCCGCCGCACTGCCCCAGGAGCTTCGCATGGCCCAGAAGCAACATCAGAACTCAGCCCCTTATCAAGCAGTCTTTGATGCCACCCACGACATCCTGATGAACGCGCCCATCGGCATCTTCACGTCCACGCCGGAAGGACGATACCTCAGCGTCAATCCGACCATGGCCAGGATGTATGGGTATTCGTCGCCAGATGACATGCTTGGCGCGATCAATGATATCGCCAGCCAAGTCTATGCGGATCAGAAAGATGGGGAAACATTTACCCGTATCCTGGAAAGACAAGGCGAAATAACCAGCCACGAATGCCGCTTTCGTCGTAAAGATGGTACAATCTTCTGGGGGGCCACAAGCGCTCGCACAGTCAGGGATAATGCCGGCGGGATCGTTGCCTATCAGGGCTTTACCATGGAAAGAGACCTTCAAGGGCAGGTGGATCAGATCCAGGATGAAAAACACATGGCATCGAATCCTGTTCATGATGAATTGAAAACACTCATGGATATGGTACCAGCCATGATCTGGAAAAAAAACCGTGATGGTCGGTATGTATTGGCAAACAAGGCATTTTGCGTCGTTGTCGGATGCAATGAGCAATATGTGGTTGGCAAAAAAGATCATGACATCCATCCTTCCGATATAGCGGATTTCTTCATTCAAGACGATCAGGCCGTCATGGCCAGTGGACAGGCCAAAAAGGGTATTATTGAGCGTCACCAGAAGGCAAATGGAAAGCGGGGATGGAGCCTGACGGAAAAATACCCGGTATTTGACGACAATGGAGAGATATCTGGAACGATAGGCTTTGCTTTGGATATTACCCAACTGAAACAGGCGGAAGAAACGCTGCAGGAAGAGGTCGTTCGAAGACGCATTCTGGTTGACCAGTCCCGTGATGGAATCGTTGTTCTGAACGAAGATGGAAGTGTTCATGAAGCAAACAAACGATTTGCTGAAATGATCGGCTACTCCCGAGAAGAGGTCCTCCTTCTCCATGTATCGGATTGGGAAGCAGAGACCGATCAAGAAAGGCTTCAAGAATTGCTTCGTGCTGCTGATGAACAAGGCGACCATTTTGAGACACGCCATCGTCGCAAGGATGCGACCCTTTATGACGTTGAAATCAGCACCAACGGTGCAATGATCGCCGGAAAAAAACTCATATTCTGTGTTTGCCGCGATATCACGCAGCGCCGACGGGCAGATTCCGCCTTGGTCCATTCACGAAATTTGTTCAGCTACATCGTGGAAAACATGCGCAGTTCCGTAGCTGTCCACAACCGTGAATTGGAGTACCTATACGTCAGCCAGCGTTACCTTCAGGAATACGGGATCCAGGACAAGGATATCATTGGAAAGCATCACTACGAGGTGTTTCCCGATTTGCCGCAAAAATGGAAAGATGTTCATCAAAAGGCTCTCGCCGGAGAGGTGGTCAGTGCCAATGATGATCCATTTCATCGTGCTGACGGAAGTGTGGAATGGACTCGCTGGGAGTGTCGGCCCTGGTATGAGCAGGATGGGGCCGTAGGGGGGATAATCATTTACACCGAGGTTATCACGGAACGTAAAATGATCGAACAGGCTCTGCTCGAGGCCAAGAAGCAGGCCGAGGCCGCCAACGAGGCGAAATCCGAGTTTCTGGCCAACATGAGTCATGAGATCCGGACCCCTCTCAACGGGATCATGGGAATGTTGCAGCTTTTGGACAGCACGGTTCTGGATACAGAACAACGGCAGTATGTGAATTTATGCGCTTCCTCGGCCAATCGTCTGACTAGGCTGCTCTCCGACATCCTTGACTTGTCAAGGATCGAAGCGGGCAAAATGATGCTTCACGAAACCGAGTTTGCTTTCAAGGAGCTTGCGGATTCCGTAACTGACTTATTGCAGGTTACGGCCAGGGAAAAGGGAATCCACTTGGAATTCTTCATTGATCCGAACATTTCGCCTCGGATTATTGGCGACGAAACGCGGGTTAGACAGATTCTGTTCAACCTCATAGGCAATGCCTTGAAATTCACCAACAAAGGCAGCGTCAAAGCCGAAATGACCCTTATGGCTTCAAAAGATTCCGGCTCCTGTCTTATCCTGTTTACCGTATCGGATACCGGCATCGGGATTCCCGAGGACAAGCTGGATGACTTGTTCAAGCCGTTTGTCCAGGTGGACGGCACCTACACCCGATCATATCAAGGCGCTGGGCTGGGTCTTTCCATCGTCAAACGACTCGTGGACCTGATGGACGGGAGAATCTCCGTGGTGAGCACTCTCGGCGAAGGGACCACCGTGCAAGTGCTCCTGCCCTTCAAACTGCCCGATGGAGTGAGCATTGCCGTTGAACAAGGACCAAGGCGGCCGACCGAAGCCAAACAGAGCCTGCGCATCCTCCTGGCCGAGGATGAACCGTCAAGCTCATTTCCCACGACAAAGCTCTTGGAAAAGGCCGGACACGCCGTGACCCTGGCTGAGGACGGGCAACAGGTTCTGGACTTGCTCGCGGCACAGGACTTCGACGTAATCCTGATGGACGTACAGATGCCGGTACTGAACGGGGTGGAAGCGACGCAGGAGATTAGAAGGTTAGAGGATGAGAAGAATTCCAGCATTCCAGCATCCCAGCATCCCAGAATTCCCATCATCGCCCTGACGGCCTATGCCATGCTTGGGGACCGGGAGAAGTTCCTGGCTGCCGGGATGGACGACTACCTGGGCAAGCCGGTAAAGATGGAGGATTTGGCGAAGGTGCTGGAACGGGTGGTTTCCAAGGCGAAGGCATAACCGCACCGAGATAAGCGCCAGGGACGGCAAACCTTTGACCATAGCCCCATGCCCAACCCTGAATCCCCTCCCGAAAAACCCTGGGCCATTCTCGGCATCACCCGCAAGCAGTACGCCGCCGCAAGGCCCTGGAAGAAGGCCGGGATTCAGCAATAAATGAGGTCACTGCAAAAAGTCCCTTTTCCCGCGAAAAGGTGTGATGTGATTTTGCTCAACACCTTGGAAAGACTGGATTCCGGCTTTCGCCGGAATGACGAATTTCAAGGTTTTGCGACTTTCTGCAGTAACGTCAATAAATCAGTGTCTGTTTATTCTGAATTTTTTGCACGAATAACATGACGCAAATCTAACGGAAACCTCGCCCATATGAACAACAAATTCTTCGAACAACCGATCCTCAACTCCCCTTACGAATATCCTGCCCAGCACTGGGAGTTGGACAAGGACGGTCAACCGACCCAGCGGATCATTACGTACCGCCGCAGGGCGGACTTTGTTACGCCGATTCCCAAGGCCAAGAAACGCGGGAAGGATACCGGCCAAAAAACAGGGCGGATGAAGGCCGACCAGCGCAGCTTCATCCTTGACGAGGGGCTGGGGCTGTCCTCGGAGAAGCAGCAGTACAGCACCACTGCTATGATCAACCTGGTGCGTGAGCATGTGGACCCGTGGCGCAAAATACCAGATCGGAGCCAGTGGCGGGTGACGCCGGAGACGGCTCGGTTATTGGAGCACTGGCGGCATCACGACTACAGCAGCATCCGGCCTTTCTTCTGCCAGGTGGAGGCGGTGGAGACCATTATCTGGCTGACCGAGGTTGCCCCGACCCTGGGCAAGACGAGCAAGGCCATCCTGGATTACCTGGAGCGGGCCAGTACCGAGGCCAACCCGGAGCTGCTTCGTCTGGCCCTGAAGATGGCCACCGGCGCGGGCAAGACCACGGTCATGGCCATGATCATCGCCTGGCAGACCATCAACGCCGTGCGTCGCCCCGGCAGCAAGCGCTTCACCAGAGGCTTTCTGGTGGTCACGCCGGGGATCACCATCCGGGATCGGCTGCGCGTCCTGCATCCCACGGACATGGACAGCTACTACGCCAACCGGGAGCTGGTCCCCCAGGACATGCTGGAAGACCTGCACCGGGCCAAGATCGTTATCACCAACTACCACGCCTTCAAGTTGCGCGAGCGCCTGGACCTGTCCAAGGGCGGACGCTCCCTGCTCCAGGGCCGGGGCGAGGCCTTGAGCACCCTGGAGTCTGAAGGGCAGATGATCCAGCGGGTCATGCCGGAACTGATGGGCATGAAGCAGGTCATGGTCATCAACGACGAGGCCCACCACTGCTACCGGGAAAAGCCCCGCGAGACGGATGCGGAACCCGACGGTGAGACGGTGGACGATCTCAAGGGCGAGGACAAGGAAGAGGCCAAAAAGAACAACGAGGCCGCGCGGGTCTGGATTTCCGGGATCGAGGCCGTGAACCGCAAGCTGGGTTTGACCCGGGTCGTGGATCTCTCGGCCACACCGTTCTTCTTGAGTGGTTCCGGCTATGCCGAGGGGACGCTTTTCCCCTGGACCATGAGCGACTTCTCCCTGATGGACGCCATCGAGTGCGGCATCGTCAAGCTCCCCCGCGTGCCCGTGGCGGACAATCTGGCCGGGAACGTCTCCGGCGACGACATGCCCAAGTTTCGCAACCTCTGGGAGCACATCCGCAAGCGCATGCCCAAGAAGGGCCGGGGCAAGGCGGCCTCCCTGGACCCGCTGAGCCTCCCCGTGGAGTTGCAAACCGCCCTGGAAGCCCTGTACGGCCACTACGCCAAGACCTTCGATCTCTGGCACCGGGACGGCATCGCGACCCCGCCCTGCTTCATCGTGGTTTGCAACAACACCTCGGCCTCCAAGCTGGTCTACGACTTCATTTCCGGATTCTATCGCCAGAACAAGGACGGCAGCGAGACCCTGGTCAACGGCAGGTTCGAGCTGTTCCGCAACTTCGACGAGTACAACAATCCCCTGGCCAGACCGAACACGCTGCTCATCGACAGCGAACAACTGGAATCCGGTGACGCCCTGGACGCCAATTTCCGGACCATGGCCGCGGACGCCATCGAACGCTACCGCCGGGAGATCGTCGAGCGCACCGGGGACCGCCAGCAGGGCGAGAACATCACGGACCAGGAGCTGCTTCGCGAGGTGATGAACACCGTGGGCAAGCAGGGCAGCCTGGGGGAAAGCATCCGCTGCGTTGTCTCCGTGTCCATGCTTACCGAGGGCTGGGACGCCAACACCGTGACCCATGTCCTGGGCGTGCGGGCCTTTGGCACACAACTGCTGTGCGAGCAGGTCATTGGCCGCGCCCTGCGCCGTCAGTCCTACGACCTCAACGAACAGGGCCTGTTCAATGTCGAATACGCCGACGTCCTGGGCATCCCCTTCGACTTCACGGCCAAGCCGGTCATTGCCCCGCCCCAGCCGCCTCGGGAAACCATCCAGGTCAAGGCCGTCAAACCGGACCGCGATCATCTGGAGATCCGCTTCCCCCGCGTCCAGGGTTACCGCATCGAACTTCCCGAAGAGCGCCTGACCGCACATTTCACCGACGACTCCATCCTGGAGCTGACCCCGGAACTGGTCGGCCCATCCATTACCAAGAACCAGGGCATCATCGGCGAAGGCGTGAATCTGACCCTGGAACACCTCCAGGACATGCGTCGTTCCACCCTGCTCTATCATCTCACCCAGCGCCTGGTGGAGACCAAATGGCGCGACCCGGACGAACAGCCCAAGCTCTACCTTTTCGGCCAACTCAAGCGCATTGCCAAGCAGTGGCTGGACACCTGCCTGAACTGCTCCGGCGGTACCTATCCAGGCCAGTTGATGTATCAGGAATTGGCGGACATGGCCTGCGAGCGGATCACCGCGGCCATCACCTTGGCCCACATCGGCGACCGCCCGATCAAGGTCACGCTGGACCCGTTCACGCCCATCGGCTCCACCCTGCACGTCAATTTCAACACCTCCAAACGTGACCGCTGGCAGACCGACGCCCGGCGCTGCCACGTGAACTGGGTGATCCTGGACAGCGATTGGGAGGCGGAGTTCTGCCGGGTGGCGGAGGAACACCCCCAGGTCCGGGCCTACGTCAAGAACCACAACCTGGGCTTCGAGGTGCCGTACCGCAAAGGCGCGACGGCCCACCGGTACCGGCCCGACTTCATCGTCCTGGTGGACGACGGCCGAAACGACGGTCGAGACGACCCGCTGCACCTGATCGTGGAGATCAAGGGCCGCCGCGGGGAAGATGCCAAGGACAAGAAGCTGGCCCTGGACACCTTCTGGGTGCCCGGCGTGAACAACGACGGCCGCTTTGGCCGCTGGGCCTGCGTCGAGTTCACCGAGGTCTACCGGATCGAAACGGATTTTGAGGCCAAGGTACGGGAGCGGTTCAATGCGATGGTTGCGGCTGCAATTGGTGGGCAGTGATTTGTGGCTGGTGGGTTGCGGTTGTTTTTTTATCGGCGTCTTGGCAGTATATGCCAATAACTTTTTCGGAGGATTGCCATGCCGACACGGAATGTTGTCCTGACGGAGCATCAAACCCAGTTCGTGGAAGCCCTCGTCACCTCGGGCCGTTATCAAAACGCCAGCGAGGTGTTGCGAGACGGCCTGCGCCTGGTTGAACAGCGAGAACAGGAGCAGGTTTTGCGCTTCCAGGTGCTCCGTGAAGCCGTAGCCGTTGGCGTTGCCGATATCGAATCCGGACGCTTCACGTCATTTTCTTCCGCCGACAGTTTACGAGCCCACATCGGCGAAGTCATCGCACGGACTGAAGACACATCCTGATGGCGCGCTGGACACTCCGCCTCGCTCAGAAGGCGGATCAGGACATGGCCGAAATCATCGCCTGGACCGTGGAACACTTTGGTTCCCGCCAGGCAGTGATGTATGCCGAAACCCTGACCATGGCCCTGGAGGCCTTGTTCGATGGGACGGGTATCATCGGGGCCAGACGTCGGGACGACATTCAGCCAGGCGTGTCGCTGCTGCATGTCGCACGCCAGGGACGACGCGGACGACACGTTATTGTTTTTCGCCCCGGCAATGGGCGCGTCATCGACGTCCTACGCATACTGCATGACAGCATGGATATTGAGCGGCATCTCGACAGTTGATTGCACAGCCAGGGAATATCTTTCGAGGAAAGGATAAATGCCCAAAAAGAAAACCGAACCAGCCTACAAGACCGTTGAGACCATCACCCATC
>REDL01000047.1 GCA_007693505.1 Desulfovibrionales bacterium | reverse complement strand
TCTGATATCTTGAGAATATTTTAAAAAGGTGGTTCTAAAATTATTAGATATTATAATGTTATCTTAATTATTGCATTTTTGTCTAATCATTAATGATGCGAATGAAAATTGAGGCTTTTCAAGCGCTCGACTGAAAACAAGTGGGGTCTTCTTGACGGAAAATACTTGAAATATGCGAAAAAATCGGCTTAAAATGATGTTCCAACTCTTCGAATTGTTGAGATATAACTTCCCGTTGGGACTGGTCAGGCTTGTTCTCCAGATGACGAGTGCTTGTCGGAAAATTTTACACTGGCTTTTGTGAGGTTTATAGGAAAGCAACACAATGAATTGTACTGTAACATATTTATATAACATTTGTTTCATTTGAATTGAATTTTTTTATACAAAAAAATGGCTTGGTGAGATCAATGGAATTGTCGAATTAGCTTACACTGTCGCTTGCGCTAAAATAATCATCTTCCAAAATAATTCATTTTAAAATTTATGATTGTTTAGTTCAGCAGAACCAGAAACCAGACCACCGGGACCAGAAGCAGGGAAAGCAGGACTGCCGCGGAGCCGATATCCTTGGCTCTGCCGGAAAGCTCATTGTGCTCCAGGCCCACCCGGTCCACCACGGCCTCCACGGCCGAGTTCAACAGTTCGACGATCAGCACCAGGACCAGGCTGCCCAACAAAAGGGCTTTTTCCACGCCGGTTGCGCCCAGCCATATGGCCAAGGGGGTCAACAGCAAGGCTGCAACAACTTCAAGCCGAAAGGCTTCCTCGTTGTGCCAGGCGCTGCGCAGGCCCTGGATGGAACAGACAAAGGCCTGGGTCAATCTCGGGATGCCCCGCAAACCACGTTTGCCCATGACAGTGCTCCTTTGCACGAGCCATCAGGATTTGAGAATCTGATTGTGCTGTTCTTCAGAACGGTTCCGTTGCGTGGCTTTTGCTGCCAAGTCGGGTGCGCTCAAAAAAATACTTAATTTGAGGCACTGTCAGACTGTTTCGTGATGAGCACGATGTCTCGCCGAGTTTAGCCCCGTTGGGAACGTCCTTGTCCGGCACGGACAAGATGACACTGCCGTCCGGACGATAAAATCCAGTCAGCAGGAATTCTGAGCGAATCCGGCCGATTTGTTTGGTAGGGAAGTTGACCACGCCGAGAACCTGCCGTCCGATCCGATCATGCCGGGAGTCGTTGTCCGTGACCTGGGCACTGGTCTGCTTGCAGCCGATTTCCGGTCCGAAGTCCACATCAATAATGTAGGCAGGCTTGCGTGCCTCGGGAAAGGGGGGAACCGCGTCCACCGTACCCACACGGAGTTCCACACGCTCAAAATTGTGCCAGGAAACGGTTTTAGGGGGCATTGCTCATTGGCCTCGAAACGGATGGTTCTGCGGAAAAAAGAAAACTGGGAAGGGATAAAAAAGAAATGGGGAGTGGCGGTTTGGAAACCGCCACTCCTGGTTGACGAGTTGGCCTAGCGCAGGCGTTCGGCCAGCAATTCAGCGACGTGCTTGACCTCGATCTCCTTGCCCGCGGCCTTCATTCCGCCACGGATCTGCATGACGCAGCCCGGACAGTCCGTGGCCACGGCGGTGATCTCTCCGGCCTCCAGGTTGGCCAGTTTTTTGGCCAGCAGGGTTTTGGAGATGGCCGGGAACTTCATGGAGTAGGTGCCGCCGAAACCGCAGCAGACCTCTTCCTCCGAGGTGGGCACATAGTCATGGGCCATGTTGATGGCCTCCCGGGGTGCTTCACGCACTTCCAGGCCGCGGCAGAGGTGGCAGGGGGCGTGGTATCCGACACGCTTTCCGGATCTGGTGAATTTCATGGAAGAGAGCTGCAGCACGTCGTGGATCAGCGAGCTGAAGTCAATGACCTTGTCCGCGAACTGGGCCACTTTGGGCGCCAAGTCGGTCTCGTTCTCCAGCAGTTTGGGGTAGGCGTGCTTCAGGTGCGAGGCGCAGGAGGCACACATGGTCATGATGTAGTCGTAGTCCGCGGGGTCCAGGGCCAGGACATTCTGCCGGGCCACCTCTTTGGCCGCCTGCTTTTCGCCCATCATGTTCACGGGCAGGCCGCAGCAGGACTGCTTCATGGGGTAATCCAGGGCCACGGAACCCGTGGAGGCGATGACCTTGACGGCGGCCTTCATCTGTTCGGGGTAGACGAAATCCTGGACGCAGCCGGAGAACAGGGCCACCCGGAGCTTGGGATTGGTCACCGTGGGCTTGATGGATTTCCACTCATCCCGGAAGGCCTTTTTGGCAATGGTCGGCAACTTCCGGAAATCCTGATCCTTCTCTTTCATGAAAATGGTCGGCAAGTGGCGAATGTATTCCCCGCCGCGTTCGGCAAAGGGTTTCTGGGCCCAGCGCATGTTCTTCAGCAGGGTGTGGAACAGGGTGCGATTCTTGAGCACCATACCCATCATTTTGGACTGGGTCGGATGCCCATCCTCGTCCTGAATCCGGGCGTGGATTTCCTTGATCAGCCGAGGCAGGTCGATGCCTGCGGCGCAGATCTCCTTGCAGGCCCCGCAGTTGACACAATTCTGGACCAGGAACTTGGCCTTGTCCCGGCCATGGAAGAAGTAGGTCATGATCAGGCCGATGGCCCCGATGTAGACGTGTCCGTACTTGTGCCCGCCCACCAGGCGGTAAACCGGACAGACATTGGCGCAGGCTCCGCAGCGGATGCAGCGCAGAATCTGGCTGAAATCCTTGTCCTGGGCCAGGGCCTTGCGGCCGTTGTCCATGAAAACCACGTGCATGACCTTCTTGTTGTCCGGTGCCCCCGTGCATTCATTGGGTCCGGTGATCCAGGTCACGTAGGAGGTGATCTGCTGGCCGGTGGCGTTGCGCGGCAGGGCCCGAAGGATGCGCAGGGCGTCATGCAGGGTGGGGGTCAGTTTTTCCAGGCCGACCAGGGCCACGTGCACCCGGGGCAGCGTGGTGGCCAGGCGGGCGTTGCCCTCGTTGGTCACCAGGCCGATGGTTCCGGTTTCCACCACCGCGAAGTTGCTGCCGGAGATGCCCATGTCCGCTTCCACATATTCCTTGCGCAACTCCCTGCGGGCCACCTTGACCAGCTTCTGGATATCCGGGTCCTGTTCCTTTTTTGTCACTCCGGCAAAAAGATCGGCCACCTGGTAGCGGGAGAGGTGGATGGCCGGCATGACCATGTGCGAGGGGCCTTCCCCGCGCATCTGGATAATCCACTCCCCCAGGTCGGATTCAACAATTTTCAGACCTTCTCCTTCCAGGTGTTGGTTGAGGTGGGTTTCCTCCGCGGTCATGGACTTGGCCTTGATGACCTTCTTACAGTCGTTCTCCTTGGCAATTCGGGCAATGATTTCGTTGGCTTCATGGGCGGTTTTGGCCAGATGGACGTGCACGCCCATGGACTCGGCCTTCTGCTTGAACTGGGCGTACAGTTCGTCCATTCGCCGGATGCCCTCGTCCTTGGCTTGGGCAATCTCATCGACCAGGCCTTTGACGTCCATTCCGGCAAAGGCGTTGGCCCGGCCGGTGCGATAGGCCACGGCAAAGGTGTCCAGGGCTTTGCGCTGGAACTCATTGCCCAATGACTCCTCGACTTCCTGAAGATATTCTTCAATTTTGACGGCGGTTTGCATCAGGCATCCTCCAAAAGCAGAATGTGCAGTTCCAGTGGCCCATGGACGCCGATGGCCAGGACCCGTTCAATGTCCGCGGTCCGGCTCGCACCGGTGATAAAAGCCAGATAGTTCGGTGATTTTTGCATCATGGGCAGCAGTTCGGCCTCGGCCTCGTAGCTGGTGGCTCGCAGCTTCGAAAGCGGGAGGACCACCACGTTGATCTCGCTGACCATGGTGGACAGGCGCAGGTCCTCGGATGAGGAATCCAAGACAAGACTGCCGGTTTCGGCCAAGCCCAGATCGGCAACGGCAAAACCGATGTCAATGCCGGCCAGGTGGGAGCGCAGCCCATCGGCAATCAGTTTGACCCCAGCCTTGTCCGCGGCCTTGGCCAGCTCGGCATACTGGTCATCAGCCAGCTTCGGTGCGGCAATGACCTTGTCCGCGGCCTTGGCCACGCAAAGCTCCGAGGCTTCGTCGGATATGGCGTTCTCGCAACCGGATAGCAAAAGTTGGCAAGCGTCCTTGTTCAAGCAAACGTCCACGGCATAAGCGTAGGCCTCATCCATCGAACCGATTGGTTTGATGATCGCGGAAACGGCCTCGGCTTTCTTGGTAAAAAGCTCAATGTGTTCCTGACTCACGTTCAGCCTCCTTGGCGCCCAGAACTTCCATGGTCTGGGTGGCGATTTCCAACTCTTCGTTGGTGGGGATGATGAAGATTTTGATCAAACTGGCGGGGGTGCTGATTTCCGTGACCTGGCCTCGCAGGGCATCAGCGTTGCGCTGCGTATCCAGAATCGCACCAAGCCCGGCAAGAGTCGCGCAGGACAGGCGGCGAACCGTGGCGTCGTTTTCACCGATTCCCGCAGTGAAACAAATCGCGTCCGTTCCATCCAACAGGGCCAGGTACTGTCCGATGTACTGGGTCACCCGGCGGCAGAACACCCGCAAAGCCACCTGGGCATCCGTATCGCCCTGGGCGATCAGGTCGTGGATGTCGCGCATGTCGTTGTGTCCACACATGCCCTTCAGACCGCTTTCCTTGTTCAACAGGGTATCTATCTCCCGGATGCTCAATCCTTTATTGTCCGCCAAAAAGGCGTGCAGTGCAGGGTCCACGTCACCGGATCGGGTGCCCATGACCAGTCCGGCCAGGGGTGTCAGCCCCATGCTGGTGTCGATACATTTGCCGTGCTTGACCGCGGCCATGGAGCAACCGTTGCCCAGATGCACGGTGATGCAGCTGGTTTCCTGAAGGGATTTTTTCAGTATTCGGGCGCACTGCTTGGCCACGTAGAAATGCGACGTCCCATGGAAGCCGTAACGGCGAATTTTCAGCTCCGAATACAGTTCTTTGGGAATGGCATAGCGGTAGGCCTCTGGGGACATGGTCTGATGAAAGGCCGTGTCGAACACCGCCACGTTGGGGACGCCGGGCATCAGTCGCAAGGCCGTCTCAATGCCGGCCAATCCTCCGGGATTGTGGAGTGGGGCCAGGGGGATCTGGTCCTTGATGCCCTGGATGACGGCCTCATCCACCAGAGTTGGCGCACTGAACGCCTCACCACCATGGACAATCCGATGTCCAATGCCTTGAATCTCGGAAACCGATGCGATCACCCCGGTTTCCGGACCCGTGATCAATTCCACCACCCGGGTCAAACCGGTGGCATGATCGCGGATGGACATCGCTTCACTGTGGGAATGCTCCTGGTCCGTGCCGGGACGGCGAACATGCTTCACCTTGCTGGTGGCCTCGCCGATACGTTCCACCAGGCCCGAGGCCAGAACGGTCTGTTCGGTCATGTCCAAAAGCTGATACTTGACCGAGGAGCTACCGGAGTTGAGGATGAGAATTTTCATGAACGGTCCTTGTAATACGATGTAAACGATGCATTCGGGTTAATTACTGTGCATCAGCCGCTGTACTCGGATGTTGGGCCTGGATGGCGGTTATGGCCACGGTATTGACGATGTCCGCCACGGTGCAGCCGCGGGACAGGTCATTGACCGGCTTGTTCAACCCCTGGAGCACCGGGCCGATGGCAATGGCGTTGGCCGCTCGCTGGACGGCCTTGTAGGTGTTGTTCCCGGTATTCAGGTCCGGAAAGATAAAAATCGTAGCCCTCCCGGCAACCTGGGAATCGGGCATCTTGGTTTGGGCCACGTCCGGATCATAGGCCGCATCGTACTGAATCGGCCCCTCAATGAGTAGCTTGGGAGCCATTTTTTTGGCAATGGCCGTGGCCTCTCGGACCTTGACGACTTCCTGTCCGGCTCCGGATTCGCCGGTGGAGTAGGAAAGCATGGCCACCCGGGGCTCAACGCCGAACTGGACGGCCGTATCCGCGGAGGCCAGGGCGATTTCCGCCAACTGTTGGGCCGTAGGGTTGGGATTCACCGCGCAATCGCCAAAGACCAGGACCCGATCGGACATGCACATGAAAAAGACCGAGGACACCAGGGAGATGCCCGGCCGGGTCTTGATGAACTGCAGAGCTGGGCGGATGGTCTGCTGGGTGGTGGTGATGGACCCGGATACCATTCCGTCGGCGTGCCCCTTGTGAACCATCATGGTTCCGAAGTAGGTGGGCTCGGCCATGGTGTCATGCGCCACTTCCTCGGTCATGCCCTTGCTCTTGCGCAGCTCATGGTAGGACTTCCAGTACTCCTCGAAGTATTCCGATTTGGCCGGGTCGATAAACATGGCCTTGTCCAGGGAAAGGCCCATCTGGGAGGCTTTGGCCCGGATGGCGTCCGGCTGGCCGAGAATGGTCAGGTCCGCGATGCTCCGACGCAGGAGAATGTCCGCGGCCTGGAGAATGCGTGTGGAGGCACCCTCGGGCAGTACAATGTGTCGACGTTCGGCCTTGGCTTTTTCGATCAGACTGTACTCAAACATTACCGGGGTGACCTTGGTGGATTTTTTTGTTTCCAAGCGCGTGAGCAACTCGGCGGTATCCACATGTTCTTCAAAGGACCCCAGAGCCGTGGCGATTTTTTTCTGGTCTTCCGGTTCGATCCGGCCGTACATTTCCATCAGGGTCCTGGTGATCTTGTAGGTGTGACCTTTAGCCGAAAGAATGGGCATGGGCACGCCGGTCCAGCCGTCCAAAAGCTTCATGACCGAATCCGGAGGCTTGATCCCACCAGTCAGAACTATCCCGGCAACCTCAGGGTATGTCTGGGATTGTCGGGTGGCGATGCATCCCAGGAGAATATCAGCCCGATCGCCCGGAGTGATGACCATGGAGTTCTTGGATACGTACTGCAGAAAGTTGTTCACCTGCATGGCGGCCACCACGTAGTCGTCCACCTGAACGTCCAACAGGTCCCCGCCGGCAATCACCTCGGCATCCAGCCACTTGCGAACGTCGTTGATGGTTGGTTTGCCCAGGGAGGCCACCTCGGGGATCACGTAGGTCAGGCATTCCTCGTGCAAGCGGTACTTGCAGCGCAGGCCGCCGATGATTTCCTCCTTGTTCACGGTTTCCGCCCGGTTGACAATGGTGGCCAGGACGTCCAGGCCTTTCTCGGAAAAGGTGTCGATGGCGATCTGGGTCTGGGCCACGATTTGTTTCGGTGTTTTGTGTTGGCCGTTGGCCACCAGGATCACCGGTGAGCCGAGATTGGCGGCAATTTCCGCATTGATGTCGAATTCAAAGGCCGAGTCACCGCCGATGAAGTCCGAGCCCTCGCAGAGGATGAATTCATACCGGCTTTCCAGGGCCTTGTATTTGGCCAGGATGTTCTCCATCAACAGGGCGTGTTCCCCTTGATTGATCAGGTCCCGCGCCTGCTCCAGTGTATAGGCAAAGGCATCCTGGTAGGTTTCGTTGAGATGAAACTGGGTCAGGATCAGATTGGTGTCGTGATCCCGTTTGCCGTTGCCCTGGGCGCTGATGATCGGCCGGAAAAAGCCCACACGCCGGACATGGCGCATGAGCATCTGCATCAAGCCAAGGCAGATGGCCGATTTGCCGCTGCGGGACTCTGTGTTGATGACATAGAGGTTCTTGGCCATGGGGGAGGTTCCTTTGGTTTGCGGTGGTTGGGCTGGAGCGAATCTGTTCTCTCATCGACATTGAAATCGTCATCGGAAAGTGACCAGAAATCGATTTCGATCACGATTTCGATGCCGATCCGAATACACATTGGAAAATGAGAACAAATACGCCCCCGGCCCGTTACAATGTTTCCGCGTACAACTCCACAACGTGCTTCACGGGAATGGAGTGGCCTGTCTTGGAGAGCATGTCCGCGAGTTGAAGCATACAGGCCGGACAGCTGGTTGCAGCAACCCCTGCTCCGGTGGCCGCGATGCTTTCAGCCTTTTTGCGACCAATGACGTCGGAGAGTTTGTAGTGCTTGAGGTTGAAGCTTCCACCGGATCCGCAACAGGACGGTCCACCGGGCAACTCAGCTGTGGCGTATTTTCCCCCGGCTGCCAGGACTTGGCGCGGCTGGGTCGTGATTTTCAGCGTGTTCCGCAGGTGGCAGGGGTCATGGTAGGCCACCTTGGCCGGACTTGCGGACTCCTTGGTGGGGATTTTCAGGACATCATGCAGAAACTGACTGATATCCATCACCTTGTCGGCAATGTTCGCGGCCCGAATGCCGTCCATTTTGTCGCCATAATACTTGGGCCAAAGTTCAGCGATGGTCGCGGTGCAGGTGGCGCAAGGTGTGATCAGGTAATCCCACTTGCTTTGGGCGAACAGGTCCAGATTCTGGCGGACCAGCTTGTCGAAGACTTCGGTTTCACCGCTGGATAGGGCGGGAATGCCGCAGCAGGATTGGTTGGGCGGCATGAAAACCCCAACCTGGTGATGCTCCAAGACCTTGAGCACGGCCTGACCAACCTGGGGAAAGACCTTGTCCGTGACGCATCCGGGGAAAAACGCCACCCGCAACCCGGACTTGCCCGGCGGGGTATCCTTTTTTGGGGTCACGGAGTGGAGTGGCTTGGAAGCCAGTTTTTTGAAATGCCTGTCCGCAATCAGTGGGGCGTTGAACCGGGCGCAGGAAGTTCCAATAACCCCGTCGGCCTCCTTGGTGAACAAACCCTGCAGGGAAGCCCCGAGAGAGAGGAGATTGTTCATCAACTTCGGGTTGGTCAGCAGGCGACGAAAAACCAGTCGCTGGGAGGGCGGCAACCCCAGGTACCCGGAAAGAATGGCCCGGGCGCGCAGAAAGATGTCCGTAACCTTGACCCCGGAAGGGCAGTTGGCCTCGCAGGTGCCGCAAAGCAGACAGCGCTGCAACTTTTCGTTGACCGCTTCCGGGTCCTTGAGGATCTCATCGGAGAGCCCGGAGAGCAGGGCCAGTTTACCCCGGGTGACATCGGTCTCCTTGCCTGTCTGGGCAAAGACCGGACACTGGGCCTGGCACATGCCGCAGCGCATGCAGCCGGTGAGCAGGTCATCCAGCTCCTTGAGCATGGAAACGAGTTTTTTTATATCGGCCATGATGTCCTCCAGGAGTTAGGCAAGCAGGGGGCCGAGGATCTTGCCCGGATTGAGGATGTTGTTCGGGTCAAGCACGCTCTTCATCCTGCGGGAGTAGTTGATGGCCCCCACACCGTATTCGTTTTTCATGTACTTGGCCTTGGCCAGACCGATGCCGTGTTCGCCGGACAGGGTGCCGCCCAGGGCCAGGGCCTCCTCGAAAATGGCGTCAATGGCCGCCTCTACCCGGTGCCATTCCTGCTGGTCGCGCTTGTCCGTGAGGATGGTCGGGTGCAGGTTGCCGTCCCCGGCATGACCGAAGGTGCCGATGGTCAGGTCGTATTTTTTGGCGATACGGCCCAAAGCCTCCATCATGGCCGGAATTTTCGAGCGGGGCACCGTGGCGTCTTCCAGGACCGTGGTCGGACGGACCCGGGCCAGGGCCGGCAGGGCGTCGCGGCGGGCCTGCCAGACCGCGTTGCGTTCGGCGTCGTCCTTGGCCACGCGCACGCTGACGGCCTTGTGCTCCTTGCAGATGGCCTCCACCTTGGCCGCGTCGTCCTCCACCTGGGCCTGATGACCGTCCACCTCGATGAGCAGCATGGCCGCGGCGTCCAGAGGCAGACCGGCCTTGCGGAAGTTCTCAATGGTGCGGATGGTGAAATTGTCCATGAACTCCAGGGTGGCCGGGACGATCTTGTTGGCGATGATTGCGGCCACGGCCCGGGAGGCGTCCATCATGTCCGGAAACACGGCCATCATGGACTTATAGGCCGCCGGCGGTGGAACCAGCTTGAGAATGATCTTCTCAAACACGCCCAAAGTGCCTTCGGAAGCGATCATCAGGCCGGCCAGATTGTAGCCGGTGACACACTTCACGGTCTTTCCGCCGCTGGCCACCAGCTCGCCATTGACGTCGAAAAAGTCCACGCCCATGACATAATCCTTGGTTACACCGTACTTCAGGGCACGCAGGCCCCCGGCGTTCTCGGCCACGTTGCCGCCCAAAGTGGAAACGGCCTGGGAGCCGGGGTCCGGCGGGTAGAGCAGACCCTTGGCCGCCACCTGGGCCGCAAACTTGGCCGTGACTACGCCCGGCTGGACCACGGCGTAGAGATCTTCCTCATTGATCTCCAGAACCTTGTCCAGGGCCGTGGTCAGGCAGACCACACCGCCGGGATGAGGGATGGTGCCGCCGGACAGGTTGGTCCCGGCCCCGCGCACGGTCAACTTCAGGCCGTTCTCGTTGCACAGTTTGACCACCTTGCCCAGGCTCTCCGAATTTTCCGGGCGGACCACCACGGCCGGCTGGGCCTGGTCCAGCACCGCGGAGTCGTAGGAATAGGCATGCAGTTCCGCGGCCTCGGTCATTACGTTGTCTTTTCCGACAATTTTCTGGAATTCGTTCTTCAACGCGTCTCTGATCATGATATCTCTCCTTTGCGAGGTTCAAGTTTCGATGCGCACTGTCCAAGGGGTAAGCGTGGATCGTGGACCGTGTCCATCAATACCCGAAGATGCTCCGGCAATCACCTCTCCGGGCGGACCATCGTCCGCCCGGAGAGGTGCGTATGTCTAGAACAGATCAGGGGGAAGGACGCTCATCAATACGAGGACCATGATCCCCACGACAACTCCGTAGAGCAGGAAGGGCCAGAAGGTCTTGCGCAGGATGGCTCCCTCCTGGCCGGACAGACCGACCACGGCGCATACAGCCACGATGTTGTGGATGCAGACCATGTTGCCCATGCCCCCGCCTACGGCCTGGGCCGCGACAATGAGCTGCCGGGGCAGGTCAAGCTGAGTGGCCATGCCCCATTGGAATTCAGCGAAGAGCAGGTTGGACACTGTGTTCGAGCCGGTAATGAAAGCTCCCAGGCCGCCGACAAAGGAGGCGAACATCGGCCAAGCCGGGCCAACCAGCTCGGACAGCGCCTGGGCCAGGGCCAGGGGCATGGAGGGGTAGGCATTGGGGTTCAAAGCCAGGTCACCGATGCCGGATCCGCGGAAGATGGAAACCAGGCCCACGGCAAAGAACAGGGCGATGGCCGGGTTTTTCATCTTCTTGATGGAATCCACCCAGGCCGTCTTGACCTTATCTCCAGACATTCCATGGATAAGGATGGTCAGGATGGCCACGAGCATGAACGGAATGGTGCCGGGCAGATAGAGGTAGGCAACGGAACCGGAAACGCTGTCATAGCCGAGGATGCCGCTCCAGGTCAGGGTTTGGGCGGACAGCCAGCCTTTGAGTCCGAGTTGATCGATCCGGGTGACCACCAGAATAGCACCGATGAGCACGTAAGGCATCCAGGCCTTGAGCTGACTCATCTTGGCCTCGAACTTTTGACCCTCGGTCGCGGTTTTGACCGTACCGGTCCATTCGGGATCCCAGTTCTTCTGAGAGCCGAAGGTCCAGGTTTCCTTGGGCAAGGCAATGCCTCGCTTGGCTCCCCAGACCACGATGCCCAACCCGACCAGGCCGCCGATCAGGGACGGAAATTCCGGACCCAGGAACCAGGCGAAGAGCAGGTAGGGAATGGTGAAGGCCACACCGGCGAAAACGCAAAATTTCCAAGCGGCAAAGCCCTCGGACCAGGAACGATTTGGGCCAAAGAAACGAGAGATGAATCCGAGCATGAAAATGGGCAGGATGAAGATCATCGGCAGGTGCATCAGGGTGGCCCATTGGCCGATGAGCATGCCGAAGGATTCATAGCTGGTGAAGTTCACGCCGGCGGCTCCGCTGGCCACAGCGTCGCCGACCAGGTCGCGCAGGAAGGTCAGGCCGATAATGACCGGCGTGCCCACTGCACCAAACGTAACTGGAAAGGAGTTGAAGACCAGGCAGATGATCGCCGCGGCCAGGGGAGGGAAGCCCAAGGCCAGGAGCAGCGGAGCGGCCAAGGCCGCCGGGGTGCCGAAGCCTGCCGCCCCTTCGATGAAGGCCGCGAACAGATAACCAATGATGATGGCCTGCACGCGCATATCCGGCGAGATGGTCTGCATCCCGTACTGGATTGTCTCCATGCCTCCGGAATCGCGCAGGGTATGCAGAATCAAAATTGCTCCGAAAACAATGATCAAAATGCCGATGGCCGTGATCACGCCCTGAATGGACAACGCGGCGACGTAGCCGACCGGAAGGCTCCAGACGGCCACCCCGGCCAGGGCGGTGACCAGCCAGGCCAACGGCATGGCCTTGGTGGCCGGCCAGCGAAAGCCGACCATCAGCACCAATGCCAGGGCAATGGGCAATGCGGCGAAAAGTGCCAAGACTCCAATGGACATGTACAACTCCTCCTTGAAAAAAGTTAATCACTCGGCAGGGCTGCAAGCCTTTTGCATGCATCGGTTTTTTCCCTCGCCAATCCCCATCCGGCCGTTTGCCTGGCTGAAGGGGAGCCAACCAGCCTTTGCCAAAGAAACCACAGGATGTCCGTGGCTCTCTATCAAAAAACGTGCCTGAAATCACATGGAGGACAGCTGCAAAATATTGGACAGAGCCGGAGGTTTTTGTACAAATCAACCATGATCACCAGACCGCCCGTGTCCGGCATTCTGAATCCAAAGTCAAAGAATATTTTGCAATTTCAAGGTGTCAGCGCAGTTCATTACCCCTTGACTGAAACCTTATGTCGATAGGGGGCTCGACCTGTCATCCAGTATCTGACTCAAACCGTTCCGTCGTACTCGATACGCGAAAGAAGATTCTTGGACAAGTTGATCAGAGGGAATATGTTCCTTTTCCAGGGATTTTCCGAAAAAAAAGACTGGTCTGAAAAAGTGGACCTGCTGAGAGGGGCCTCGTGCCCCCCTCGTTCGCCCGTCACTCGTTCTTTACACATAGTGGCCCAAAGCCCTCACGGTATTCCGGGAGTGCATGCATCTTTTCAAATATTTCCTTCTGTTTATGGATCTCTGCCCGCTACGGTGACGGCGTCCATGCCCGTGACTCTGACTGGAATCGTCGCCAGTTCAACCGGCTTGATCATCCTCCCGGTTGGGCATAGATTGAATGTAACGGCTTGTGGAGAACCAGGGCAGGTGAGCGTCGCTTCTCTTTCGCCTTGACGCGTTCGCGGAGAGGCGAAACTGGTCATGAAGAAAATGACCTCTGAGCTGTTCTCACAGGATATATGCCATATGTTTCGGCTCGATGCTCACAAAAAAATCTTTTCGGAGGCAGTATGAAGACGAGAATCTTGATTGTGGCGTTGCTGATTGGACTGGCTGGGGCGCAGGCCGGATGCAACCGATTTGTCGGAGGGGCTGCGGTGGGTGCTGTTGGGGCCGGTGCAGCCTATGAATATCAACATAAACGCCAAATGGACCGCCTGGAGCAGGATCTGCGCGAGGGGCGGATCACTCAGGAAGAGTATGAGGCTCGCAAGGAACAGATTTCTCGAGGTTCCCTGATTTATTGATAATTGGCTGAAACTGAACAATTGTTTCCCAACCGCGATTTGATCTGCGATGCAACCCGGAGGATGTCATGCGATATGCTTTGACCAGAAAAATGAGCATGGTGCTGCTTGCCCTGGCGATGCTCATCTGGTTGCCAGGGGGCGCCCAGGTGCATGCTGTCGAGCCTGAAGCACCGTCAGCCACACCAGAAGAAGTGGAATTTGACGAGGTACGCCGGGAGATGCGCGAATTGGCCCAGGCCCTGGAACGATATGGCGCTGAACAACGGGACAAGGCTTTGGAGCGATCGCGACCGGCCTTGGAAGCCTTGGACCAGCGCCTGAAGGAACTTGAGGATGCACTCGAAAAAAACTGGGATGAAATGAGCGAGGCCGCACGAGAACGTTCGCGGCAGGCCTTGCGTGAACTGCGCAGGCAGCGCATCGCTCTGGCAGAAAAGTACGGAGCCCTGAAAAGTGCTTCGGAAGGAGCATGGGAGCAACTTCGAGAAGGATTTCTGGATGCGTTTACCACCCTCAATGAGGCATGGGAGCGTTCCATCCAGGAATTCCAGGAAGGAGCCGAGGAAGGTGATGCCCAGGAACGGTTAACATTGTAACTCCGGACTCACAAAGGCTCTTGACATGACGTCACGATTCGGGCCGAACAGGAATGCGTCGCTTCCCAAAAAAGAAGAAAACCCGCTCACGTGACGCATTTGGCGACGAACTCCAAGCAGGTAGACTAACGTAAAGAACAGAGGACTTCATGCGCAAACGCCTCCTTTCAACAGAATCAATGCATCCCGCGACACCGGAAGAGAATTGGCTGAACCTGGAGGATGTCGCGGAGGTGGAAATCACCTCCGAAGATCCGGATCATCCCATTGAGCATGCCTTAACGCCGGGGCACCCCGAAGGCTGGAAGGCGGGTGCACCTGGGGAGCAGACCATACGCATTCTGTTCGACGAGCCTCGGGTCATTCGCAGGATCTGGATTCATTTCAAGGAGACTGCTGTCGAGCGGACGCACCAATTCGTGCTGCGCTGGTCAGCGGACAATGGTGGAAAATTCACGGACATTGTCCGGCAGCAATGGAATTTCAGTCCGGACGGGATGCAGGAAGAGAGTGAAAACATCTATTTGGATATCGCCAATGTGACCACGTTGGAGGTGATCATCAACCCGGATATCAGCAATGCACAAGCCTTCGCCACACTGGCCCAGTTGCGGGTCGGCTAGCATAGGCGCGGGTGTCGGTTTGAGAGCAGGGCCTTCAGGGTGCAACCCTTTGGCCCTGCGTACATGATGCAGCATGTTGATTGGGTTGAACGGGAGTACCCATGCAGACATTTTATCTCAGCGTGGCCTGCTTCCTCCTGCTGACCATGATCGCGGGGTTGTTGCGGGTGTTTGTCGGCCCTGGGCAGGAGGACCGCTTGGTTGCGGTCCAACTTTTCGGGACCACGGGTGTGGCCGTATTGCTCTTGTTGGGCGCGGCCCTCGACGCTCCGGCTGTGCGCAACACCGCGATGGTCTTCGCGGTCTTGGCCGTTTTGGCCGTGGTGGCCTTTGTGCAGAGCACGGAGAATGCGACCCGCGGCAAGGACCGTCCCTCTGGCCGGGAAGACATCCGTAACCGAGCAGGCGAGAAATAAGGTGCTTGATGCGATGATCGCAGCGGCGGCCATCGGGTTGTGTCTGGCCGGAGCATTTTTTTTTCTGGCTGGGACAGTCGGCCTGTTGCGGTTTCCAGATGCCATGAGCCGCATTCATGCCTTGACCAAAGCCGATAACCTCGGACTGGGGCTGATCGCCCTGGCCTTGATGCTCACCAGCCAATCCCTGGCTGAAATGCTGAAAATCCTGCTGATTTGGCTGGTGGCTCTGGCAGCCAGCTCCACGATTTGCTTTCTCCTGGGACGGAGCATGCAGCGTCGCTCCCAATCCCCCAGCGGGGGGGATGCCCAGCCGTTGGTGAGGTATCGGCACTGATGTTGTCCCTGGCCTTTGATCTGCTGCTGGCCGGGGCCTTGTTGCTGGTCAGCTGGCGCCTTTTACAGGCTTCGGATCTTTTCCAGGCCACGGTGCTGTTCATCTCCTTCGGACTTTTTTTGGCTTTGGCATGGGTCCGTCTCCAGGCTCCGGACATTGCTCTGGCCGAAGCCGCCGTAGGTGCCGGTCTTGCCGGGGTGCTGCTGATTGGAACCTTCAAGCGTATCGAGCCGCAGTCGCGACAAAACCACGATGCCAACGACGATGTCCAGCCACCGGGCGCCTGCCGACTGGACCAGGCCGCGGCCTGTCCTGGACGGTTTCACTACGGCATGGCCGGTGGATGCGCCGGCATGCTTACCCTTTTGCTGGCTCTGGCTGTCATGGACCTGCCGCGGCAAGGAACGGGACTGACCGAAATCGTTGCCGATAACCTGGAGATGGTTGGTGTCGATCACCCGGTAACCGCGGTGCTGCTCGCCTTTCGTCTCTACGACACTTGGCTGGAACTGGGAGTTCTGCTCTTGGCCTTGATCGGTGTTTTCGGTGTGCGCGGCGCCCAGGATTTGCGATCCCTGCCCGCGCATCCGGTCGATGCCCCTGTATTACGCGGCTTGGTACTGCTGCTGGGGCCACTGACGGTACTGGTTACAGTTCATTTGCTCTGGCTGGGTGACCATGCCCCGGGAGGCGCCTTTCAGGCCGGAGTCGTCCTGGCTGCAGGACTGGTGCTTTTTCGATTGGTGGGCCTGCCTTCCGTGGACCGACTGCCTCGCGTCACTTTGGTCTGCCTTGTTGTCCTGGGTTTTGCCACCATCCTGCTCCTGGCCGTGGCGACCACTCTTTTGTCCATCTACCACCCTCTGGAATACCCACCACTTTGGTCCAAAACCATGATCCTGACCTTGGAAGCCGCGGCAACCGTTTCCATCGGCGTCACGCTGGCCGCCCTGGTGATTCTGGTCCTGGTGGTGGACGAAGAGCCATGACCCCTTTCCTGATCTATTCTTTGACCGCTGTCCTGCTTGCAGGACTGGGCATCCATGGACTGATCAGCCGCCGGCACCTTTTGCGGCAGATCATGGCCTTGAATGTCCTGGCCGGTGGTGTGTTCCTCTTGCTGATTAGCACGGCATACCGCAATCAGGGAATCGGTGAATCCTCCTCTGCCGATCCCGTGCCCCATGCCATGGTCCTGACCGGAATTGTTGTGGCCATCAGCGCCACGGCGTTTGCCCTGGCACTGGTGCGACGCATCTACCATGCCCAGAAGCAGGACATGGGTTCGGACCTGATGAACGAAGTGCAACAAAACGACAGCCAAAACGACGAGCCCCCGGAAAACCGGACTGGTTCCGCACCGTAATGCAACCCGTCTGGATGATCCTCATCCCGTTTTTAGGGGCAGCGGCATGTTTGCTGCTCCGAGGGCGATTCGTCGCCTGGGCCGGTTTGACCGCGTCCGGTGGGACGTTTGGAGCCTGTCTCGCTCAACTCCTGCAGGTCTGGAACCAGGAAGTTATCCGCATCGACCTGGGTGGCTGGACAACTCCGCTGGGTATCGGACTGTACCTTGACGGCCTGGGGATGATGTTTTTGTTGCTCACGGCACTGGTTGGTTTGCTGGTGGGCGTGTATGCGAACGGTTTTTTTGGCAGGGCAGCAGACTACCGGCGCATGGAACCGTACTTCTGGCCGATCTGGCTGGTGCTTTGGGGCGGGTTGAACGGGGTTTATCTCAGCTCGGACATCTTCAACGCGTATGTGCTCCTGGAAGTTGTCGGGCTGGCCGCTGTTGGACTGACCATTCTCTCCGGCACCCGTGAATCTTTGGTAGCGGGATTGCGGTATCTTTTGGCGGCCATGTTCGGTTCACTGATCTATCTTTTGGGAGTGGCGCTGCTTTATGCCGAGATAGGCCATCTGGATCTGTTTCGGCTGGCTGAACAGATGCGTGTCTCGCTCCCTACGGTGATTGCTTTTGGTTTAATGACCGGCGGATTGCTGATCAAAAGCGCGCTGTTGCCCTTCCATTTCTGGCTGCCTCCGGCCCATGCCAGCGCACCGGCACCGGTCAGCGCCATCCTCTCCGGCGTGGTAACCAAAGCCTCTTTTTTCCTGTTGCTCCGCATCTGGTTCGTCGTCTTTCCGATGCTCACCGTGCCCCTCACGGGCCAACTTTTGGGGATGCTCGGCGGGGCGGCCGTTCTCTGGGGATCATTGCAGGCCGTGCGCCAAACCCGTTTGAAGCTGTTGGTCGCCTATTCCACAGTGGGGCAGTTGGGATACCTGTTTTTCCTTTTTGCCCTGCTTGCACCTTCGGGGGGAGCGACCAGGGCCGAGGAATGGGCGGTCATGGCCTGGACCGGTACGGTGTTTCATGTCGTTTCCCATGGTTTGGCCAAAGCGTCCCTGTTCATGGCCGCCGGCTGCCTGCTGCTGGCCATGGATACGGACGAACTGGCAGCCATGCCGGACATGGCTGGACGCTTGCCCGTTATCACCTTCACGCTTGGAGTGGCCGGCGTCAGTCTCATGGGTTTGCCTCCCAGTGCCGGCTTTGTTGCCAAATGGATGCTGCTCAAGGCCAGCCTGGCCAGTGGACAGTGGTGGTGGGCCGTGGTCATAGCTCTCGGGGGACTGCTTACCGCGGCCTATGTCTTCAAAGTTCTGGCCTTCGCCTTTGTTCCGGCCGCCAGGAGAACAACGAATTCCCGCTCTGATCCCCATGAAAACCAGGGCGCACTGGAATCGAAAGATGCCCAGGCGGTGCGCCCTGTTCCCAGGCTGATGACCCTGGCGGCGCTGGCCCTTGCCGTGCTGTGCGTGCTGTTCGGTTTCCGGGCCGAAGAAGTCATTGCCCTGTTGCCTCATGGTCTTGGACTGGATGTCTCACCAGGCGGGCTCTACCTTGGGTTCTCTCAAGGAGAACGGCCATGACCATGAGCTTCTGGCTACCGTTGATCGTACTGTACAGTTCCCTGTTTACCGGATTGATCATCTTTCTCCTGCCGGAAGATCGTTCAGGGTTGCGGACCGCCTTGAACATGGCCGGGGCCACCGTGAAGGTGGTCGGTGTTTTTGTCATGGCCTGGGGTGTCCTGGCCCAGGGCATGACCTATGAGGTCCGCTTCGCCATGGGGCTGGGATTCGACTTTCTGCTCAAGGTCGATCTGCTCTCTCTTGCCTTTGTCTCGCTGTCCAGCAACCTCTGGTTTCTGACCACCCTCTACGCTGTGGGCTACCTGGAAGGCTCGCCAAACCGTAGCCGATTTTTCGGGTTCTTCAGCCTGTGCGTAACCGCATCCACCGGTGTGGCCCTGGCCGGAAACCTGATTACCTTTTTCATTTTTTATGAATTCCTGACCCTGGTCACCTATCCCCTGGTAATTCATCAAGGTACCCCACAAGCCCTGGCCGCCGGACGGACGTATCTCTGGTATGCCATGAGCGCGGGGGCTGTACTGTTTCTGGGAGTTGTCGGGCTGCAAACCCTGGTCGGCCCCTTTGACTTTGTCTCCGGCGGGGTCCTGTCGGCCATGGAACATGTCGGAATATGGGAAGCCCGGGTTATTTTTACGTTGTTGATCTGCGGGCTGGCCGTGAAGATAGCCTTTGTCCCTTTGCATGGTTGGCTTCCCGTGGCCATGGTCGCTCCTGCGCCGGTCAGCGCGCTGCTGCACGCCGTGGCCGTGGTCAAGGCCGGAGCCTTCGGCCTCCTGCGAGTGGTTCAGGACGTTTACGGCAAGGATTTCGCGACCCATCTCGGGGTGCTGGATCCCTTGGCCGCGTTGGTGGTGGCCACGATTCTCTTCGGCTCTTTGCGAGCGTTGATGCAAAGCGAACTAAAGCGCCGACTGGCCTATTCCACGGTCAGTCAGGTGTCGTATATCGCCCTCGGCGCAGTGGTTCTCGGCCCACTGGCCACTGTGGGCGGTTTGGTCCATCTGGTTCATCAAGGGATCATGAAAATCACCCTGTTTTTTTGCGCCGGAATTTTTGCCCGGTCTCGTAACATCCACCGCATCGACCAGATGGACGGGCTGGGCCGGACCATGCCCATGACCATGGCCTTGTTCACCATTGCCGCCCTCGGCATGGTCGGCGTGCCTCCGGTGGCCGGCTTTGTCAGCAAGTGGTACCTGGCCCAAGCGGGCATTCAGGCCGGCCAGGACTGGGTGGTGGCGGTTTTGGTCCTCAGCAGTCTGCTCAACGCTGCCTACTTTCTGCCCATCCTTTACCGGGCCTGGTTTCGCCCCTGCTCAGGGGAATCCGGAGATGCCGGCCAGGGAACCGTTTTCAAGGAAAGTCGGGAAGTGTCTCCGGGGGCATGCCGAGCCTGGGAAGCACCATGGATGCTTTTGCTGCCCACCTTGGCCACAGCCTTTTTCTCCCTGGCTGCCGGGGTTTTTGCCGGTTGGGAATGGAGCCCCCTGGGTGTCGCGAAAATCATCACCGCCGGTCGGGGAGCATTTCCATGAATTGCAATCGAAGGATCGGTCACTTGCAGGG
The DNA here is from genome assembly GCA_007693505.1 of Desulfovibrionales bacterium. Lineage (GTDB taxonomy): Bacteria > Desulfobacterota > Desulfovibrionia > Desulfovibrionales > Desulfonatronaceae > Desulfonatronum. The sequence goes on along the minus strand of REDL01000047.1, from coordinate 27,195 downwards.
GCAGGCCTTGCGTCTGCCCAGGGCAACCGAAAGGATAGCCCCGACAGTGTAACGGTAAAACCTGAAGAAAACAGAGGCATCAGAAAATCATGATCTGGCTGGGCGTCATCGGCTTTCCGCTCCTTGTGTGCTGCCTGCTTGGTTTTGGCCGAGTGCGGGATGTGGCCGCCGGCCCGGGGCTTTGGCTTGCGCCGTTGCCGGCCCTGGGGCTAGCCTTGTTCGTTGAGGGGGGAACACCCGGTGCTTTTCCGGCCTTGTTTTTGGATACGACACTTCATTTCGGAGCATATGGACGGCTTTTTCTGCTCTTGACCGCTGTACTCTGGACAGCAGCGGGGGTGTTTGCCTGGTCAGGTGGCCAGGAGCGGATCCGTTTTGCCTTCTTTTTTTTGGTCACCTTGACGGGCAACCTCGGGGTTTGTCTGGCCCAGGATCTGGCCTCCTTTTATGTTTTTTTCGCCACGATGAGTTTTGCCGCCTATGGGTTGATCATCCACGATCAATCGCCCACGGCCCTGTATGCCGGAAAAGTCTATCTGATCATGGCCGTGGTCGGGGAGGTGCTGCTGGCGACGGCTTTTTTTTACGCCGGAATCCTCGGTGACAGTCTGCTCTTCACGGACGCGGCGCAAGCGCTGGCAGACCCGAATGGCGGATATGCCCAATCGACCCTGGTCATCTCACTGGCTGTGGCCGGCTTTGGAATCAAGGCTGGGGTGATCGGGTTGCACTTCTGGCTGCCTTTGGCCCATCCGGCGGCTCCCACCGCGGCCAGTGCGGTGCTCAGCGGGGTGATGATCAAGATCGGCCTGCTGGGCTGGCTGCAATTGTTTCCCCTCGTTGCCGGGCAGCCCGACTGGGGAATGGTGCTGGCCTGGCTGGGCTTGTCCGGTGCGGTCTACGCCGTGGCCGCCGGCTTCACCCAGCATGATCCAAAAACCATTCTGGCCTATTCCAGCGTCAGTCAGATGGGGCTGATGACCATGGCCGTAGGCTTTATCCTGGCCGCTCCAAGTTACCAGCATGGTGAAGCGTCCCTGGCCCATTCCGTGCCTCTGGCTGGGCTCCTGTTGTTCGTACTGGTCCACGGTCTGGCCAAGGCAGCCCTGTTTCTCGGCGTCGGCGTGGCCAAGGCGACACCATGGCAGGTAACCCATCGGCAGTGGGTTCTGGCCGGCCTGGCTGCCGTGGGACTTGTCCTGATTGGGGCGCCGTTCACCGCTGGAGCCCTGGTCAAACAGACCCTGAAATCCGGAGCAGAACAGTTGCCGCCGATCTGGAGTGAATTTTTCAGTGCGGTGTTGCCCCTGACCGCCGTGGGCACGACTCTGCTGATGGTCATGTTTCTCTGGCGAATCTGGCAGAGCACGGCTGCAGAGCGTTTGCCGCACGGAGTGCATTCCAAGACTGCTGACGATATGATAAAAACGACGCCAATGCGGGGAATGGTTTTGGCCTGGGGCGGACTTTTGCTTCTGGTGGTGGCCTTGCCTCTTTGGGCATCACTGCTGTTCCCGGAAATCATCAATATATTGCCTGGACTTTCAGGAAAGGGCTGGAAGACCGTCTGGGACGGACTTTGGCCCATTGTCCTGGGATTGATCGCGTCTGGATTGTTTCTTGGCCTGAACCGGGGGCGCGGAGAAGGTAGTGGGTTGGATGATCTGCTTCTGTCAGCCCTGGAACGCAGGGCGTCCCGTCTGCACGCCTGGTGGGGAAGCAGTCCTTACTGCGATCCAACATGCGGGACCATCAATCTCGTGGCCTGGTCGGACCGGATCCTGCAAAGCCGCTGGATGCAAACCGTGCCGGACCGGATCGAACGACGTTTGCTGTACTGGCATACCGTAGGTGTCGTGTTTGTCGGTTTTGTATTGGTCTTTCTGGCCGTGACCTGGTGGACCGGGCGGTAGGAGAGCGTTAATGGCCAAATTGAAAACCAGAACTGGTAATGCTTTCAATGCAGCAGCCCGCAACGATGAACCGGCATGGTTTCATCATGGTTCGAGGACTCTCTTGTCCCGGATTGTCCAGCGTACTCTGGGATTCAGTCTGCTCTGGTGGATTGTACTTGAGGGTGGGACATTGTTCTCCATGCTGGGACTGCTCGGGATCGGGTTGGCCGTACTGACCAGCTTTTATCTCTCGCCTTCGCGATCCTGGCGCATGCGGCCTCTGGCCGTGCTCCGTTTCCTGCCCTACTTTTTCTGGCAATCACTGCTGGGCGGCCTGGACGTTGCCTCGCGGGCCATGCGCTTGCAGGTGGACGTGTCGCCCACCGTGGTTCCCCACATCCTTCATTTACATACCGATCCGGCCCGGGTGCTCTTTCTGTGGGTGGTCAGCCTTCTGCCCGGTACCGCCGCGGTGGACACCCAAGGCGACCAGGTCAGCATCCATGCTCTGGACCAAGGCCTCGTCACCCCCGCGGCGTTGCGGGATCTGGAAGAAAGAATCGCGACGATGTTCCGCGTTGACGCTTGGAACGGGGGTCATTACAGCAAGACCCGTGAGTAGCTCGTTTCAGTCCATCGGTATGGGGTGTTATGTCGTTGCACCCATGGCGGCCCCAAACCTGCCCATTGCGGCACCTCGTGCAGCCGTTGGGGTTACGACCAGCAAAATCCATATCCCAAACCTGGAGGCAAGCGTATGAAGACAAAAATCGTGGTTACGGTAGGGCCGGCAATCGATTCAGAGGACATGCTGCGTCGGATGATCGAGCAAGGGGTGCGTATTTTTCGATTGAACTTTTCTCATGGTGACCGGCCCTATTTTGAAACAATCATTGCCCGGTTGAAAAAGCTGGAAACGGAAATGGACGTTTCCCTGAGCCTGCTCCAGGATCTTTCCGGTCCAAAAATTCGCATCGGAGAAATCGCGGATGCTCCATGGGATGTGCACAAGGACGACCTGATTTACATGGGGCTTCCTGGTGGTCAAAAGGATCTGGATTCTACTGGACAACATCAGCAAAACTCCAGATGGATCGACCTGGATCAACCGAGATTGCTGGAAGTTTTGGAACCCGGGGATACAGTGACCTTAAGCGATGGCGGCCTGCAGTTTCGGGTTCAGGAAAAACTCGATGCCCATACGGCACTGCTTCAGGCAGCCAATGCCGGGCTCCTGTCCTCGAAAAAGGGCGTGGCATTTCCCGGCAAAGTCAGTCCCTTGCCGGCGTTCACGCCCAAGGATCGGCTGGATCTGGCCTATGGTCTGGAACTTGGGGTGAATGTGGTGGCCTTGTCCTTTGTCCAGGATGCCGAAGATATTCGCTCGTTGATCAACGAAATGGAGCGTCTGGGCTACCGGGTTCCGGTGATTGCCAAACTGGAGCGCAAAAACGCGGTGGAGAATCTGGAAGAGATTCTGGAGCTGGTGGATGGCGTGATGGTCGCCCGGGGCGACCTGGGACTGGAGTGCCAGCTGGCCTCTCTACCGGGATTGCAAAAGGAAATTATCACGGCCTGCAACCAGGCCGGCAAACCAGTGATCGTGGCCACCCAGATGCTGCTCTCCATGGTGGACAACCCCATGCCGACCCGTGCTGAAATTACCGATGTGGCCAATGCCATTCATGACGGCACGGATTGCGTGATGCTTTCCGAGGAGACAGCCATCGGTGCCCACCCTGTGGACACCGTGCGCACCATGCAGGACATCGGCTTGGAGGCGGAACGGTTTGGAGCGAATCATCGCCGGGGACCAAAGGCACCCAGGGATCAGTCTGATCCGGCCTGGTTCCTTGCTTATGCCGCCTGCCTGCTGGCCGAGAAGGCCAGGGTCCGGGCCTTGGTGGCGCATAGCATCTCCGGGGCCACGATTCGCCATCTCAGCGCCTGCCGTCCGGAACAGCCCATCTACGCTCTCAGCCCGGATTATCCCGCTCGACAGTTTCTTAATTTTTCCAAAGGTGTGCTGCCCTGTTCGATCAAGGAACAATTGTCGGATCACCTGGATCGGACGGAATATTTCGTGGACAGCAATCGGGATTTCGCCACTGGCCAAGCCGTGGTGATCACCGCCGGCCAGCCCAAGCCGCGCCAGGAGCGTGTGGCCACGAATCTGGTGAAGATTTATGTGAAATAGTGGTTGGTCGTCTTGGGGCCTCCAACCTGTCCATGACCGTCAGGGGGGGCGGAGTTTTGCAGCGACCGGCAGCCGCTCCTCTTTTTGCTCCTTGGCGGGCAACAAGAGGGATTGGAAAATCCCCATGATGTTTGCGCTTTGAGTCAGACTGGCCCCCAAATGAAGCCATTTACAAGGCGAAGTTTCGCAAAAGCACACCGGCGGCCCGCGGGTTGCGGATATTGTAGGTGGCATGGGACTGGTCGTGGCCGACCCGGATGGTCACGGCGTGGTCCGGCAGGGTCCTGAACATGTCTTCATCGCTTTCCGCGTCGCCCATGGCCAGAATGAAGTCCCATGCCTGCTTGGCACTGAAGTGCAGTGCGGACACGGCCTTGCTGATTCCGGCACTGCGGACCTCGACAACCATCGGGCCTTGCTGAACCTGGATGCCCACGTTGGAGGCCAATCCGCGCAGCGTCTCGGCCAGCTCCCGGGACCGTTGCTGGCCGAGATTGCGGTCCGCCCGGCGATAGTGCCAGGCCATGGAAAAATCCTTGTCCTCAATGAAGGTGCCGGGCACCCGCGAGCTGAAACGCTCCAGGATTGGTCGAATCTGATCCTTCCAATCGTTGAGCAGAGGCCGGATCATCTGCCACTGGCCTCCTGCCTCCCGGACCCAGACCCCGTGTTCGGCCACCAGGGCCACCGGCAGGCTGTCCAGGCATCGTTCCAGATTATGCTTGTCCCGGCCGCTGAGAATGACCACCTGGGTATTCGGCAAGGCGGTCAAGGCCTGCAAAGAGGCCTTGATCTCCTCGGATGGGCAGGCCATGGACGGGGCGTCGTGAAAAGGCACAAGCGTGCCGTCATAATCCAGGAGCAGCAAACGGCTTTGGGCGGAAGCGCATTGCTGCACCACCTGCAAGGCAGCCTCGGTGCTGATGAATGTGGATTCCATCCGTTCCTGTTCCGTCTTGACCTGCAAAAGCGAATTCATGAAGTCTTCGGCCCAGTGGTTGACGTCGAATCGTTCCAGCCGATTTTTGAGCAGGGTCATGATCTGGCGCTGATCCTCGCTCGGTGTTTCCAGGGCTTTGTGAATGGCATCGGCGATGTCCGACAGGCTGTTGGGGTTGACGATCAAGGTTTCCCCCAACTCCGTGGCCGCTCCGGCCGTCTCGCTGAGCACAAGGACACCCTGATCGTCTGTCTTGGCTGCGATGTATTCCTTGGCGATCAAATTCATCCCGTCCCGAAGCGGAGTGACCAGGGCCACGTCGCTGATGTCGTAGAGCATGGTCAGTTCCCGGAGCGGATAGGCCGTATACTGGTAGATGATCGGAGACCAGGACAGTTTGCCGAAACGACCGTTGATCGCCCCCACCAGCTCATCGATCTGTTTCTTCATCTCTTGGTATTTGCCCACACCGGTCCGGGACGGGACGACCACGAGCATCAAAATGACCCGCTCATGCCACTGCGGATAGCGCTCCAAAAACGCCTCGTATCCCCGTAGCCGGTTGGCAATGCCCTTGCTGTAGTCCAGGCGGTCGATGGACAGCATGATTTTGGCCGAGCCCAGGGATTCGCGAAGTTCCTGCTTCTCGTCCTGGGTGCGCTGGTCCCGGGCAGCCTGAGCGTACTTGTGGTAGTCAATACCCATGGGAAAAGTGTCCACCTTGACCAGACGATCCCCGACCATGATTTTGCCCAAATGGTGTTCCAGACCGAGAATGGCGGACACGCTGCTCAAAAAATGTTGGGAATAATCGTAGGTATGAAAACCAATGAGATCCGAACCCAGCAGCCCCTGGAGCAGACGTGAGCGCCAGATGCTGGGCAGCAGTCGAAAGATTTCATACGACGGAAAGGGGATGTGCAAAAAGAAACCGCTGGTCACGTCCGGACGGCGGGCACGGATCATTTCCGGCAGAAGCATGATCTGGTAGTCATGCACCCAGACCACATCGTCAGGTTCCAGAACAGATTCCACGGCCTGACGAAAGATGTCGTTGACCTGAACATAGCTGTCCCAGGAGGCTTCGTCGAAGGCCACGTATGACGGAAAATAGTGGAACAGTGGCCAAAGCGTCGAGTTACAGAAACCGAGATAAAAACTGTCTATTTGATCCGGGGTCACGTTGACCGGACAGATTCGAAATTTGCCCATGATCCGCGAGGTAAAATCGAATCGGCTCGGGTCGTCCAGGTACATTCCAGGCCAGCCGACCCAGAGCGGATCACCGCTGAAGGGCGAGTTCCTGTCCAGGGTGTCCAGATAGGAATTCAATCCGGTGGCAAGGCCGCCGACGGATTCCTTGGCGATGATTTTTCCGTCTTGTTCCACAAGGCTGATGGGCAGACGATTGGAAACGATAACAAGACGCATGGCTGCTCCTTAAGCGGCCCGTGGAGCCAGCCCAAATGCAGCAGGAGGAGGTTCCCCGTCCACGGTTGCGGAGAATTTCGCAACGGAGTTGTCCATTTTTTTTTGCCTGAAGCAAGTGGCCGTGACACGGTCCCGTGGGTAGGTTTGAATCAAAGGGTTCAATCAACGCTCGGACGGTATAATCAATGCTAGCGCTCTTCCGGGCCTTGATCGACCGTTCGGTATGCAGGTTGACTCAGGAAAGCGGTGAATGTCAAATGGATGAATGCTTGTCACATTCAGCCAAGGAGAAGGATTATGAGCCAGACGATTATTTATGGAAAACAGGGGTGACCCCATACCACACGCGCCCGTGAGGCGCATCCCGGCCATGTCTACCATGATGTAAAAATCAATCCCAAACACATGGAACAGATGCTCAAGCACAGTCAGGGCCAACGAAAGGTGCCCGTAATCGTGACTGAGCAAAAGACCACCGTGGGCTTCGGGGGAACCTGAGGCGTATAAGCTTCGACGGTCGTCGAAGATCAGCGGTCCGGCATCATTTGCGACATGGTCTTAATGGTGCCGGACGTTCTCGGTATGTCTCTTTTCCCGAAACAGGGTGTGAGGTTGAGCAAGGCGTTTGAACTTCAGGTTTCTGTCTACTGTGCAGGGAATCCGTGTACCTGGGCGAGAAAATGGCTCCCCCCATTTCCCTTTGTCCGGGAACCGCATGGGCAAGGCTGCTCAGATCTGGCTCAGGGCATCAAGCAAGGCTTCCCGAATTGCATTAATCTGGGCAGTGTCCGTGATTTTTTGGCCAAGATGGTCTCGGACATCGAAGCTGTCGGCAATGCGGTCAATCTGGGTGGCGATCTTGGCCCGAATGATTTGGACGCGAAGGCGTTCGAAGGTTTCAGCTAGCTGATACAGGCAACCAGGGCCATCATCGGCAACGATCTCAATCTGGGTAGAGAAATCATTTGCTTCGTTGTCGATGTGTACGGTCGGGGGCAGGGCTGAGGGTGGAGCGATGCTGTTCAATCGGGACTGCCATTTTTCCGTCAGTCGTTCTGCCAGAAACAGTTTGCCGGTCATGGTGAACTTGACTGACTGTTTGAGCCGGAAGGCCAGTTCCTCCAAGTGCAAGAGATCTGGCGGGTCCTGGGTTTTGAACACCGTGAGCACGACGTCTTCTGGCCAGGAGATCATTTCTGCGGCAAGAACATCCAGCCCATGCAGCGTCAGAACGCCGCAAAGCACAGGAAAGATGCCGGGTTGGGCCATGACGGCAAATGTCACTTCGTGACAACCCGAGTCAGTCAGCGTGACCACCTCCACCTCAGCCAGCCCCAGGCCGCCGCGACCTCCGGGGATGCGGATTTTCTCTGCCACCGTGTTCCGTTGAAGTCGATCGACAATTTGAATGTGGCGGACAATGGTTTCAGCAGGAGTGGTCAGCAGATAGCGCAGAGGAAGGTGATGCAGCAAACCGTCCAGTTCTGGCGAAATGTCAGATTCCGAAAAACCGTGGAGAACTGTTAGCCGAAGCATTTCAAGGCGCTGCATGGCCTGGGGGTGGGACAGCGGGCCATGGGTGAACAGCTTGCGAATCTTGAAATAAAGATCGCGGAGCAGGGCGGCGTTCCACGCATTCCAGGCTTTTGGCCCCGTGGCTCGGGCATCGGCCATGCTGAGGAGCATCAAATGATCCAGCCGAGTGCTTATCCCGATACGTTCGGCACAGCCGGCCACGACCTGCTCGTCGTGAAGGTCCTTGCGAGTGGCGGTTTTGAACAGCAACAGGTGTTCGCGGACCAAAAACTCCACCTCGTCAAGCAGTTCTTCCGGGGCCTGAAAACGCCGAAGGATCTGATTGGCTACGTTCGCTCCGGCTTGGGCATGATCAGCAGCCCCCTTTGCGATGTCATGCAGGAGCGTCCCCAGGATCAGGGCTGTTGGCTCTGGAATACGTTGCCAAATGTCGCTGGCCAACTGGGCTTCCCGGCTCATTATCTGGGATGGGTGACGGTCCGGGTCCTGAACTGCATCCTGATTGCGCCATGTGCTGAGGAAACCGATGGCTTCCACGGTGTGCGCCCCAACTGGACGCAGATGATAGGCATCGAACTGAATGTGGTCTTGGACGCGACCCAGTTCTGGAATCAAGGCGGCCAGAACCCCCGTGGCGAGCATGTCCCGACCGGCTTGTCGCCCTCCGGGCGCGGCCAGAATCATGGCCAGTTGCTGAAGAGTTGCAGACCTTTCCCCCACGTCCCGGAGGAGGTGAGAACAGACAGCGGCGAGCGGACTGCGTACTGCCCAGGACAGCGGCAAACCGGTACGCCCCATGGCCTGGAAAAGGGCCATGACTTGTTTTCCAGAAGAAGGGGACGCTTGGGAGGTGGGGGGCTGAGCCAGGGCCAGTCCATCGGCGGCTAAAATGATGTCCTGCTCCGTTTCCTGGTTAAGGAAGTGAATCGAGCGTGTCTGATCCAGGCCGCGAAGTGTCCGCAGGACAGTCAGGTACATGGCCCGGATGCGTCCCATGGCCCTGTGCAGCCGTCCCAGAAACACTTCCACGGCCAATCCGGCATCAGGATTCACGAAACCCAGAAGTCGGGCCACTTCCGGCTGGATTTCCAGATGCAGAACATCGGCCTTGCGTCCAACCGTCATGTGCAGGGCTGAGCGGGTTCGAAGCAAAAAGGTTACATCCTGGTGCAGATCGGCAACATCCATGTCCGAGAACGGGCCCGCGGGAGAGGTGGTAATCCGGCGACCTTGATCCGTCAGACGCGGGACAGCCAACCAGAGTAGACGATGGTAGTCACGGAGACCGCCCGGAGTGGATTTCAGATTGGGTTCGAGAAGATTCTCCGCGGTCAGGTCAAAATCGAACTCGGCAAGCCGTGGGTCGTTTTCCGTAGCACCGGTTTCCGTGCGCACGGGTATCCGCTCCGTGCGTTCGGGGGGATCGAAAATATCCGCCAGGACGGAAAAATCGTGGTGGGCGGCCTGCTGAATGAATGCCTCGGCAAAGCGGCGCATCACAGCAGGATCACCGGTCAGGTAGCGCGCTGAAAGCAGGGCGGTGAATGTCTTTTGATCTTCATCTGCCAGACGAAGGCATTCATCCAGACCGCGAACGCCGTGCCCCAGTTCCAATCCCAGGTCCCAGAGCGGAAGAAACAGGTCTTGACAGAAGTCTTCCGTGCTCGCGGGCACGCTGTCCTGGAAGAGCACCAGCACGTCCAGGTCCGAACCGGGACAAAGGGTTTCTTGGCCATAACCTCCAACGGCGACAACAACAAACGCTGCGCCTGAAAGAGGTGGCGTGCCGATGCAGGAGCATGACTGGATCTCTGCAACCCTGGCCTGGAAATAGCGGTCCGTGAGCCGGGTCAGCCGTAACGAGAAGTTCTCCGGGATGCAGCCCGTGGCCACTGCTGTTCGTAGCAGTTCGTTGCGCTCCGCGCGCAATCTGGAAGCGGCATTGTTGTCACGGACCGAGGACGGTTGGGAAAATTTGGCCATGAACACGAAGCTGTCTGTTTTGGCTGTCGTTCTCGCGAAGAGACCTGGGACCGCCGGAGGGACAAGCCAGGGAAATAACGGCTAGATGGCCTCCACGCCGCGTTCTCCCGTACGAATTCGGATCACGTCTTCCACCGGCAAAACAAAAATTTTCCCGTCACCGACCTTTCCGGTCATGGCTGTTTTCTGGACCGCTTCCACCACTTGGTTGACCATGGCGTCATCAACAACCACCTCTATCTTGATTTTTGACGTGAACTCCACCTGGTATTCGGCTCCGCGATACACCTCGGTATGTCCGCGCTGCCTGCCGAAACCACGAACCTCCTTGATGGTCATGCCCTTTGCGCCCAATCCGGCGAGCGTTGTTTTGACCACGTCCAGTTTAAACGGCCTAGTGATGATCTCAAGTTTTTTCATGGTATCGCTCCTGATGGGACGAGATGATGGCGGATCCCTTCGGTGGGCTGAGAGCCTGATTTTTTGGGCTTTCCGACTATGGGAGTATCCGTAACACGCTATCCAGTAAAAAACGAAAAATCCCGCCTTCCTCTACAGATTTCAAGGCAACCAGGGGATGATCGGCAACGAGCTCATCCTCAAGATAAACCCGTAACTCACCAACCTGCTCTCCGATTTCCACCGGGGCTTCAATGGTTTCCGCCAAGATCATTTCCAAGCGCAGATCATCACGGCTTCCTCGAGGAATCGAGGCATGGAACATGGTATCCAGGCCTACGGGGAGACGGGTTTCCGCACCAAACCAGAGCCGCGGCTCAACGAGAATCTCACCGGGCTCCTGAAAGAGAACGGTTTCAAACTGGCGAAATCCCCAGTTCAAAAGAGCCTGGGATTGTTCGGCCCGAGCCAAGCCTCCTTCTCTTGAGCTGGCTGCCTCGATTCCCATGACCACAGCAACCAGACGCATATCCTCGCGCTGGGCGGATGTGACCAGGTTGTAGCCCGCGGCGGAGGTCCAGCCGGTTTTTACTCCGTCCACTGAGGGATCACGGCCCAGCAACAGGTTGCGATTGTGCTGGGTGATGTTGTTGAACGTAAAGCTGCGTTCGGAATAGAAGCCGTAATATTCCGGGAAGGATAAAATCAGCTCTCGGGCCAGGGTGACGATATCCCGTGCTGAAGTATATTGCGGTTGTTCACTGGGCAGGCCGTGGCTGTTCTGGAAAAGGGTGTTGGTCAGTCCCAATGCTTGGGCCTGCGCATTCATCAGATCCACGAAAGCCGCCTCGGTCCCGGCGATATGCTCCGCAAGAGCCACGCAGGCATCATTGCCGGATTGGATGATCATGCCGCGGATCAGATCCTCCACCACAACGTGGCTGCCCACGTCAATGTACATCCGTGACGCTCCGGTCATCCCGGTGCGCCAAGCCTGTTCGCTGACGAGAACCTGCTCTTCAAGGGTCAGATTTCCGGATTGCAGTTCACGAAAAACCAGGTAGGCGGTCATGATTTTGGTCAGGCTGGCTGGTTCAACCCGCTGATCAGCGTCCCTTTCAGCCAAGGCCGCGCCGCTGAGGGCGTCCATCAGAAAAAAATTACGGGCTGTCAGCTCCGAGGGCGGGCTGACCTGCAAGCGGGCCTCGACCGATGTTGCGCAGAGCAGCAGGAACAAAAAAAATGAAAAAAAACGAAGTAGGCGCATGAAGAAGATTCCTGGAAAAAATCCGGTTGAGTTTTCAGCGGACCGCAGCACCGGTGAATGGTGCCGATAGATCGATGCGGGCCACCGTAAGCAAAAGTGGCCGCCACAAGGGGTTATTGAAAACAGAATTCAACAGTGAACTCACCATGGTCCGTGGTGAACGGAATGGCCATGATCGGTTCGGAAGATATGTGGTGAATCGTGTGCCCCTTGCCCATGATCACCGTTGGCGTCGCGGACAATATGGTCAGTCCGGATTCGGCCAGAAGTTGGCGGGATTTTCCGGAAATCATGTTTGTGATTTCCCCGACAGCGTCCTTTGTATCCTGAATCACATCCTGGATGTCCTCACCAAGCATGTTCTTCACCACCGCCAGAGCGCATTTTTGCGTGAAGGTCACCGAGATGGTTCCCAGCTTGTCCCCGGTCAACCCGATCACACCGGTTACGTCACCTTTGGCCATGCTGTCTTTTTTGACGTAGGGCTTGCCGGCCACGGGTGAGATCATGGCCATCGTGGACAACACTTCTGATGTGGCCTTGATGAACGACTTGGCGATTTCAATACTCATGCTGGGCACTCCTTGAAGATTGCGTGACAAGTCCGCGTCACGTTCACTGACGCAACGGGCAACATCCGATGATCAGAGCCTGTTAAAAGATTTGGCGGAGCAGATCTTCCTCGGAACTCGGTCGGGCCCCACGACCATCATCCCTTCGCGAACTGGCAATCTGTTGCGGCTGGGTTCCAGAGATGAAGGGCAGCAGAAAGGTGTCGCCTTCCCACCCAGGCCCGGCCAGCAGTCCACTGCGTGCGTCAACCCGGGCCATGATCAAACCCGGAGGGGGGGTAAAGTTCTGCACCGGATACATATCTTCCACTTGTTGCCGATAGGCCAGCCAGGCCGGCAAGGCCGCACGTGAGCCGGTTTCCAGTCGCCCGAGCGGGGCCAGTTGGTCAAATCCGACATACACCCCGGTCAGCAAGTACGGAGTGTAGCCGATAAACCAGGCATCGTGGTGGTTGTTGGTGGTGCCGGTTTTACCGGCCACGGGGCGACCCAAAGCTCGAGCCCGCCGACCAGTTCCATCGCGTACCGCCTCTTCCAGCATATTGGTGATGATGTAGGCGTTCTGAGCGGAAATGCCCGGAGTAATCTGCGTGTCTTGCTCCAGCAAGGTGTCACCCCAGGCTGTATGCACGGAAAGAATTGTACGGGGGGCGACCGTTGAGCCATCCCGGGCAAAAGCGGAAAAGGCTTCGCACATATTCAGCAGGTTGACGGGGATGGAGCCGAGGCTGACGGAAAGGTCCGGGGTGAAATCCCCCCGCAGTCCTAATGTTTGCGCCCGTTCAATGATCTCTGGGATCCCCACGGACTGCGCAACCCGAATTGTGACCAGATTCCTGGACTTGACCAACGCGTCGCGGAGCATTGTTGGGCCGTGGAAGCGACCTTCGAAGTTTTCCGGTTTCCAGGTGTCCCGTGTCGCGGCGTCCGTAAAGACAATGGGTGCGTCCATCACGATGGATGCCGCGGTGTAGCCATGGTCCAGGGCCGCGGAGTAGACCACGGGCTTGAATGTGGAACCAGGCTGTCGTATGGCCTGGGTAGCCCTGTTGAAATGGCTGCGCTGAAAACTGTACCCGCCTACCAGGGCCAGAACGTCACCGGTCACGGGATCGATGGAAGCCAGGGCGCCTTCAACCGTTGGTTCCTGTTCCAGGGCAAGTTCCCAGGTCTTGCCCAGCAGGGCCTGGGTAACCTCGTTGCTCCCGATGTCCTCAACAGCTTCAAGGTCGATTCCTTCAACGTGGATGTCATCCGGAGTTGACAGCGATGCCCAGATAACGTCTCCAACCTGAAGAACCTGCTGGGCATCACGGACCGGGCGGACATCCTCGGGGGCACGTTGTGGGTTCGGTGTTCGGGCCCATCCCATGGTCGCCACGTCCATCCATCCGTGGTAGGGGCCGAAGCGAACATACGCGCCGTCGGTGCGGACGTTGGTGACCAGGACACGAACCCAGGTTCCCTCAAGAAAGGCCTCCACGTCCAACTGCTGGTTCAACAAAAAGTCGTCGACGGCCGTTCCCGAAAGATTTTCAATGGGACCCCGCCAGCCCTGTCGCTTGCCCAGAGCCGTCAACTCGGAACGCATGGCCTTTTCCGCGGCTACCTGGTGGCGCAGGTCCGCGGCGGTTCGCACCGTCAACCCGCCAGTATAGACCTTCTCCTCGCCGTATCTGGCGATCAGTTCCCGGCGGACCTCCTCCAGATACCAGGCTCCCCGTCGCCATGACGGATCGCTTCCAGAGTCAAAAACCAAATGCTGTTCCAGGGCGGCGCCGTGCTCCTCTGGAGTTATCCACCCCAGGGCCAGCAGGCGCTCCAAAACATAAACCTGCCGGGATCTGGCCCCAGCGGCATTGCGCAAGGGATTGTTGACCGAGGGAGCCTTGGGTAAACCAGCCAGCAAGGCGGCTTCCGCCAAATCCAGTTCATGGGCGTGCTTGTTGAAATAGGTCCGGGCAGCGGCCTCGATGCCATAGGCCCCGGCTCCGAAAAAAATCTGATTCAGGTAGATGGTCAGAATTTCATCCTTGGTCAGATAGCGCTCCAGTCGATAGGCCAGGATGGCCTCCTTGAGCTTGCGCTCGTAACTGCGCTCAGGGGTTAGCAGCAGGGATTTGATAACCTGTTGGGTGATGGTGCTGCCCCCCTGGACAATGCTCCGGGCCTGGATGTTCCGGATCAGGGAACGCAGAATGCCGGAAATATCGATCCCTTCATGATGATAGAAGTTACTGTCTTCCGCGGCCAGAAAACTTTGGACGACATGGGGCGGAAGATCCGTGGATTCCACAAGGAATCGGCGCTCATGGAAGAAGTATCCCAGGACGTCGTCGTTGCGGTCCAGGACCGTGGTCACCAGCGGGGGGTTGTAGTCGGTGATCTTTTTGAAGCTGGGCAGATCGCGCGCGGCCCAGAAATACAGCCCGGTAAGGCCTCCGATTCCGGTGAGCACAAGGAGAACCAGGAGTATGGCGCCAATAATCAAAAGCTTACGCATTGTTTATCTCGGTCTCAGCTCATCCGTATGCAATCCCCAGGCGATCCGCAGGGAATCGTGAAGGATGCGCAAGGTGGGCTGATCAGTCTTGAACAGGGCGTAAAGCCCCGCGGTTGAGGCAGAATTGTTCACGGCCAGACACTGGGATGACGTGAACGTGAATACCGTGGAATTGATAAACCAGAAAGGATAGAGTCGGCAATAATACGGACGGTCCGGAATAGGCAGAACGCAGCCCTTTTTCCCCAGAAAGAGACACTCGCCGCCCGCAGATACGCGAAGGCGAAAATGAAGCTGATGGAGAGGAAAAGCAAGGCGAAGTTGATCGCAATACCCGGGAAACAGCTTGTGCAAGGCCTGGACGAACGTTTCGGTGTTTGGTTCTTCCACGACTGGGGGAACTCCGAGAGTGGCGGCGTGGGGCGCCAATCTGGCCAACTCCTCGGAACTGATCGGAAAGCAGGAGGCTTCCATGCCCGGGCTGATCCGGCAACAGGTTGGATATTGCTCGGCGCAGCGGGCGCAGACATGGGATTGGTCCACGGTTGTTTTTCCGGGCATGACGGTTTCGTTGCACATCGTCACCTCGCGTTCCGAGTTGATGAGCGAAGAGGGGCAATGAAGAAGTCAACGGGAAAACGTGACGCCTCCCTTGCCCAACAGATCGTGCAGGTGGACCATTCCGCAGAGCAGACCATCTGCTCCCACAACGGGCAGGACCGTGATCGCCGCGGACTCCATGACGTCCAAAGCGAGAGCGGCTGTTTGGCTCGGAAGAACGCTGCGGGGCGAAACGGTCATGGCCGTGTCCACGGCATTCTCGGTATGTAAGCGACTGTGGCAAACCAGACGGCGAACGTCTCCGTCCGTGAGGATGCCCATGAGGCGGCCGAGGTTGTCGATAACTGCCACGGTGCCCAAGCCGCCGGTGTTGAGCACGTTCAGGGCATGGGCAAGGGAGACTCCGGAGCGTACCACGGGAAGGTTGTCCCGGTGCATGACGTCCTGGATCAGCAAGCGTAATCGCTGTCCAAGGGTGCCGCCGGGATGACAGCGTCGAAAGGCGCAGGCATCAAATCGTTTCCAGTGGATCAAACCTACGGCCAGAGCGTCGCCCACAGCCAGGGCCGCGGTGGTGCTGGCCGTGGGGGCCAAACCCAAGGGACAGGCCTCCTTGGGAACGGCAACCTTGATGACGATGTCGCTCAGTCCTGCCAGTGAGGAGCATTCATCTCGGGTTACGGCCACGATGCGCACGCCCAGGGAGCGCAAGGCGGGCAAAATCGCGTTCAGCTCGTCGGTTTCACCGCTATTCGAAATGGCCAGGGCCACATCCTCGGGCCGAATCATGCCCAGATCGCCATGGGCGCCTTCCACGGGGTGCAGAAAAAAAGCCGGTGTTCCCGTACTGCTCAAGGTTGCGGCAATCTTGCGCCCCACCAGACCGGATTTGCCCAGGCCGATGACCACGACCCGGCCGGAGCAACACGCCAGCGTTTCCAGAGCATCCAAAAAGCCTTGGCCCAGATCATCACGAACAGCAGCCAAACCGGCAATCTCCACGTCCATGACTTCTCGGCCCAAGGCCAGCCAGTCGCGAGGCGAGGACTCCGGGAAAGATTGGGGTTGCGACGAGACTGGAGTGGAAGAGGAAGCCGGTAACGATCCGTGGCCTGGGTTTTGGGTCGCCAAGGCACTCACCAAATGCACGTGCACTCTTTCATGCTCTCGCGTGTGGCGTTCCATGAGCATTTCTCGGGTCTTCCTTGGGCCATCATCCGCAGCACTTATCCTCCAGACACATCTTGGAGCAGGCCGCATTCACCTCGACTGGGTAGTTTCCGTCGAAACATGCCAAACAATAGCTTATATCCTTTCCAGCGGCGGTCAACAGGCCGTCGATGCTCAGGTAGTGCAGGCTGTCCAGACCGATATACCGAGCAATATCCGGAACCGGATGGTTGGAGGCGATCAGTTCGCCTTTGGAGGAAAAATCAATCCCGAAAAAACAGGGGTGGCGAATGGGTGGACAGCTGACCCGCATATGGATTTCCCGGGCTCCAAGCTCGCGCAGCTTCTTGACCCTGGTTCGGATGGTCGTGCCCCGGACGATGGAATCCTCGATGATCACCAGTCGCTTGTTCTTGATCAGGGAGCGCACGGGATTGAGCTTGACCCGGACGCCAAAGTCCCGCATGTCCTGGGAAGGCTGAATAAAGGTCCGTCCAATATAGTGATTGCGGATCATGCCCAGCTCGAAGGGCATGCCAGATGCCTGGGCGTAGCCAACGGCCGCATACATTCCGGAGTCCGGAAAAGGCATGATGAAATCCGCATCCACCGGGGCTTCCTGGGCCAGGAGTTCTCCCATGGTTTTTCGGCTCGCATAGACCTCTTTGCCGAAAACCAGGGAATCCGGGCGGGCAAAATAGACCAGTTCGAAAATGCAGGACTTGGTCGGAACCGTATCGGCGAATCGGCGTGAGGTGAAACAGCGGTCCTCGATAACGACCATTTCTCCGGGTTCGATGCACCGCAGGTGCTCGGCCTCCAGCAGGTCGAAAGCGCAGGTCTCCGAGGCTACCACGTAGGCATCTCCCATCCGACCCAGCGCCAAAGGGCGAAAGCCCAGGGGGTCGCGCAGGGCAATGAGTTTGTTGTTGGCGAGAATGACCAGCGAGTAGGCCCCCTTGATCCGGGAACAGGCCAGGGCGACGGCTTCTTCCAGGGATTTGCCGTTCAGGTTGCGCGCGATGAGGTGAACAATGACCTCGCTGTCCATGGTGGTTTGAAAAATGGATCCCTGTTCTTCCAACTCCAAACGCAAGTCCTGGGCATTGACCAGGTTGCCGTTGTGACCAATGGCTATCCGGTAATCACCAAAACGGACCATGAACGGCTGGGCATTGCGCAGCAGGGAGGCCCCGGTGGTGGAGTAGCGGAGGTGGCCCACGGCGATGGATCCTTTGAGCTCCTTGCCCAAATGGCGCTCGTTGAAGACGTCGGCCACCAGTCCCATGCCCCGCTGTTCCCGGAGTTTGGTTCCGTCCCAGGTCACGATGCCCGCACTCTCCTGGCCACGATGTTGCAGGGCGTACAGTCCGAAATAGGCCATCCTTGCCGCTTCCGGATGTCCGGAGATGCCCACGAGTCCGCAGTATTCTCGTTTCATTGAGGGAGTCCCTGAAAGATATGTCGGTGCGTTTTCCGTAATTTCTCGGAAATCCATATGGTTACCAGGGCTTCCGTGGAGCCCTCGAGGATTTGAGCTTGATCAGCCATGGACGAGAGTCATCCAGCTCGGAAAGGAAAAGGAAATGGTTTGTTTTTCCAAGCCAGGCCTTTTTGCTTGTTAGAAATCAAGATAATCGGAAACATCTTCGTAATTGCTCAATAAGCCAGGGCAGCCTGGCATCGGGATACTGTGCTGCCTGGATACCGGCCTTCGCCGGTATGACGGAATGGAGTGCCGCATTGGCGATTTACCGCAGTCGTCACCCCGGTGCAGGCCGGGGTCCAGGTGTTTTGGTATGGTTCACTTGCCCGTAGTTATTGAGCAGTTACACATCTTCTCCATTACCGAAACGTCGATCAAATTCTTCGGCTTTCAGTGGAGAGTCTAGGTCCATGGTAATCACCCCCGGTGATACTCCTGTAAACTCTTCACTTCCATGCCCCTGCCCTTGAGTTCCTGGAGAGCCTGGGCCATGGCTTTGGCTCCGGCCAAAGTCGTGGTGTAGGGGATGCCGTAGAGCAGGGTGGTCTGCCGGATGGAGGAAGAGTCGTGAACGGTCTTCTTTCCGGAGGAGGTGTTGATCACCAGGTCGATGGCCTTGTTCTTGATATGGTCCACTACGTGGGGACGGCCTTCGTGGACTTTGAAGACGTGCTCCGCGGTCAGGCCGTGCTCCTGAAGCAGACCGGCGGTGCCCTTGGTGGCCAGGATGCGGAAACCCAGGTCCTGAAAGATTTGGGCCACTGGCAGGACATCCTGTTTGTCCGTGTCGTTCACGGAGATGAACACCGTGCCGGATTCCGGCAGGCGCTGACCCGCGGCGAGTTGGCTCTTCATGAAGGCCAGGCCGAAGCTTTCATCAATGCCCATGACCTCGCCGGTGGAGCGCATTTCCGGCCCCAGAAGCACGTCCACGCCGGGAAAACGGCGGAACGGGAAGACGGACTCCTTGACCGAGATGTATTTCAGTGGAACCTGATCCGGGATGCCCAGGTCCTTCAGTTTTTGGCCAAGCATGATCCGGGTGGCCAGCTTGGCCAGGGGCAGGCCGGTGGCCTTGCTGACAAATGGCGCCGTGCGCGAGGCCCGAGGGTTGACCTCCAGAATAAAGATCGTCCCATCCTGGACCGCGTACTGAATGTTCATCAACCCGACCACGCCCAGTTCCCTGGCCAGGGCCTTGGTCTGACGACGGATTTCATTGATGATCTCTTCGGACAAGGTATGCGGGGGCAGGACGCAGGCCGAATCTCCGGAGTGGATTCCGGCTTCCTCGATGTGCTCCATGATCCCGGCCACCAGCGTGTCCTGGCCGTCGCTGAGCGCGTCTACGTCCACTTCGATGGCGTGTTGCAGGAACTTGTCGATCAGAATCGGATGGCCGGGGCAGACCTGGGCCGCCTCGGTGAAATAGGAACGGAGCTGGGCCTCGTCGAAGACGATCTCCATGGCCCGCCCGCCAAGGACATAGGAAGGCCGGACCACCACCGGATAGCCGATGCGTCCGGCGATGACAATGGCCTCGTCCGGGGTCATGGCCGTGCCGTTGTCCGGCTGGCGCAGCCCCAGCTTCTGGAGCAAAGCCTGGAAGCGTTCCCGGTCCTCGGCCCGGTCGATGCTGTCCGGACTGGTACCCAGGATCGGCACCCCGGCACGCATCAGGGGCACGGCCAGGTTCAAAGGCGTCTGGCCGCCGAACTGGACGATCACTCCTTCGGGCTTCTCGGTTTCCACGATGTTCAGGACGTCCTCGAAGGTCAGGGGCTCAAAATAGAGGCGGTCCGAGGTGTCGTAGTCCGTGCTCACGGTTTCGGGATTGGAATTGACCATGATCGATTCCACGCCCATTTCCCGCAAGGAGTAGGAGGCGTGGACACAACAGTAATCGAACTCGATGCCCTGGCCGATGCGGTTCGGTCCACCGCCGAGAATGACCACCTTTCGCCGATCACTTGCCCTTGTCTCGCTTTCCTGCTCATAGGTGGAATAATAGTAGGGCGTGTAGGCCTCGAATTCCGCGGCGCAGGTGTCCACCAGCTTGTAGGTGGGCTGGACGCCCAAATCCTGGCGCAGTTTGCGAATGTCCGTCTCGGTCCGTTTCCAGGCCGCGGCCAGTTGGGCGTCGGAAAAGCCCATCTCCTTGGCCCGGCGCAGGATGTCCGTCATGTTCGGGTTGGCCGGAGACAGGTTTTCGGCCAAGGCGAACTGCTTCAGCTCGCCTTCAAAGCCCACGATCTCCGCGATCTGGCGGATGAACCAGGGATCGATGCCCGTGGCATCAACGATTTCCTGTTCGCCGAGACCGGCCACCAGGGCTTGGCGAAGAACGAACAATCGCTTGGAGTGGGGCAGTCGTAAATTGCTGAGGATGGTATCATGGTCCGGGACGGACTGGGAAAGATCGGAGCTGAGCCCTGTGACGCCGACCTCCAGGGAGCGCATCCCTTTTTGCAACGCTTCCTTGAATGTTCGGCCGATGGCCATGGTCTCGCCCACGCTTTTCATGGAGGTGGTCAGGTAGTCTTGGGAGCCTGGAAATTTTTCAAAGGTGAAGCGGGGGATTTTGATCACGCAGTAATCGATGGCCGGTTCAAAGGAAGCCATGGTTTCCCGGGTGATGTCATTGGGCAGCTCATCCAGGGTATAGCCCACGGCCAGTTTGGCCGCGATCTTGGCAATGGGAAAGCCAGTGGCTTTGGAAGCCAGAGCAGAGGAGCGGGAGACCCGGGGATTCATTTCAATGACGACCAGGTCTCCATTTTTTGGATTGACCGCGAACTGGACGTTGGACCCGCCGGTTTCCACGCCGATCTCCCGCATGATGGCCAGAGAAGCATTGCGCATCATCTGGTACTCGGCGTCGGTCAGGGTCTGAGACGGCGCTACGGTGACGGAGTCCCCGGTATGCACACCCATGGGGTCCAGGTTCTCGATGGAGCAGATGATCACGCAGTTGTCGTTCTTGTCTCGCATCACCTCCAGCTCATATTCCTTCCAGCCCAGGATGGACTCTTCCAGCATGACCTCGGTCTTGATGCTGGCGGTCAACCCCTGTTCGGCCAGGGATTCCAGGTCTTCCTGGTTATAGGCCACGCCTCCGCCGGTTCCGCCCAGGGTAAAGGCTGGACGAATGATAATCGGGAAATTGATTTCCCGGGCTGCCTGGCGAACCTGCTCCATGTTCCTGGCGATCAGGCTTCTGGGTACCTTCAGGCCGATGTTTTGCATTGCCTGGCGGAATTCCTCCCGGCTCTCTGCCTTGCGAATGGCTTCCTGGGTAGCTCCGATGAGTTCCACGCCATACTTTTCCAATACCCCGGATTCGGCCAGGGCCAAGCCGGTGTTCAAGCCGGTCTGGCCACCCAGGGTGGGCAGCAGGGCGTCCGGACGTTCCCTGGCGATGATTTTGGCCACGACCTCCGGATCAATGGGTTCGATATATGTTTTGTCAGCCAACTCCGGATCGGTCATGATCGTGGCCGGATTGGAGTTGACCAGGATGACTTCGTAGCCTTCTTCCTTGAGGGCCTTGAGGGCTTGGGTACCGGAATAGTCGAATTCACAGGCTTGGCCGATGACGATAGGACCGGAGCCAATGAGCAGGATACGGCGAAGGTCAGTGCGTTTTGGCATGTTCGGTGTCTCAAAAAAAGTTCGATGGAAGGTATGGGCGACATGTGACGTTGCCTTCATGTCGAATTTCAGCCGAAGTCCGCATTTTCGAGCGAAGAGGATAACAGATGAATGAATCGCTGACTATTTACTTGAGAGTGCCCGCAAACGCAAATAATCCCATCAGTGTGGATCATCGCCTCCAACCTGTCTCCCTGAAAATGTGACCTGTGCGGTGAGACGTATTGAAAATCGTGAACACGGATTGCTCTCGACGGCTGGAATCGCTACGAGAACGGCGAATCACGGCATTTGGACCCATAGAAGGGGAGATTGCCCTTTCTTTGTCGCGAGCGCTTGGGGATCGCGGCCGACGATAACTGAACCATTCATCACGAGGTAGACCATGATCGACGTCTCCAGTCCTTGGCGGAAGTATTATGATCCCGAAATTCCGACCCCCTTCGATCCCGAGGTCATGGCCATTCATGAGCTGTTGAACCGCTCCGCGAGAAAGGCCCCGCAGAGCAAGGCCATTGTTTTTCAAAACTGGTCGGCGACGTACGCGGAATTTGACCGTTTGACAGGGGTCATGGCCGCGAATCTGCGAAAAAACGGCCTGGAAGCAGGAAGCCGGGTGGCTGTGTTGCTACCGAATCTGCCGCAAACCCTGATTACCTACTTTGCCATCCTCAAAGCCGGAGGCGTGGTGGTAATGATGAATCCACTGTATATGGAAAAAGAACTCTCCGATCAGGTCACGGACAGTTCGGCGGAGTTTCTGGTTACCTTGGACCTCCTGTGGCCCAAGGTAACCGGACTGCGCGGGCGCACCCATTTCAGGAAAATCATCGTTACCAGCATTGCCGACGCCTTGGGCTTTCCCTTGCGTCAACTTTACAAACTCAAGGCCTGGAAGCAGGGTATGGGCAAGGACGTCCCCAGGGACGATCCGACCATCCTGTCCTGGCCGGAGATCCTCAAGGGACATGACGTTTACAGTCATGTTGTTTCCGATCCGGGCAATGCCTTGGCCATGCTCCAGTACACCGGCGGAACCACCGGAGTGCCGAAGGGAGTGATGCTCTCTCACGCCAATCTGACCGCCAATGTCCAACAGAGCCTGGCCATGCTGCCCAAGCTCAGGAACTCCCGGCACACCCTCTTGGCCGTACTGCCGTTTTTTCACATTTTCGGCCTGACGGTTTGCATGAATTTTGCCGTGGGACTGGGGGCGACCATCATCCCCTTCCCCAGACTGGTGGTGGCCGACCTGCTCAAGGCCATTCAGAAATACAAGCCCACGATTTTTCCGGCCGTTCCGGCCATATTTGTGGCCATGATTCAGCACAAGAATCTTGGCCAGTACAGGCTGTCTTCCATTGATTACTGCATTTCCGGATCAGCGCCGCTCCCCGTGGAAATCATGCAAAAATTCCAGAAATTGACCGGAGCCGAGATCATCGAAGGGTACGGCCTGACTGAGGCTTCACCGGTGACCCACCTCAATCCTTTGGACGGCAAACACAAGCCCGGTTCCATCGGCATCCCGGTCCCGGGCACCGAAGCGGCCATCGTCGACATGGAGGGTGGGGCAGTGCCCGTTCCCACGGGCAAGTTGGGCGAACTGGTGGTCCAAGGCCCCCAGGTCATGCAGGGGTACTGGAACCGGGCCGACGAGACCGCCTCCACCATCCGCAATGGCTGGCTGTATACCGGCGATATCGCCACCATGGACGAGGACGGATTCTGCTTCATCGTGGACCGCAAGAAGGATCTGATCATCACCGGCGGGTACAACGTGTACCCCAGGGACGTGGACGAGGTGCTCTACGAACATCCCAAGGTCAAGGAGGCCGTGGCTGTGGGGATTCCCCATCCCACACGGGGTGAAATCGTCAAGGCGTTCGTCGTGCCCAAAGACGGTGACGTGATCGAGCAGTCCGAAATCATCGAGTTCTGCTCCAAGAGGCTGGCCAAGTACAAGGTTCCCCGGCGGGTGGAATTCCGCGGCGAGCTGCCCAAAACCCTGGTGGGCAAGGTGTTGCGTCGGGCCTTGCGCCAGGAAGAGCTGGAAAAAATGGAGCAGCAGGGCACGAAACGCGTGAAAAATTGAGGTAATCGTAAATCCACGGCCTATCGTTTCCCGACGATGTGCCGTGGACATGACGCTATTTTTCCGCGGTGATCTGATCCAGCTTGCGCTGGTCGTCCTTGAACAGTTTGTAGTTCATGGAATCTTCCAGGGCCTGCCAGCTGGCCTCGATGATGTTGTGCGAAACACCCACAGTGATCCAGCTGGAATGGGCGTCCCCGGATTCGATGAGCACCCGGACATGGGAAGCCGTACCGGAGCGCCCGGAGAGAACCCGGACCTTGAAATCCACAAGACGCATTTCCTTGAGGTTGGGGTAGAAACGTTCCAGGGCCTTGCGTAGAGCGTGGTCCAGGGCGTTGACCGGGCCTTGTCCGGCCGCGGCAGTGTGCTCCACCACTCCACCCACCTTGAGCATGACCGTGGCTTCGGCCCAGGGCTGGGCCTGATCCTCGTGGCGGGCGTCGATGACCCGGAAACTGAGTAAGCTGAAATATCGACGCATCCGTCCCAGGGTCTGGTTCAGGAGCAGTTCGAATGAGGCCTCGGCCGCGGCGTATTCGTAACCGGTGCTCTCACGCTGTTTGATCTCGGCCAGCAGCTCTGAGACGAACGGGTCGTCCTTTTCCAGGTGAAAGCCGAACTGCTTGGCCTTGAACAGGATATTGCTGCGTCCAGCCAGGTCCGAGAGGAGAATACGCTGCTTGTTGCCCACCAGTTCGGGCTGGATGTGCTCGTAGGTCATCGGGTTGCGCGTCACGGCGCTGACATGGATGCCGCCTTTGTGCGCAAAGGCGGAGTTGCCCACAAAAGGCTGGCGGGGGAAGGGCTTCAGATTGGCCACCTCGGATACGAAGTGGGCCGTGGACGTAATCAGGGGCAGGTGGCCCTCGGGCAGGCAGGTGCAGCCCATTTTCAGTTCCAAATTGGGAATTACGGAACAGAGATTGGCATTGCCGCAGCGTTCTCCGTAACCATTGATGGTTCCCTGAACCTGGACCGCGCCCTTGCCGACGGCAATCAGTGAACTGGCCACGGCGGTTTCGGAATCATTATGGGTGTGAATGCCCAGCTTGGCTCCGGGAAGGGCTTCCTGGACCCGGGATGTGATCTCCCCAATCTCCTGGGGCAGGCAGCCGCCGTTGGTGTCGCAGAGCACCAGTACGTCCGCACCGGCCTCCCAGGCCTTGCGCAGGCACTGCAGGGCATATTCCGGCCGGGCCTTGAAACCGTCGAAAAAATGCTCGGCATCGAAGAACAGCTCCCGGACTTCGGGCCGGACATGGGCCAGGGAGCCGGCGATGATTTCCAGGTTGTGCTCCAGGGTGGTGCGCAACGCCTCCTGGACATGGATGTCCCAGGTCTTGCCGAACAGGGTGACCACCTCGGTCCGCGCCTGCAGCACTGCCTTCAGATTCGGGTCCTTGTCCGGTGTGCTTTTGGGGTTGTGGGTGCTGCCGAAACAGGCCACACGGGCGATTTTCAGGTCGTAGTTCTTGATGTCCTTGAAAAAATGCAGATCCGTGGGGTTGGAAACGGGCCAACCGCCTTCGATGTAGGCAATGCCCAAGTCATCCAGTTTCCGGGCGATGCGGATCTTGTCTTCGGTGGAGAGGTGCAGATCTTCGGATTGCGCTCCGTCCCGTAGCGTGGTGTCGTAGATGCTGATATTGTTGTTCATGACTGCTCACAGGTGGCCGCGGCTTCCGGTTTGTCCAGGCCAAACGCCTCGTGCAGGGTCCGCACGGCCAGTTCGATATATTTTTCGTCCAGGAGGATGGAAATCTTGATTTCCGAGGTGCTGATCATCAGGATATTGATGCCCTCGTTTTTCAAGGCCGTGAACGCCATGGCCGCCACTCCGGAGTGGTTGCGCATTCCGACGCCTATGATGGAAACCTTGCTCACGCCAGCGTCGGAAACCACCGCCGGAGCACCGATTTCCGTTTTCAGACGTTCGAGGATGCGGATGGTACCTTCCAGGTCTCCACGCGGCACGGTAAAGGTCATGTCCGTGCGGCCTTCCCGACTGGGATTCTGGACGATCATGTCCACGACGATGTCCGCGTCGGAAATGGGAGCGAAAATCGTCGCCGCCACCCCAGGCTCGTCGTAGACGTCCATCAAGGTGACCCGTGCCTGATCCCTGTCATAGGCGATGCTGGACACCAACGCTTCTTCCATGCCTTCCTCCTCCTTGGTGACGATGGTTCCCGGCTCGTCGGAAAATGTTGAACGAACATGCACGGGAACCTGGTATTTTTTGGCGAATTGAACGGACCGAATCTGGAGCACCTTGGCTCCCATGCTGGCCATCTCCAGCATCTCGTCGTAGGTGATCCGGTTGATTTTACGGGCCTTGGGGCAGATATTCGGGTCTGTTGTGTACACACCGTCCACGTCCGTGAAGATTTCACAAAGATCGGCTCGAAGCGCGGCAGCCAAGGCAACCGCGGACGTGTCCGACCCTCCGCGACCCAGCGTCGTGATCCGTTTGCGAATGTCGCAGCCCTGAAACCCCGCGACAACCAGCACATCATATTGTGTGAACAGTTCCATGATCTGTTCGGTGTTGATTCCGAGAATCCTGGCTCGTCCGGCGGAGCAGTCCGTCAGGATTTCAGCTTGATGGCCAAGCACGGATCTGGCCCGAATGCCGTGCTCCTTGAGCAGCATGGCAAAGAGCGCCACGGAAACCTGCTCCCCGGTGGAGACCAGGGAATCCATCTCCCATGGGTCCGGATGAGAACTCCACTCCCTGGCCATGGCCAAAAGGCGGTTGGTCTCCCCGGCCATGGCCGACAGAACGACGATCAGCTTGGCGCCCTGGTCCAGAATTTTTTTATTTTTGACCAGGACCTGGCGCATGCATTCCAGGTTGGCCACGGATGTGCCCCCGAATTTCTGAACTACGATCCGCATACCGGATCTCCTCCTTGCAAGGCATCGTGAAGAATAGTGGTTTCAGGAAGTACTTCCCGGAGTCGCTCAAGAACGAGTGTGGATGCATCACCCTCGGCTTTGATGGTTACGGCTCGGCCATCAGAAACCATTGCAAACTCAATGGTGAGATGCGGCGTGGGGAGATCATGCGGTTGGAGAGCACAAGCCCACTCCGCGACAACAAAATAATCGGTTTCGTTGAGCGCACTCGTCAGGTCGTCGTCCAGAGGTTGGCCTTGCAACCGGTAAAAATCAAAGTGCAGCGTTTCCGGTCTGGTCGGATAAACATTTACATAATTGAAGCTGGGGCTGGCCACTTCGGCCAGGTCGCCTCCGGGGAGAGCCTGGATCAGGCCACGAACGAATGTGGTTTTTCCCGCGCCCAATGCACCATCCAGCAACAATGCCGGATACGTGTCCAGGGCACGCATCACCTGGACAAGGCTGCTGCCCAGTTTCATGGTGGCGTCTTGGTTGGGAAGAAAAAGGTGGAGTGGCGCGGACGGTCTGGACATGATCCTGGTTCGCCTTTTCTGGATCAAAACGAAGTGTGTCGCCTTGGCTTGAAAATTCATTCCTCGGGACTG
>REDL01000045.1 GCA_007693505.1 Desulfovibrionales bacterium | reverse complement strand
GTAAAGTGTTACCCGGTTTTTGAAATTTTGTTCAAATTTCTATTGCAACGGCACAGGTAAAAAGTTCGAGAAACTTATCGATCTTGTCGTCCCGGGGCAAGAATTCCATCGAAATGCCATAAATTTTTGAAAAAAAAGCAAAAGAAATGCATTGTAGTCCAAGCATGATGAACAGCGACGCATACAGCATGGAGTGGATGTCCAGCCCCAGGTCCCCGATCCGCACGGGACCAAAGGCCAGTCCGAGCATGCCGAAAGCGCCCAGCAAAAACAGGCCAATCCCGGGATACAGGAACAGCCAGCGGGGGCTATAGATCAGAAGAAAGCGCAGGTGCCTCCAACCATCCCGCCAGCTGCGCAAGTGCGGTGGGCGGCTACGGCCATCCGGGGAGAGCGTTGTGGGAACCTCCGCAATGCGCAGTTTGTTCAAGGTCGCCTTGACCACCATTTCGCTCGCAAACTCCATACCTGTTGTTCGCAGGTTCAGATTCAGGATGGCCGACCTGCTGAATCCTCGCAATCCGCAATGGAAGTCGCCGATGGGACTTTTGAAGAACAGACGGCCAATGCCCGTCAACACCGGGTTGCCGAGGTAGCGGTGCAACGGGGGCATGGCCCCTGGCTTGATCCCGCCACGAAACCGATTGCCCATGACCAATTCGTTGCCTTCGCGGAGTTTCAACAGAAAAGGCATCAAGGATGAGAAATCGTAACTATCGTCGGCATCCCCCATGATCACGAATTTTCCGCAAGCGGCCTTGATTCCCCCCATCAACGCGCTCCCGTAGCCCCGCTCGGAAACGTCCACCACGCGTGCTCCATGGGACCGGGCAATGTCCTGCGAACCGTCCGTGCTGCCGTTGTCGGCAATGACCACCTCACCGGAAACCGCATTGTCCTCAAGGAAGCGTTGGGCTTTCTGGATGCAGACAGCGAGGGTTTCCGCCTCGTCCAGACAGGGCATGACAATGGTCAGCTCGCAGGGAGCGAGCGAAGTTTGCGGGTGATCTTGCCGGATCGCGACATCATGAGCCTCCTGTGTCTGGAGCGAAGTGTTCGGGTGGGATGCAGGGAATGCGGGGCGAATGACTGATTGACGCCAAGTCGATACGGAAAAGGTATGCGGGCAGGATCTGCCTGATCGCTTCCATGGGAGCATTCTTGAAGGTCAGGTTTGGAGTTGGATCAGGTCCGTGTGGAAGGCGTTCACAAATGACGATTTCACTCAGTCTGACCTCGCCAAAACCATGGAATTCGACGCGCGGTTCAAGAAGCAGGTAGTCGTTCACGTGGACGTCCAAGGCAAAGACACGTGGGCCATTCGTTGGCCCCACAACCTCCCGCGCGAGGGTTTTGCGTCCCTCATCCGTTGTTATGTCCAGTGTTGCCAATGGTTCCCTGGTCGGAGCTCCCTGTGCGTCCAGGACAAACTCCACAAAGAATTCACCCGGAAAGACTTGCTGATAGTGGCCAAAGCCCATCATGCCCGCTGCGTGGTCATTGGAACGGGCGACACGGTGGACCATATCTTCACGAGCCTCGCGTTGGCCGGTAAAGGCGTGCAGGTTGGCAACATTCACCGGTAGGTGCCAGGGAAGGCGATGTTCCAATGGTTCACGAACCGTTACAAAGTCAACTTGCTCCTGGGGAATGGCGTGCAGGAATAGCGGATAGTTGACCCAGGGGCGCCCGCGCTCCTGGGCCGAGAAGACCCCGATGGTGAGGATGAGTACAGCGGAGCCAATCGCAATGGCCCGCGATCGTTTTTCCAGAAAGAGGATGCTGGTGGTCGCGAAGAAGCCGACGATAACATACACGGTTGTCCAGATCGCCTCTGGAGTCATTGGCAGGGTGATCGTGGCATGCGGAAAGAACAGGCCGTGCAACAGCGGCATGGACGTCAGGCTGTGCAGAGGCAGGATGAATCCGCGTCCGATGTCCGGCAGGTGAAAGAAGGTCGCGGCCAGCAGGAGGGTGGAGAAAAGGCTTAAGAAGAGGAACCAAAATCGACCGAACGAACCGGAGCGCTCCAAAACAATTGCTGCCGCAGGAAAAAGGAGAGGGACAACAGCCACCAGATATCTTCCAGGCAAGCTCGAACCGCCAGTGTAACCGTGATACGTGTTGGAAGTCAGCAGGCAGGCCAGAAACGTCAGGGCAAGGCCCAGGCAGAGCAGTCGATGCTTCGGGTCCATGACGAACCAGGCCAGCATGGCCCCGAAGAGCCAAAAGAGAACCGGAAAAAGTTGGACAAGGCCACGTTCGCTGGCAAGAGTTGCCCAGGCACCCATGGGGTAGGAGAAGAGCACGTCCGAAATCGGGTATGAGGAGGCTCCGGTGAACATGGATGTCTGTAGTGCCAAATACAGCCCATATGCCAGGGCGCAAAGCAAGGAAAATATGGATAGCCTGGAGATTTTTCGTCGCAACGTTTCATCCCCAAGCAGGCCGAACAACCCATAAAGGCCAATACCCATGAGGCTCATGGGTATAAAGCGCGTCTGTGCAAACGGCATGAATCCACAGCACAGGGCGGCGATGAGCAGTGTCGTCCATGGGCGATCTTTCTGGGCGATAATTGCCCAAAAGGTCCAAATGAGGAGCGTTCCTCCAAGGACCTCGGGAAGAGCTCGAAATGAATAGACGGCCCAGAACACGCTGGTGCCCAAAGAGAGCACAACCAGTAGCGAGGAGGGATTTCCAGCTCCAATGCGACGACAAACCAGATACAGGCCTGTCAGCCCAAGGCCGGAGATCAAACCAAGTACAAGATGTCTGCCCGTGGTCCCCCACTCCCAGAACGGTGCGATCAGCAGTGACAGTCCGTAAGGATGCCAACTGTACCAGTGTGGTTCCTTGGAGTTTGGGGCGATATGAAAAAAACCAAGTCCACGCTCTTCGACAAATTCCGAGCCGAATATGTCGAAAATGTTGTTTCTCAGGTCCAGGTTCCGATCTTCGTAAAGACTCTGGGCCTGGATAATGTAGTGACCTTCATCACCGACATGCTCTCCCGCGATCCCCGAAAAATATATGCCAGCGAAGATATAAAACGTGGTTGAGCCGACCAAGAGAAGCACGGCTCGGAGTCCAAGACCACGACGTGTATTGCTCCGTTGCGCGTTCAGCCATGGCGTGATCAGCCGTGTCAGAAACAATGCGATTGCTCCCAGCCCAATAAGCAGGGTCAGGTTGGTGCGAATGAATGGGTCCAGCATGTCCGCAAGAAAAAGCGGTATGACCCCCAGAGGAAGAAGGCCTAAGGGCGAGAGAACAGACAGGAGCCTTTCCTGCCCTGAAGGATGTTCGTGCTCAGCTCTGCTGGTTCGCAGATAGTGGAGAACAGCTGAGCAAACTGGTAACAGTAGGGCGGTTGCGATGATCACCCAGCGGTATGTTTTGAAATCGAGATTTGGCCAAATTTCGAGCAGGACACCCTCTTGGCTGAGATGGAGAGTGTAGATGGGAGGGTTGAGAAGGAAAAAAAAGAAAAAAAATGCTGAGAAAAGCCAGAGAGCACCGTTCAATACCGCGAGTGGAGAGATGTTTTGCAAAAAAGGTCTCATGAGGTGGTATTGTTCGAGATGTTTGGAATTGAAGTAGCATTAATGCTTTTACATGCTCTGCGTGGCAATATGGCCTTGACTCGCTAGATTCGCCGGTTTCCAGGCAAAGCGTTCTGTTTCGTAGAGGAAAGATGATCACGGTGCAATAGGCACCACCCGCCAGCCGTCGGCATGGGTGAACTCACGGGCCGTGAACACCCAGATTACCAGCTTTTTATCCTGCCAGTACTCCGGGTTGCGCTGAGCCCTCCGGAAGAGGTTGATCCGGGCCGGGGTGGCTCCGGAGCCGCGTACGGCGATGAGGTCCACGGGCAAACCAAGCTCCAGCGCCAATTGGTCGGCCAGTCCCGAAGCCTGGGCGTGCATGTCGCCGCCAGCGTGAAAGACCAGGTTGTGGCTGTCTCCAAGGAGGATTATGGGGCTGCCCTGGTCCGGATCCACTGGCTCCAGGCCCGTGGGGGCTTCCCGTCCTACCTGGCGCAGACTGACGGTTTCCAGCGCCAAGTCTGGTGCATCCAGTGCCCGCCACAGATCTCCGCTGATTTCCATGTCGTGCCAGCGCGAGTCGAATTCCTGGGGTGTGATTTCAGCGTACCATGGCATATTGCGAACCAGCTCGCCGATTTCCCTGGCGGCCACAACACATCCCACACCGGACCAGTGGGTGTCCTGGCGACAGAAAAGCGGTCCCTGATCGGCAAAGCGCTCCTGAAGAAAGACCTTGGTCAGGTCGAGCACCGGGATGCCCTGATCGCGCAGCCGTTCGTAAAATTCCTGGTGTGCCGGGTCCAGGCGCGCCGCGGCATCCTGCGTCGTCAGGCGTTCCGCCAGGGCCTGGGAAACGAAATCCGGGTAGATCATGGCCTTGGGTGGGACCGGGACCAGAAGCAGCTCCACGCCCGCGGCCTGGAGTTGGGCGTGAAAATCCAGGATAGCCGGCAACGGGTCGGCGAATTCCGGATTGGTCGCCCGGCTGACCTCGGCGGCCCGGTCGCCCCAGAATGGTCCCGAGGCGATATGGGCCAGCTCCTGGTCAAAGAACAGCCAAGCATCCAGCCCCTGGACGGCCATGGTTCCGTGCGAGCGGGCCTCTTCGGCCAGTCTGGCTGATTCGGAAAACAGCATCGCTGAGGGGCTTTCAGCCCCTCCAGTTGCGGAGAAGGAAAGCATCACCATGAGACCGGCAGCAGCCGTGAGCTGTCGCCAGAATTGCGGAAAATTGAATTTATGTTCAGACAGGTTGGTCGGCGTCATTTAAAAATTCCCCCCATGTCGGTTCTTCCAGTTGCAAGGCGAAATCGTCCAACTCGCTGCGATTGATCCCGTCATAAGCGTCGGCTACGTCCCCCCAGGCCCGGAGCCGGATGGTCACCTCGTCACCGGGGCGCAGGCGGGCCGCAGGGGTCCAGACATTGTCCCGCATGCCCCACGTATAGACCACGGCCTGGGGATCGGCAAGCAAGGCCCCATCATGTTCCAGATCCACCAAGTGCAGGCTGAGGATGTGGTCGGCATAGGGCACGCTGCCGGGGCGCGGTACCGGGGAGGCGGCGGCGACCACGGCCCGGACTTCCAGAGGCTGGTCGGGTTCGGGTTGGAAAAAAAGCGAGGGCAGGGGCTCGCCCAGTTCCAGATCGATCAACTTCCAGTCCCCCACGGCCAGTTCCCGGGCCGCGAACTGATGGATCACCACCCGTTTGCCCTCCAGGCGATCCCGGCCACGAGCCAGTTCCCGGGCAAGAATCTCCCGGGTGGCAAAGGCCCCGTGGTCGTTGCGGGCGATGCGGTCCACAGGACGCTGCAGGGCCAGGCTGAGATGTTCGGCCAATCCGGCGGACTCTCCCCAGCCCATGGGCTCCAGGGCAAAAATATTGGTAAAACTGTCGCCCAGCAGAAGGACGTCGGCTTCAGGATCAGGCCGCCAGAAATTGTCCTGGGCATCCAGGACCTGTTGCAATGGAACGGTTTCCGGAGGAAAGAGCGGACTGTTCCGGGGGAGTTCCAGCATGTTGGCGATATCCCCGATATGGGCGATCTCCGCGGGCCGAGTCCGAAAACCGGCTGGGGCCTGCTGTTGCGGCAGCAAGTCATGCTGGTGCAGAAAATTGCCCAGTTCCTGAGCCGCACGCTGCATGGCCTCGGGTCGCCAGTGGGTGTCCGTGGCCAGGAACTGAGGGCGGCCGGTCTCGGCCTTGGCCTGCATCAGACCAGGGAGTGGGTCAAAAACCAGGATTCCGGCCTGATTCAGATCCCGCAAAAAAGCGGCAAACGAGGGGTTGTTCAGCGGCGTGGTTGCACTCAGGCCGGCGGCGAACATCTCCGGGTGAGCCATGGGCTTTACCGGGGTGGGCATGATCACCAGTTCGATGTCCCTGGCTTGCAATTGCCGGTGCAGGTCGATCAGGGCCTTGCGCGGGTCCGGCTGCGGCGCGGGCTGCCACTCATTGCCGGCGGCGGCTCTGCGAGCCAACTGTCGAGGTTCCAAAAATCCAGGGCCAGTGAGGTAGTCCAGGCCGGGCCGGTAGAAGAGCCATCCGTCCCGTCCGATGTAGGCCTGTTCGTTGCCCACACCCAGATGCACCAAGGCGGTTTGCATCCCTGGCCGGACAATTTGGCCGAGAATGGATGCATCCTCCAGATCATCTTCAAAGCTTCCCATCTCTTGCAGGAGCAGGCGGTTGGCGGCCAAAACCCTGGAAAAAAACGCCTGATCGGAAGTGCGGAAAACGTCGATGGCCAGGGGAACAGCCTGAAAAATCTCCAGGGACTGAGGCAGCCATGTGGTTCGCTCCCCGCGCAGGGCAGCCCGCCAATCATGGATATGCTGACTCACGGTCACCAGACCGATGAGCAGGAGCAGGGTCAGGGTCAGCAGCCAAGCGGTGGCCCGGGATATCCGGGTCACGCCCGCCTGTTCCCGGGCGGTTTGTTCGCGTGAGCGTTGCAGATCAAAATCAGCCATGGCTAGAAAATGAAGTAGATGAACGGGTTGTAGGCCTGGGTCGCCAGCACGGCCACGGAGAGCAACAGCAGGGCCACGATAATCACCGACTTGGCCGGGGAGATGGTTCTGGTCCAGTCCCAAGTCTGGGGGCAGGACCAGGTGACAACGGCGGCCAGCAGGAACGTGCCCAGGTAGTAGGGTTGGTAGACCAGGCCATTCAGCACTCCTGCGTTTGCGATTGCTTCCGGCCCGGCCTGGACTAGGCCGAACATGGTCCCAAGGTATGTCAGGGCCGAGGGCAGGTCAGCGGACCGGAAGAAGACCCAGGTGATGACCACCAGGACAAAGGTGATGGCGATCTGCGCCGCATCGGGCAGACGGTAATACAGG
Source organism: Desulfovibrionales bacterium (assembly GCA_007693505.1). Classification (GTDB taxonomy): domain Bacteria; phylum Desulfobacterota; class Desulfovibrionia; order Desulfovibrionales; family Desulfonatronaceae; genus Desulfonatronum. The sequence continues at coordinate 240,251 of REDL01000045.1, read as the reverse complement.
CTGGTCTTGCCCCGGACCCGTTCCAGACCCAGGAGCAGGCCGTGCAGCGCGCCCCAGATCACGAAGGTCCAGGCCGCGCCGTGCCACAACCCGCCCAGGAGCATGACCAGGGCCAGGTTGATGGCCGTGCGTCGGGGGCCTTTGCGGTTGCCGCCCAGGGGGATGTACAGGTAATCCCGCAGCCAGGTGGACAAGGAAATATGCCAGCGTCGCCAGAATTCGGTAATGGACTTGGACAGATACGGGGAGTCGAAATTTTTGGGAAAGACGAAGCCCAGCATCAGCCCCAGGCCGATGGCCATGTCCGAGTAGGCGCTGAAGTCGAAATAGATCTGGAAGGCGTAGGCCGCGGCCCCGTACCAGGCCTGGACCGTGGTTATGGCAGCGGCATCGAAGATGGTGTCCGCAACCTTGCCGCAGGGGTTGGCCAAAAGGATCTTCTTGGCCAATCCCAGACTGATGAAGGCCACGCCCCGGGCGAACTTTTCCAGGGTGTGGGCGCGGTGCAGGAGTTGATCCGCCACCTCCCGAAAGCGGATGATCGGCCCGGCCACCAGCTGGGGGAACATGGATACGTAGCAGGCGAAGTCGATGAAGTTGCGCAGGGCCTTGGCCTGACCGCGATAGATGTCGATGGAATAGCTCATGGACTGGAAGGTATAAAAACTGATCCCCAGCGGCAGAGTGATCCGCAAGGCTGTTTCCAGTTGCAGGCCGTGCAGGCCGAGCCAGCCTAGCAGCAGGTCGTAGTTCTCCACGGCAAAGTTGAAATACTTGAAAAACCCCAGCAGGGAGAGATTGGTTACGATGGACACGGCCAGGGCGATCTTCTGGCCGCGAGAGCGCGCGCCGTTCGGATCCAACTCCTCTAGGGGCCGAGGGTCGAAGAAAGGTCGCCGCCGGGCCATGACCAGGCCGCAGAAATAGTCCACCACCGTGGAAGACAGCAGGATCAGGACGAACAGAGGATTGGCCCAGCCGTAAAACGCGTAGCTGAGAACGGTCAGTCCCAGGTGCTTGCCCCGCCTGGGAAGAAGATAATAGGTGAAGAGGGCGAAGGGCAGGAAATAGAAGAGAAAAATATGGGAACTGAAAACCATGCTGGAGGGGGCGCGTCCGTGAGGGTGCGCTATTCAAACTTGTCGTAATAAATGTTTGGCTCTTGAATGCCGTGCTGCCTGAGGGCGTCGACGCAGGCGTCGATCAGGCTGGAGGAGCCGCAGAGGTAGGCTTCAAAGGGTTTGGCATCCGGGATGTACTTGGGCAGGACCGCCGGAATCCGGCCGCGTTCGCCCTGCCAGTTCGAGTTGGCGTCTTCCCTGGTCAGGCAGGGAACGTACTTGAAGTTCGGCAGTTCCTTTTCCAGAGCAAAGAGCTCTTTGGTGAAGAACAGGTCATCCTGGTTGCGGCCGCTGAAAAAATAGAATGCCTTGCGGTTGTCGCCGCGTTCACGCATTTCGCGCAGGATGCTCCAGATCGGGGCCATGCCGCTGCCTCCGGCCAGAAATACCGCCGGGGCTTTGGTGTCGGTCAATTGAAACTCTCCAAATGGGCCGCTGAGAAAGACTTCCTGGTTTTCCTTGAGGTGTTCGAAGACCCAGGTGGTGCAGATGCCCTCCGGGACCTTGCGGATGATCACTTCCACATGCCGGTCATCCGAGGGAACCGAGGAGATGGAATAGGCGCGCATGACGGCATCCCGACCGGCATATTCCGGGGACTCCAGCTGAATGTATTGCCCGGCCACGAATTCGATGGATTCCGGCTCGATCAAGGCGATGCGCAGCTCGACGATGTCGTAGGTCAGATTGCGCTTGTGCAGCAGCTTGCCTCGGAAGCGCTTCGCCAGGAACAATTCCTCCGGGATGGCCAGTTTGATGTCCTGGCGGACCTTGACCTGGCAGGAAAGACGGACGTTTTCCTTGATATCTTCAGGGGAGAGGTAGGGCTCCTCCACCGGGCCGATCATCCCTCCTCCTTCAAAAACCTGGACCTTGCAGTAGGCGCAGCTCCCACGTCCACCGCAGGCCGAAGGAATGAAGATGTCGTTATTTGCCAGGCTGGAGAGCAGGGTAGAGCCGCCGTTGACGACCAGCGTCTTCTTGCCGTCGTTGATGTCCAGGGTGCAGGGACCGTAATTCAGGATGCGGCGTTCGGCGAAAACGAGCAACAGGGCCAGGAAGAGAGTCATGACGGCCAGAAAGCCGACGGCGAGACCAATGGAGAGGATCATGCGATTAATTATTAGAGAAGTGGGCTGCGTGATGTATTGAACTGCGTGCGATTCCGGCAGCCGCTACGAGACGCTGGCAACCGGATAACATGGGGCAGCAGGGTCAGATGCGAATCATCCCGGAAAAGCCGACAAAAGCCAGGGACATGATCCCGATGATGATCAGGGTGATCCCGGGGCCGGCCAGTCCTCGCGGCAAGGCCTGCTCATTGATTTTCTCCCGGATGCCGCCGATGATTCCGATGGCCAGGGCCCAGCCGGCTCCGGCTCCGGCACCATAAGCCAACGTCTGGAGAAAATTGTAGGGGGTACCCAGCATGAACAGGGATACCCCAAGAATCGCGCAGTTGACGGTGATTAACGGTAAAAAAATTCCCAGGGCATTATACAAACCTTCGGAGATGCGCTCCACGACCATTTCCACGAACTGGACAAACGCGGCAATGACCACGATGAAGACGATCAGCCGCAGATATTCCAGCTCCAGGGGCACGAGCAGATACCGGTAGACCAGGTAATTCAACCCGGACGTGCAGGTGGTCACGAAAATGACCGCGGCACCCAGGCCAAGGCTGGTGTCCACCTTCTTGGATACGCCCAGGACCGAGCACATTCCCAGAAAGCGGGTCAGCAAAATATTGTCCGTGAAGGCCGCGGATATGAATATGAGCATGACCGGGGCTAAGCCGGTCAGATTGGCGGCGTCTTCCATGCAGTTCTCCTCAGGCGAAAGCCGGTTCAGCCGACCTTAGACCGGCTTGGGTCGTCTTGCAAGGGTGAGCCGGTCTGGATCCGGGACAGGACCAACTCAGCTGCAGGAGAATCATCTGCAGCAGCGTTGCCTACGGACCGTCTTCGTAGGTTCGCTGATCCACCAGCGCCGGGGCACCCTCTGGCAGTCCCTGGCCCTGGGCAAGGACCGTCACTTCGGGGCGCAGCTTCAAGCTTTCCTGGAAGACAACCTGGAGCCTGGCTGTGTCCAGTGCTGCTTCCGGGCTGTGCCCCGCGTTTTCCCGGAGTTCAAGATGCAGTTCCAAGCGGTCCTTGCCCTTGGGGTTGGAAACCACGACCTGCCAACGGGCAACCTGGGGGAAACGTGTCAGGACCTGGCTCACCTGGTGCGGGTAGATGAACTGCCCCTTGACCTTGGCCGTGTCATCGGCCCGGCCCAGGATTCCGGCCAGCTTGGGTGCGGTGCGTCCACATGCGCAGGGCTCCGTGACCAGGCGGGACAGGTCTCCGGTGGCGAAGCGGACGAGCGGGTATACGGGATTGAACGGGGTGACAACCACCTCGCCGACGTCTCCGGCAGGCAGGGGCTCCCCGGTCTTGGGGTCGCAGATTTCCACAAGGCACCGGGATGAGAGGTGCATTCCACCCAGAGCAGGACATTCGTAGGCAATGCAGCCCAGGTCGGCGGTTCCATAGCCCTGGCGGACCAGCATGTCCAAGCTGGACTCCAGATCCCGCCGAACGGTCTCGGTCAATCGTTCCGCCGCGACAAATGCGGTGCGCAACTGGAAATCCGTTTTCGGGTTCATGCCTTGGACCTCGGCCTTGTCCCGGATGATCTTCAGAAAGCTGGCCATACCCACAAAACCCGTCACCGGCCAACTGGTCATGATCTCAACCTGTTGCATGGTGTTGCCCGGGCCGGCGGGAATGACCGCGCAGCCCAGTTCGCGCAACGGCTCCTCCAGCATCAGCCCGGCCGGCGTCAGGTGGTATCCGAACGTCATCTGGACCAGGTCGGATTGCCGAAAGCCCGCGGCATAAAAAGCCTCGGTCCAGCCCCAGAAATCTTTTCCGCGGCCTTCAGGGTCGGCGATGGGTCCGGGGGAAAAATAGAGACGCTGCAGATCGCCCAGCTCCGTGGTCAGCAGGCCGCCCAGACGTGGTCCGGAGCGCTGCAAGTCAATCAGCTGTTTCTTGCGTAGCACTGGAATCCGCGACCAGTCTTCCGGGGAACGCAAATCATCAGGCTTCAATCCGGCGCTTTCCATCCTGACCTTGAGGGCCGGGGCTGTATCCCAAGCCTCGTGGGCCAGTTTCACCGCAACCTGCCACTTGCGCTCACGGCGTTTTTCCTCGGGTTCCTGTTCCAGGTCATGGTAGATGCCGCTTCGTCGTCTCGCGTCGTCCATGCGTTGTTCCTCCAAACTGTTCAGAAATCGTTCGCTGCTTCAGCGAAACAGGTCAAGGCGCTCCGATCTGGAAGACCTGCCGGTGTTCGCCGATAGCTGGTTACCGTGAATGAGGCGATTATTCAATCACTGGCGTAAAGACGGGCATAAACAATATTGCAAAGATATAGTAATTCGGGCAAAGATGCCCCCAAGCGTGCATGACCTGGTCATGTCTTTGATTCGTTGCGGCACATAACGTTCTTTTGGCAAAAAGGGTAGCCCTTCAAGCATGTTTCACCAAACAGCCGTTGTCATCGACCGCTTCGGAGCCGTGTTGAACTGGATCACGGAACGGGTCTGTGCATTGCTGGTGGCGGTGATGGTGGGGATCATCTGGTGGGGGGTGATCACGCGTTATTTTATCGGATCTGGGGGCATCTGGACCGAGGAGCTGTCCCGCTACGTGATGATCTGGGCCGCGTTGCTGGCCGTGCCCGTGGGGGCCTACCGCCGGGAGCATATCGGCCTGGATATCCTGTTCCGCTTTTTTCCCAAAAAAATGCAAAAGCCCTTCCGGGCTCTGCTGGATCTGGTGGGCTTCGCCTTCTTCCTGTTCCTGACCGTCTACGGCATCGGCATGACCCAGACCGGAGCCTCCCAGTTTGCCACGATTTTCGGGATGACCATGCTTGTGCCTTTTGCCTCGGTTCCGGTCAGCGCGGGTTTGACCTGCGTTCAGATCCTGGTGGCCATGGTCCGGGATCTGGCTGATCTGCCGCCCCCCCTGTTTTCCATGTCCGCCCCGAACATGGCCGCGGAGGAAAAACCATGATTCTCGTGGCCACGGTGTTTTTCGGACTGCTCCTGCTGGGCCTGCCCATCGGCTTCACCCTGGGCATCGCCGGGGTGGTCGGGCTGTTGCAAATTGGTGGAGAGGCCTTTCTGACCATGGCACCCAAGCGGTTTTTTGAAGGGTTGGACCTGTTCACCTTCATGGCCATGCCCTTTTTCATCCTGGCCGGGGAGATCATGAACCGTTCCGGAATCACGGAACGGCTGGCCCATTTTGCCGACGCCCTGGTGGGCTATTTGCGCGGCGGGTTGGCCCATTCCAACATGGTCGCCTCGGTGCTCTTCGCCGGAATGACCGGGGCCGCGGTGTCCGATACCGCGGCCTTTGGCAACACCCTGGTCCCGGCCATGGTCAAGAAAGGCTACCCTCGACCCTTTGCCTGCGCCGTGACCGTGGCCGGATCAATCATCGGGCCGACCATCCCGCCGTCCAATCTGATGGTGATTTACGGCTCGCTGATGGGTGTATCCATCGCCGGGTTGTTTGCCGCCGGAATCCTGCCGGGCCTGTTGATCTGTCTGCTGTGCATGGCCCTGATCGCGGCCATGGGCAAGCGCTGGAATCTGCCCAAGGGCGAGGGCGGCCCAAGCTTGTGGAACATCCTGAGGGCCTTCAAGGACAGCATTCTGGCCCTGCTTATGCCGGCCATCATTCTGGGCGGCATTCTGGGCGGCATCGTCACGCCCACCGAGGCCGCGGCCATCGCCGTCTTCTATGCCCTGTTCATCGCCATCGTCATCTATGGTTCCCTGACCATGCAGGATATCCTGGAAATGCTCATCCGTACGGCCCGGATCACCGGCGTGGTCTTCCTGATCATTGCCTCGGCTTCGATTCTGAGCTGGTGGATGACCTTCATGCAGATCCCCCAGGCCATCGCCGCCTTTTTCCTGACCGTATCCTCGGAGCCGCACGTGATCATCGCCATGATCCTGGGCCTGCTCCTGATCATTGGGATGTTCATGGACATCAACGCGGCCTTGATCATCCTGGCTCCGGTTTTGGTCCCGTTGACCCAGGCCATCGGCATGCATCCGGTCCACGCCGGGGTGATGATCGTCCTGGCCTTGAATATTTCCCTGATGACGCCACCCGTGGGGGCGTGTCTGTTCGTGTTGTCTTCGGTTACCGGGGAGAAAATCGAACGGATCACCATGTCCCTGTGGCCCTTCCTGCTTTTGCAGGTAGCGATTTTGTTCTGCATCGCCTATTTTGAAAGTTTGACCATGTTCGTTCCCCGACTGCTTTTGGGTATGTAGGTGGGAAAAAAAGAATTCGGAACTCAGGATTCAGGAGCCAGGATGCGCGAGCCGGGAGATGATCGGAGTGCTGGTGGATGGTTTGAATTATTTTGGGATAGGCGACGTTAGGCATAACCTAAATCTGAATGGAGGAGATGCGATGAAAACGAGGACAAGCTTGTTCGTGGCGATCTTGGCACCCTTGCTGGCCCTGGTGTTGACCCTGGGTGTCGTGCCTCAGGCCGAGGCCCAGAAAACCATCAGGTTGCACCATTTGAACAACGACGATCCCTTGGACAATGCCACCGGAGCCATGGCCACGGTGTTCAAAAGCCTGGTGGAAGCCGGGACCAACGGCGAAATCCGGGTCCAGACCTTTCCCAACGGTCAGCTGGGCAAGGACAATGAGGTTCTGCAGCAGGTCCGGGCCGGGGTCATTGAGATGGGCATCCACACCGTGGGAGGTTTTGCCACGATTTATCCGATGATGGGCATCATCGACGTGCCCTTCGCTTTTCCGGACATCGCCGCCACGTATGACGTGTTCGACGGCCCCTTTGGCCAGAAGTTCGCCGCGGACATGGAAGCCAAGACTGGATTGAAAATCCTGGGCTTCGGCGATTCCGGGGGCTTTTTTCACTTTTCCAACTCTCGCCGGCCCATCACCACTCCGGCGGACATGCAGGGCCTGAAGATCCGGACCATGACCCTGGACACTCACCAGGCACTCATCAACTCCCTGGGCGGCCAGCCCGCGCCCATCGCCTGGGCAGAACTGTATACCGCCCTGCAGACCGGTGTCGCCGACGGCCAGATGAACCCCATCCCGATCATCGCCTTTGCCAAGTTCGATGAAGTGCAGCGGTATCTCAGCCTGACCGGACACCTCTTCGCCCCCTATGTCTGGGCCGTGAACATGAACTTCTGGAACTCCCTCTCCGGGCAGGAGCAAACCATCATCCAGAACGCCGCCACCTCCGCCATCGTGGCCGGTCGCGGCATCTCCCGGATCATTGAGGCCTCGGACCGCGGTCTGCCCGCCCTGACTCAGAGGATGGAAGTCAACGCCCTGACCCCTGAGCAGAAAGCCGAGTTCCAGGCCCAGGCCATGCCCGCCGTGAAGCAGATCATTGCCGACAAGCACGGCGAGGAAGGCGTGGCCATGATGAACGCTTTTCTGGAGGCTATCGAGCAGATTGGCAGGTAAGACTTGTAAACAAACAAGCCACAAGGGTGCACCCCGAGCAGGGGTGTGCCCTGTTTTTTTGAATGATCTGAAACAGAAGATAAGAACGAGGAAACAATGTCAGTTGATCCGAAAAAAATCGTTGAGCGGGCGGAATACTACAAGCCGGAGATCAGCCGGTTCTTGCGGGAGATGATCGCCATTCCCAGCGAATCCGGGCAGGAGGAAGCTGTCTGCGCATTGATCAAGAATGAGATGGAAAAGGTCGGTTTCGACCGGGTGGAGATTGACCCCATGGGCAATGTCCTGGGTTTCATCGGCAACGGTCCCCGGTTGATCGCTCTGGACGCCCACGTGGACACCGTGGGCGTAGGGGATCGGTCGCAATGGAATTACGACCCCTTTCTCGGCCATGAGGACGAAGAAACCATCATTGGCCGGGGCGCCAGCGACCAGGAAGGCGGCATGGCCTCCATGGTTTATGCCGGGAAGATCATTAAGGACCTTGGACTGTTGCCCGAAGATGTCACCCTGATGATGGCCGGGACGGTCCAGGAAGAGGACTGCGATGGACTCTGCTGGCTGTACATCGTCAACGAGGGCAAACTGCGTCCGGAATTCGTGGTCTCCACAGAGCCCACGTCCTGCAGCGTGGCACGTGGCCAGCGGGGGCGAATGGAGATCCAGGTGGGAACGAAAGGCGTCAGCTGCCACGGATCAGCCCCGGAACGGGGCGACAATGCCATTTTCAAGATGGGGCCGATCCTGGGCGAACTCCAGGAACTGCACGCAAACCTGCGAACAGATCCTTTTCTGGGCAAGGGCAGCCTGACGGTTTCCGAAATCGGTCACTGCTCTCCTTCCCGGTGCGCTGTGGCCGATGGTTGCTGGATTTCCGTGGACCGTCGTCTGACCTGGGGCGAGACCTGGGAAGGGGCCTTGCAGCAGATTCGGGATCTTCCGGCTGTGCGCGCGGCTGGTGCGGAAGTGACCATGTACAATTACGACAAGCCGTCCTACACCGGCCTGGTTTACCCCACGGAAGCCTATTTTCCGGCCTGGGTGCTGGAAGAAAACCATCCGGTCTGCGAGACCCTGGTGGACACCTATTTGCGGTTGTTCGGAAAAAAACCCCTGGTGGACAAGTGGACCTTTTCCACCAATGGCGTGTCGATCATGGGCCGGCTGGGTATCCCGTGCATCGGCTTTGGCCCGGGGCACGAGGACCAGGCCCACGCGCCCAACGAGAAAACCTGGAAATCCGAACTGGTCCAGGCCGCGGCCATGTACGCTCTGATTCCGGCAGTGTACGTGGAGCGTACGAAAAGCGAGAGGTGAGAGGATGTCAGAATTTTTCCAACTCCCCAGGCATCTTTTGTTTCCAAACGCTGACTCCTGAGTACGGACTCCGGAATACATCCCTATCTTCACCAAAAAAGGAACTGCTTATCATGGACAAAACGGGTATTCGCGAGGCGATTCGGCGGCTGGCTGGCCGCCGATTCGAGGGCATGCATCACAGCGACTTCCTGCTGACCTGGGAAAAGACCGCTGATGAACTGGCCGCGGTGTTTGACGTGGCCGAGATTTTACGGGCCATGCGGGCTTTGGACATCTCCCCCCGGCTGTATGACTCCGGACTGGCCATCTCCATCTTCCGGGACAATTCCACCCGGACCCGCTTCAGCTTCGCCGCCGCGGCCAATCTCTTGGGTCTGGCCGTGCAGGACATGGACGAGGAAAAATCCCAGATCGCCCACGGCGAGACGGTACGCGAGACCGCGAACATGGTTTCCTTCATGGCCGAGGTCATCGGCATCCGGGACGACATTTTTCTGGGTCAAGGCAACGCCTACATGCGGGAGGTGGCCGCGTCCCTCGATGACGGCCATAGACACGGCGTATTGCCCACCCGGCCCAGCGTGGTCAACTTGCAGTGTGATCTGGATCATCCGACACAGACCATGGCTGACGCCCTGCATTTGATCAACCATTTCGGTGGATTGGACAAGCTCAGAGGCAAGAAGATTGCCATGACCTGGGCCTACTCGCCCTCCTACGGCAAGCCGCTGTCCGTGGCCCAGGGCGTCGTCGGCCTGATGTCCCGGCTGGGCATGGACGTGGTCCTGGGATATCCGGAAGGCTACACCGTCCTGCCCGAGGTGGAAGAATTGGCTCGGAAACAGGCTGCCGCATCCGGGGGGTCCTTCCAGGTGGTCAACTCCATGGCCGAGGCCTTCACGGACGCGGACATTGTCTACCCCAAGAGCTGGGCCCCCTTTGCCGTGATGGAGGAGCGCACCAGGCTGCTCAGCCAACGTGACGCCGAGGGGCTGAAAGAGCTGGAGCGACGTTGCCTGGAAACGAACAAGCACTTTGTGGACTGGGAATGCACCGAGGAAATGATGCGGTTGACCAGGGACGCCAGCGCACTGTACATGCACTGCCTGCCTGCGGATATTTCCGGAGTCAGCTGCGCTCAGGGCGAGGTGGCGGCGTCGGTCTTCGAACGTTATCGTATCGACACGTACAAGGAGGCCGGATACAAGCCCTACGTTGTGGCGGCCATGATCCTGCTCTCCCGCTTGCAGCATCCCGCGGATGCCCTGCTGGCCATTCTTGAGGGGGAACGCACACGTTGCGTCCGTTAAGGGCCTTGGCAGACCTTATTTTACCCTGCCTGTGCTTTTATACCCGCGAGAGCGGGCAGGGGGCATGTCCAGATGGGCGGACAGTCACCTTGCATGAACGTTGACGCAAGAGGTGGGCTTCACGAAAACGGCCGGAGTGTCTCGAGACGCCCCGGCCGTTTTTTTGAAGATTGACCGTCCTCAGGGAGAGCGGCCTGAAAACCGCAAGGATGAAGTCAGCGCAGAAACGAGACCAGGACGTCATCCAGGTTCACGGCCAGCAAGGCCGGAAGTCCGACACTGGCTTTCAGAAATTCTTTCATGACCAGGCTTTGCTTGGCGTACAGACTGTAGTGCTCCAGAGGGTTGTCCTGGTTCAGGATGCGTTGAAAAGAGCGCCGGGACAACACCGAGTCCTCGGAGCTCAAATCCCGGAGATTTTCAATATAGGGCCGGAGCGTGGTCAGGGCCTCCTGTTCGTCCATGGCCAGGACGCGTGTGCTCATGGCCACGAGGGCATCGAGTTCGGGAAGCCTGTCCGACTCCATCAACCACACCAGACTTTGGGCAAAACGCTTGCACCCATTGCGCACGTGGCTGGGGCGGACCATGTTCATTCCGGACCAGCCGGCCCGAACCCACTTGAACATGACATGCCGGGAATGTTCCGGAGCGGCGGGATCCGCGGACAACACCGTCACGGAAAACGAGTCGAACATGTAGGAGTTGACCCATCCCAGGCCGCCGGTGGTCAGCCCTTCTTCATCCGTGTAAAAATAGTTCCAGTCCTGGTCGTCGCCAATGACCACGCCTTTGCGTCCCACACTGGATTCTTCCTGTTGTTTGCTCACGGACAGCAGGTATTTTTTCCCCTCGTGGGCGACAAGGATGATCATGCGATCCGTCTGGTAGGTGTAGTAGCCTCCGGTGTTCACATCCGGAGTGTTCTCTTCAAGTTCCTCCCAGCGAATGACCTTAACCTGGCCCTCTTCCAGCTTTTCCCACAATTGAGGAATATTTTCCTCCGGTTGCTCAAACCACTTCCCAACGCGGACCACGGAAGGGTGAAAGAGGGAAGGCGGTAATTCAGGGTGGTAGATATGCTCGACGATCCGTTCCACGGGTGTGGCAATGGTGTATCCGTAGTAGGCTCCTGTGGCGTTGTGCAGGGTGGGCACTTCCCAGTCGTCTCGGAGAGGAGCGGTTTTCTGCGCAAAATCGAGAAGGGGCCGGAGATTCTGGATGGTTACGGGATCTTTGTCCTGGGCGCGATCAATCAGTGTGCCCAGAGCGAGGGCAACGTCCTCGGGCAGGCTCTCACTGTCAGCAGCCTGGCCATGAGAGGCAAATACCCAGAACGTCAGACAGAAAGCGAGAAGATACGGAAGCAGTTGAGCCGATGTATGGCGTACGTTTTGGGTCATTACATAGACTCCGAATAGAGGGACAGAGTTTCTTATGCCTTGGTTGGCAGGGGGGGGATCCTGGTGACGTGAGGCGGGTCGTACTGGTTTACCGAGGAAGGAGCCGGAAAGCCGTGCGGAGCAATCTTTCTCGTCCAGAGGTTCGCCCTCCACGCGGCAGATAGGTAACAACATCCGCAACAAAAAAAAGGGCGCCCTGCCTTGCCTCAGCTTTACCTTTTTTACATTTCTGTGTACCAGAACGCCCAGTGACAATTCTGTAGCTTGTGCTTCATTACCAAAAGGGAGTCTTTCATGGCGACAAAGGAAAAACATTCTCGCGAACCGGTCCCTGAACAGGAAGCACCGGTCGAGAAGGGGTTTGGCGAACGGTTCGAGGCGGAGGTTGGGGCGCAGTCACGGGCCCTGTATGAGAAGATCGTCGATCATTGGCCGAAGTTCGCGGCTGCTGCTGTGGCGATCATCATTCTGGGGACGGGGTATGCCGGGTACAGCGCCTACCAGGAACGGCAGCTGGCCAACAGCGAACAAGCCTTGAGTCTGGCGCTGCTGGAACACCAGGGGGAGGAGCGATTGGCGGCATTGATACGGTTGCAAGGGGAAATAGCCAAACCGTTGCTGCCCCGGCACCACCTGGAGGCGGCCAAGGCGGCCCAGAATGTCGGGGACTGGGCCACGGCCCTGGAGTTCTGGAACCTGCTGGCCGGGACTGCCCCGGATAATTGGCGGATTGTGGTGGGCATGGGGCAGGCCTCGGCACTGCTCCACTTGGGCCAGGCCGGTGAGGCCACGGCAAAATTGTCAACTCTGCGTCGGGAGGCATCCGAGGAATTTATGCCCCTTGTTCTGCTCCAGCTGGCCGAATCCGCCGAGGCCGATGGAAATTGGGAGTTGGCTCTGCAGACGTATGAGGAGCTGATGACCCGAGAAGAAGGTGGGCAGTCGGACTTTCTTGCCTTCAAGAAAAACCAGATCCGGCAACGCATGGCCGGAGCGTCTTCCTAGCCCCTCTAGCACGCAGCTATTGGGATATAGCCGACCGGCACACCATGCGGTGTCGGCCAACACCAAATTAAAGATGTCGAGGTAGCGAACCTATGGAAATTCTTCTTTCAGGCCAGGCCGGTGAAAAACATCTGCTGTTAGGCAATGAGGCCATTGTCCGCGGTGCCCTGGAGGCTGGAGTGAGTTTCGTGTCCTGCTATCCCGGGACGCCGTCATCCGAAGTTCCGGATACGTTTTTTCGGCTGAGCGACAAGGGGAAGTACGGCTTCGAATACTCGGCCAACGAAAAGGTGGCCTTGGAAGTGGGCATTGGAGCGACCCTGGGTGGAGCGTCGACCCTGGTAACGATGAAACACGTGGGCGTGAACGTGGCAGCGGATCCGCTGATGAGCGTGGCCTATTTCGGTGCCCCCGGCGGGCTTGTGCTGCTCAGTGCCGACGATCCGGGCTGCCATTCCAGCCAGAACGAACAGGACAACCGCTACTATGCCCGGCTGGCGGGCATGCCCTGCCTGGAGCCTTCCAGTGCCCAGGAAATGAAGGACATGACCAAGGCGGCCATGGACCTGTCCCGACAGTTTGAGCAGCCGGTGATGTTGCGCACCAGTACCCGGGTCAACCACCAGCGCGGCGAAGTGGTCTTCGGTGACATGCAGCCGCCGGTGCAGGGCGCGCCGTTTGTTTCCGACCCGCGCCGGTTCGTCATCGTTCCGGCGGTGGCCCGGGCCCGGCATAAAATCCTGCTGCAAAAGCTGGAAGAATTGCGGCAGGAGGCTGAAAAATCTCCCTTGAACACGGTCTCCGGACAGGGTGATGTGGGCTGCATCAGCTCGGGCATCAGCCGGGTCTATCTCAAGGATGCCCTGACGGATTTGGACCTGCTGGGCAAGGTCCAGGTTTTGGAACTCGGCTTTTCCTATCCGTTGCCGGTCAAAAAGATCGAAAGTTTTTTGCGTGGACTGTCCAAGGTAATCATTGTGGAAGAGGGCGAGCCGATTCTGGAGACCGAGATCAGTGCCCTGGCCCATCGTTTGGGAATCAGCGTGGAGATCCACGGAAAAAGTGAATTTTTACCGCTTGTTGATGAGTACTCTTCGTTGATCGTCAAGCAGGGTCTGAGTGCAGCCCTGGGGTTGCCTCAGGATGCGGTGAAACCGTGTCCCGCTCCGCAAGGCCTGCCCATGCGCCCGCCAAACATGTGTCCCGGCTGTCCGCACCGGGCTGCGTTCTACAGCGTGCGTCAGGTCTTTGGCGACGAGGCCCTCTATTCCTCGGACATCGGCTGCTACACCCTGGGCGTTCTACCGCCGTTGCGGGCCGCGGACACCTGTGTCTGCATGGGGGCTTCCATCTCCACGGGGACCGGATTGTCCAAGGTCAGCGGGCGCACCGTGGTGGCCTATATCGGAGACTCCACCTTCTTTCATTCCGGGATCACCGGCTTGGCCAACGCCGTCTTCAACCACCACGATATCCTGGTGGTCATCCTGGACAACAAGACCACGGCCATGACCGGCCAACAACCCCATCCTGGCGTTGAACACACCTCCATGGGGCCGAACACGGCTCGGGTAGATATCCTGGCTCTGGTCAAGGCCTGTGGGGTGGAGCATGTCCGGGTCCAGAACCCGCTGAACATGAAGGCAACCAAGGAAGTCCTGGAAGAGCTCAAGGCCCTGTCCGGGGTTCGGGTGCTCATTGCCGAGGAACCGTGTCCGCTCTTCGCCCGGCGGGTCATGGGCCGCAAGCGTCCGGCCACGGCCGTGGTGGAGGACGGCTGTGACGAGTGCAACGAGTGCATGGATCATCTCGCCTGCCCGGCCTTTTTCACCCAGGACGGCAAGATGGCCATCAACCCCGATCAGTGCAACGGCTGCATGTTTTGCGTACAACTTTGCGACCATATCAAACCCCGGAAAAGGAGCTGACCATGTCCCGTGTTCGTATTTTTTTTACCGGCGTAGGTGGACAGGGCACGGTCACGGCGACCCGTCTGCTGGCCCAGGCCGCTCTGGATGAGGGTATTCCGGTCGTGTCCGGGGAGGTTCACGGCATGGCCCAGCGCGGTGGCATCGTGGAGTCCACGGTGCTCATGGGCGGATACGTCAACCCCCGGATCAGCCCTGGCGAGGCTGACGTGTTGCTGGGATTCGAACCGTTGGAGACCCTACGCGCCCTGCCCTATCTGGCCCCCGAAGGCCTGATCCTGAGCAGCAGTGAGCAGCTGCCCCCGGTCAGCGTCTGCTGTGGGCGGGAGCAGTCTCCACCTTTTGAATCCATGGAGCGCATGGTCCGGGAATGCACGCCGCATGTGCATTTTCTACCTTGTCAGCGCCTGGGGGTGGAAGCCGGAGCGTTACAAGCCGGCAACCTGGCCCTGCTTGGCGCCCTGTGCGTCCTGAACCGTCTGCCCTTTGGTTTGGAGCGCATGGAGAAGACCGTCAGGGCGTCTTTGGCGCCCAAACTGATGGAAGCCAATGTCACGGCCCTGCATCTTGGCGCCGCGGCCGTGGCCTGATCTGATCCCTTAACCATAATTGAGGGCGCGGGGGGTCGTCTCACGCGAGCACCGCGCCCTTCTTTGCTACCGAACTCGACCCTTGGTCGACCAAAGGACCCCATGCCCTCCCGAGCCGTTACATTGGACAATCTTGCTCTGTGTCTGGACACCTTGAAGGAAATTCTGGACCAGATGCAGCCGGATGTGCACCTGGAAACCAGCCTGAAATCCGTCCTGCAAGTTCTTTCCCACAATCTGGGGTATGTGCGGAATTTTCTGGCCATCTACGACTCGGAGACCCATAGCCTGAAGCTCAGCCTGACCCACGGCCCCCAGAAGCCGTCCCAGGTCTCCTATGGCGAGGGCCAGGGGGTCACTGGCCAGGTCCTGTCCACGGGCGAAGCCATCATTGTGCCGGTCATCAGTGGACATCCGGAATTCCTGAACTGGGCCTTCGGCAGAGGCAAGGAGGAGATGGACTCCCTGGCCTTTGTCTGCGTTCCCGTAGTCCAGGAAGAGCGGGAAGGAAAAAACCGGGAGATTCTCGGCGTGCTCAGCGTGGACCTGCCCACCGCGCCGATGCAGGTTTTGCAGACCCATTGCCGCTTTCTGGAGGTGGTGGCCCGGGTCATCGCCCACCGAGTGGCCAGGCTCCAGGAGGACATGGCCAGACAGCAGCATCTCATGGAACAGGGGCTGTCTGTTTATGACCCGGGGTTTTCCCCAAAGAATATCGTTCATGCCTCAAAAAGCATGCGCCTCGTCCTGCAGCAGATTGCCCAGGTGGCCCCCAGCCGGGCCACGGTTCTGCTTCGGGGGGAGTCCGGGACCGGCAAGGAATTGCTGGCCGAAGCCATCCACACGGCCAGCCCACGAGCCGCCCAACCGCTGATCCGGCTGAACTGCGCGGCCCTGCCCGCGGAGCTGGTGGAAAGCGAGCTGTTCGGCCATGAAAAGGGAGCCTTCACCGGTGCGGTGCAAAGCAAGAAGGGCCGTTTTGAACTGGCCCACCAGGGGACCTTGTTCCTGGATGAAATCGGCGAGCTGAGCCTGGACGCCCAGGCCAAGGTGTTGCGGGCCATTCAGGAAAAGGAAATCCAGCGTCTGGGCAGCGAGCAGACCATCATCGTGGACACCCGGCTGGTCTGCGCCACGAATCGTCCCCTGGAAGACCTGCTGACTACAGGGCAGTTCCGCGAGGACCTGTTTTACCGGATCAATGTTTTTCCTATTTATGTTCAGCCCCTGCGGGAACGCAGGGAGGACATCCTGCCCATGGCCGAGCACTTCCTGCATGCCTTTGCCAAGGAATACGGCAAGCAGATCAAGCGCATTTCCACACCGGCAGTGGATCTGCTGACCCAGTATCACTGGCCCGGCAACGCCCGGGAACTGCGCAACTGCCTGGAGCGGGCCGTGTTGTTGTGCACCGAGGAGGTCATCCGCACCTACCACCTTCCCCCGACCCTCCAGACCGCCGAGAGCTCGGCTACGGACACCGATCTCTCCTTCGGCGAGGCCGTGGCCAAGTTCGAGCAGGAAATCCTGGTCGATGCCCTGAAAAAAGCCCGGGGCAACATGCTCCAGGCAGCACGGGAGTTGCGCATCAGCTACCGGATCGTGAACTACAAAATCAAAAAATACGGCATTGAACCCAAGAAATTCGCCACCAAGGTCGCCGGCAAGTAGAGGCGGGTTTCAAGTCCGCCCCTACTTTGGCAGAATACGCAGGTAGAGGTCGCCTTGCCAGGGGCCGATCTTGCGGCCTCTGCCTTTGAGCCGGACGGGTTGGCCGGGGATGAAGTCCGGCGGCAGGGCCACGTCCAGGGTGGTGGCCGGACCGCGCCAGCCTTGTTGGATCTGGATACGGACCTGCTTGCCCGGCAGAAGCTGGCGGCGTGGAAAGGAGATTTCCTGCTCGTCGTCCAGCTGACGGCGCAGCCAACTGCCCACACGCTCCTTGAGGCTACGGGAGAAGTCCAGCTCCAGCTTGCGATCCCCCCATTCCACGCGCAGCACGTTCTTGGCGTGTTCTTCGGCAGAGGCCGCGGGCTTGTCGCCTTTGGTTCCTCGGACCTGACTGTAGATGTCTTCGTAGACCTGGCGGGCGAAGGGGTCCTTGAGCAGATCCCGGAGCAGGTCCTCCCGCTGGTACGCTGCCTGGCGGCGATAGCGGGAGTGGGCTGTTTTGGCGTAGCGCGAACTGGAGAACCAATCGCTGTCCGTGGCGCCTTGGGAGGCCTCGCCAGAGGGCCCCTGGGTGTCTTTGGGGCCAGTGCCGGCTGAATGCGGGCGGCTGCCTTTTGGCCCTGGAGGCGATTGGCCGGTGGCTTGGGACTGGGTTTCCAGGTGGCGGGAAACCGTGATGTAGGCCTCATTCAGTTCCTGGAACCGGCGGGATGCATCGGGTATGTCCGGATGCAGGTCCGGATGGTAGGCAAAGGCCAGTTTACGGAAAGCCCTCTTCACGTCTTCCAGGGTGGCGCTGGGCGTGACGCCCAGGATTTTGTAGCTGCGATGCAAGGACATGGCAGAAACGGGTCCGAGAAGAGTTTTTCAGATCAAGCGGCCCAGGAGCGTCTTCACGGAGTGTTGAAAAAGTCCTGTCGCGTCCGGTCGCTCAAAAGCCAGAGCGCATGGTGCAATCCGGCACATACTGGGGCGTCTCGAGCCAAAATACGAGAAAACGCGTTTATAAAAGTAAGTGCCGGAGCAGGCGTGCGGCACTTGGAAGTTTTATCAGCGGGCTGCTATGTATCCTTCTCCCGGCGCAGGGCATTCGGGCCGACATCCGAGTTCGGCTCCACTTCCAGGCTTTGCAGATATCTCTCTCCCTGGGTGATGAATGCGAGATGGCCCGGTTCTGGATTGATACCCGGACAGGAATCCTGGGCCATTTGCCAACTGGTTGCGTCCACCATGTTGCCCCGAAAAAACGGCCAGGCGCGGCAGATCGCGGGCTTGGCCGGATGTACGGAACACCCCTCGGTGAAAAAGATGCACCACCCCCTGGCGCTGGTCCGCAATCGATTCTTGCCGCCGACCGTTTCTACATAGGCCGCGGCAAAGGCGGAAGGTTCCATGCCCAAATGGCCGCATAGCCGGTCCACGTCGGCCTCGGTGAGCACGATGCCCCCCTCGCCCTGGCAGCAGTCGCCGCAGCGCAGGCAGGTAAACGCGGCATGTTTGTTTGGGTTATCCATGGTCGGCAAGGCGTTGGTGTTCGATCATCAGGCAGAGGTCCTCAACCACATGCACACCGGCCGCCTGCAGCAGCTTTCGGGCTTCCGGGTTGGTGATGCCGGTCTGCATCCAGAATATTCCAGGCAACGGCGAGAGTTCCAAACACTCCCGGGCATGATCGGCGCAAAACTGGGGAGCGCGAAAAACATCCACAAGGTCGATGGGTTCGGGGATATCCTGAAGTCTTGTATAGGTGGGCAATCCCCAAACGTCCCTGCGCACGGGGTGCACTGGAAAAATGGTGAAGCCGTTGTTGATCAGGTACCGGCCCACGCGGTCTACGGGACGGCCGGGGACGTCCTTGGCTCCGAGCACGGCGATGGTCTTGACCTGGGCCAGTCGGGCGGCTAGCTCAGCGAGATTGAGCATGCGGGAACTCCTTCGAGGGACAAGCCGCTGGGCGGCGTTGAAACGACAAAGGTCTACCCCACGATTTTGGGCAAGTAAACAGCAGCGGTTGCTGCGCATCAGCAACCGCAAGGGCAGGAGTGGAAATGGCGGAACAACGCATCAGCACGGCGGATGCCCTGGAACTCTGGAACGATCTGAATGTCATCGAGATCGGGGCGTTGGCCCATGCACGACGGATGGCCATGCATCCCCGGGCCGTGGTCACGTATATCGTGGATCGAAACATCAACTATACCAATATCTGTGTTTCCGGGTGCCGCTTCTGCGCTTTCTACCGATCACCCGGCGATGCCGCGGGTTATGTTCTCAGCCTGGACGAATTGGGCGTGAAGGTCCGGGAGACCATGGACCTGGGAGGTCGGCAGATTCTGCTTCAGGGCGGGATGAATCCGGAGCTGCATCTGGATTTTTACCAGGACATGCTGATGTTCCTGAAGCGGGAATTTCCGGAAGTAGCCGTGCACGGCTTCTCCCCCCCGGAGATCGTGTTTTTGTCTGAGACGTCCGGCCTGAACGTGGCCGAAGTGGTGGTCCGCCTTGCCGCCGCCGGTCTGGATTCCATTCCCGGCGGAGGGGCGGAAATTCTGGTGGACCACGTTCGCACCCGGATCTCGCCCCATAAATGCTCCGCCGACAAATGGCTGGAAGTCATGGAATGCGCCCACCGTCAGGGATTGAAGACCACGGCGACCATGATGTTCGGGCACGGGGAAAGGATCGAAGATCGGTTGGAGCACCTGGGAAAGCTGCGCGACCTGCAGGACCAAACCGGCGGATTCACCGCGTTCATTCCCTGGACCTTTCAGCCCCGCAACACCCAGATTGACGTCCCCGAAGCCTCTTCCGTGGAATACCTGAAGTTTCTGGCCCTCAGCCGTCTCTATCTGGACAACGTCCCGCACATCCAGGCTTCCTGGGTCACCCAAGGCCCCCTGGTGGGCCAGATGGCCCTGCACTGGGGCGCGGACGACATGGGGTCGACCATGATCGAGGAAAACGTCGTGGCCGCCGCCGGGGTCCGTTTCCTGCTCCCCGAGGAGGATCTGCGGGCCATTGTCGAGGGCGCGGGGTTCACGCCCATGCGCCGCAAGATGGATTACTCGTCGGCGTGAGGTTCTCCGTTGCCGGAGACGAGCGTATTACAAACAGCGCTTTCTATCTGACACAGACTTTTTCCGGCTGTTTGACCAAGCTTTCAGCGAGTATACCCAGGTCTTTGTGCAACTGCCAGACCATTTTCTAGGTCCATGGCTGCTTGCGGTTGAGTATCACATGAACCCGGTTTGCGCCCGATCATGGGTTCCAGGTCTTTTGCCCGAAGTCCCAGTTGATCCACGCGGAATTTGATTGCCTCCACCGGATCGGGAAGCTCCATGGGAAAATGCTTTCGTTCATACGCTTCGACCAGCGAGACCAGAACGTCGAGCAGGTCGCCTTCCGGCGTGTTCCCTTCGGCGTTCATGAAGCCTTCAATCCGTTCGAGGGTTGAGCGGTAACCGCGCTCCGTGCGAAGTGGCTTGATATCCATGGCGATGTCCTCAAATCGTTTGTGCGTCAATGGCGTCATGTTCCGGGTGAGTGCCGATGAACCTGATATAGACGATCCGATAAGGGTAGTTGATCCATTGAAAAAACAAAAGTAGTGTTCTCAACTAACTTCACGGAGGACGTTATGAAAACAATCACGGCGTCAGAAGCCAATCGAAGCTTCTCCAAAATGTTGCGTGTTGTGGCTGGTGGCGAGTCGTACACGATTGTTTCCCGAGGCAGGGCTGTTGCGGCTATTCATCCAGCGGGCATTGAGACCTCGCATCGCAGCCTGGCGAAATCCGCTTTGCTGGAGCGCCTCGTCAAGCAGCCCGTGCTGGGGGACCGGGGATGGACCAGGGAAGAGCTTTACGAGTAACGTCATGCGGGCCCGCACTGGATACAAACATTCTGGCATACGCGGAAGGCTTGGGTGATCTTGAGCGGTGTACAAGGGCGCGTGAATTGATCGCTGCATTGCCCGTTGACAGGGTTGTCATCCCGACCCAGGTCATGGGGGAACTGTACCGCGTCATGGTGGGCAAAGCCGGGCAACCGCCCGCTGACGCACGCATGGCCGTACTCGGTTGGGCCGACAGTTTTGCAGCGGTGGATTCCACTTGGGAAGCATTTCGGTCTGCCATGGATCTTGTGGTGGATCACCAGTTTCAGATCTGGGACGCGCTGATTCTGTCGGTTGCTGCTGCGAATCAATGCCGGTTGCTGCTGACCGAAGATCTCCAGGATGGTTTTGTCTGGCATGGCGTGACCGTGGTCAATCCCCTGGTGCGCCCCGGCAATCCTCTTCTGGATCGGCTTATTTTGACCGTGCGTGGGTAAACGGAATCCAACAAAATTGACTGGGCTCCGAGCGAGGGCGGGGAGGTTGAGCGACGGGCTTCTCCCACTTCACACTGAAACGGAGGAATATAATGAGTTTTGAAGCCCTGGAACGCATTCCGGAAGAAGAGCTTCGCCGGCGATGGGAGCGGTGTCGGTCCTTGCTGCGGAACCACTTGCCCGACGCGGGCGGAATGCTCGTTTTTTCACGGATGAATATCTATTACTTTACTGGAGCCTGGGCCAACGGAGTGTTCTGGCTGCCCCTGGAAGGTCGACCGGTGTTGCTGGTGCGCAAAGGCATTGAGCGGGTCAGGTTGGAGTCCGCGGTGGAGCAGGTGGCGGTTTACCGGTCGTTTCGGGAATTGCCCGGTCTGGTAGCGGAAGCCGGCTCGCTTCTGTCCGAAACGGTCGGTGTGGAGATGTCCGGGTTGACCTGGGCCCTGGGCCAGGGTTTGGCCAGGCATTTGAGCGGACATGATCTGCGCTCCGTTGATGGTCTGCTGAACCAGACCAGGGCGGTGAAGACCTCCTGGGAGCTGGCCAAGATGCGCCTGATCGGCGCTCGTCATGACCACTGCCTGCGGGAGTTGCTGCCGAAGCAGATCGCGCCGGGCATGACCGAGCGGGATATCTCGATCCGCATCTGGGAGGTGTTTTTCAGTCAGGGGCATCACGGGCTGTTGCGGATGCAGAACCACGGGGAGGAGATTTTCCTGGGCCACGTCTCCGCCGGGGACAGCGCCAACTATCCCAGCGTGTTCGACGGTCCGGTGGGGCTGCGCGGAATCCACCCGGCCGTGACCCACATGGGATATGCTGGTGCCGTCTGGAAGGCCGAGGAACCGTTGGTCCTGGATGTGGGGTTCGCTTTGGAGGGCTACCAGACGGACAAGACCCAGGTCTATTGGGCGGGAGCATGCGAGGATATTCCCGCGCAGGTGCGGCGTGCCCACGACTTCTGCATTGCCGTGCAGGGGTGGCTGGCTGAGAATCTGCATCCCGGAGCCGTTCCCAGCCGGATGTTCCAGCATTGCTGGGACTGGGCCAAACAGGAAGGCTGGGGCGAAGGATTCATGGCCCTGGGCGGGAACAAGGTCCGCTTTCTGGGGCACGGCATCGGTCTGGCCATCGACGAATGGCCGGCCCTGGCCAAGGGTTTCGAGGCACCCCTGGAACAGGGCATGGTCCTGGCTCTGGAACCGAAGATCGGGCTGCCCGGTCTGGGCATGGTCGGTGTGGAGAACACCTTTGAGGTCACCCCGGAGGGCGGGCGCTGCCTGACCGGAAGCGATTATGCCATGATCTGCGTGGATGCGGGGTGAGGTTGTTCGTGGGGAGCGGCTGTGAAACGTCAGGAAAGGCGACCGCGCGATTTCCGCAAAACCGGACAAACTATCCGCATGCGGTGGTGCCCTTTTCGTCTATCAGCGTCGACATAGCTCTCATCAAACAGAGCACAATTCCAGGAAAAGGGATTTTTTACAGTGACCTCATATGCTGTCTATGGCGTCAAGGTACGCGTCCTTGTCTGTGGTTTTTTCCTCCGGGACCACTAAACATCCAATCCGGTGACTGCGTCCAGGGGCAGGGCAAAAGCCAATCCGGTACCCCGGTCACTCAACCGGCATGCTGCGTTCAGTTTTGCCAGGAGATCAGCTGCGACTTCCCGCGGACTGACAATATGGATGACCTCCTTCTGGTGTTCGATGGGAACTCCGAGCAAGCTCGCCTTGCTTCTGATACTTGCGCCTCTGCCGAAAACCACCGTCCCTCCGCTGGCGCCGGTCTCTTCGGCAATACGGATGACATCCTCACTGTATCCCTTGTTGACGATGGCGACAACCAGGGAAAAATTCTTTTTCTCTAAGGGCATTCTGGGGGCATTCTGGGCTTCCTCTTCGGTGAACGTGTGGGTGGCGGGAAATATTTTTCCTTTTTATGAATCCTAACAAACAGCCGTGGGGAAAGCCAAGCAATTGTTTTGGGAATCGTTAACTCGGAAAAAACATGCTGATTCGCGCCCCCTGACCGGGTGCTGAGGTGATTTCCAGCCGTCCTCCGTGGTCGCGCACGATTTTGCGTACGATGGCCAAACCCAGCCCGGAGCCGTCCTTGCGCGTGGTGTAGAACGGTTCCAGGGCGCGTTGGCGTTGCTCAGCGTTCATGCCCGGACCGTTGTCGTGGATCACGACCCAGAGTCCCTCGGAACCCGTCTCCACATGAACGTCAATGACTCCCGCTTCATCCCCCTTGTTTTCGGCCACGGCCTGGATTGCGTTCATGAGCAGATTGAGCAGGCACTGCTTGAGCAGGTCCGGGTCGGCCCAGACGGTTCGTTCCTCGCCAAAATGGCGGCGAACCTCGATTTTGTGACGGTCAAGATCGGTGCGAAGCAGCGCCTCGACGCTCTCCAGCAACTCGGGCAGTCGGACCGCATTCTTTTCCGGCGGCTTGGGCTTGGCCAAAAAGAGCAGGTCCGTGATCACCCGGTTCAGGCGGTCGGCTTCGTCGACCATGGTCCGGGCGTAGGTTTCCTCGGGTTCGCGACCAGCCAGCTTGCCGGCGAAAAACTGGGCAAAGCCGCGCAGGGCGCTGAGCGGATTGCGGATTTCATGGGCCACGGCCGCGGCCAGCCTGCCGATGGCCGCCAGGCGCTCGGACTCCTGCAGGCTGTCTTCCAGCTTTCTGATTGCGGTCCGGTCCCGGACCAGCACCAGCCGTTCGCCCAATTCCCGCTCATCCGCCCGCAGGGGAACGGCCAGAATTTCCAGATGGCGATCCGCGAAAGAGAAGCTTCGCCAGGACATGTCTGTCAGATTCTCTGGAAGGTTCGATGAAGAAGCTGTTTCCAGATTCGTTTCCTCTTGCGCTGCTCCGCGCTGCTCTCTGTGACGTTTCAACTGGGCAAGGCCCTGGCCAAGATCCTGCTCAGGCGGCTGCCCTATCGACTCTTGATTCAGGGGAAGATCCTCCCAGCGACGACCCAGCAGCGGCTCGTCGTCGCCCAGGAGGATGACGGCGGAAGGGTTGGCTCCGCGGATTATTCCCTCGGCGTCCACGGTGAGCAGGCCGTCCGGCAGGTTGTCCACCAACCTGGCCTGAAACTGTTCCAGTTCCTTGACCTTGGCGCTTTGCTCCCGACGTTGCAGCAGCTTCACCGCGCCGATCCACAGCAGCACCACCGAGGCCAGCACGTATCCGCCTTGCCAGAGCGCGGCGCGCCGGGCGTCGTTGTACATGACCATGTGCTCGCTCATGTCCAGGCCAAGGACCAGGTAGGAGGGGTGCCCCCCGGTATCGTGGGTCGGTGGCAGAAAGGATTCATGCATGTGCCGGGCAGCCGGGTGTTTGAGCTGATGGACGTAAAGCAGAATGTCCTGGCCCCGGTGGCGGGCGAATCCGTGCCACTGTTGCTCGCTGCGCAGTGTTTCCAATGCGGAGTGGGGAATTGCCGGAACGTTTTCCGGATCTTCGGAGGCGAGCATCATTTGACCGGTGGGCCCCACGACACCCACCAGGACCAGGTCCGGGGAAGTGAGCAATTCCTGGAGAAATTCCTTGCCCGAAAGTCTGGGCGTGGCCATCCGGCCAGGACCGCGCATCCGCCAGACCATGTTGCCTTCAATGCCCATGGCCACGACCCGGGCCGCCAGCACCATGTGCTGCTCAACAGCCTGCCGCTGCTGCCGCAGATTCTGCCAGGTGACGAAGATCAGGCTCAACCCGAGCAAAACAATGGCCAGCAGGGGCATGAGATAGCGTGTTTCGCGGTGAATGGCCGGCAGGGTGTGCATGGATTGGGTGGGTGTGGCGTGGATTGATAAAACGAAACGCCGCCTCAGGGTCGGGCGGCGTTTCGCGCTGTGAAGGGGTGGTTAGTGCGCTCCATGTCCGGACATCATCGGGCAGCCGCCCCGGCCCATCCGGGCCTTTTTTCCGTGACCGGCCATGCCCGGGCACCTGCCGGCACCCTTGCCGCTCATCAAATGTCCGGTTTCCTCGAAGACCGTGCGCCGAAGCTGGTTGTTGAGCTGCATGGCCTCGCCTTGCAGCGTGATGATTTCGGCACTGACAGCGTCAACTTGGGCCTGGTCCAACTCCGCGGCGGCCAAAAGCACGTCCAGCTCGGCCTGCTTGGCCCGCAGTTGCAGGTTGAGCTGCATCATGGACTTTTGGTGCTCCGCGAACAGCGCTGTCATTGCTTCCTGCTGCTCTGGGGAGAGATTGCCCAGGACGGGGTGGTCGAACACGCCTTGATGCTGCTGTGCCAAGGCTCTGGGCTTGCCGGGCTGATCCGCGCCGTGTTGGTGTTGTTGGGCCAAAACAGGAATGGCAATGAGGGTTAGAGCAAGAAAAATTGCACTGATGGATAGGAAACGTCGCATGGAACTCCTCCTGGTAAAGGTGGTTGTGGTGAATGAATGACAAGCTTAAAGCAAGGGGTGTGCCAGGTTTAAAAGCTTGAGATAATGCAAGGTTAGGGTTTCAGAAAAAAAGTGTGCAGGGTTATGTGCAAAATATTGCGCAAAAAGCGCACCCTGTTTGCGCAAGGTTCTGCGCAAATCATTGGGAGGCATTTATGGGGTCAGCCCCAATCCGCGAAATCGCCGGACGGGATTGCAATACCTTGGGGTTTTGGGAAAAAATACATCCAGGCCCGCACGGCTTTATGTTCGTTCAAAGTGATCGCCGTTGCCTCGCGGCGGTAGAGCCAGGGGTGGTCTTCCAATTCATCCAGAAGGGCCAAAATGGCCGGCGTGACGCGGTAGAGCTCCCCGTGAATCCAGATCCGGCTTGGGTGGCGGCAGACGCATGGATACTCGTTCATCCACAAGGAGTAGCGGTCAGCGGTCCGCCCGTTCCCCAGGAAGGGCGAGCCGCTAAGCAGGTAGTGGTAGGTGAAGCCGCGGCGCAAGGTCCCGTAGACGAAAACATTGCTGTTTTGCATGGATAAACCGCGGCACATTCATACGCGTGGTCCACGCGGTGCCCGAAAGACTTTTGGCAGGCTTCCGCGGTGACCACGTTTGTGGGTTTTCTAGCGCCAGGAACCTGGCTCTTCGGAATAAATGGCGGATAACTGCTCGCTGATCACCACACGAATTTCCTTGTCACTCTCCTGCAAGTCAACATTTGAAGCCGGGTCAAGGCCCTGATCCAGAGCCAACTCTTCCCAGTGTTTCTTGACCTTTTCCGCCGCGGCCTTGATCGCTTCCATTCCGGATGGGTGCTTGATGTGTCGGAATACCGGTGTGAGATGCATCATGTCGTCGCCTCCTTAGATTTACATGCTGGGATTGTAAATTTTTAAGATAGTGCCGGCGATTGTCAAGCAGTCAAAGCGACTGAAAGGAACAAGAAGCGCATTCCTGCCCTCGAATCGCCCGTCGCCCATATCGGCTACGGAGCGGATGTCATAAAGGAGGAGATAAAGAAAAAAACTGAACCGCGCAATTTCCTCTGAAACATAAATGGATAGGCTCAATATGCGTTACGGGCAGCCGGCTCGACAATGCATGATTCTTTATCGGTTCATGCCCCAACGGGGCATCATCCTCCAGCCCAGGGTTGGCCAGCAAGAGGCTGGACTACCCTGGGATCATTGAAAGAAAGAAAAACAACCTCAAAGATGTTGCGTCTTTTGAAGTTACTGGTCGTTTCCCGCGTTCTAGGACGCAACCCCTTTGGGGTAGGTTACGGAAATATGACGCATTTCCCAGGGTAGCGGCACAGCCGCAACCCTGGGCTGGGGACTGAATCCCGTTGGGATTCCCGGAAGAAAAGAACCGTCTGGAACGCATAATGAGCCAATGGTTATAGTCGCGTTAGCGGTTGGATGGGCAAGGAGATTGCTCTGTTCACGTCCCTGCGAGGTGCTGAAAAAAAACGGTCCCGCGGACGGATGATCCGTCCGCGGGACCGCGGATGTTCGGCAGGCCTGGATGGATTACTGCATCAAGCGCCGCAACTGATCCACCACGTCCTGGAGCTTTTCCACGGCGTCGCGCAGGCCCTGGTTGAAGTCCGGAAGCTGGATGAGCGGGCGGTCCGTCACCTCCGCGTCCACGTCTTCCACCACCGGGGCCACGGCCGGAAGGTCGCCCACGAGGGCGGCGACTGAGGCATCCAGGGTCTGGTGCATGACCACCTGCCGGGAGTCGGCCAGAATGATCCGCCGCAGTTCCGGAAAATCAATGGTTTCCGGAATCAGGAAGACCGGTTCGGCGTAGAGGATGAAATCCCCGATGGGGATGACCAGGAGAATGCCTCGTAAGACTTCGGAACCCACTTGGCCCCACAAGGTGAACTGCTCGGAGATCACCGCGTCGTTATCGATGCGCGCCTTGACCTGGCTTGGGCCGTCCACGTGCCGGCCCGTGGGGAAGCGAAACAGGATCTTGTCGCCGTAATGTTCCCCGTCGCTGCGCGCGGCCATCCAGCCCACCAGGTTGTGGCGGTTGATGGGAGTGAAGGGCTGGATGAGCAGGAATTCCTCCTTCTCTTCGCCGGGCAACCGGGCCACGATGTAGTAGGGCCGCAGGTGCTCGGTCCGGCCAAAGGAATGCTGCACGGGCACGGCCCATTGGTCTTCCTTGTTGTAGAAGACCACCGGATCCTGCATGTGGTACTGGAGGAGCATCTGGGTTTGGACCGTGAACAGATCCAGGGGATAGCGGACATGGCCTCGGAGGTACTCCGGCATTTCGTCCTGGGACTTGAACAGATCCGGGAACATGGCCTGATAGGTGCGGATCAGCGGGTCGCTCTCGTCAAAGACATAATAGGTCAGGGTGCCGTGATAGGCGTCTACCACGGCCTTGACGCTGTTGCGGATGTAGTTGAAATGCCGATCCCAGGGCGTGGCATAGGGATAGCGATTCGTGGTGGTGTACGCGTCCTGGATCCAGTACAGGCGACCATCAGCCACCACGGAATAGGCTTCCCGGTCGCGCAGCAGGAACGGGGTCACGGTGGCGAAGCGCTCCGGGATGGTGCGCCGGTACTGGATCCGGCTTTCCGGCGTGATCTCCGCGGATATCAGGATGTTCACGTCCTTGAACTGCCAGGCGTACATCAGGCGGCGGAAGAACGAGTTCAGTTGGACCCCTCCGTCACCCTGGTAGTGGGTGTATACGGGACCGTCCGGACCCGGGAAGTTGAACTCCTGCATCCGGCTGTTCACGATCAGGTAGTCCAGACTTTTCAAGCCGTAATAGACCTCCGGACGATCCAGGGGAATCTCCCCGGTGGGCGGCAGGTCGCGGATGAAAAATTCCGGACGGCCGCCGGCCTGAACCTCGGTTACCGGGCTCATGGCCATCCCGTAGCCGTGGGTGAACTGGAGGTGTCTGTTGACCCAGCGCTGGGCCTCGGTGGGCAATTTTTCCGCCGAAAGCTCGCGGGTGGCCAGCATGACCTGGCGCAGCTCGTCGTTTACGGTGTAGCGATCGGTATGCACGGCCAGGAAGTCATAATAGAGGCGGAAGAACTGGATCTGGTTGTAGCTCTGCATCAGTGGACCTTCGTCCCAGAGCCGGATGTTCTGGATGGTGCCCTGGTTGGCATCCACCGTGGCGTGATCCACTTCGCCCAGGGCCGGGTGGCTCATGGATCGCAGCCCCTCCAGGCCAAACGCCTGCCGGGTGTGGCTGATGTTGTGGGCCAGATATGGGGTTTCCCGAGCCAGTTCGCTGGGCTCCACCACCAGACGCTGGATCACGCCGGGAACCAGACTGCCCAGAACAAGATTCAACCCGAACCATCCACCCACGGACCAGAGCGCCAATTGTTTGCGCTGGGACATGGCCGCGAACACCAGTGCCCCCGCCGCAATCAGGGCCACGACGGCCATGAATGCCCTGGAAGGCAGGTTGAAGAAGTTGTCCGTATACCCTACGCCATGCACCGCACCCATGGACGAGAAGAGCAGGTCGTACCGGGAAAGCCAGTGGCCCGCCGCGATCAGCAGGAAAAGGAACGCACCAAGGGCGGCCAGGTGTCCGAGGATTGGACCGTGCAACGCGAAGGCTTCTCCGCGCAGGATGCTGTTCAGGTAGTAGAACGCCCCAACGATGATCGCCACCAGGACGGTCAGTCCCACCAGCCAGGAACGGAAGAATTCCAAAGCCGGAAGGGTGAAGATGTAGAAGGCGTAGTCATTGTTGAAAATCGGGTCGATTTCGCCAAAAGGCACCTGGTGCAGGTAGCGCAAGACCGTCTTCCATTCCGCGGCCGGACCGGAGGCCAGAAGGAAGGCGGCCAGGGCAACGACGCCTGCGGCAAGCCAGATCAGTACGCTACGGGCGGAGTCATACATTTGCGGGGGCAATTTGTGGCCGCCCCGGGGAAACATTCGGCCGGTGATGCGTATGGCCGCGACCAGATTGGGTACGGCAAGTGCCAAAAAAACGAGAACGGCAGCGATATACAATCCGACACGCGTTGTAACGATTTTCCACAACACGCTTTGATAATCCAGGGAACCGAACCAGAGCCAGTCCGTGTAGAATCCCTGGGCCCAGTTCAATCCGGACCACAGGACAATCACCGCCAAACCAAGCAGGCCCAGCCGCAGGAAGCGATGGAACTTGGAAAAGTCCATCTCCTCGACCTTGAATTGCGGAAACGGATCCCGCGGGTCGTATGGGCCTTGGGGACCGGGACCAAACGAAAACAGCATCAGGACAACCTCCTTGACAGGGGGATGAGGAGTGGAATCCACACGACTGTGGAGCCAGTACCATAATCAAGACGCCCAAAGGCGTTGAGTGCAACATTGCACATAAAGGGAAGCTCCTTTATCTCTTTTTGTGAATAAAAGGTCAACCGTAATTCTGCCGCGTAATGCCGCGCCTTAATGGCGTGCATTGCATTTTTTTGCGTCACGGGTGACAAGACGTGGGCACGTTGCTGACATCCTCTCTGCTCAACACCAAACCTCCGTTGCAACGCATGACCGACACTTCTTCCACCGGGCCGAGGCAGCCCGGCGACCTCTGCTCCGAAGACGCCTTTCTGGCCCTGATCGACCGTTGTTTCCCCAGCGCCCACCACGATGTGCTCCTAGGCCGGGGCGATGACTGCGCCGTAGTCGCCTGCCGGGAATCCCTGTGCGTGACTTCAGACCTGTTTCTGGAGGACGCGCACTTCCGCATGGCCTATTTCACACCGGAGGACATCGGCTACAAGGCGTTGGCCGTGAACATCAGCGACATCATGGCCATGGGGGCCAAGCCTCTGGGCTTCGTCCTGAACCTGATGGTGCCCAGGCAGCTGGAACGGGGATTCTGGGAGGCGTTTTTCCAGGGCATGGCCGAACTGGCCGTGGAGCACGACCTGTACCTGGCTGGTGGCGATCTCTCCGGCGCGCCGTATCTGGGTGTGGCCGTGACCATCTGGGGTGAGCGGCCCCCGGGCGGCAAATTTCTGCGTCGCGGGCAGGCCCGTCCAGGCGACGTGCTCTTCCATGTGGGCGAAATCGGCCTGGCCAGGGTGGGTCTGACCCTGCTGGAGGGCGGCGTCCATGTTCCAGAGGAATCGTCCGCTGTTCACGCTGACCAGGACTACCCCGCCGCGGTCCGGGCCCATTTGCGGCCCACCCTGCACCCGGATGTCGCCATGGCCTTGAGCAGGACGGGAACGGTTCGGGGCTTGATGGACGTTTCCGACGGCCTGGCCCGGGATCTGCCGCGTTTCCTGGGACCGGACCTGGGATGCGCCTTGACCCTGGACCCGGAAATACTGCACCCGGAATTGCACGTGTTTGTCCGAAAAAACGGCCTGGATGCAGCCGAATTCGCGGTGCTGGGCGGGGAAGATTACGCCTTGCTGGGTGCGGTGGCGGCTCGGGATTGGGCCATGCTGCGCGAACATATTCCCGCGGTGCGGCGTTTGGGTGAGGTGACGGCGGAAACGGGAATTCAGCTGAACGGAAAAGAGATGCGATCCCGAGGCTTTGACCATTTTTATCGTTGAGCTGGTCCGGGCAGTTTTCCGCTGTATGGCCTATTTTGCAGGTGTACTTTCCCTGGACAATCCATTAGATATCCAAGGGTTGTCCATCATGCTCCAAACGGAGGTTTTGTTGTGAAAAAACAGCTTGTTGCCGTTGTCGCGGCCTTGGCTCTGCTCTGTTCCGCCGGACTGGTTTCCGCTGAACAGCCCATCAAGATCGGTGCGTTCTTCGCCCTCTCCGGGCCGGCGGCGTTCATCGGCACGCCCACCAAACTGGTGGCGGAAATGGCCGTGGACCAGATCAACCAGGCCGGAGGCATCAATGGTCGACCTTTGGAGCTGGTGGTCGCGGA
This sequence comes from Desulfovibrionales bacterium, assembly GCA_007693505.1. Taxonomy (GTDB): domain Bacteria; phylum Desulfobacterota; class Desulfovibrionia; order Desulfovibrionales; family Desulfonatronaceae; genus Desulfonatronum. The sequence goes on along the minus strand of REDL01000045.1, from coordinate 208,722 downwards.
TACGGAGAGCGACCCCCAGAGAGCCCTGCTGGCCGCCCGGCGGCTGGTGGAGCGGGAGCGGGTTACGGCCCTGGTTGGACCAACCCGGACGGATACCGGCATGGCGGTCAAGGCCTACCTGCACCAGCGCCAAATACCCACGGTGATGACCGTGGGTGGAGACCCAGTGATCATGGGCGGTCGTTTCGGCGATTTCGACTGGATCTTCAAAAGCCCGCAGCGTTCTTCCGTGGCGGTGAGCCGGGTCTATGAATTTCTGCAGAGCCGCGGGGTGACGCGGGTGGGCCTGCTGACGGCCAGCGACGGGTTTGGCCGGGACGGACTGACCTGGCTGACCAGTTTGGCCGAAGAGTACGGCATCACCATCACGGCCAACGAGCAGTTTGCTCCCACGGACACGGACATGACTTCCCAGCTGGTCAAAATCCGGGCCACGAACCCCGAGTTCATCATCTGCTGGACCATTGGGCCGGCTGCGGCGCTGGTCTCCCGGAACGTGCAGCAGTTGGGCCTGGCCATTCCCCTGATGCATTGCCACGGGATTCCGGATCCCAAGTATCTGGAACTGGCCGGAGACGCCGCCGAAGGCACCTATATGCCGTCCACAAGGCTGATGGCCGCGGACCAGCTGCCGGATGATGATCCCCAAAAGCCCGTGGTCCTGGAGTTCATCCGGCTGTACCGCGAGGTATACGGTTTGGAACGTCAGTACCCCTTGAACACCCATTCCGGCTACGCCTGGGACGCACTGATGCTCATTGCCAATGCCTTGCGCGAAGTGGGGCCGGACGATCCCACGGCCATCCGGGACGCCATCCGTCGGACTTCGGGCTTTGTCGGGGTCAGCGGCATCTTCACCCTGTCCGAGGAAGACCACAACGGTCTGGACACCGATTCCCTGATCATCGTCAAGGTGGATCAGGGCCGCTGGGTGATGCAGTAGGCTCGCCTCGCATGATTTCCGGAGGCCGGGACGTTTTTTTCTCCGGCTAGGCTCTTCAAGTTCCCTTTCTTGACCTTACTGAGTGGTGAATTAGCCCTTATTCACAGTCTGTTCATAAACCTCCAATTGCTGCGTCGCTGCAACTGGGGATTTTTCTACGGACTTTCAACCACGCATGATCGCCGTGACAAGCGGCGATCATGCGTTTTGCCCAGGAGACCCCTTGTGACGTCAACCGCCATTGCCGACGATATTGTTTTGGAGCCGACACAGGTTCCCGCCGATCTCCCCCAGCCCGTTCTGCCCCCCAACGCGGAAGTCGTGTTGAACAAACGTTATCTGCGCAAGGGTGGTCAGGGTGAAATCCTGGAAACGCCCCAGGAACTGTACTGGCGCGTGGCCTCGGCCATTGCCGCGGAAGAAGCCAAGTATCCGGCTTCCCCGTATTCCGTGGACGAACTGACCCGGCGGTTTTACGAGCTGATGACCACCTACCGGTTCCTGCCCAACTCGCCGACCCTGATGAATGCCGGGACCGACCTGGGCCAATTGGCGGCCTGTTTCGTCCTTCCGGTGGGTGACTCCATGGAGGAGATTTTCGACGCCATCAAGTACGCGGCCCTGATCCACAAATCCGGGGGAGGCACGGGCTTTTCGTTCTCCCGCCTGCGACCCCAGAAAAGCCGGGTCGGTTCCACCGGCGGCATCGCCTCCGGACCGATCTCCTTTCTGCGGATCTTCAACACGGCCACGGAGCAGGTCAAGCAGGGCGGAACCCGGCGGGGCGCGAACATGGGCATCCTCCGGGTGGACCACCCGGACATTCTGGACTTCATCCGGGCCAAGGAGCGGGACGGGGACCTGAACAACTTCAACCTGTCCATTGGTTTGACCGAAGTGTTCATGCAGGCCGTGGAAAAAGACGAGGAGTACGACCTCGTGGCCCCGCACACCAGGCAGGTCAAAGCCCGGCTCAAGGCCCGCGACGTGTTCAGCCTGCTGGTCCAGAAGGCCTGGGAAAGCGGCGACCCCGGGATCATCTTCCTGGACCGCATCAACCGGGACAACCCCACGCCAAAGCAGGGCGAGATCGAGAGTACGAATCCCTGTGGCGAACAGCCGCTCTTGCCCTACGAGGCCTGCAATCTGGGGTCCATCAACCTTTCCAGATATGTGCAGAACTCCGGCAAGGACGACATTCTCTGGGACGACCTGAAGCTGGACATCCACCTCAGCGTCCGGTTTCTGGACAATGTCATCGACGCCTCGCGCTACCCATTGGAGAAGATCACCGAGACCGTGCGCATGAACCGCAAGATCGGGCTGGGGGTGATGGGCTGGGCGGACATGCTCTTCAGGCTGAACATTCCCTACAACAGCCAGGAGGCCCTGAACCTGGCCGAAAAGGTCATGCACTTCATCCAGTTCGAGTCCCAAAGCGCCTCCAAGAAGCTGGCCGAGGAACGTGGTCCCTTTCCGGCCTTTGCGGATTCCACCTTTGCCGAGCACAACCAGGGGCCGTTTCGCAACGCCACGACCACGACCATCGCGCCCACGGGAACCCTGTCCATTCTGGCGGGCTGCTCATCCGGGGTGGAGCCCTTGTTCGCCCTGAGTTTCGTCCGACAGGTCATGGATGGAGAGCGGCTTTTGGAGGCGAACCCGTGGTTTGAGCAGGCCCTGCACGCGGCCCAGTGCTTCAGTCCCAAACTGATGGAAGAGGTGGCGGCCAAGGGAACCATTCACCACATTGACTATCTGCCGGAAAATGTGCGCAGGGTGTTCGTCACGGCTCATGACATCGAACCGATCTGGCACCTGAAGATGCAGGCTGCTTTTCAGAAATTCACGGACAATGCCGTTTCCAAGACGGTCAATCTGCCGAACTCGGCCACCCAGGATGACATCCGCAAGATCTACTGGATGGCCTACGAAATGGGCTGTAAAGGGGTTACCGTCTACCGGGACGGTTGCAAAAGCGCCCAGGTGCTCTGCACCGGTGATGGAGGCAAACCCAAGGAGCCGGAAAAAACCCAGCGCGTGGTCCGGGAGCGGCCGGATGTGGTCTATGGATTTACCCAGAAGGTGAAAACCGGATACGGTTTCCTGTACCTGACGGTGAACGAGGTGGACGGCCGACCCTTCGAGGTCTTCACCACCATCGGCAAGTCCGGAAGGTCGATCACGGCCAAGGCCGAGGCCATCGGCCGCCTGGTTTCCCTGGCCCTGCGCTCCGGGGTGGGCGTGGAAGACATCGTCAGCCAGCTCAAGGGGATTGGCGGCGAGCATCCGGTGTTTCAGAAAAAGGACATGCTGCTCTCCATTCCGGACGCCGTGTCCTGGGTTCTGGAAAGCCGCTACATGCAGGGCCGCAAGGCGGAGATGACCAACCAGCTGATCAAGCCGGAATGCCCGGATTGCGGCAAGGAACTGGTCTTCCAGGAAGGCTGCTTCGTTTGCCAAGGCTGCGGCTACACCAAATGCGGATGATTCCGCGCATGCGATGATCAGCCTGCGGCATGTCTCCTTCAGTTTCGGGACCCAGTGGGCCCTGAAAAACATCTCCCTGGAGATCGGCAAGGGTGATTTTTTGTTCCTGGTGGGTCCCAGCGGCGCGGGGAAGACAACCCTTCTGCGTCTCCTGCACGGGGCGATCCCGCTGAAGCGGGGCCAGGGGACCGTGGCCGGGTTCGACCTCCATACCCTCAAGGCCGGCCGGATTCATCTTCTGCGCCGGGAGGTGAGCGTGGTGTTTCAGGACTTCAAGATCCTGCCGGAGCGCACCGTGTTCGCCAACGTGGCCCTGGCCCTGGACGTGCGCAACATGCCCCGCACGCATTCCGAGCGGCGGGTCCGGGCTGTCCTGCGTGGCCTTGACCTGGAAGCCAAGGCCCATATCCCCTGCGCGCAGCTCTCCGGTGGTGAGCAGCAACGGGTGGCCATTGCCCGGGCCGTGGTGGTCGGGCCGCAGTTGCTCCTGGCCGACGAGCCCACCGGTAACCTGGACCGGGAATTGGCCATGCGTCTGATGAGCATTTTCCTGCAGTTTCACGCCCACGGCACGACCATTGTCCTGGCCACCCACAACCAGGAAATCCTGGCCTGCGTCCCGGACGCCAAGATCCTGCACCTTGAGGACGGCACCGTGCATTGGACCAACTGGACCATGCACGCGGCGTCCTGAACCACGTGGAGTGATCAGCCATGTTCCGGATCGTGCTCAAGCTGATGCTCCAGGGGGTGACGGATATCCGCCATCACCCCTGGATTCAGGTGCTTACCCTGGCCGCGGTGACCCTGGTCGCCTTTTTGGGCGGCCTGTTTCTGCTGGTGTTGCACAACCTTGACCAGGAACTGCAGCGCGCCGGTGGCGACATCCAGTTTCAGGTCTACTGGCAGCCGGACACCGGGCAGGACGCCCTGCAAAGCCAATGGGCCGCCCTTCGGGAGCTGGAGGATCTCGCGGAGATCAAGACCTTTACCGGAGATCAGGCCCTGGATCTGCTCATGCAGCGCCTGGGTGGGACAGGAGACTTCGCCTGGCTGCGGGGCAACAACCCCCTGCCGGCCACGGCCCTGCTGACCTTCGCGATCCAGGTCGACGACCAGCAAGCCTGGGCCGAGGCCACCTATCTGCAGCTTGCGTCCCTGGAGGGCGTGGAGAAGGTCAGCTTCAATCCGTTGCAACTGGACCTTGCCAGGGGCTGGGCCCGGTTCAGCAACCAGGTGATCTGGCCGCTGATTCTTTTTCTGGGTGTGGTTCTGGCCCTGGTGGTGGGCAACACCATCAAGCTTTCCCAACTGCATCGCCGCAACGAGGTGGAAATTCTGCGCCTGGTGGGCGCGGCCCGCTGGTACATCCAGCTGCCCATGCTCGTCTCCGGAGCGGTGCTCGGCCTGCTGGGCGGGGTCTTGGCCCTGCTGATGCTCAAGGGCGTACAGCTCAGCCTCCAGGACCTGCTCCACTTTCCCCCTCTTTGGCTGCGTCTTGAGTACCTGCCCTTTTCCCAGGCAATGGCGTTTTTGGCCGTTATCGTGGTCATGGGCGTCCTGAGCAGTTGGGTGGCGCTGCGGGAGACGTGAATGCAGCCGGTAGGGCTCAAAAAATGATTCCGCCCAGATTGATGGTGGCGTGAGTAAGGTGTTTCCCAGCCCACCACATCGTCGTTCTTGCTTAAGATGCGAGAGCTGATCGTTTTTCGTTTTCAACGAATCATACAGATTTCAAGGAGTTTTCATGCGTAGCGACACCATGACCAAGGGCCTGGAAAAGGCCCCGCACCGTTCCCTTCTGCACGCTCTGGGCATGACCAGGGATGAAATGCGTCGGCCGCTGATCGGTGTGGTCAATTCGGCCAACGAGGTTGTGCCGGGCCACATCCATCTGCACACCATCTCCCAGGCGGTCAAGGACGGCATCCGCTCCGCCGGGGGCACGCCCATGGAGTTCCCGGTGATCGGGATCTGCGACGGGCTGGCCATGAACCATCCGGGCATGCACTACAGCCTGCCTAGCCGGGAGATCATCGCCGACTCCATCGAGGCCATGGCCATGGGCCACCCCTTTGACGCCCTGGTCTGCGTCCCCAACTGCGACAAGGTGGTCCCGGCCATGCTCATGGCCATGCTCCGGCTGAACATCCCGTCCATCCTAGTCAGCGGCGGGCCGATGCTGGCCGGGGCCTGGCAGGGCATGCCCGTGGATCTGATTTCGGTTTTCGAGGGCGTGGGCAAGGTGCGCAAAGGGCAGATGACCCAGGATGAGCTGGATGAGTTGGAAGCCTGTGCCTGTCCGGGCTGCGGCTCCTGTTCCGGGATGTTCACGGCCAATTCCATGAACTGCCTGTCCGAGGCCATCGGCCTGGCCCTGCCCGGCAATGGGACCATCCCGGCCGTGACCGCGGCCCGGATCCGGTTGGCCAAGCAGGCCGGAGCCCAGGTCATGGACCTGTTGGCCCGGAATCTCCGACCCCGGGACATCGTCACCCCGGCGGCGGTGCGTAACGCCGTGACCGCGGACATGGCCCTGGGATGCTCCACCAACACGGTGCTGCATCTGCCGGCGATCTTCGCCGAGGCGGACCTGGATCTGAACCTGGGTATATTTGATGAGCTGAGCCGGAGCACGCCGAATCTGTGCCGGCTCTCCCCGGCGGGCAGTCACCACATGGAGGATTTGCACCGGGCTGGAGGCATCCCGGCGGTCCTGGCCGAGCTGGCCAAGGCCGATCTGCTGGACCTGTCCGTGCAGACCGTTACCGGAGTATCTCTGGGAGACAATCTGCAGTCGCAGGGATCGGCGGTGCGGGACGATCAGGTCATCCGCCCGATCGCCACGCCCTACAGTCCGGAGGGCGGGATCGCCATTCTCAAAGGCTCCCTGGCCCCGGACGGCGCGGTGGTCAAACAGTCCGCCGTGGCCCAGGAAATGCTGGTGCGAACCTCCACGGCCCGGGTCTTTGAAGGCGAGGAAGAAGCCGTGGCCGCCATCCTGGACGGCCAAATCAACCCCGGCGACGCCCTGATCATCCGCAACGAAGGCCCCAAGGGCGGCCCAGGAATGCGGGAGATGCTCACCCCCACCTCGGCCATTGCCGGGATGGGCCTGGACAGGGACGTGGCCCTGATCACCGATGGCCGGTTCAGCGGCGGCACCCGCGGTGCGGCCATCGGCCACGTTTCCCCGGAAGCCGTGGAAGGCGGGCCCATCGGGCTGGTCCGGGAAGGCGACCAGATCGAAATCGACATTCCCGGCCGGAAGCTGAACCTGCTGGTCAGCGAACAGGAACTCGCCACCCGGCGCGAATCCTGGCAACCCCGGCAACGCGAAATCACATCTCCCTTCCTCCGCCGCTACGCCCGCCTGGCTGCTTCAGCAGCCCAGGGTGCGGTGTTTGCCAGGTAGGTTGGCAAGGGTGTTAGGTCGGGATATGCGTTGATGTTTTTTTTGTGAGGTCAGCTTTATGCCTTTACACGAGATGCGATGCGGGTGTGCCGCATAAAGCTGACCTCAGCAGGGGGCATAACGTGGATTTCGGTAGGGAGAGGTGATTGGTGTTCCCATCTCAATGTTTTGAAATAAAATATTTCAGCTCATCAGTCAGATTGTGCTTGCCAAAGCTCGAGGTGGAATGGTCTGAATTTTATAGGGTTGGTTTTTTGAATTTCGGATAATAACTCTGCTCGCCTCGCAAAGGCAGATATAGCTATGGCCGATGATTACAAACTCCTGATCGACCTACACAAACAAGGCTATCGACAGGGGCCGGGCGGGGATGTCGAGACGGAACAGGCGCTCAGTCTGGCCATGATCGATCGGGTTGCCCCGCTGAAGATCGCGGATATCGGGTGCGGCACCGGGGCATCCGCCATTCTGCTTGCCCGGCTCTTGAATGCCCAGGTCACGGCCGTGGACTTTCTTCAGGAATTCCTGGACGTGCTGAATGAACGAGCCGAAAGCGCTGGGATTGCAGATCGGATCTCGACGCTTGGATGCTCCATGGACAACCTGCCATTCGCCACCGAAGAGTTGGACATCATTTGGTCTGAAGGAGCCATCTACAACATCGGATTCGAAAATGGGGTAGCTGACTGGCGGCGTTTCCTGAAGGCGGGTGGCCTGCTGGTTGTCTCCGAGCTCACATGGCTCACGGACGTGCGACCAGCAGAGCTGCAGCAACACTGGGACAGGGAGTATCCCGAAATCGATGTGGCTTCGGCCAAAATCAGGATTCTCGAAAAGCACGGCTATTCGCCCGTCGGGTACCTTGCGTTGCCGGAGCATTGCTGGCTGGACCAGTATTACCGACCCATGCAGGCAAGATTCGAAGATTTCTTGGAGCGGAATGGGAACAGTGAAGAAGCTCTCGCAGTCGTGACAGCAGAACAACAGGAAATCGACCTCTACGAGACATACAAAGCCCATATCAGCTATGGTGTGTATGTCGCGAAAAAAACGGCCTGAGGGGCGAACAAGGCCAGCCCCGGACCGTTGCGCAAAAATGAATCTGTCTTATGGCACTCAAGATCAAATGGAATGACGCATGGGAAGGCATTCCTCTCGAATTCACGGACAGAGTGATAGAAAGAATACGAGAAGATTTATAGCCTACGCTTCCGGTAAGAGAAATTAATTTTTTTCCGGCCGCAAAGCTTTGGCGTAGATTGCGATACCTACTTGAAGATGAGAATAATCCAGATATATTATGGTTGCTAGACATGGAAAAGAAGAAGATAGTCAATGGAAAGGCATGCTACTGGATTAAAAAAATTAATTGCAGGATGAACTTGATAATATAGTAGATGAAGACTTGCAGTGGTGGATTCAATACATGAAGGTCGCAGGGGCATGGGAAGGGTAATGCAGCTGTACAAAAAGTCTCTTCCTGGAGCCACTATCCTTGACTATGTTTGATGTGCGTTCTCCTGATTCAATCCATGATTCCGAGTTTGTATTCCGCCCTAGTGGGCCATGGTGCACGAACTCTCCGTGAAGATGAGTGACATGACGAAGTCAACAGCCAGTTTGAAAACGGTAGTCGGCGATAAGGTCTATTCGGTATGGTTGGACATGCTGCGGGTATTGGTGCCCTCGGGAAGAACGCACCGCTTGGCGGTAGTCGTCGCCGGCATGCTCCAATATGCAACTGTATTGGCAACAAAGCATAAAGACGTCGATGAGGAGGAATCCGTAGCCTGGAGTTTGGTTGTCGCAACGGAAACGCCGGACCCAGAAGAGGCCGAGGAATTTCTGATGCATCTTGTCCAAAAGCTATTCCGGGACGCCCAGGTGAGTCCGGACAGAACAAGCTCCAAAGGCGTTTCTTACAGTATCGCGGAAGATGCGATTCAGGAGTTTGTTCGTTGGGAGAGTATGTCTTGGGAATGAAGCCGTCAGCTCTCTTTTCATCCAGAGTGGTCTCTCTGCATGTGCCACGCTCGGGACGTGCCGCTGATACTATGCACAGACGACCTTTCAATCCTGATGACGCCCCATTTCTCTGGGAGGCTCTGTATCATGCTGTATTTGTGCCGCCCGGTGAGGAGGCCCCAGCGTATGAAATTGTGAAACATCCGGAACTCAAGTACTGTGTTGCGGGTTGGATGAGGCACCCGGGCGACTTTGGATTTGTCGTAGAGGAAAATGGCGTGCGTATTGGAGCAGCATGGCTGCGGCGCTGGTCTGGCCGTGAGCGAGGCTTTGGGTTCGTTGGTGAGGAAACGCCAGAGCTATCAATGGCGCTTCTTCCTGAGTATCGCGGACGGGGGATAGGGACCAGGCTGCTACGTCACTTACTGTCCGCAGCCGAGGAGTTCTGCGACGCCGTGAGCTTGAGCGTATCGGAGATGAACCCGGCTCGGCGACTGTATGAGCGAGAGGGATTCATGGCTTTCAGCGCGCCGGAAGGCGATTCCATTACGATGATTAAGAGATTTGCATCCGGAAATACAGCCCAACAGTTATGGGGAATAAATTCGGAGCGCGATTATGCAAGATGACATGTCGAACCTCACGAGGGAGCAACAATCTATGCCTGGGTTCGTCAAGCGTGCGTTGCTTGAAAGGGGGCTCATGGGTGCATACGATGGAAGACCACCGTACCAAAGAAATGACTATCTGCTCTGGATCAAGAGCGCCAAACGGCAAGAAACCAAGGAAAAGCGTTTGGATCAAATGCTTGACGAACTTGAAGCCGGGGGTATCTATATGAACATGCGGCATCCGGCCTCAAGGAAGAGATAGCTGTGCGGCTTTGTCGGGATCATTCGCACACCAATGCAGTCGAGGGGCGCTCCTATCGAGACTGACGGCTGAGCGGTATGCCTGAGAGATCGTCCTTGCTTCAGCCAGTCGTTCAGGAGGAAACAACCGGATGCGGAATCGCCGCGGTTGCCAACATCCTGGGGAAAACCTATTCAGAGATGAAGGTCGTGGCTGATGCCATGGGCATCCATGCTGCGGATGACGCGCTGTGGTCAGATACAAAGTATGTTCGCCGCATGTTGTCCAGTGTGGGCGTGAAGACCTCCAGGGAAGAAATTCCTTTTGCATCCTGGGAGGCTTTGCCTGACCTGGCCTTATTGGCCATCAAGCACCACCAGGAAGATGGCAGGAACTTCTGGCACTGGGTTGTGTTCATGCGCAGGAAAGGGCAACCTTTCGTCCTGGATTCGGCTGGTTCCCTGCCGACAAATATCCGCCAAGATTTCGATGCCATGGAGCCGAAATGGTATATTGAGATGGAGTCGGAGCACGCGGAACAATTTATGGCAACGAAAAATAACTGGCGACGGCTTGGCCTTTTGGGGCAAGCAGGGCGTTTTGTTGCGTGAAGTTGGTTATGCTGAACAAGGTCCAGAAAAAATACCGTGATCGTGCCAACAGGGCGCGAAGAGAACTGCTTAAAGAGAAGAAAATGTTCGGCGGCATTTCTGATGGTTCTGGGCAGCGCTATCGGGTGTGTGTCGACTATGTACGCAGTGATGCACCAAAGAAGGCCGCTGAGTTCATGGACTGGTTTAATCAGGAATTTCCTGATGATATTGGTGAACCGGCATTTTTTCTGTATGCAGCGATCGCGTACTACCGGATAGGGATGATGAAAAAAGCGCGTAGGTACCTGCTGGATGCGATGCTCAGCAATATTTACATGCTCCCCTATCTGTCAGGACAGCCGTTACCCCGGCAGGACATGTGGCATCCGTCATACTGGGATCAGCCGGACTACCTCTTGGAGATCGAAGGCCTGCTTCGAGAGCCGACTGCCCAGGAGCGTGAATGGTTCAAGACGCATTTTGCGGACGAGACATTCAGCGAAATTCGTACCAAATATATTGAGACATACAGGGCATTGCAGCATGAAAGAGAGCTTGATGCCCGCGGGCAGATTCTCGATGAGTGGCGGGAGTATGCATCCTCGGTCCGTGAAAACCTGGGGTAGCCTGGGTAGAAACGGCGATGGTCTTTGCTATCACTACAACGACATTTTTGGGCATCAACCGATCTTGCTGAAGATTTAACCACTGGGATTACGGGGAACACAGGGAAAATATTTTGCAAAATATTTTCCCTGTGTTCCCCGTGGCTGAACATCCTGGTCAGACGATAAATATTGGTAGTGTCGCTGTAGTGCTATGGAGCCCGTTTTAGAGGACGCGCACGCAACATGAGCCCGTTGAGGCGTATTGCTCGATAGTTCGCGGAATGATTCGTCTGAGTCAGATTTTTCGCAAGAGAGGGTTTGGCAACCTTCCCTGAAACCGGTGGTTGCAGGAAATCAGCCGAATCAAGCATGGTCTGCAAGGCTGAAGATTGGCCTGTTTGCCGGCACAACCAATGTCCCGGTAATGACGCGGCCGGAACGCAGAGAATAGGAGTCCCCCATCACCAAGCGTATCGACCGGGAGCAGGCCGCGGTCTACGACCGCTGGCACGAGACCGAATCCGGAACCTTCGCTCTGGCCCAGGAAAAACGCCTGTTGCAGTACTTCATGGCGCCCTGGACACGCAGGCAGCAGAAGCTGCTGGAGGTGGGGTGCGGGACAGGGCGGTTTTTGCAATTTTTCTGGGAGAGCGGGTTCGACGTCACCGGCCTGGATGCCTCGCCAGCCATGCTGGAACTGGCCCGGGAGCGGCTTGGGCACCGGGCAGATTTACATCTGGGACAGGCCGAACACCTGCCGTTTCGGGACAAGGAGTTCGATGTGGTGGCGCTCCTGACCCTCCTGGAATTCTGCCCCGATCCGGAGCCGGTGCTGCAGGAAGCCCTGCGCGTGTCTCGCAAGGCCATTCTGATCACGTTTTTGAACAAACAGTCCTGGTATGCGCTGTGTCGCCGCGGCTCTCCACGGCGCAAAAAAAGCGGACTGCTGGACCAGGCCCGCTGGTTATCCTGGTGGGAGATCCAGGCGTTGCTGTATCACCATGCGGGGCCGCGCCCCATGGTCGGGAGGTCCGTGCTCATCGGACCCAAAAGGACCTGGTCCGCCAACTCCACATGGCGGAAATTGAACTCTCGGCTCTGGCCGCCGTATCTGGGGGCCTACTCCGGAGTGCGCTGTGACCTGGTGGGGGACAAGCCGCTCACACCAATTCTGGCCTGGAAGGAAAAGGCCAAACTTCGTCCGCTGGAGCAACCAGCCTCGTCCGGGGTGAACCGGAACGAGGAGGGCCGATAGCAACATTTGCTGTGTTGATCAGCGGTCCATGGTTAAAAAATCGGCCATGATGGTTTTCAGGCCGAAGCCGGTAAAATTGACGCGGTATCTGTTGGGCGGCAGGAATTCGACGATCTTCCCCCGACCAAATATCTTGTGGTGGCAGTAGCCGAGGGCCGAGGGTCCCGGGGTGCCCGACTTCCTTGTCGCAGGTGCAGGTGTGGCCGGGAGCGGCGGTGGTGTCTGCTGGATGTCCCGGGCCGCGGAGCGGGTGGATTTGCCGCGCTCCCTGGGTTCCAGGCGGCCCATGTAGTCTTCGCGCCATTCGTGGTAGCAATTCGGGGGTAATTCCCTGACAAAAAGGCTGGGCTCGGCCGGTTCGCTGCCGCCCATGAACCGGTTAAAGACCGACGATGGGATGAACAGGGCGAGGTAGTCTCTGGCCCGGGTGCAGGCCACGTACAGCAGCCGGCGTTCTTCTTCCAGGTCGTCGGACTGTTCCAGGGCATGCCGGGACGGGAATCGGCCATTGACCAGGTCGATGACCAGCACGGCCTTCCATTCCAGGCCCTTGGCCGAGTGGACCGTGGACAGCACCACGTAGTCCTCGGGCTCGGCATCCGCCTCTCCGCCCTCTTCCGGGCTTTCCAGGGTCAGCTCGGCCAGGAGGGCGTCCAGATCATCAAAGCCCGCGGCGATTTGCTGCAACTGGTCCAGGCCGGCCTGACGTCGGGGGTAGTCGTCCGGATAGCGCTCCTGGAACATGGGCTGGTAGAATTCCAGGATGCGCTCCAGGGCCGGACTGGGTGCGGGCTTTTCCAGGCGCAGGCCATTGATCAGGCTGAAGGCCGCGGAAACGTCCGGAAATTTCTTTTCCACCTGGGCGATTTTCTTTCGATCGCCCTCCAGGAGCGCCTGACAGAACCGGGTGCAGGTCTTTGGTCCCATGCCTTTGACATGGGCCACGGCCCGCTGCCAGGCCGGCAGGTCCGCCGGGTTGGCGACCAGGCGCAAATAGGCCAGGACATCCTTGATGTGCGCAGCTTCCGTGAATTTCAGCCCACCGAATTTGCGAAAGCGCAGGCCGATCTTGTTCAGCAGCATTTCCACGGGATAGGACTGGTACCCGGCCCGGAAGAGCACGGCAATGTCCCGCAACCGACACTCCCGGGACAGTTCCAGAATCTTGTCCACCACGGCCTTGGCCTGGGTCTGGTCGCTGATGGTATGGATCAGTTGCGGCTTGGGGCCCTCGGTGCGGCGGGAAAAGAGATGTTTTTCAAAGCGGGTGGCGGCGTTCTGGAGCAGAGCGTTGGTCAGGTCCAGGATGGGCTGGGCCGAGCGGTAGTTTTCCTCGAGACGAATGATGGTCGTGTTCGGGTAGGTCTTGGGGAAGGCCAGGATATTGCGCACATCGGCTCCGCGAAAGGCGTAGATGGACTGGGCGTCGTCGCCCACGACCATCATCCCGTGCCCGTCCCCGGCCAGAAGCTGGACCAGCCTAGCCTGGACCTTGTTCGTGTCCTGGAACTCGTCCACCATCACGTGGGCGTGGCGTTGACGCAGGAAGTCGGTCAGATCCTGGCGTTCCAGGAGGAGGCGTTCCAGGTTGAAAAGCAGATCGTCGTAGTCCATCAGACCGTGGCGCAGTTTGAACGCGGCGTAGGCCTCGGCAATGTGCCGGATATCGGCGGCATAGGGCAGGAGGTGCGGCGTTTCCTGTTCCAGGAGTTGGACCAGGTCCAGCTCCTTGTTCCGGGATTTGCTGATCATGCCCAGAATGGTCGCCTTTTTGGGAAAGGCCTTGTCGCCCTTGCCCAGACCAAGATCGCCGCGGACCTGGCCGAGCAGATCGCGCATGTCCGGGGCGTCCATGATCGTGAAGCGGTCCGGGTAGCCCAGGGCCGGGGCGTAGCGGCGCAGAACAGAACTGGCAAAGGCGTGAAAAGTGCCGCCGGCCACGCCCCCCAACTCCCGCCCAATCAGCCGGGCGGCCCGATGGAGCATCTCCTGAGCCGCCTTGCGGGTGAAGGTGAGCAGGAGAATGGTTTCCGGGACAACGCCCTGTTGCACCAGATGGGCCAGACGATAGGCAATGGTTCGGGTCTTGCCGCTACCGGCTCCGGCAATGACCAGCAATGGTCCGGTGCTGGAGTGGACAGCCTGCCATTGGGCCGGATTGAGGTGGCTTTGAAAATCAATGGTCATGGGTCGTGGAAACTCTTCAGCGCGGGGTGATCAGCTGATCCTGGACGTTGAATTGCTCAAGGACCGCCTGGCCCACATCCCGGACCCGAACCGGGCCGGGGAATATCCGGGATGGGTGGGAATCATAAAAAAACGCATCATCCGGGGTATGGCAACCCTGGCGGTCAGCCTTGCTGAAGGTCGTGGTTTGGTCGAATTTGGCCCGCAGGGAAAAGCCCCGGTGCGGGACGCAGAGCAGGTCAGGCATGGCCGGGTCGGCTGGTATCCGGTTCATGGGATGCGGCAGCGCGGCTCCTTTCGGGTAGGCTTCTTGCCAGGATAGAACCTCCCTGATCACCGGTCGTCCCTGCCATTGGAGGCGCAACAGCTCGGCCTTGATGCGCTCTGCCAGTTCCGCTGTCCCGCTGGGCGGAACTTTCCCTCGGGCAAAACGCGAAGTATGCAGATAAATTCGGCCGGGGTCCAGGGCAAAGGCCCGACTTCTGGCGGAGATGGCCTGGCCGTCCAGCTCGTTGCGCGGCGCTCTATCAACGTAAAAAAGGCCCTGTTCTCGCAACCAGGCGTTCACGTCCATCTCCATGGTCAGGCTGGAGAAGCCGTGATCCGCCAGAACCAGCAGGCGTTTCGGCTCCGGGAGCCGGTCGTAGCGCTCCAGAACGTCGCCCACCAGGTCGTCCCAGTGGCGCAGAAAGTCCATACTGGGGCCATGCCATGGGTGGTCGGCCCGCTCCAGGGCTGGAAAGAGAAAATGGCCCAGGCGGTCGGTCTCCGTGAGTACGAAGACAAATAAATCCCAGGCCAGGTCGGGCCAGAGCAGGTTTAGGGCCGCCCGTCGGCCGCGCAGGGTGCGATCCAGCATGTCCAACAGGTAGCCCGGGTCACCGCCGCCCTGGGTGGTGTCCGTCTCCAGGATGTATCCGGCGGAGCGCAGCTGGTGGGCCAGAAAAGGCGGAAAGGTGGCCCGGGCCAGGTCCTGGGCCACGAACCCGGACACCAGCATGCCCTTGAGCGGCCTAGCCGGGTAGGTGTTGGGCAGGTTGATCACCCGGGATGTCAGCCCGTGGTCCCCCAAGCGATCAAAAAGCGTTCTGCCGCGAACCTGGGTGACATCTGCGACATGCACGGAGTAGTTCCGGGGATCCAGGCGGGTAAAGCCGAAAATGCCATGTTCCTCCGGCCCGGCGGCGGTGAAAAACGAGGTCCAGTTCACAGGGGACAATTCCGGCAGTTCGGCCTGAATGGGCCGGGCCAGGGGGGTCAGAGCGATCCGGGCCAGATTGGGCAGAAGGCCTGCGCGACACAGCCGGCATGCGGTGGAATAGGGCAGGCCGTCCAGTCCAAGCACGACGACTCTTGGCCGCGCGGGGGGGATAATCATGATGAGATTCCTGGGCTTGGGTTGTTCTTCCGGGGATTCGGGGTTAGTCTTGCCGTCATTCGTCTTCCAGAGACAAGGGAGCGTGAGGCGGAGCACGACAAAAGAAGTCAGGATGTCGAACAGGCAAGGCAATCAACGGAGGTGAAGAACATGGGATGCTCTGTAGAAGAAATGTTGGGGGCACGGGCCGAAGAGTTGTTGGCGTTCCAGACGCCGAAGATATCCAGGGACCTGTTGCACCTGCCCGGCCCGGACTTCGTGGATCGGGTCTATGCCCAATCCGATCGAAATAATCGGGTGTTGGGCAATCTGGCGTGGCTGTTCAACCATGGACGTCTGGCCGGGACCGGGTATCTGTCGATTCTGCCCGTGGACCAGGGCGTGGAGCATGCCGGTGGGGCCAGCTTCGCCAAGAACCCCATCTACTTTGATCCGGAAAACATCATTCGGTTGGCCATGGAGGGCGGATGCAACGCCGTGGCTTCCACGTTCGGGGTCCTCGGCGCGATGGCCCGCACGTATGCGCACAAGATTCCCTTCATTGTCAAGATCAACCACAATGAGCTGCTGACCATGCCCAACCGTTTCGATCAGATCCTGTACGGCACGGTGGAGCAGGCTTATGAAATGGGCGCAGCCGCGGTGGGGGCGACCATCTACTTCGGCTCGGAAGAGAGTGGTGATCAGATCGTGGAGATCGCCGAAGCATTTGCCCGGGCCCACGAGCTGGGCATGGCCACCATTCTCTGGTGCTATCTGCGCAACCCGGCCTTCAAGAAGGATAAGGACTATCACGCAGCCGCAGATCTCACCGGGCAGGCCAACCACCTGGGAGTGACCATCCAGGCAGACATCATCAAGCAAAAACTGCCGGAGAACAACGGCGGGTACGCGGCGTTGAACATGGGCGATTCCAGCTACGGCAAGTTCGACAAACGCATTTATTCGGACCTGGCCTCGGACCACCCCATTGATCTGTGCCGCTACCAGGTCGCCAACTGCTACATGGGCCGGATCGGGCTGATCAACAGCGGCGGAGCCTCCGGGGAAAACGACTTCGCCGATGCGGCCATCACCGCGGTCATCAACAAGCGGGCCGGCGGCTCCGGGCTGATTTCCGGGCGCAAGGCCTTCCAACGGCCCCTGGACGAAGGGGTCAAGCTGCTGCACACCATCCAGGACGTTTACCTGGATGCGACGGTAACCATTCCGTGAGCAGGACATATCGATTTCTGCATTGAATGGCTTGAGCTCGTGGCTGGGGAGGCCGGCCAACCGGATCTCCCTTGACTTTTCGCGGGACATTGACCAAATATCTCGCAAGGACACGGTGTAATCACGTTTCATCGCAAACCCAGGAGACGACGTTATGGGCATTTCCGAAATCATCCCTACGCTGATTGCCAACGCAGCCTACGAAGCCAACCTGACGAATGTTATCGGCGTTGGTTTCATCTTTACCTACCTGACCGTGATCGTGGTCACCGCCCTTGTCCGGATCAAACAGGGCAAGCACATGGACCACTAAACCTCGTCCGTTTCTCTTCTGCATGCGGGACGGCTTGGTCACGGCGTTGAGACGGCGTCGCCCGGGTATGGCCCGCTTGAATTCGGACATCCTGCCGGATTAACCGGACAGGTTGGCAAAGCCCAACGGCTCACTATGGAAATGCGACTTCATTCCCCGGTATCGGTGGCCATTGCCGCGGGACAGGTGCTTGCCGTTGTTTGCGGTCCGGATTCTGTCGACCTGAACATCCGGAAGGTCAGGCAAGCTGAGCAGGTCGTCGTGACCCCGGATGTTGCGACTCTTTCAGATTCAGCGTCCACTGCTGACCTGGGGGAGGGGGGAGGTGTTGCTCCGGTTACGAGCGAGTTTCTCGGGACACACCTCGCAGTGGAAACACCTCCGTTGCCCAACGTGGGAGCCGTTCTGAACCGGCCCGGCGATCCAGGCGGTTTGCGGGTTGTGGGCAAATTCCGGTGGCCCGGCTCCGGTCCCGGACGGCCAAGCCGTGAAGGCTGCTGGGTTCAGGCCCGGCAGGCGCTTTACGTGGAGTCTGGGGTGCATGTTTGGGCCGTTACGAAGTGCGGCTTCAGTCTGGCCTGGATCACGCTCAGCGATAAGGGATATGTCGGTGGCCGGGAGGATCAGGCCGGGCCGCTCATCGCCCAGTTGGTGGATGCCAACCGGGGCGGCCCGCTGCAGGTGGCCTATGCCCAAGGTTTTTTATTGCCGGACGATCCCAAACGGCTGCGTGCGCTACTGGCGGAGTTGGCCCTGGAACAGGGCTATGATCTGCTGGTAACCACCGGGGGAACCGGTGTCGCTCCCCGTGACACGACCCCGGAAACCACCCTGGCTGTGATTGAAAAACGGTTGCCTGGCATGGAAGCCGCGATGCTCCAGGCCAGCCTGCGCAAGACGCCGCATGCCGTGATCTCCCGTGCCGTTGTCGGCATCCTTGGTCAATCCCTGATTATCAATCTTCCCGGCTCTCCCAAGGCGGTTCGGGAGAACCTTGAGGCGTTGTTGCCGGCCCTGGAGCATACCCTGGCCAAGCTCCACGGGGACCCCACGGACTGCGCGCCACCCTCTTTTTCCGCATGATCTCTGATCTGTTCCGTGCCGACCTGCACATCCATTCCCGACATTCCCGGGCCACCAGCCGCAATCTTTCACCGGGCCACCTGGCTGCCTGGGCCCGGGTCAAGGGGTTGGATGTGGTGGCTACCGGAGATTTCACACACCCCGGCTGGTTGAGCGAGCTGGAGGAGAGCCTGGAGGAAGACGGCCGCGGACTGCTTGTGCCGCGACATGCCGTGAGCCTTGCCACCGAGATACCCTGGCTGCAGGAAATCCCCTCGCTCCGGGCCGAGCAGACGGTCCGGTTCATGCTCTCCGCGGAAATCAGCACCATCTACAAGCGTGCCGGCCAGGTGCGCAAGGTCCACCACCTCGTCTACGTCCCCGGTCTGGAACAGGCCAAGGCCCTGAATGCCAAGCTGGCCCAGATCGGGAATCTCGGCTCCGACGGACGGCCTATCCTGGGCTTGGATTCGCGCCATCTTCTGGAAATGGTCCTGGAACTGCATCCGCAGGCCTTCCTGGTGCCCGCGCACATCTGGACACCCTGGTTTTCCCTGTTCGGCTCCAAGTCCGGCTTTAATGCCATCGAGGAATGTTACGGTGATCTGTCCTCGGAAATTTTTGCCCTGGAAACCGGCCTCTCCTCGGACCCGGACATGAACTGGCAATGGAGTGCCCTGGACCGGTTCCGGATGCTCTCCAATTCCGACGCGCATTCCGGGGAAAAGTTGGCCCGGGAGGCCAATCTGTTTCGCGGCGAACCAGGTTTCGAAGGCATTTACCGGGCGTTGCGCGGTGACGGGGACAGTCATGCCTTTTTGGGCACGCTGGAGTTTTTTCCTGAGGAAGGCAAGTACCATCTGGACGGCCATCGCAAGTGCAATGTGGTCGTGAGCCCACGAGAGGC
The DNA here is from genome assembly GCA_007693505.1 of Desulfovibrionales bacterium. GTDB lineage: Bacteria > Desulfobacterota > Desulfovibrionia > Desulfovibrionales > Desulfonatronaceae > Desulfonatronum. Next base: position 189,539 of record REDL01000045.1, on the reverse strand, counting down.
CATGGCCCGGCAGAACATCTGTCCGGTTTGCGGCCACCCCTTGACCCTCGGCGTGCTGCACCGGGTGCAAGAACTCGCGGATCGGGATCAGCCGCAACGCCCCGCGCATCAACCAGGCTTTCACTCCCTGGTGCCCCTGGTGGAGCTGATTGCGGAAATCCTGGGAAAGGGACCGACAACCAAGACCGTGCGCCGGGAATACGCGGCAATTCTCGCGGCACATGGCTCGGAACTGGATGTCCTCGGCCAGTTGCCCGTGGATGAAATCGCACGCAATCGGCCTGTTTTGGCCGAGTCCATTCATCGAATGCGCCAGGGACTGGTACTGCGCCAGTCCGGCTATGATGGCCATTTTGGCAAGATTTCCATGTTTACGCCCCAGGAACAGCGGGAACTCTTCCGGGGGCGGGCTTTTTTCGCTTTCCAGCCTGAACAGACCGTCCCGGACATTTTGTCCGCGGGTGAAGCCGAAAAAGCCGCCCAGCTCAAGAGGGGCCAGCCACCAACAGAGCCAACAGCATCGACGAGGTTTACTGAAGAGCAGGAACGCGCCCTGCGGGCAGGGCCACACCCCGTGTTGGTCCTGGCTGGGCCGGGAACAGGCAAGACCCGGACCCTGATGGGCCGGATTGCCCATCTGCTCCGTGAAGGCGCATCTCCCCGGAAAATGCTCGTGGTGACCTTCACCCGCAGGGCGGCCAACGAATTGCGGGAGCGACTGCTCGCGAGCCAGGGAGAGGACGAAGCACTGCCGCAGGCGGATACCCTGCATGCAGCGGCCTATGAAGCCTGGAGCAGAATCCAGGGCGAGGCGCCGGTGCTGCTTTCCGAGGATGCGGCCCGGCGAGTTTTCACCGCGGCCAATCCGGAGTTGTCTCCGGCTGGGATCAAACAGGTGTGGCGTGAGCTGTCCCTGGCCAGGGAAGGCCGCAAGGCGTTCAGCCCCGCAGAAGCGGAGAGCATGGCCGAATGTGCCGCCCGGTACGCCCGGCAAAAGCAGGACTGGAATCTGGCGGACTACACGGATCTGCTGGAATTCTGGCTGGTCCAAACCGCCGAACAGCCGGATCATCCCTACACCCACATTCTGGTTGACGAGATCCAGGATCTCTCGCAGTTGCAATGGGAGCTGCTTCAGAATCTCGCACCGCGGGACGGCTCCGGTTTCTGGGCTATCGGTGATCCCCGGCAAAGCATTTATGGCTTCAGGGGGGCGGTGGACGACATTGCCCAGGCCATGGGGTCCCGGTGGTCGGAACTGGAGGTCGTCTCCCTGGGCCGTAACTACCGTTCCGCTCAGGCGCTGGTTCAGATGGCCGGGGCGCTTTTTCCGGGTGGGCCAGGGCTGCTGGCCGCTGACCAGGGTCCGGGGCGTATCGCTCTGTTCCAGGCTTCCAGCGCTTCTCGGGAGGCTTTCTGGGTCGCCGAACAGATCAAGGAACTGCTGGGTGGGACCGCCCACTGGGAAGCTGATCGCGGAGGCCAAGGCGGTCTCAGCCCCGGCGACGTGGCGGTGCTGGTGCGCATGAAGGCGTTGATTCCTCCAATTGCGCAGGCCATCCAACGCCTTGGCGTGCCCTGCTCCGCGCCGGAAAATGATCCGTTCTGGCGAGAGCCCAGGGTTGCCCTTCTGGTGGAGGCTGCCTCCGCGCTGCTGGGTTTCGGTTCAACGGATGACGCCTCCAGGGGCTCGTTATCCCGGCAACTCGGAGAGCGTGTTGGCGAACGGGTGCTGGGGCAGGCCCTGGTGAGAGGACCGACGACCCTGGCTGCGGTGCTACAGGATGTTCCGCCGTTTGACCGCATGTTCTGGCAAAGCCGGGAATTTCTGCAACTCAAGGAGGCCTACGCCCGGAACAAGGGCTGGGCCGGGGTACTGACCTGGATCAACTTCCATTCTGATCTGGAACTGGTCCGGGCCCGGGCCGAAACGGTTCAGGTGATGACCTTGCACGCCTCCAAGGGGCTGGAGTTCGAGGCCGTCTTTCTGCCGTGTCTGGAGGATGGCCTTTTGCCCATGTTCGGTCTGGATTTGTTGGGAGGGCGGAAGGAAGCTGAACAGGAGGGTGCCGGGGAGTTGCCCAATCAGGGTCTCCGGGCAACGATACCCGGCGCTTCCCGTGATCTGGAGGAAGAGCGGCGTCTATTCTATGTCGGTCTGACCAGGGCAAAACACTGGCTCTTTCTCAGCCATGCGGAACAGCGCGGCCTTTTTGGGCGTGGTCTTCGGCTGCAACCGTCCCGCTTTCTGCGGGAACTGCCGCGAGAGGGGGTGCACTGTACCAGGACCGTGCAGCAGGCGGTCCGGCGAGAAAAACGGGGGACGCTTTTTTCGTGATGTGGTCGTGCAGGGTCAGGAGGTGTTTCGCGATCGGGAAAAACAACATGCCCTGCGGGGCAGGGGCGGTGCAATTTTCAAGAAGCAAGAAGCAAGATGCAGGGGGCTACTCGCAGGCAGTGTCCGGAATGTCCGGACACGAGAAGGCCGGGTCAACGGGGTGGGTCCGGGAACGTGGAGAAAATCAAAACCGCAGAGCGCGGTAGACAAAACGTTCGTATACGGTACAGACCCGTTGGGCTGTACAGGTGTTCACACCGATTTCCCGGAGTCTACAGTAGATGTGCAGCGGATTGAAGTGGTGCTGAAAGAAAAAACGTACGGTGCGCATTATGGTGCCCCTGGAATACCATGCCTGAAAATAAAAGTGTTCGGATCAATGTGCAAAGTAATGCAAGCTTGGTGCCATTTCTTACTGGTTTCCGGAACGCGCATTCCTTGTGCTGTGAATTTCCGCACATGTCAACCTTTTCCTTGCATCGCCACCAGCTGAACCCATTGATCTCCTGATGAAGGCTGTCTGCACTCCCTCGCTACGACCTCACTTGCGACATGCCCGCATTGCCGCACCCTCGTTCGTCTGGCCCGAGCACATTGCGGAAAACTGCAGCAGGCTCCGGATGTTGGTTGATGAGGTTGGCCTGCTTTTTTTTCAAACCGAGGCCTGCCTTGGCTACACGGAGCAGGATCTGCCGACCTGGCTGGCCGGGACCGGCCTGCGGTTTCATGTCCATCTCCCTCTGGATCTGCCCTGGAGCGATGGTATGCAGAGAGTCTGGAACACGGTTTCCGCGCTTCAACGCAAGGTGGTTTTTCTGCAGCCCTGGGCCTACGTCCTGCATCCGCCGCCTCTCGCTCCGCTCAGGGTTGGCAGTGAAGCCACGGCGGAAGTCACTGAGGTCACTGGCGCGGTTTGCCCCTTGGCGGAAAAAGGCGTAGGCTTGAGACAGGATGTCGAGCTTCTGGCGGATTTTATCCGTCGCTGGGAAGCGGCCGGCCTGGCGCCGCGATCCCTCTTACTGGAAAACACCCGGGAAAACGATCTGGCCGGCCTGTGGCCATTGATTCAGACCTCCAACCTGGGTATCTGCCTGGATCTGGGGCATTTACTTGTCGCCGATCAGCAGACACACCAACTGCCGGGTATCTGGCCGAGGGTGCACATGGTCCACCTCAGCGCTCCCGGTCAAACCGGCGCAGATGGACAGCCTCGGGACGGGCATCGTTCCCTTGCGGAGTTGGATCAGCGCGGCCGTGCTCTGTTGGAGGAAATACTTGATCATGTGCACACGGATTGCGTCGTGATGGTCGAGGTGTTTTATCCGGAGGGACTTATGGAATCATTGCACATATTACGCACCATGACGGGTCGTCGATGATCACCTTGATTCTCGGAGGAGAGAAGTCCGGCAAGTCCGCCTGGGCTCTGCAACGCCTGCTTCAGGTCGACGGCCCCCGCCTGTTCGTGGGCACCGCCATGGCCAGGGACATGGAAATGCGGCGACGCATTCGTGATCACCGCCGCCTGCGGCCGCCGGACCTGCCGGTCCGGGAGACGGGTCTTGAGTTGCCCGAGGTCTTGCTCCAGGAGCGGGCAGGCCATGCGGCTATTCTGGTGGACAGCTTGGATTTTTGGCTGTTTGCCGCCATCCAGGCCGACCAGGAAGCCCGACTGCGGGCGGAACTGCTGGAAGTTCTTGGGGAGAACAATGAGACGCACCTGATTTTTGTCAGCTCGGAAATCGGCCTTGGACCGATCCAGGTCACGCCTCTGGGCCGACAGTTTGTGCGCGCATTAGGGTCCATGAACCAGCAGATGGCCAGCTTGGCCGATGAAGTGGTCCTGATTGTCGCCGGATTACCACTCAGGCTGAAAGGGGTGTCCTGAATGGCCTACTTCCGTTCTCTGGAAACGAAACTCGAAGCCCTGACCAGGCTGTGGCGCAAGTCCGACCGCTGGCTGATCATGATGAACGCCGATCCGGACGCCCTGGCCTCCGCCCAGGCCCTCAAGCGGATCATGACCCGGAAGGTGGCCCAAGTGGACAGCGCTCAAGTCAACGAAATTTCCCGGCCGGACAACCTGACCATGATCAAGACCCTGCGGATTCCCACCCAGCGCCTGACACCCAACCTGGCTGCCCAGTACGACCACTTTGCGCTGGTGGATTCGCAACCCCATCACCACCCGGCGTTCAAAGAGCATTCCTTTTCCCTGGTCATCGACCATCATCCGTTGGTTCCGGAAAGTCCTGTCCAGGCTGAATTCAAGGATATCCAGCCCGGATATGGGGCCACCAGCACGATGCTCACGGAATATCTGTACAGCCTCAAGATCCGCCCCGGGGCCCTGCTGGCCACGGCATTGCTGTACGGCATCAAGACGGATACCCAGAGCTTCGAACGGCAATTCTCGGATACCGATGTTCGTGCCTTCCGGTATCTGAGCAAATTTGCCAACCATAACCTGCTGCGGAAAATCTCCCGCAGTGAATTTCGGCTGGACTGGTTGAAGTATTTTTCCCTGGCTTTTCGCAAGCTGCGGGTCAACGGGAATTGTCTGCACGTCTTCATGGGCCGGCTGGACTCTCCGGATATTCTGGTCATTCTCGGAGATTTTTTTCTGCGTCTCTACGGGATATCCTGGACCGTCACCTGCGGGGTCAGCGACGAGACCCTGGTCTTGATTTTTCGGGGCGACGGAGTGCACCAGGATATCGGCAAACTGGCCCAGAAGCTCTTCGGAGATGTGGGCTCGGCCGGCGGGCACGCCACCATGGCCCGCGCGGAAATTCCACTGGCCAACATCGGTGAACACGATCCCGAAGAATTTGTCTGGGCGCGGCTACGTTTCTCCAAGCGCATCGTGCCCTTGCTGAAGAACGTCATGGCCGTGCCCTAAGCACCTTTTGAATCTCCATGAGCCTGAAATCCCGCCTCGGTCTGGACACGGACCCTGTTTTTCTTATTGACGGAACATCATTTCTGTATCGCGCTTTTTACGCCTTTCCGGATTTGAAGCGTTCAGACGGCTTCCCAACCAATGCCCTGTTCATCGTTCTGCGCCTGCTGATGCGCCTGCGTCGCGAGGAACACCCGCAATATGCCGGGTTTTTCCTGGACGGACCCGGTCCCACGTTTCGACATGAACTGTTCACCCCGTACAAGGCCCAGCGTCCCAAGACTCCGGAGCCATTGGTTCAGCAGATCAAGCCGCTGATCCACGGCGTGGGACTGTTCGGCCTGACCACCCAGGTTTCCGCGGGGGTGGAGGCGGACGACCTGATCGCCAGCCTGTGTGACCGGTTCAAGGCCGAGCGCCCGGTGGTCATTGTCGGTTCGGACAAAGACCTGTTGCAGTGCCTGGATGACAACGTCGTGCTCTGGGATCCCGGAGTGAAAAACGAAAAACTGGTCACCAAGGATGTTTTTTACCAGGAACAGGCCATGGCTCCGGGACAGTGGCCTGATTTTCAGGCCCTGACCGGTGACAGCACGGACAACATCCCAGGCATCCCCGGGGTCGGACCGAAGACGGCCAAGAGCCTGATGCAGCGCTTTCCGTCCCTGGAGGCGCTGCGGGACAACGTGGGCATGTTGTCCCCTCGGGAGCAAAAAAAAGTTGAATCCAGCCTGGAAGATATTTTCACCTATCGGGAGCTGACCCGGTTGCGCACGGATCTGCATCCCGATGCGCGACTGGAGGAGTATCGTTGCCGCCCGTGGGATCAGTCCCTGTTGCAGGCGTTTTTGCGCCAGTATGAATTTCGCTCCCTGGAGCGGGAGATGGCCACCCTGGCCATGGCTGAAAAAAAGCCGATCTTCGAGGGGTCGTTGCGCCAGGGCGAACTGTTGTCTCCCCAGTCCCGGAAATCACCTCAGGAGAAATCCCAAAAGGCGAAAAAACCGGAAAATCATCAGTCAACCGATGCAAACATTTCCATTGACCCATCTGGTCATGAAGGACGTCCAACACCCGAACACGTCATGGAGCGGATGACGGTCCTGCCGGATTTTGCCGGAAAGCGAGTGGGGGTGGCCGTGACCGCGGTGGGATGGCTGCTGGGGGTGGAAGGGCGCGAGTGGTTGTGGCCCGGCGTGTCCGGGAAGGAAACCCAGGAACTGGTGGATGCGCTGCGGTCGGCGTCCATGGTCGCGGCCCATTCTTGGAAGACATTGCTGGCCGAACATGTGCACTGGACCATGGTGTCCATGGACCACCGCTTCGACGTCAGCTTGGCAGCCTACCTGCTCCAGCCTGAGGAACGGGACTACAGTCCGCAGGCCCTGGTTCGCCGGTATGGTCATCAGCTTACGGATCTGGTGTCCGCGGAGAAGCCCGACTCCGCCCTGCTGACGCTGCACTTGGCCGAATCGTTGCATGACAGTGTGGCCCAGGCTGGGTTTGCAAAACTCATCGCCACCCTGGAAATGCCGTTGATCCCGGTGTTGGTGGACATGGAGCAAACCGGTGTGCTTTTGGATCAACACGCTCTGGGCGCTTTTTTGGACGAAGTCCAGGCGGGACTGGAACGCCTCTCCCAATCCATCTTTCAACGGGCTGGTACATCGTTCAATTTACGCTCCAGCCAGCAACTGGCTGAAGTGCTCTTTGAGCGCCTGGGGCTGAAGACCGGGCGCAAGACTCCCGGCGGTGGCCGGTCCACCAGCGTGGATGTCCTGGAACGTCTGGCTCCGGAACATCCCATAGTTCCGGAGATCCTGGAATACCGGAAACTGGAGAAATTGCGGTCTACATACCTGGAGCCGTTGCCCAGGCTGGCGGACAAAACCGGCAGGGTGCATACCACGTTCAATCAATTGGCCACGGCTACGGGCCGGCTGTCCTCCAGCAACCCGAATTTGCAAAACATTCCGATCCGTGGGGAACAGGGGCAACGGATGCGCGCCTGTTTCACGGCACCGCCCGGCCATCAGTTGATCAGCGCGGACTACTCCCAGATCGAGCTGCGGGTTTTGGCTCATCTCTCCAAGGATGTACACCTGCGTGATCTTTTTGCACGGGGAGTGGACGTGCACACCGGTACGGCGGCCCTGCTCTTTGCCAAGGATCCGGAGCAGGTTACGGCTGAAGAGCGGCGCAAAGCCAAGACCATCAATTTCGGCTTGCTGTACGGCATGGGACCTCAAAAGCTGGGTCGGGAATTGGGCATCAACCAGCAGCAGGCCAAGGATTTCATGGCCCTGTACTTCAACAGGCTGCAAAACGTACGCGACTTTTATGACAAGGTCATGACCAAGGCCAAGGACCAGGGGGCGGTGTTTACCCTTGCCGGCCGGCGGCGAACACTGCCGGACATCAACTCCCGCAATGACAACCTCGCCCAGATTGCCCGGCGCATGGCCATCAATACCGTGGTCCAAGGGTCGGCCGCGGACATCATCAAGATGGCCATGATCCGCGTGCATGGGGACGAAATGTTGCGGGCCGCTAACGCCCGCATGGTCCTTCAGGTCCATGACGAACTGCTTCTGGAGGTCCCGGAAGCCGAGGGGCAGCGGGTTGGTGAACGGGTGGCGGAGCTGATGGCCTCGGTTGTTCAGCTGGATGTGCCGTTGATTGTGGACTGGGGCTGTGGGCCGAACTGGGCTACAGGACATGCGTGAGGTATGAACATGGCTGACTTGAGTGACAAAAGGAAGATTTGCAATGCGAAATAAGCTTCGTTTGCTGACACCCGGACCGACTCCGTTACCCGAAGAGGTCCGGCTGGCGTTGGCGCAGGATATGGTTCACCATCGCAAACCTGGCTTCAAGGCTGTTTTGCACCGGATTCAGGAAGGCCTACAGTGGCTTTTTGGGACAAAACAGCCGGTTCTCCCCTTGACCTGTTCCGGAAGTGGAGCCATGAACGCCGCGGTCTGGAATCTGTTTCAACCGGGCGAGCGCGTTTTGGTGGTGGAAGCCGGGAAGTTCGGACAACGCTGGAAGGACATCGCCCTTGCCAGGGGGCTGGACGTGGCGGTGATCAGCCTGCCCTGGGGGCAAGCGGTTTCACCGGCAGCGATTCGCGAGGCTCTGGATGCTGATCCAACCATCTGCGGCGTGCTGGTCCAGGCCTCGGAGACATCCACCGGCGTCCGACATCCGGTTCGGGAAATCGCACAGACGACCAGGACACGGGATGTTCTGCTGGTTGTGGACGGCATTTCCGCCGTGGCCATCTCGCCGTGCCCCATGGATGCATGGGGGCTGGACTGTCTGCTCACAGGCTCGCAAAAGGGGTTGATGCTTCCTCCAGGGCTGGCCTTCATTGCCCTGAGCCCGCGGGCCTGGAACGCGGTGGAGCGTCAACCCTGCCCTATTCCCTACTTTGATCTGCGCCGGGAGCGGGACAACTGCCTGAAGAGCCAGACACTCTACACTCCGGCCATCAATTTGCTCAAGGGTCTGGATGTCTCTTTGCAACTGTTCCGGGAACGAAGACTGGAGGATATTTTTCGCCAGCAGTGGGCTCTGACCCAACTCACCCGGACTGCTGTGGGGGCTTTGGGGCTGGAATTGCTGGTGCAAAGCCAATACACGTGGGGGCTGACCAGCGTCTTGGTTCCCGCTGGGATCGACGCCCAGCGGCTTCTGCAGATCGCTGCCGAGAAGTACGGTGTGGTCATGGCTGGTGGACAGGATCACCTCAAGGGGCGAATTGTTCGTGTCGGGCACATGGGGCATGTGGACTTCGCGGACATCCTGGCTGGACTGTATGCCCTGCGGCAGGCGTTCAATGGTTGCGGCGGACATACAGCCAGTCGTGACTATCTGGAATCTGGCCTGGCCGCCTATGAGCAGGCCTTGGATGGGCTGAATGTTCCGGATCTGGAATTGGAACGAATTTAAGTGAAACAGGAATGTGCCGCGACGGTTGACCGTGTTGAGGGCACGCCACAAGGAAGGTGCACGATGACCGAAGAGACCAAGAGCACGGATAGGCGCACTGATCATGACGAGGCGGAGGGGATGCAAAGGGCCTCCGTCGTGGAACAGGCCCAGGCGGATCATGAATCCGGGATCGGGGCGTTTCAACGGTGTGTCATGCCCCAGGTCTGCTTTCCCACCTTTGTTCTGTCCCTGAGCTCCTCCGCCCTGGTCCACCTGGGTGAGGTGCCGGATCCGGACACCGGACAAAACGCGGAAAATATCGAAATGGCCAAGCACACCATCGATATTCTGGCCATGCTCGAGGAAAAAACCAAAGGAAACCTGGACCTCGAAGAATCCAAGCTTCTCAAGGACATGCTCTTTGAGTTGCGTATGCACTATGTGCGGAAATCGTCATAGCAGAGAAAAATTCCCAATTGCTGCATCGTTGCTCCGGTACCTGTTTTTGTCATCGGCGCCTTCTCGTATTCGGTACGAGACGCTCCAAATAACTGCCGGATTGCTTCTTGCCCTTGGTTTTTTGAACATACTTGTTGGATGAGGAATTTTAACACTCCACCAAAAGAGTTTTTCTGAAATCATCAACCGTAGAGAGAACCATGCATCGCATCCCCGTAGGACTTGTCGGCGTGGCTGGATATACCGGCATGGAACTGTGCCGTTTTTTGGCCGCGCATCCGGAAATGGAACTGGTTCGCGCCACCAGCCGGAGTGGCTCAGGGAAGACCCTGGGGCAATTGCTGCCCCATCTTGCCGGGACCACGCTGGCCAAGCTGGTGATCACCCAACCGGACCCGGATGACTTGGCCGGGGCGTGCAAACTGGTGTTTCTGGCCGTTCCGCACGGGACGGCCATGGACATGGCCGCGACCTTGCTGAAAAAAGGCCTCAAGGTGGTGGATCTGAGCGCGGATTTTCGGCTTCATGATCCTCACGTCTATGCCCAGTGGTACAACATGGAACATCGGCATGTCGGGCTGCTTCAGCAGGCGGTCTATGGCTTGCCGGAACTGTACGCGCGGGACATTGCCCAGGCGGATCTGGTGGCCAACCCTGGCTGTTATCCCACCAGCGTATTGCTGGCTCTGGCTCCGGCACTGCGGGCCGGATTGGTGGAGTCGGAAGGGATCGTGGCCGACTCCAAGTCCGGGGCATCCGGTGCCGGGCGCAAGGCGGCAACAGCCACACTGTTCTGCGAGGTGCACGACACCTTTCGGGCCTACAGCCTGGGCACGCATCGGCACACCCCGGAAATTGAGCAGGAAATGGGCAAGCTGGCTAAAACCCCAGTCACTGTGTCCTTCAATCCACACCTGCTGCCCATTGATCGGGGAATCCTGTCCACGGTGTACACCCGGTTGCATCGGCCCACCTCCGCCACGGAGATTCGGAAAGTCTACCAGGATTTCTATGCGGGTTGCTCCGAAATCCTCGGGCCGAGTGCCGGAGCCTGGGTGCGCGTCCATCCGCAGGGAACATGGCCGGAAACCCGTTTCACTCGCGGGACCATGTTCTGCGACCTTGGCTTGCTGGTGGATACGCGGACCAACCGGCTGGTGATTGTCAGCGTCATCGATAATCTCTGCCGCGGAGCGTCCGGCCAAGCCCTGGTCAACGCCAACCTGATGCTCGGCCTTGACCCGGCTCAGGGACTGCCTGTCGCACCGTTGGTCCCGTAACAGCCCGTTGGAAAAAATCTCAATTGTTCCTTGCGCACGGCTTTTTTGAACGGGCTGTGGACAAGGACTTTTCAACATTCAGGTAAATGGCGGGGTGCCCGCGTTGGACGTTTTGATGGTTTCCTTTCCGCTGATTGCCCTGGCTCTGGGCCTGGTGCTGGGCAGTTTTTATAATGTCTGCATCCACCGCTATTTGACTGGACAGTCCGTGGTTCTGCCGGCATCGCATTGTCCGCATTGCAGCAACGCGCTCTCCTGGTGGGAAAACATCCCGCTTATCAGCTTTATTCTGCTGCGTGGGCGGTGCCGGGCTTGCAAGCAGGCCATCTCCTGGCGCTATCCCATTGTGGAAGCTGTTTCGGGGTGCTGGGCGTTGCTTTTGGCAATCCAATTCGGTCCGGGTTGGGAGTGGTTGTTGTACATGGTCGCCGGTGGGCTGCTGATCATCATGAGTTTTATCGATTTTCAGGAATTCATCCTGCCAGACGTGTTCACCTACCCTGGGGCGATTCTGGCGTTTGCCGGAACGGTGCTGGTGACGAACATGTCCTGGATGGACTCCCTGCTTGGTGCGCTGATCGGAGCAGGAGTCTTTTGGGCTTTGCAGAAAGGGTATTATTTGTTGCGTGGAGTCGAGGGACTGGGAACCGGGGATATCAAGCTGATGCTGATGCTTGGGGCTTTGGTGGGCTGGCAGGGTCTGCCGATGATGATTTTCCTGGCCGCCTTCACGGCACTGGCGGCCAGCTTGGCCTATATGGCAAAAAATGCCCATCAGGGCATGCGCACCCGGATTCCTTTTGGGCCGTTTCTCAGTCTGGGAGCCATGCTGCAAATTCTCTATGGTCCAGAGCTGATGCGGATTTTTCTCCCAATGGGCTAAGGCCGGTGGACGCATGTCCGAAAAAATGGCAACCTCTTTGCATAGCCACAGAGCATACGGATTCCACCTCCATCCAGGAGCACCCCCCATGAAAATCAATCCAGATCAATCATCGCTGGTGAAAGCGGATGCGGAGCGCGACGTCCGCAGGGTGAACAGAGGCAGTGAGCGGTTTGCGGATCTGCTGCAGCGCGCTACGGAAACTGCCGCGCCCGGTCAAGGCGCTCCATTCGGTGCGGAACGGCCCCTGAATGCGGAAGGGCCGATGCATTTGACTCCGACCCAGATGCTGTTCCCCGCCGAATCATCCTCGGGATTCGAGAGCAAGGCCATGGACACCCTCGACAATTTGCTTTCCAGGTGGGAAAAATATGCCCACCAGTTGTCCTCGGAACCTGCGGGCTTGCGCCATGCCAACGGTATTCTCGATGAGATTTCCACGGAAATCGGCGCACTGAAGGCCAATTGGCCCCAGCAAACCCCGCCCCAGCCCGTGTCTCCGGAATTGCGCGGCATTCTTGATGAACTGGACGTTTTGGCCGTGACCGAGCGGATCAAATTCAATCGCGGAGACTATCTGTAAATCCGTGAACGCGTGTTGCATCGGCGTACTGCTCGCAAGCCACGTGTTAGAAAAAGTCCGAATGCAACAGTCTATTCAAAAAAGCCCAATTGCCGTGTTGCGGCAATTGGGCTTTTTTCATCGGCCTGTAAGGCTCCATTCCTTGAGCGGCCGGTAGATCGGTCCTTCCGGGGTCAATCGGCTTTCCCAGAGCACCATCCGATCGATGACGATTTCCGGCCAGGAAATGCTGTCCAGCGCCTGCAGCACCTCGATCCAGTCCGGTTGGTGCCGGATGTTCTCACAGGCATGCGGTTGCAGGGTTCCGCGGGTTTTGGCCGACCGTTTGATCCGGGCCACGGTCAGGTGCGCCAGAAAGGGACGTTGATCACGGGCAAATCCCATGCTTGCGCAGCTGTTTTCGACCCTGAAGGCCAGGTGGCCGACTTCCCTTGCTCCTTTGCCGAGACCAACCCAGAGGATCCGGGGTCTGCGTAAATCAGGAAAAAAACCACCACCGCGTCCTTGGACGACAAGAACCTCCCCTGCGCCAGAAATTGATGTCGCCTGAAACAGGTCGTCACCAAGACGCGTTACCTGTTCTTCCGAAAGTTCTCCCAGAAATTTCAACGTCAGGTGCCAATTTCCCGGTCTGGTCCAGGACACTCCGCCAGCTGACGCGGCGGCCAGTTTCGGTTGCCAAGTCTGGATGAATTGCGCCAATAACTGTTGATAGCTCTCAGGCAAGGGCAATCCAATAAAGCAGCGCATCATTTTCACTCAAGGTGGTTTGGTACTCAATTCATGCCTGTAGAACGAACCGGGATGGAAACGGAGCATGCAAAAGTGATTGGTTTTTTTATGAGTTAGGATTGTGATTGCAATGGATGCTGGCTCAGGAGAGGATATCGGGGTGGACGTTTGTGCGGATACGGCAAAGATGGCATGAGCTTTTACTGAAAAACGAAGTTGAACAGCCTTCTCCCTCGATCTTTTCTCTTTGAATTTGAAGTGTTATGGAGCGGCACTGTTGTCCAATACCAGGCGATCAAGAATAAGGGCGAAAAAATCTGAATCCTGAACGTCCTGGAAGCGCCACCCAAGGTGTGCTCCGCAGGCCGCGCAGGCGACGACCTGCCAGGTGAGACCGGGGAACCAGGAGAATTCGGTGCTGGGAGAGCTGGCCGGAACCGCTCCGGGAGCATGGGCAAAGCAGCCAATCTCGAAGACATGCCCATGGGGATTGAAGAAGACATGATCGTGACGGCCATTGACCGTGATGCGCTGGTCCTCCGCGGTGACTACCCAGCCGCAGGCTCTGCAGCGCAGGGCCGGTTGCCCGGTCTCGTCCGGTACATCAAATGGGAGCGGGGAAGAATCACGCTCCGGCTGGTGTTGGTTTTCGCGAAGCAGGGTGACGCAGGACAATCTTGACAAGTGATGACACAACGTCTTGGCGTGCATGTGGGCAAAACAGGGCTGCGGACGAGTGGTTCGCCGTGGAAATTTCGACAGCAAAGCACCTTTGGAGTGAATCGCTGCATCTCTTGTGGATATTTGCATGATAGGTTCCATCACCGGTTTGCGGCGTGATGCAGCATGGCCAGCATGCCTCCAATGGCCGTTGCGGCGGCCTGTTGCTTGATTTCCAAGCGGGTCCCGGAAAAGCGGTACAGGTCGCTGTGCAGGGTCTCGTCCAAAGCCCAGGCCATCCAGACGGTACCCACCGGTTTTTCCGGAGTTCCCCCGTCCGGGCCGGCAATACCGGAAACAGCCAGGGCGGCCTGGGTACCCAGCAGTTCCCGGACACCCTGGACCATCGCCAAGACCGTTTCCCTGCTGACAGCTCCGTGGGCCGAAAGTGTGGCCTCCGACACTCCCAGAACATTCTGTTTGATACTGTTGGAATAGGCGACCACGCTTCCGGCGAACCAACGGGAACTGCCAGGGATATTGGTGGCCTTGTGGGCTATCAGGCCCCCGGTACATGATTCGGCGGTAGCCAGTAGTGCCATGTGTGCGGACAATGCGGTGCCGAGAGCATTGATGCGATCCATGGGTTCTGGTCTGCTTGTCGTCTTCATGCTCGTCTCCTCCTCAGCGTCGCATCGCCCCGGCTTTGCTGCTCCTTGATCCATGAATGCGTAAAGGGTAATGGCTTGTCTGGCAAATGGCCAGATGGATTTTTGATCTTTCTTCACGGCGCCTTTCCCATGTTTTTCAGGCCGGCGAGAACCCAGCGCATGCACCTGTTTTTTTCTCGCGTTCCAAACGCATCGCCCTTTGGGGCAACCGTATCGAAGGGGGCGAAATGACCAGGATTCTTCCCCGGTCCATTTTGATTGTCGTCAAGCGCGGGCATGGCGAAGCGCTTCGCCTGGCAGAGGAAATAGCCGGTTGGTTGGCTGAACGTGGCCTGGATGTGCATGTCACGGAGAATGAGGACGATATTTCCTCCTGCCTGCCGCGACGCTCGCCAACGCTGACGCTGGTTCTTGGCGGAGATGGAACCATGATCAGCGTGGCCAGAAAAATCTGCGCCAACGATATGGCCGTGTTGGGGATCAACTTTGCCAGGGTGGGCTTTTTAACGGAGTGCCCGCGAGACGTCTGGCAAGAGGTGCTCAGGGAAATTCTTGAACAGGGTGCTGTTGTGTCCACGCGCCTGCTTCTGGATGTTCGATTGATCCGCGACGACGCGGAAATGCTCTCGGCCATTGCGGTGAATGATATCGTTGTTGGGCGCAGCAACTTGGCCCGATTGATCAACCTGGAACTGTTTTTTGCTACTGAGAGGATCGCTGCCTTGCGTGCCGACGGGTTGATTTTTTCCACGCCCACCGGCGCATCGGCCTATTCCTACTCTGCCGGGGGGCCGTTGATCTATCCGGAGTTGCAGGTCATCTGCGCAACCCCCATCTGCTCGTTTCTCACGGAGATCAAACCGTTCATCTTTCCGGCCGACCAGTTGATCGGGGTCCGGGTTGACGAGGACACAACCGAGGCCTTCCTGACCCTTGATGGACAATCCGGCTGGCCGCTTTGCAAAGGAGATCTGGTTCAGGTCACCATGTCGAGCCGTTTTTTGCACCTGGTCCGCTATCCCGGTTCGTCCTACTTCCAGAAACTCAAGGCCAAAGGCTTCCTGCGGGACAGCTGACATGACCGCCCGGATGCATATCGGCTCCTCCCAGGACTTCCGCCTGGGGCAGGATTCCCGGCTTGACGCCTGGATTTTGCACTTTCTTACAGAGAACAATCTGGACCACGCCACAAATCCGGAAGAAAACGCGTCTCCGGAACAGATTCGCTTCATGGTGGATTTGGACGACGACCAGTTTTTTCCAGCCTGCACGGACTGGATGTTGTCGTTTCTGCTCAAGCAGGAACTGGCCCCGGATCTGCGCGCGGAATACACCCGCCATTGGCAGAGCATTTTCCGCCTGATTCGTGAGCAGATATCCGATCCCTACCTGCGGGACAAGATTATTGCGTTGTGCCGTTACAAGTTTCGCAGCGCCCTGCGTTCATCCATCATCATTCCCTCCCGTCTGGTCAAATGGATGCTGACGATCTTCATGAGTCACAGCGGCCTGGACGATCCCCTGCGGGATCGCAAACGGCGGGCCAATGCCCGGGCATACGCCTTTACGCAGACCGCGCTATATCGCCGGATCGTCAGTGCCTGTCCCCAAGATCTCATCGCTTGCAGCAGCATGGACAAGCTCCGAGAAGATCTGGACCTGCTGGAGCTCAAGCGTTTGGTGCGGCTGGCTACCCTGCATGGTATCTGGGAAGCCAAGGAGTTTCGCCTGCACAAGACCGTGGCTGAATGGACCGATGTGCTTCCGGTTTGGGAGTCCAAGGAAATTCAGCCGGATGCCGAAACGCTGCTGGAAGAGCTGGATGTTGCCTGGCCGGAGTTCGATGAACTACGGGGCTATCTGTTTCAGAAACGCCATGCCTCCTTGAAAATTCTGTATCTGCCCGGCGAAAGTGGAGCGGTGCTTTTTGATTTGCTGATCGTCCGCTCCCTGATGCGTCAGGGGCACCGGGTCATCCTGGCCATGAAGGAAGGGTTCGACTTCATGGCCCCCACGGTCTGGGACGCGGACTATGACCCCGTGCTGGCCGAATCCCTGGCGGACGCCTTTTATCTCACGGACAACCAGGTTTCCAAGAATGAACTTCTGAAGCGGATTCGGGAGAATCAACTCCTGGTGATATCGGACGGGACCCGGGAGCGTCTGAACCTCTATCGGACCAGCCTGACCTTTGCCCGGGCCTGGAAGGAGGCAAACCTGGTCATGGCCAACGGTGCCGACCACTATCGCCGGCTGATCAGCGTGAGCCAGCGCTTCACCCGGGACATCGTCGCCTTTTATCGCGGCGAGGATGGGGCCGTATCGTTTTCATGCAAACCCCGCTCTGATCGCATCAGGCACGTTACGGAAAGGGAACTGCTGGTCAAGGCCGAGAAGCTGATCGAGAGCATGCGTCAAACCAGGGCCGCGGGCAAGACCGTGATGTTTTACAGCGCTATCATCGGCTCCATCCCCGGACAAACCAAAACGGCCATTGCCGTGCTGAACACCTTTGCAGCGCACCTGCGCTCCAGGCTGGAACAATCGCTGATCATCAACCCGGCGGAACACTTTGAGCCGGGCATGGATGGGGATGACTTGATGTACATGTGGGAAAAGGTCCAGCGGAGCGGGTTCATCGACATCTGGCGGTTCCAAACCGTGGAGGATATTGAACGCAGCTTCGAACTGATGGGCCAGAAAATGCCCGCGGTATGGAACGGCAAGGACGCCACCTATTCCACGGGGTGCACCAAGGAAATGAAAATTGCCCTGGACATGCAAAAACACCACCCCGAACTGCAGATCATCGGCCCCGACCCGGCCAAGTTCTTCCGTCGCCGGGAGTACGGCGTTGGCAAGTACTTTGATATCAGTCTGGAACGGAATTGGCGGTAGGCACAAGGCCGGTCATTTCAGGATGATGTTCTGAGAGCACGTCGCTCACGAATTGCGAAAGATCAGCGTCCGGTCCGGGGTGTCCTGGATGCGGAAGCCCGCGGCTTCGATTTCCCGGCGCAGGGCGTCGGCTGTGGCGAAGTCCTTTTCGCGGCGGGCGGTTTGGCGTCGGGTGCAGAGGTCGCGGATGTGGTCCGGCAGGTCCGCAGGGCGGAGGGGGATGCTGGTCCAGTCCAGAACGCCCAGCACGGCATCAATGTGCCGAAACAGGTCGATGCAGGTGGAGGCCTCGCATCCGGAGAGACGGCCCTGGTTGATCGCGGTGTTGATCTCCCGGGTGCACTGAAACATTGCCGGCCAGAACAGGGGAAGGTTGAGATCGTCTTCCAGGCAGTCCGTCAGGGCTTGCTTGACGTTGAATACGGTTTGCCCGATGGACTGGCCGACGTTCACCCCAATGCTGGGGACGGATTCGGGAGGTCGGGCGTGACGTGAGGCGGCTTCGTCCTCGGGGACATGCTCGGGAGCGAGAGTGTGCAGCCGGACGAGGGTTTGTTGCAGGCGTTGCCAGTTCTTGAGCCACATCCCCAGATTGTCCGGGGAGCAGCACAGTGCCGTGTGATAGGAACTGGAGAGGAGCCAGAATCGGAGTGCCAGGGGCGGCATGCCCTTGTCGAGCAGTGACGTGACGGTGCACCGCTGTTCCGGTTCGGAACAGACCGCGGACTGGGCGGTGATCCAGGCTTGAGGCTGGGCCATGCCCGCGCCGCGCCAGATGGAGGAGAGGTTTTCCAGGTGCGGAAATCGATGATCGTCGTCTCCGAGGACCAGGGTCAGTTCCGGTAGCTGGTCATCCAGAACGACTCCGGCCATTTGCAGATACCAACTGGGGCGAACGTTGCCCCACTCTGTCTGGAGAAAGAGTCCGTCCTTGAGGTCAGCCAGGGAGGTCCGTTTGAGCAGGGTGAAGTCTCTGGGGTTATCCTTGGCGTAGCCGTCCAGGTCCACGGTCAGTCCGGTACGTAATTTTTCCGGGTCAACGCCAAGAAGGTCTCCATACTTTTTGTCCCGAAGGACATCGAAGTAAACGGAGCGCAGTTTTTCATAGCCGAGTCCCTTGCTCAGGAGTTTGCGGCAGGCCTGGAGCAATGAGGCGATGCATTGCCCTGCTGGGCGAAAGTTGGTCTGGGGGGCCATGCCCAGACGACCGGCCAGCCCGTGAATCCTGGTCAGGATTTCCCGGCCGGAGGCTTCCAGGCTGGCGGATTCGGAGCGGGCGGCAAAAACGGCTCGGTCGTCCAAATCAGCCACGCCCACCAGGATCTCGGCGTGATGGTGTTGCTCGGCGTGCCTTTGGTTCAGAAATCTGGCGACCACATCCAAGAGTACGATCCGGCGCCATGCTCCAAGATCAGCCCAGTCATCCAGGCTTGGGCCGGGAGTGAAAAGCCTCGTTCCGGTCTTGCCTGGTCGTATCGCCGTCAGCTTGCGCTGTCGAAGGTCCCGAACCCGGACACCCTGGTCCTGGGGGGGGGCGAAGAGGGGGGTGCTCAGGTAGCGGATTCCGCCGTCAGGGAAGATGGTCACCACCAAAGGGTGCTGATCCGATGGTGCCGGCCGGTGCTCCCGGTTGTTCAGCTCACAAGCCAACTGGAGCGCTCCGCTGAGCGCTGCGCCGGAACTCATCCCGGCAAAGATACCCTCCTGGCTGGCCAATTTGCGACACAAATCAAAGGCGGACTCGTCGTCCACGTTCAGAATCCGATCCGGAGCGTGTTTGTCATAGATCCCCGGCGGGTAGGATTCCTGCATATTCTTGAGGCCCTGAATCTTGTGTCCGGCAAAAGGTTCAACGGCCACGACGCAGATGTCCGGATTGAGCTCCTTCAGTCGTTTCGTCAAGCCCATCACGGTCCCCGACGTGCCCAGGGTGGCCACGACGTGGGTCACTCGCCCCTCGGTCTGGTCCCAGATCTCCTGGGCCGTGGTTCGGTAGTGCGCCACAATGCTGGCCGGATTGTTGAACTGATCCATGAGGACGTAGCGATCCGGTTCTTCACGATTCAAGCGGTAGGCTTCTTCGATGGCTCCATCCGTGCTCAGGTGGCCCGGTGTCAGGTGGATGGTCGCCCCGTAGGCAAGCATGATGCGCCTGCGTTCTTCCGAGGCGGATTCCGGCATGAGCAGCATCAGCTTATATCCCTTGACCGCGCAGACCATGGCCAGGCCAATGCCGGTATTGCCGGATGTGGCCTCGATGATCACCTTGCCCGGAGTCAATACCCCGGAAGCTTCAGCCTGTTCGATCATGGCCAGAGCGACCCGATCCTTGATGGAGCCGCCGGGGTTGCATTCCTCCAACTTGGCCGCGATCTGGACACCAAAAAAGGGATTCAGCTTGTTCAGACGAACCAGGGGCGTGTTCCCGATGAGGGAGAGTACGTGATCGTAAATCATGGCATATGGGGGGCGTTCGGATGAAGCCTCGCTGGCGGCCGTGCCAGTCTGCTGGAAAACTGCCAACTGCCGCGTCGCAACAAAAAGTTCAAAAGCGCACCGATGAAAAGCTCCGCCTCAAGTCGGAGTTTTTGCTTTTGTAGTGGGTATTTTGGTGCGGGCTGTGGACAAGGGCTCCTGCTTCACAGTTGAGAGACCGCCGGGAATAGGGTTCCAGGGCTAGAGGTAGTCCTGGTCGATGGCCGCCTTGCCATCGGCGTTGATCAGTTTCAGAAAGCGGGTCATTCGCTCGTCCACGGGGACGATGGGAAACTGGTTCTTGCACATGTCGCAATGGGCCATTGAGGCCTGGGTCGGTGAGGCCAGGGGCAGTTCGCGTCCGCAGAAGGGGCACGGATAGAGATAGATGATCTCCATGCGCGCGGGTTTGACCGGCAACAAGGCCTTTTGTCGAGCATTCATGGCTATTCCATTTGGGTTTGTAGGGTTAGGAGAACCAAGGAATATGCTGGAGTCCACCTCGACAAAGACCAGCGAACCGTGGTCAGCAGCCCGAACGGGGTACCCCCTCCAAACTGTCGCACCAGGATGATCTTAGTTTGGATCGCCTTGTTCCGACTGGGAAAACAGCACATCTGCATTGGCCCAGAGGCTGTCCAGGTTATAGAATTCCCGGCTCTCTTCCTGAAGGATGTGCACGAGGATGTCGTTGCCATCCACGAGAATCCAGCGGCCCTCAGCATATCCCTCCATGCCCAAATAAACGATTCCCTGTTCCGCATAACACTCCAAGAGCCAGTCGGCCAGGGCTTGAGCATGGCGGGCGCTTTGTGCCGTGCAAATGACCATGACGTCGGCCACGGAGGAAAACGGGGTGACGTCCAGGCCGGTTATGTCCCCAGCCTTTTTTTCTCCCAACCACCCGGCCACGGCCAGGGCCGTGCTTCGTGTGGTTTCGCTCAGGGCGCCGGGTGTCTCGCGGGGTGGCGGGGCCAGGGTTTGTTTTTTTGTTGCGGGGCGTGTCTTCATGGGTACGGTTTTGGGAAAATATCCGGTTGCAGGTCGTGACGGCTGGGTCGGAGGGGCGTGTCAGTTATCGGGGATTCGTGAAAAAAAACGGGCAAGCCTCCGACGTTTGCGGAGGATTGCCCGGAAGTTTTGTTTGCGGGGTGATCGGTCGGCGTCAATGGCGGCTCTGAAACGATTCTTGAAAAAAAGTTTTTAGGATTCCTTAGAAGCTTCTTTGGATTCCGTCGCTTCTTTCTTTTGCGCGGAAACCTCAATTTCTTCGGGCTCGGTGGTTGCCTTCTTGAAATTCTTGATGGCTCGTCCCATGCCGGAGCCGATTTCCGGGAGTTTGTTGGCCCCAAAGATGATCAGGATGATCACCAGCACTACAATGAGTTCTGTCATGCCTATTCCAAACATGCGATTTCCTCCTTGAGAAACATGGACGGTCCTTACTCCGCCTTGGCCGAGAGGTCAATGATTTCCACCAGAAAAACAGGCTTGGCCATCTCAACGGGTTGTGATAGATGTTGACAAAACCCGGCATGTGCCGAAAACATGCCACACGCCATGCTCTGCGTCAGGGCTGGTTTGCATTTGCTCCGTCATGTTGCCCGCATCTCCCAAGATCCTTCTTTTTCCGGCTCGGTCGTGTCTTTTTTCCGTCCGGGCGCGTTGCCTCAAGGCCTGGGCATGGCACCCCCTGGGCTCCGATGCGATGCAGTGTCGGGTGGTCTCGTTCTGGGAAGATGCCTACGACATGGTCATGGAGCAGGCTGACCGGTTGGCTTTGTCCGTGGCGGAAGCCCGCGAACTGCTCGTGGAGATCATGGCACACCGGCTTGAACCGAGCCTGGTTTGCCGTGCGCATCAACGCACAAAGGGTGGCGTGGATTTTGATTGCATCTTTTTACATGGACATTTATGTACACGAGAGATGCCGACCTGCACTGGCCGGTGCTCAAGTTATGCAGCGCATCCTGACAGACCGTTCGAACAACCGGAGGTATTTTGAACATGTCCGATAACCAGTCGGGTGCGTCTCAACCACCTGATTCGTTCAATCATCCCTCCGGCACGGTCGCGCCGTTGACACATTCTGAGCTCTCTTTGGAGAACATGCGGCCTCTGGTACTCGTCGTTCCGTGGCTTCACCCTGAGATGGAGACGGCTTCGCTTCCAGCTGAAGCGTGTTTTTTTGATCCCGGCGTCCATGTGATACCTGATCCGGACAAGGATATGGCGGATGGTTCCTCCAGGGTGCCGGGGCGATGGTATCCTGCTACAGCGCCGCTTTCCAAAGGCATGGCTACGGCGTTTCTCCGCGAGTCCTCCGCGTTTGCACGAGAACATGGCGCCAGCCGAGCCACACTCAACACCAACGCCTTGTCGGGTAATGATTTCTATACCGGTTCGGCCCTCTCCATTCAGTCCGAACTGACCGGGGGAGCGCCGCATCGAGACAACCCTGCGGTACGGTACCAGCAGTTGTTGCTGCTCGCTTGGCAGATGGAAGAGCAGGATATGGAGCTCCGGCACTTGCAAAACCTCGTTGATGCCGGATGGCAAAAGTTGGACTCGGCCCTGGGTGTGGAGGATTCCGAAGGGGTCAAGGGCCTGTCCGAAGGTCGTTCCCAGGTGGTTTTCGAAAACCGGGAAGCAGTTATGCCCTGGAACCTGGTACTGGAAGCCATGCTTTTTTTTGCTCCGCGTGGAACGTTGCTGCTGACATCGCACTCGGGAATCATTGCATCCTTGGCGGATGTTCCTGAAGATCCACAAACCGACCCGCCGGAAAGCCTCTCCGTTGACCTTGCAAGAGCCCTATCCAGTATTCAGGCCAAAGCGGTGAGGATGGTTCGCGCTCCTGGCTGGAAATTGGTCGGAGCAACACGGTGTCCTGCGGGAAAACCCTGGCTGGAACGCGGTTACCTCCTGGCTTGTCTTCAGGACGACGAATTCCGCAACGGTGCCGACTTTGGGGAGCGAGCATGAGGACCGGCCCAGACCAGGTCGCCGACCCTGGACTCAAAGGAATTATCCTGGACTGTGACGGCGTGATCCTGGACTCCTTTCAGGCCAACTCCGTCTTTTACAATACCCTGCGGCGGGGAGTGGGGCTGCCGGTCATGAGTGCCGAAGAGGCGGCCTATGTGCACAGCCACTCGGTGCATGAGTCTTTGCGCCGGATCATTCCCGCTGATCTCTGGGATGACCTGGAAGCCGTAAAAAAACAGATCCGCTACACGGATCTGATGCCCTATCTCCAACTGGAGCCGGGACTGGAGCGATTCCTGAGAACGGCTCGCTCCAAGGGACTCCGATTGGCCATCTGCACCAATCGGACCGATACCATGGGAGCGATTTTGGATCACTATCACCTGTCCGGCTTTTTTTATCCCGTGGAAACAGCGGCAACCGTGGCCTTTCCCAAACCGCACCCCGAGGGACTGAACAAAATTCTCGGAAAGTGGGGTCTGCGTCGTTCGGAAATCGCCTTCATTGGTGACTCGGTTGTGGACGAGCAGACCGCGGCCTCGGCAAGGGTTCGATTTTGGGCCTACAAGAACGAACGGTTGCGTGGCCACGTCCTGATTCCAAGCTTCGACGTGCTCAGCCGGTGGCTGCTGAAGCGCGACCGAGTCATCTGAAACAAGCCAGAACCTCCAAGGAGTCTGAATGGGTCTCACGGCCAATTTTATTTACGCGGTGGCGTTTGTCCTGAACTCGATCCTGACCGTCTATTTCTGGATCGTGATCATCTCCGCACTGATGTCCTGGATCAATCCAGATCCCTACAATCCAATCGTCCGCACTCTGCGCTCGCTCACCGAACCGGTCTTCCATAAGGTCAGGAGCATGGTACCGTTCATCGTGGTCGGCGGATTGGATCTTTCACCCATAGCCGTGTTGTTGGGGATCAGGTTCGTGCAAATTTTTGTGGTGCAGTCCCTGTACCAGTTTGCCGCGGGGATGTAGCCGCGGTGCCTCCTTCCATCGACCGAACCCCTCGTGGTGATGCAACGGAGTGGCTCCTGCCCGTCTGGGTCCAGCCCGGCGCGAGGAAAAACGCGGTTGTCGGGGTTCTTGATGGTCGGCTGAAGATACGGATCGCTGCTCGCGCCATGGAAAATAAGGCCAATGCCGCCGTGACCGTTTTTGTTGCCGAGCAGTTGGGACTGCGCCGCAACCAGGTGGAACTGGCAGTTGGTGCAACAGGCAGAAGAAAGATGTTGCGGATTATCGCGGAAAGGGAACCCGACTGGGAGCGATTGGCTCCTACGGGCAAAGAAAGAAGGAACACGGACGAACTCATGAAGGAGTGATGCCCATGGAACAGCATGAAGTGGAACTCATTACCCAACTGGTAGCGCAAAACGAGGAACTTGCCACATTGTGGAACGAGCACCAGGAATATGAGAAGCAGTTGGCCAGGTTCGAGGGCAAGCCCTATCTTTCCCCAGCGGAGGATGCGGAATTAAAGCTCCTGAAAAAGAAGAAGCTGGCCGGAAAGACAAAAATTCAGTTCATCCTGGATGAGCATCGAAAATCGGAGGCGTAATCATGGAACGCACGGGGGCGCAAATCCTGCTGGAATGCCTGCGCCAGGAGGGTGTGGACTCAATCTTTGGATTTCCCGGCGGCGCGGTGATCGATATCTACCATCACCTGCCGGATTATCCATCGCTCCGGCATTTTCTGGTCCGCCACGAACAGGGGGCCATTCATGCCGCGGATGGCTATGCCCGGGCAACAGGGCAGGTCGGGGTCTGTCTGGTCACCAGTGGACCCGGCGCAACGAATACGGTCACTGGAATTGCCACGGCCTACATGGACTCTATCCCCGTGGTCATCATCACCGGCCAGGTCCCTACGCCGTTGATCGGCAATGACGCATTCCAGGAGGTGGACATCGTCGGCATCTCTCGGCCATGCGTGAAGCATAATTACCTGGTCAAGGACGTGAAGGATCTGGCCTGGATCGTCAAGCAGGCATTCTACCTGGCCCGGACTGGACGTCCGGGCCCGGTCCTCGTGGATCTGCCCAAGGACGTGCTGCAGGCCAAGACCCTTTTCGAGTACCCTGAGTCCATCTCCATGCGGAGCTACAACCCCAACTTGGCTCCCAACCGTCGTCAAGTGCGCAAGGCTACGGAACTGCTGCGTCGCAGCCAACGCCCCCTGGTGTATTCAGGAGGGGGAGTGATTTCTTCGGATGCCGCCGAGGAGTTGACGTGGCTTTGCCGCAATTTACGCATTCCGGTCACGTCCACATTGATGGGCCTCGGTGCTTTCCCTGGCGACGATCCCTTATGGCTGGGCATGCTGGGCATGCATGGCACCTATGCCGCGAATATGGCCGTGGGCCATACGGATTTGCTCTTGGCGGTGGGCGCACGGTTTGACGATCGAGTGACCGGCAAGATCAGCTCTTTCGCTCCGGCGGCTCAGGTGGTGCACATTGACGTGGATCCAACATCCATCCGTAAGAACGTCAACGTGGATGTGCCCATCGTGGCTGACTGTCGTCTGGCTTTGCGTGGAATCCGCGAGGAGTTGGAAATCTGCCCGGATCTGCCGGACTGGAACACGGTCCACCAGCCCTGGCTGGACCAGCTCGCCGAGTGGCAACGTAATCATCCCGTCCGCTATACGTACGCGGATGAACCAATCAAACCGCAGTTCGTGGTGGAGAAAATCTACGAGTTGACCAAGGGCGAGGCGATCATCACCACCGAGGTGGGGCAGAATCAGATGTGGGCGGCCCAGTTTTCGCGGTTTCATCGCCCCAGGACGTTTCTGACCTCCGGCGGTCTGGGAACCATGGGCTACGGCTTTCCAGCGGCCATCGGGGCCCAGGTGGCCTTTCCGGACAGGCTGGTGATCGATATCGCAGGTGACGGATCCATCCAGATGAACATCCAGGAAATGGCCACCGCGGTGAGCTACAACATTCCCGTGAAAATCGTGATCCTGAACAACGGCTACCTGGGGATGGTCAGACAGTGGCAGGAGCTCTTTTACGCCAGGAATTACTGCGCCACCTGCATGCATCTCAATCCGGATTTCGTGAAGCTGGCGGAAGCCTACGGTGCGGCCGGGTTCCGGGTGACCAAGGCCGCGGATGTGGAACGAGTGCTCAAGGAAGCCTTTGCGGTTCCTGGGCCGGCCATCGTCGACGTGGTGGTGGAGCCTGAAGAAAACGTCTATCCCATGGTTCCGGCCGGCGCCGCGCTGACCGACATGCTGCTGGTGTAAAGGAGGCTCTCCCAATGCGTCATGTGCTGTCCGTACTTGTGGAAAATGAGCCGGGGGTACTGTCCCGGGTCGTCGGCCTGTTCAGTGGTCGCGGCTTTAATATTGAAACCTTGAACGTCGGTCCGACCCTGGAAGACGGCATCTCCTTGATGACCATCACCACGGCGGGCGATGAGCAGATCATCGAGCAGATTATCAAGCAGTTACGTAAATTGGTAACCGTGGTCAAGGTCGTGGACCTGACCCATCTGCAGTCCGTGGAGCGGGAAATGGTATTGATCAAGGTCAATGCCGAAGACGAACGCCGGGCCGAGGTTCTGCGTATCGCGGATATTTTCCGGTGCAAGGTCGTGGATGTCAGCGGCAACGACCTCACTTTGGAAATCACTGGAGACCAAGGCAAAATCAGGGCCATCGTCAATCTGCTCCAGCGTTTCGGCATCAAGGAGTTCGCCCGCACCGGCACGGTGGCCATGCGCCGCAGCATGCAAATGGAATGACCGTCCTGAAATGGACTGGCAAGGCAGTTTTGAGAATTGGCTCAAAACCATCGTGGTGTCGTCGCTGTCATTCCACGTGACGTGGCGGGAACCCTAACATATCAATGCATATCGTGAACAGGAGAGAAGAAGGAATGCGCGTATACTATGAACAGGATGCCCCGCTGGAGCCGTTGGTCGGCAAAACCGTGGCGATCATCGGATATGGCAGCCAGGGACATGCCCATGCCCAGAATCTGCGGGATTCCGGGTGCAAGGTGGTCATTGGGCAACGCTCCGGCGGGGAGAACTGGCGTCTGGCCAAGGAACACGGCTTTGAGCCCCTGAGTGCCGCGGATGCGGCCAAGACTGCCGACGTGATCCAGATTCTGGTTCAGGACCAATACCAGCCAAAGGTTTACCAGGAAGAAGTCCTTCCGCAACTCTCAGCGGGCAAAACCCTGGTTTTCGCCCATGGATTCAATATCCACTTCAACCAGATCCTGCCTCCCAAGGACGTGGACGTGGTCATGGTCGCCCCCAAGGGGCCGGGACACCTGGTGCGCCGGGAATATGAACGCGGCGGTGGTGTGCCGGCACTGGTGGCTGTCCATCAAGATGCAACAGGCCAGGCTTTGGCCACGGCCCTGGCCTATGCCCGGGGTATCGGTTCGACCCGTTCCGGAGTCTTGCAGACCACTTTCCAGGAAGAAACCGAGACCGACCTCTTTGGCGAACAGGCTGTGCTGTGCGGTGGAGTCAGTGCCCTGATTCGGGCTGGTTATGAAACACTGATTGAGGCCGGCTACCAGCCTGAGGTCGCCTATTTTGAATGCATGCATGAACTGAAGCTGATTGTGGACCTGCTGTATGAAGGCGGTTTCAAGAAGATGCACTATTCCATCAGCGATACCGCAGAGTACGGCGATTTAACCCGTGGTCCGCGACTGGTGGACGGTCGGGTCAAGCAGGAGATGAAGCGGGTTCTGGAGGAGATTCAGCAAGGCCAATTCGCCAAGGAGTGGATCTTGGAAAATCAGGCTGGTCGTCCCGGTTTTTACGCATTGCGCCGCCAGGTGGAAGAACATCCCATCGAGGAGGTTGGTGAGCGGTTGCGGGGAATGATGGCCTGGTTGCAAAAATAGTCCGTACGCACTGGCGCAAACGGCTTTTGCCGTGACCACTCATGCATCCACCCGTCCCGCCTTCGCCTTGGTTCGAAGGCGGGATTTTTTTTGATCACGTTTTCCACGGTATCCCAATATGACCACATCGCCTCCCTCACAGGACCCGCACACCGTCAGGATGTCCCCTGCCAAGCCCATCGTTTTGGTCATTGACGACGAACCCGGCCACCGGCTGATGGTTCGCGCTGTACTGGAGGATGTGGGCTGGACCGTTCTGGAGGCCTCCGATGGTGCAGAAGGCCTGAAGATCTATCAAAAAAGGTCGAACCTGGATGCGGTTCTTTTGGACATCCGTCTCCCGGATCGGGATGGCATCGACCTATTGCAAGAGATAAAAGCAGTGCATCCCCATCTTCCGGTGATCATGTTGACGGCTTTCGGCAGTGTTGGTTCGGCCGTGGAGGCCATGAAGCTGGGGGCCTTCGACTATATGACCAAGCCTGCTGACAACGAAGAGCTGAAGGCCGTGTTGCTCAAGGCTCGAGAGTATCTTGGGCTGGTTCGGGAAAATCAGGACCTGCGCCGCGCGTTGGGAGGCGAGGATGGTAGCCCCAGATTGGTGGGACAGAGTCCGGCCATGCACCGCGTTGGCGAATTGATTCGTCAGGTTGGACCGACGGAGGCCACGGTCCTGGTCCTGGGTGAATCCGGTACCGGCAAGGAGCTGGTTGTCAAGGCAATTCACGCCGCCAGTCTGCGCCATGCCGGCCCGTTGGTGGAAATCAACTGCGCGGCTCTGCCCGGAGAACTCCTGGAGAGTGAATTGTTCGGCTATGTCAAGGGCGCCTTTACCGGTGCGGTGAGCAATAAGCCCGGACGGTTTCAACTGGCCGAGAAGGGAACCCTGTTTCTGGATGAGGTGGGAGACATGCCCCCGGCACTGCAGGCCAAATTGTTGCGGGCGGTCCAGGAACGCACAGTGGAACCCCTGGGAGCAACCCAATCCGTGCAAGTGGACGTGCGTATCATTGCCGCGACCCATCAAAATCTACCCGAGCTGGTATCTTCCGGCGTGTTCCGCGAGGACTTGTACTTCCGCCTGAACGTTTTGGAAATTACTCTTCCTCCGCTTCGCGATCGCCTCGAGGACCTGCCGCTTCTGACGCGTCACCTGCTGCACAAATTATCCCTGAAAAATCGCAAACCCTTTCGGGATGTGGCGCCTGGATTTCTGGAGGCACTCGCGGTGTACCGGTGGCCAGGCAATGTCCGCGAACTGGAAAACGTGCTGGAGAGAGCCTTGATCCTGGCTCGTTCGGACATGCTGACACGGGATCTGTTGCCCGACCATATCCGTGAAGCCGGTTCGAGCGCTCTTTTCCCTGCCGGAGCACCGCTCAAAACAACCTCCCATCTCCCCAGGGGTTCAGAGGTCCCAGCGGAACCAACATTCTACACTGCGGAGCGTCACGTGTTGATAGCCGCCCTGGAAGCCCAAGGCGGCCACCGCGGGAAAACGGCCGAAGCTCTCGGGATCAGCCGCAGGACGTTGCAATACAAGTTAAACAAGCATGGATTGACCTCACGGTGAAAAGATGAGCACGAGTTCCTTCAACCTGCCGAACTCACGACCTCAATCCGGTTGTGATGCCCAGGCCTTGTTCAATTCCGTCGTGGAACAGATTTACCTTGCGGACCGCTTCGATGACCTGCTTCCAGAGATCGAAGCGTCTTTGCTGGTTTTGTTGCGCGCTGAACGATTGACCATTTATCAACGCTTGCGCACAGAGCAGGTCATTGTTTCCAAGTTCAAGAGCGGGGATGAGATCAAGGAAATTCGTCTTCCTCTTTCTCCCAACTCCATTGCCGGATACGTGGCCCTGAATCATGTTCCGCTGCTGATTCAAGATGTTACCGACACCGAGGAGCTGCAAGGGATCCATCCGGCCTTGCGTTTCAACATGGCATTTGATCAACGGACCGGCTTTCGAAGTCGGTCCATGGTGGTCGTGCCCATTACGTTCAAAGGTGTCGGGCTCGGTGTGGTGCAATTGTTGAATTGCACTGTCGGTCCCGCGTTCAGCGAGGTTGATCAGCGAAACGCCGCCAAGCTGGCGACGATCCTTGGACAAAAATTTTCACGGGAGTTCCAAGGCACCAATGGCCCTTTTGACGCGTTGTTGATCAAAAATCGGATCACGAAGGAACATCTGGATCAGCTTGTCCGCCGTGTAGCCGAGGAGGGCGGTGATGTCTGCAGCCTACTGATCAACGACGTCGGTCTTCGACCCGATGAGGTTGGACACTCCCTGGAGCAGTTCTACCAGGTTCCCTATCACGCTTATGACCCAAATTTGACTCCGGCGCTGGATCTCGTAGAACATATAACTTTGGATTATTTACGGAATCAGAACTGGGTTCCCTTGTCTGGCAACGCGGACGAAGTCGTGATCCTGATCGACAATCCGACAGACATACAGCGAATCACGGAGATCCAAAAGATTATTCGGGCAGAGCGCTATGTCTTTCATGTCGGACTGCCTAAGGATATCCAAGCTTATCTTGGCCAGGATCTGCGCGCCAAGGATGCGACGGATATTGCTGATTTGGTTTGTCGGCTTGCAGAAGAGGGGGGGATGGGCGAACAGGCGGATCATCTGGACGACACCCTCAGTGAGAATACGGCCACGGTGATTCAACTGGTGTATCAGATGATTTTGGAGGCCCATCGGCAGAACGCCTCGGACATTCATATTGAGCCGGAGAAAGGTGGCGCTCCGGCCCTGGTCCGGTATCGCGTGGACGGTTTGTGTCGACCTTGCCTGCGGATTCCGGACAGCCATGTCAGAGCGGTCATCGCTCGGATAAAGGTGATGTCCGGACTGGACATAACCGAGCGCCGCAAACCCCAGGACGGCAAGTGTCTGGTCCGCCTTGCAGGCACGCCCCTGGAATTGCGTGTGGCAACGTTGCCGACGGTCAATGGAGAGAGCGCGGTTTTGCGACTCTTGGCCGCAAGCCAGGTCCTCGCGCTGAATAAACTGGCCTTATCATCGGAAAACATGGACCGGATGCTGGAGTTGATTTCGCGGCCTCATGGTATCTTTCTCGTGGTGGGGCCCACCGGTTCTGGAAAAACCACGACATTGCACGCGGCTCTTGGACATATCAATCAACCGGGCTTGAAAATCTGGACAGCTGAAGATCCAGTAGAGATGACTCAACAGGGGTTGCAGCAACTTCAGGTTCAACCCAAGATCGGCGTAACATTTGCCTCGGCACTGCGTTCTTTTTTGCGAGCCGATCCGGATGTGATCATGATCGGTGAAATGCGCGACGCGGAGACAGCCCAAGCTGGTATTGAGGCTTCCCTTACCGGACATTTGGTCTTTTCGACGCTGCACACCAACTCTGCTGCAGAGACCGTTGTCCGCTTGCTGGACTTGGGCATTGACCCAATCAGTTTTTCCGACGCCTTGTTGGGGGTTCTGGCTCAGCGATTACTGCGGACCCTCTGCATGCAATGCAAAGCACCATATACTCCCTCCCCGGAAGATCTGGAAAAGCTGGGGCAACTCTATGGAGAGGGGTATGTCGACGAGCTGGGTTTGGACAGTGCTCCGCCAACCCTGTTCAAGGCGGTAGGCTGTTCGCTGTGTGGGCATTCCGGGTACAAAGGACGCATGGGCATCCATGAACTCCTGGTTGGGACTCCCGAACTTCGGTCCATGGTGGCTTCTCGAGCTGGGGCTACCGCGTTGCGCCGACAAGCCATGGTCCAGGGCATGCGTACCTTGATGCAGGACGGTATCCGCAAGGTTCTCCAGGGATTCAGCGATCTTGATCAGGTCCGCAGGATTGCCGTCTGGTGAGCTGTGGAGGGTCGTGTCCATATCCAGCAATCAAGGCTGAAAAAACGAAAGCGGATCCAAGGATCCGCTTTCGTCGCATCCGGCAGGTCTTGCCGGATGGTTCGTCGTCAATGTACCGGCTATACAGCCAAGTCGCGCGTCTTCATCCGGGCCAGGGCACGCTGTAAGGATGCCTGTGTTCTGGCAAAGTCGATCTGGGCTTTCTGCTCGATCATCCGTTTTTCCGCACGATCCTTGGCCTTTCTGGCCCGCTCCAGGTCAATTTCCTCGGCACGTTCGGCAACTTCCGCCAGAACACTCATCTTGTTCGAGGAAACCTCGGCAAAGCCGCCGGAGAGAAAAATCCAGTGCTTTCGCCCATCCTTATTGTAGTGCAGACTGCCGACGCCCAGGGCCGACAGAAAGGGAGCGTGGTCCGGCAGAACGCCGAACTCGCCGTTGTACCCCGGGGCACCAATAAACTCGACGTCCTCACTGAGGAGCTTCCGGTCGGGAGTGACGATTTCCAAGTGTATGGTCTTGGCCATAATCTGCCACCTTCCAGCTTAGAGATTCTTCGCGTTTTCCAACGCTTCCTCAATGGTACCGACCATATAGAAGGCCTGTTCAGAAATCTCGTCGTGCTTGCCTTCGATGATTTCCTTGAAACCGCGAATGGTGTCCTCAAGTTTCACGTAGCGACCTTCCTTGCCGGTAAACTGCGCGGCAACGAAAAAGGGCTGGGACAGGAAGCGCTGGATTTTTCGGGCGCGGGAGACGGTGAGCTTGTCCTCGTCGGACAGTTCGTCCATGCCCAGAATGGCGATGATGTCCTGCAGATCCTTGTACTTCTGAAGGATCATCTGCAACTGCCGAGCGGTGTCGTAGTGCTCGTTGCCCAGAACCAGCGGGTCCAGAATGCTGGACGTGGAGTCCAGCGGGTCCACCGCCGGGTAAATGCCCAACTCCGCGATCTGACGCGAAAGAACGATGGTTCCGTTCAAGTGGGCGAAGGTGGTGGCCGGCGCGGGGTCGGTCAAGTCGTCCGCGGGGACGTATACGGCCTGCACCGATGTGATGGACCCCTTGGTGGTGGAGGTGATCCGTTCCTGGAGTTCACCAAGGTCCGTGCCCAGGGTCGGCTGGTATCCGACGGCGGAGGGCATCCGGCCCAGAAGCGCGGACACCTCGGAACCGGCCTGGGTGAACCGGAAGATGTTGTCCACGAAGAGGAGCACGTCCTGGCCTTCCTCGTCGCGAAAGTATTCCGCGGAAGCCAGCGCGGTCAGCGCGACGCGGGCCCGGGCTCCTGGAGGCTCGTTCATCTGGCCGTAGATCAACACGGCCTTTTCGATAACCCCTGCGTCCTTCATCTCGTGGTACAGGTCGTTCCCTTCACGAGTCCGCTCCCCAACGCCGGCGAACACCGAAATGCCGCCGTGCTGTTTGGCGATGTTGTTGATCATCTCCATCAAGATAACGGTCTTGCCCACGCCGGCGCCGCCGAACATGCCGATCTTGCCGCCCTTGGGGAAAGGGATCAACAGGTCAATGACCTTTACGCCGGTTTCCAGCAGTTCAACCTTGGTGCTCTGCTCGGTGAAGCTGGGCGCCGCGCGGTGAATGGGCATCATTTTCGTGGAGTCGATGGGACCGAGTTCATCCACGGGACGACCGACGACGTTCATGATCCGGCCGAGAGCGGGCTGGCCCACGGGAATCATGATCGGCTTGCCGGTGGCCTTGGCCACGTTGCCCCGCACCAGACCATCCGTGGCGTCCATGGCAATGCAGCGGACCAGGTTGTTTCCAAGGTGCTGCGCCACTTCGACCACCAGGTCGGGAGCGTCTTCGTTGTTGGCGTTGTGAATTTCCAACGCACTTAAAATGTAAGGCAACTTTCCTTCCGGAAAGGCCACGTCCACGACTGGCCCAATGACTTGCGCCACCTTTCCTTCCATAAGTTCACTCATCTACTACGCCCCCTCTTTAGGCTGATTTCAGTGCTTCAGCGCCGCCGACGATATCCATCAGCTCCGTGGTAATGGCGCTTTGCCTGGCCTTGTTATAAACCAACGTCAAAGATTTCGACAATTCGTCACAATTTTTCGTCGCGTTGTCCATGGCCCGCATCCGGGAGGCATGTTCGCTGGCGTTCGTATCCAGAAGTCCCCTGTATATCTGCACGTTCACGAACCGGGGCAGCAATTCGGCGAGAATGCCTTCCACCGAGGGCTCGTAAAGGTACTCGCTGGCGGGACCCTGGACTTCCTCCACCTCGGCAGCTTCCGCGGCGATGGGCAGAACACGCAAGGAGACGACCTCCTGC
The DNA here is from genome assembly GCA_007693505.1 of Desulfovibrionales bacterium. Classification (GTDB taxonomy): domain Bacteria; phylum Desulfobacterota; class Desulfovibrionia; order Desulfovibrionales; family Desulfonatronaceae; genus Desulfonatronum. The sequence goes on along the minus strand of REDL01000045.1, from coordinate 155,687 downwards.
TTGGCAAAACTGATGAACTTCCCGAAGACGATGACCACTTCATCGAACTCGTGGTTCAAATATCCGTTCATCAGGTTCGTGCCCAGTTCCGTGCCCAAGGTGAAGTCGAAGGTGTTCATCACGTTGACGTGATCGGCACGGATGGGCCACGGCTGCTTGCGCATCACGTCCCGGCCCTTTTTGCCGACACAGACGATCTCCACTTCCTTGCCGGCGGCTTCTTTCTCCGCCGCCAGCCTGCGGGCCTTGGTGGTCAGGTTGACGTTAAAGCTGCCGCACAATCCGCGATCCGCAGTGACCAGGACGATCACGACTTTCTTGATTTCCTCGCGCACCTCAAGCAGCGGGTGAGCCGAGGTGTCCGTGCGGCCGCTCAAATCCGTGAGCATTTCGTAGAACTTGTCCGCATACGGCCTGAATTGCTCAATACGTTGCTGAGCCTTGCGCAATTTCGCCGAGGCGACCATGTTCATGGCCTTGGTGATCTGCTTGGTTTTCTTGACCCCGCCGATCTTGCGCTGAATGTCCTTCAAAGAAGCCATTGTACTCTCCTCAACGGTTATTCAGCCTGAAAGGTCTTCTTCATCGTCTCGATGGCTTCACGCAGCTTGGCTTCCAGATCCGCGTCCAGGGCCTGCTTGGTCTTGATGTCGTCCAGAATATCGGAGCGTTGGTTGCGCATGTACTCTTGCAGTTCGGTCTCGAACTTGGCCACGGCGGACACCGGAAGGTCGTCCATCAGGCCGCGGGTTCCGGCGTACAAGGAGATGACCTGTTCAGCCACGGTCATGGGCTGATACTGAGGCTGCTTCAGAAGTTCCACGAGACGCATGCCGCGATTGAGGCGCTGCTGGGTGGACTTGTCCAGGTCGGAACCGAACTGGGCGAAGGCGGCCAGTTCGCGGTACTGGGCCAAATCCAGGCGCAAGGTTCCGGCGACCTGCTTCATGGCCTTGATCTGAGCGGCGCCGCCGACACGGGAGACGGAGAGGCCGACGTTGATGGCCGGGCGGACGCCGGCGTAGAACAGGCTGGGCTCCAGATAGACCTGGCCGTCGGTGATGGAGATGACGTTGGTCGGGATGTAGGCGGACACGTCGCCGGCCTGGGTTTCAATGATCGGCAGGGCGGTGAGGGAACCTGCGCCCATGGTGTCGTTGACCTTGGCGGCGCGTTCCAGCAGCCGGGAGTGGTTGTAGAAGATGTCGCCGGGGAAGGCTTCGCGTCCCGGGGGACGGCGCAGCAGCAGGGACATCTGGCGGTAGGCCACGGCCTGCTTGGATAAATCATCGTAGATGATCAAAGCGTGCTTGCCGTTGTCCCGGTAGTGTTCGGCCATGGTGCATCCGGCATACGCGGCGATATATTGCAGCGAGGCCGGTTCGGACGCCGTAGCAGAGATTACCGTGGTGTATTCCATGGCTCCGTATTTGCGCAGTGTATCCACAACAAGGGCCACAGTTGACTTTTTCTGACCGATGGCCACGTAAAAGCAGAAAACGTCACTTTCTTTCTGAGCAAGGATGGCATCCAGACAAAGGGCGGTCTTCCCGATCTGGCGATCGCCGATGACCAATTCGCGCTGACCGCGGCCAATGGGAGTCATGGCATCAACGGCCTTTAAACCGGTATACATGGGTTCATGTACGGACTTCCGGGCCACGATACCGGGGGCCTTGATTTCAACTTTTCGAATTTCCTTGGAATCAATAGGCCCCAGCCCATCAAGCGCGTTCCCGAGAGGGTCAATGACCCGGCCGACGACAGCGTCACCTACAGGCACGGAGAAGATCCGTCCGGTTCGCTTGACGGTGTCTCCTTCCTTGATGTGCGTGTCCTCGCCCAGTAGCGCGACACCAACGTTGTCCTCCTCCAGGTTCAGAACCATTCCGTAGACGCCGCCGGTGAACTCCAATAACTCCATGGCCATGGCATTTTCCACGCCATAGACTCGGGCAATACCGTCGCCTACGGAGAGAACGACACCGGTTTCGCTCATTTCAACGCGCTGTTCGTAGTTTTGAATCTGGCTTTCAATGATTTTACTGATTTCATCTGCTTTGATCTGCATGGCCGTTACTCACCCCTCTTGATGGTTTCTTTCATGGCGACCAGTTGGGCCCGAAGGCTGGCATCCAATACCCTGTCTCCAATCTTCAACACCAGGCCCCCCAAAATCCCCGGGTCCACGGCATAATCGAGAATCAGCTGGCGGTTGGTCTTTTCCTCCAGCGATTTCTTCAGTTTTTTCTGGATTTCCGGCTCCAAATCAATAGCCGTGATCATTCGGCCCCGCGAAATACCCTGGTGCTCGTCCAGCAGTTCCGCATAGTAGGCCTGGATGTCCGCAAGGAAACCCAGTCTGTTGTTGTCTGCCAGCAGATGGCAAAAATTGATGATCATCTGCTTGGCTTTGACTTTTGAAAGAATCGCGTTAACCACCGCCTTTTTTTCTTCAACCTTGAAAACAGGATTGCGGAAGATGCGGTCTAGCTGCGGCGATTCGTTCAGGGCCTTCGCCAACCCGGAGAGATTCGCGCCGTAGGCGACAAGTTCGGCGTCTCCCTGGGCAACACCCAGGGAAAAAAGTGCCCGGGCATATCTGCGCGCCACGATGTTACCAATCAATGCAGCACCACCCTTGTTAAGGATTGTTGGATCAATTTTTCATGGCCTTCCTTGGTCAGCTGGTTTTGAATCATCTTTTCAGCTGTTTCCACAACCATGTCTGCCAATTCTTCACGGAGTCGTTCCGTGGCCAACTTGTATTCCTGAGCCGCGGCTGATTCTGCCTGGGCTTTAATTTGCGCTGCCTTTTCATGGGCTTGAGCAATGATTGCTTCCTTGAGGGCATTGCCCTGGTTCTGGAAGTCCGCCAGGACACGCTCGCGTTCCGCGTCCAGGTCCTTGATCTGGTTTTCGACTTCACGCAGTTTTTTGTCGGCCTCTGTTCGACGCTGGTCCAGATCGAGAAGGTCATCGCGGATCTTCTCGCGTCGCGAAGTAAGCAACTGGCCGATGCGTTTCCCCGCAGCCCAGTAGAGAATGCCAATGAAGATGATAAAGTTGATGATGCGCCAAGCGAGATCTCTCCATTTCGCCATTGCTTCCACACCAGCGGATGCCCAAAACAGACCAAAGCTGGTCAGCAGCAGGGCAGCCGTGATCAGAATTACCACGTTGCGTTTCAACTCCAAGCCCTCCTTACGATTCAATGCGGTTAGACGGCCCAGCCGACGACTTTTTCCGTGACCTTTTTGGCGTACCCGTCGACACGGGGGGTCAAGGTCTTTATACCGGAACGTACCTGTGAGGCAGCGTCATCACGGGCCGCTTTCAGTTCCTGGGCCGCAGCCTTGTTGGCGGACTCCAGCATGGTTGACTCTTCCTGGTAGCCTTCAGCCTTGAGATTGGTGCGTATCTCCACACCCTGCTGTTGAGCCGCGGTCAACGCGCTGGTATAAGCCCCCATTTTTTCCTGAGCTTGAGCTGTGAAGTTTTCCACGTCGCGCAATTGCAACGCCATACGCTGTGCGCGTTTCTTGATGACCGCCCGGATCGGTCGATAGAGAACCGCATTGAGCACAGCCAGAACAATGAAAAAGTTGATCAGCTGAATGAAAACCGAAATGTTGACATCAATCATAGTCTGCCCTCCGGGTGGTGAGTATGTGAATTTTAGTGCAAGCCAGTTGGCCTCTAGCGAATTTTAGACTTCCTGTCAAAAGGTTTTCATTTTTTTCATGGAAGATCTTCCTGTCAGTCCAGCGCGGGGGGAGAATCAGTGTCGGAACATGGTGCTGCGGGATCGGCCGGGTCGAGCGTGCTGGATTCGGACATTGCGATATCCCCATCGAAAAGAGCTCCCTCTTCGATGATCAGGGATGGTGTTCGTAACGCGCCAATGAGTCGAGCCGTCTTGTGTAACACGATTTTTTCCTCGGCGGTGACACGTCCCTGGAGTTGGCCGCTGAGCAACAGACTCCCCACGCTGACCTCGCCATCAATCCGGGCATCCTGGCCGACGATCAAGGTGCCTTGGGAATCAATTTTGCCAAGAAAAGTGCCGTCGATGCGCACTGCCCCATGGAAATGCAGTTTGCCTTCGTAGGTCGTTCCTGGGCCCAGGAAGGCGTTGATTTCATCTTTCGCCATGACTGGAGTTCCTTTGTTGTCTTTAGAAAAAAGCGCACACATGTTCGGATGCTCTGCGATGTTAATTTTTTTTGAAAAAGAAACGGCGCATGGAGACGCTGAGCACCAGCCCGATGAGGCAAAAACTGGTCATGGTCGACGTTCCACCGTAGCTGATCAGCGGAAGGGGGATGCCGACAACCGGCATCAGCCCAAGCACCATGCCGATATTGATCAGAATCTGCCAGAAAAAATAAAAAAAGACGCCTACGGCCAGATAGCAACCGAACCCGTCCTTGGCCTCTGCGGCTGTCCGGATGATGCTCAACAAGAACAGGCTGATCAGAAGCAACAGGATCAGACAGCCGATGAATCCCCACTCTTCACCAAAAACAGCCAGAGCGAAGTCAGTATGCTTTTCCGGAAGAAATCGCAATTGACTTTGGGTGCCCTCCAGAAAGCCTCTACCCCATACCTGTCCGGATCCAATGGCAATTTGCGATTGAATGATATGGTATCCAGCCCCGAGCGGATCGTTGGTCGGATCAAGAAACCCCAGTATGCGCTGACGTTGGTAGTCGTGCAGTAAATGCCAACCGAGGGGCAGCAAAAAGGGAACGATGAGCAGAACGACCTTGAGCACGGAGCCATGAACCCCCCGGAACATGATCATCCCGCCAAGGATAAGCAGTAGTGTGATGGCCGAGCCCAGGTCGGGCTGCCTGAGCACCAAAAGTGCCGGTACAAGAGCAATGCCTCCGAGAATCAACAGCTGATTCCACCCGAGCTTGCCTTGATCCTGGGAAAGCAGTTTCGCTCCGAGGATCAGCAGGGATATCTTGGCAAATTCGCTGGCTTGGAAATGAAACAGGCCCAGATCAAGCCAGCGGCGGGCGCCCATGATGGTTTTACCCCAGAACAGGGTTGCGATCAGGGCCAGCATGGTGGCCAGGAATAGCGGCCAGGCCAGCATCCGTAAATGGCGGTAGTCGAAAACCAGAAAAGCGATCATCCCGGCCAGACCAATTATTCCCCAATAGAGCTGCTTGCGGTAAAACGACGTGAGGGTAAGCCCCTCTTCCATCCGAAAGCCGCTGGCGGAGTAGAGATTGACGACGCCCATGGCGAACAGGATCAGTGCGAGCCCGGCCAGGGTCCAGTCAAAATGGGTGAATAAGCGACGGTCAATCGGGCTCATGGGACTCGTCGGCGGGTTGAATGTCCGGAAACAGGTAGTCATAAATGGATTTGATGATTGGACCGGTTGCCGATCCGCCACCCCCGCCATGTTCGACCATGGCCACAATGACGTAGCTGCGTCCGTCCCGTTGGCCGAACGAGCTCATCCAGCCATGGTGGCGAAAATGGTAGGGAATGTCTTCGAGATCGACGCGTTCGAATTCGCTCATCAGCCGAACAACCTGGGCAGTACCGGTCTTGGCCCCGAGACGGACACCGGGCTTGGCAATCCGCCGGGCCGTCCCCCGGGAGCCCTCAACGGTATTGACCATGGCCTGGACCAGGAAATCCCGATGCCCGGACTGCAAGGGGAGCTCTCCCTGGACTTCAGGGGGGGCATCGGCCAGAAGCTGGGGTTTGAGCAGCTTGCCGCCGTTAACCAGGGCCGCGGTGTATCGGGCCACTTGCAACGGCGTGGTCAACATGTAGCCCTGTCCGATGGACATGTTCAGGTTATCTCCCCCATGCCAGGGTTCATTGAAGCGACGTCGTTTCCAATCACGGCTGGGGACCAGTCCCATGGATTCATGGGGCAGGTCGATTCCGGTCCGCACGCCGAATCCGCTCTCCACGGCGTAGGGATGCATCCGGTCCACTCCCAGCTTGTCTCCAAATGTATAGAAGATGACGTCGCAGGACTGAACCAGGCCCTCGTTCATGTCCATCCAGCCGTGGCCGCGCCGTTGCCAGCACCGAAAAAGGCGATTGCCCAGCCGAAGTCCTCCGGAACAAAAAACGCGGTCAGTGGGTGCGGCGATCTGATGCGTCAAGGCGGCTCCGGCAATAACCAACTTGAAGACCGAAGCCGGTGGATACGCGCTCTGGATTGCCCGGTTCTGCAGGGGGTGAGCGGGATTGTCCCGCAATAACGCCCAGTCGGCGTGGCTGAGGCCGGCAACAAACAAATTGTTGTCAAAGGCCGGCTTGCTGACCAGAGAAAGAACCTGCCCGGTATCGGCTTCCATGACGATCACCGAGCCGACATGCTCGCCCAAGGTTTGATCGACAAAATGCTGTAATTCCAAATCGATACTCAGGCGGACATCATTGCCGGCCTGGGGCGGGGCCAGCAATGTGGAGCCCAGGTGACGTCCCGCAACGTCGACATCTACTTGGCGCAGCCCCTTACGTCCGCGCAAGATTCTTTCCATTGTCAATTCGATGCCCTTCTTGCCGATGCTGTCGCCCAGAGTGAGTTCTGGGTCGGCATTCATCTCCTGCTCATTGGCCTCAGCCACATATCCGATGACATGGGCCAAAAGAGGGCCTTGCGGGTAAGACCGTCTTGGTTTGGTGACAATCTTCAGTTCAGGCCAAGTCATGGTATTGGCCTCAATGGTGGCCAACTGCTCGAAGGTCAGGGAGTGGACGAGGATTTGCGGTTGAAATCGTCTGATGCGCAAGCGCCCCAGCTCAAAGGTCTCCAGGAGTTGGTCGTTGTCCAGGTCAAGCCATTCGCTGACTTGCCCCAGGACAGCAGGAATGTCCTGCGAGTCTTCACGGACAATGGCCAAAGCGTAAGCGGGTTCGTTTACAGCCAACAACACTCCGCTACGATCCCTAATCAACCCTCGTGGCGCGTAAACCTGTTGCTGGCGGATGCGATTGTTTTCCGCCCTTTCCGCAAATTCCTGGCCTCTATGCAATTGCAGATACCAGAAGCGCAGGGTGAAGACGAGAAACATCCCCAGGACTAAAAGCTGCAGGAGCAACAGGCCGTTCTTGGGCGTTTGTTGAAGGTCGGCGTCACGATTGAGATGCATAGCGGGTAGCAAAGCGGTATACGGTGTCCAATATCCACCAGCCCACAACAAACATGCAAAACATAATCATCCCCTCCAAGAGCAAGCGCTGTCCGTAAATGCTCAAGGACTGCAGTCCGGCCATGGTATGGAGGATGATAAGTTGCAAGATTGTAAACACGATGGCCAAAAGCAAAATGAAAACCGGACTTCGGGGTTCGAAAAGGCTGCGACCAAGGAAAAAAATGCCGATAAGCGCACCATATCTCAGGACACCCGCACCAAAGGCCAATGCACCGGGAGCCTCCTGGATCAGAATTGCCAGGAGCGTCAGTCCGAGGACGCGACGAAACCGCTCCTGCTGTAGGCACAACACAATTCCGGAAGCGAAAAAATCGGACCCAGGGACAAAAAGCTGCAACCAGACCGCCAGCACGATAAAAACGGTCCAGAAAACTCGCATCGGGGTCAGGCCGATGACGGTGGACACGGATTACTCAGCGTCGACCGGAGTCAAGTTGACGACCAGCAGAACTTCTTCCAGATTACGCAGATCCACGAGCGGCACTGCTTCAACCTCTTGAAATAATGATGTGCTGGGTCGTTCGATCCGTGTAACCCGAGCCACTGGCAGGCCTTTGGGAAAAACGCCGTCCATGCCTGAGGTCACAAGGATTTCGCCCTCCTTCAGCAGATCGTTCAATGGGACATACTGCATCTGGAGATTCCGTTGCGGCCCTTGGCCCACAAGAATGCCCTGAGTCCGATGCTCCCGGCCCATGATGGCCACTCGACTGTTGGGATCGGTGATAAGTAAGACGTTGGAAAGACGGAGGGAGGGGCGCATGACCCGCCCGACGACTCCCACCGGGGTGATCACGGGGGTGTCCACGCTGACACCGACCCGGGTCCCTTTGTCCACCAACAAGGATTCGACCACGGCATGCGGGCCAAAGCGCATAGCCACAACACGCCCACCTTCCAGCACCCAAGGCTGCGGTGGTGTGAAGCCATACAGGGCACGCAGACGAGCTACCTCCGAAGCCTCTTCATGCAGTTGAAACAACTGCAAGGAAAGGTCGGTGACTTTGGCCCAGAGGCGTTCGTTTTCCTGATGCACTTCGCCGAGGGCAACGTAGGCATCCCACTTGGTGCGGACTTGGTTACTTGTCCAGACCAATGGCGAGGAGATCCAGGCGACGATTTCCAGGCCAACCGTGCCGGTAACCCGATCCAAGAAGCCCGTTCGCCAGTTCCAGGTATAGATGCTCAGCAGGAGAAAAATGACCAGAAAAAGGAATGCTATGAATCGCTTGGAGCGGATCGGAAAAAGGCTAATCAATGGTAACCTCCCGCAAGATATCCAGGCTGTCCAATGCCTTGCCTGATCCGAGGACCACAGCGGAAAGCGGATCATCGACGACCGTGATCGGCAGCGAGGTTTCTTCGCGCAGGAGGTGATCCAGTCCGCGGAGCAGGGCCCCCCCCCCGGTCAAAACAATGCCGCGGTCGACAATGTCCGCGGCAAGCTCCGGTGGGGTTTGTTCCAGAGCGATGCGAACCGCCTGGACGATGACGTCGACCTGGTCCGCCAGGGCCTTGCGCACCTCCTCGGAAGTGATCAGGATGTTTTGGGGTATACCCGTGACCAAGTCCCGCCCTTTGACCTCCATTTCCTGCTCCTTTTCCATGGGATAGGCGGAACCGAGTTGCATCTTGATCTGCTCAGCGGAACTTTCCCCGATGAGCATGTTATATTTGCGCTTGAGGTGCTGCATGATGGATTCGTCCATCTTGTCTCCACCCATGCGTACGGATTTGCTGTAAACCACTCCGGAGAGGGAGATGACGGCGACCTCCGTCGTTCCTCCTCCGATGTCCACGACCATATTGGATGTGGGCTCGGTGACGGGCAGGTTGGCCCCGATAGCCGCGGCCATGGGTTCCTCGATTAGATATACTTCCCGTGCCCCGGCGCTTTGCGCGGATTCCCGTACAGCCCGCTTTTCAACCTGGGTGATGCCCGTCGGCACGCAAACGATGATTCGAGGTCGCACCAAGTGGCGACGATTGTGGACTTTGGAGATAAAGTGGCGGAGCATGGCCTCGGTGATTTCAAAGTCCGCGATGACTCCGTCCTTCATGGGGCGGATGGCGTCAATGTTGCCGGGAGTTCTGCCGAGCATCCGTTTGGCTTCGACGCCGACTGCCAAGACTTTGTTCTGGCCGCGGTTGTCCTTTTTCACGGCGACCACAGAGGGTTCGCGCAGGACAATGCCCTTGCCCTTGACGTAAACGCATGTGTTGGCGGTTCCCAGATCGATCGCCAGGTCGCTGGAAAATGGGCCCAGCAGGATATCCAGAATTCTCGACATAGACCCTCACTTGGGGATAAGATAAAATGGCATACGGTGAGCAGGATTAAAGTCCGCGAACTTAGCAAATCCGGCAAGTGCAAGCAAGGCGGTACCCGTCTCTCCGCCCCAGTCGAGTCTCTCACCTCCAGGTGATTTGGTGTGGATTTTCCATATTATACTGCCCTTTCCGGGTATTTACGCTCCAAGTACGGAGTACGCGTTCAAAAAATTCCCCTGGACGCCGGTTCCACTTGTCCAAATCGGGATGGCACCCTTGCTCGACAAGGGTGCCTGTTTTGTGCCCCCTCTGGCGCCGGTACCGGTCTGTTTGGCCATGGCCTGCCCCTAGCGGCCCAGTGGGCCCATCTGACACGGCGCCTGGAAGAGAAATACAGCCACATTGTCTACTGGGCGTATCTTCAGTCCTACAGTAATACATACGGATCACTTGGGCGCCTTGAAGGTCTGCTGGACGAGTTGAGCAAGCTTCCCGGTGCTCGACTCTTGGGGCTTGGCACGCGCCCAGACTGTCTGGACAAAGAGAAGTTTCGTTGCATCAAGGAGAGCGGTTTTTCGGAGATTTGGCTGGACATCGGGCTGCAATCCGCCAACGATCAGACCTTGCGACGCATTCGTCGTGGACATGATTTCGCCTGTTTTGCCCGTTGCGTGGAATCAGCCCACTCTCAGGGGCTCCGGGTCTGTGTCCATGTGATGCACGGGCTGCCTGGTGAAACCAGCGGAGATTTTATGAATACCATTGAGGCCGTGAATGGCTTGCCCATCGCCGGCATCAAGTTCCACAATCTTTTCGTGGCCCGGGGGAGCGGCCTGGAACGGGTCTGGCGAAGGGGGGGGTACGTCCCGCCAGCCATGGAGGTCTATGTCCGGGACGTGATTCATGGTTTGGAATGCCTCAGGCCGGATGTCCTGGTCCATCGCCTGAACGCTGATCCCCGTGCCGGGGAGCTGCTGGCGCCAACGTGGGCTGGAAACAAGCGGGCCATTCTCGATGCCCTGCACCTGGGCATGGAGACGGTCGACCTGCGTCAGGGCAGAAGGTCCGCCACATCGACAACGTTCGTCATATCGAAACTGGGATCATCCGAAGCGATGAGGGAGCAACTGGCATGCCCGAACACGATATTATCCGCGTCGAACCGCTGACCGTGAATCTTTCCTGGGAGGCGGACCGCCTGCAATCCATTGCCCTGCGCTGGTCCGAAGCTGGGGACCTGTCCTCGATCAGGACCAAATGGGCCAAACCGTTTCAGGAGAGTCTTCTGCGATATTTGTGCAGGCGGGAGCCTGATTGGCCGGAAGTCCCTTTGGCTGATACGGGAATGAGCGACTTTACGTTGCGCATTCTCCAGCGGTTGCGAATGGTGCCGTTCGGGGCATGGTCCAGTTACGGGAGGTTGGCGGCGGAAAGTGGACACCCCGGGGCCGCACGGGCAGTGGGTCGGGTCATGGCCCGTAATCCCTGGCCGTTGCTCTTCCCTTGCCACAGGGTGCTGGGCAAAAATGGGCAACTGACCGGCTTTGGGCCTGGCTTGGATCTGAAACGCTACCTGCTCGAAATTGAGGGCGTTTCCTGTTCGTGCTCAAGCCGTTGCACTGCATAATCAGAACAGTACATGGGAGGTATCATGCATTTTTTTATCCTGGGAGGGACCGGGTTTGTCGGCAAGCATTTGATCAATTGGCTACTGCAGCAAGGTCACACGGTGGAAGCGTTGGGGCGCAGCCCGAAAAGCCTGGAACGGCTTCCGGCTGGGTGTGCGGGCGTTCATGGTGATCCGTTGCAACTGGGTGATTGGCAAACCAGGGCTGGGCAGGCTGATGTGGTGATCAACCTGGTGGGGCGGTCGATCATGACCAGGTGGAACAACGCGACCAGAAAAGAGATTCTTGACACCAGGTTGCAGTCCACACGCATGGCCGTCCAGGCCCTATCCAGGGTGCACGGCCGGGACAAGGTTTTGATTAATGCCAATGCCGTGGGGTACTATCCGTTGGATTCCACCAGGGAGTTTGCCGAGGATGGTCCTGCCGGCACCGGCTTCCTGGCTGATGTGGCACAGGCTTGGCAAGCTGAAGCGGAAAAAGCCCGTGTGTTTGGTGTGCGTGTGGTCATCGCCCGGTTCGGGACGGTGTTGGGGCCGGACGGCGGGGCCATGGCCCAGTTGCTTCCTCTCTTTCGCAAAGGGCTGGGCGGTCGCCTGGGCAGTGGAGAGCAATGGTTTCCATGGATACACGTTCTTGATCTATGCCGGGCAATGGAGTTTATGGCTCAACATCCTGAATTGGACGGGCCGGTGAATTGTTGCGCACCCCAGCCGGCCTCAAATACCTACTTTACCCGAGCCTTGGGCGGGCTGCTGCGGCGACCGACAATCTTCCCGGTCCCGGCGTTCGTCCTCAAACTTGCCATGGGAGAGGTTGCCCAGGTTGTCCTTCAGGGGCCGAAGATTGTGCCCAAAGCACTGACCGATGCCGGATTTGCCTTTCGTTTTGGCCTCCTGGAAGGAGCCTTGCAGGATATCATCAGGCAGGTCAAAACCCAGTGAGACAATCAGTTTGGACGGAGATGTTTCGGGTCCGGACCAGTGATGCGGATCTGTTCGGTTTGGCTCGACTGGACGCCCTCTTTTCCTGTTTTCAGGAAGCTGCCGGTCACCATGCCCAGGAACTGGGCGTGGGCCGGGCTGCTCTTGGGGCACATGGTTGCTTTTGGGTGCTGTCGCGCTGTTGGATGCAGATTGGGCAATATCCGGCCTGGGGTCGGGAGTTCGTGGTTCGCACTTGGCCCCAGGGAGTCCACCGGCTCTTCGCAATGCGCCATTTCCGGCTACTGGACCCGGCCGGGGGGGAATTCGGCTCAGGGATCTCGGCCTGGGTGATCCTGGACGCGGCAAAACGGCGTCCAGTCCGGCCTGGGCCTTTCCTGGAACACATTGTCATGCCCAACGAACCGGAGGTGGAGGGTGGTATTCTTGAAAAGCAATGTTCCGCCCAAGAAATGCGGCAACTCGGTGTCATCACCGTGCCTTATAGCGACCTGGACGTGAACCAACATGTGAACAACGCAGCCTATGTCCGCTGGATTCTGGACAGTTTTGGTCAAGGCCAACATGAAATGGAGCAGATTCGATCGATTCGCATTGACTATCTTGCAGAGACCCTGCTCGGTGAGCGTATTTCCATTCAGGCCCAGTCACGATGTCCTTCTGGCCGCCAGACCATAGTCGGTCTGCGCACTCCTCCTGCGCAGTCCGTTTTTCAGGCTGAAGTTGCTTGGCAGCATCGAGTCTGCTGAGCTGCTTGTCGATACTCAGTCCCTCCCATGAAACGCATCCTCCTTGCCTCCAATGATGTTGCCAGTCTGAAAGTCGTGAGTGAGGCCTTTGCTCCCGACGGCACGGTGGATGTCGTCGGCTCAAAGGTTCAACTCCAGAACAAGGTTTCGCACAATGAGTATGATTTTGTGCTGGTGGATCTTGATTTTTTGAATATCCAGCCGGACAAGACCGTATCTGATTATCGCAAGGAACTGCAGTGTTACTGGCGCAATAATCCTCATGCGGAAATTATTGTCCTGGCCCCGCAAGGGCGCATCCGGGACGCCGTGTTCGTTGTCAAGGCTGGTGCCGGAAATTATCTCACGTATCCTTTGAATAAGGATGAACTGCTGTTTGTGATGGAGAGCCTGTATGAGTCCTTAAAGGTCCAGTCGGAGCTGGACCATTTTCGCGATGAAGCCATGACGGGCGGGCTGCTGCGCATGGGCGACATGCGCAGCACAGCTATGAGCAAGGTGCATGAAAAGGTCCAGGTTGTGGCCAAGTCCAACACTACGGTTCTGCTCTGCGGGGAAACCGGGACGGGCAAGGGAGTCATTGCACGCAGCATTCACTCGCATAGCGCCAGGGCCCAATTCCCTTTCATCGGTGTGCACTGCGGGGCCATTCCGGAAACGTTGATTGAAAGTGAACTGTTCGGACATGAAAAAGGTTCTTTTACTGGTGCTGTGCGACGCAAGCTGGGTAAGTTTGAACTGGGTGCAGGTGGTACGGTCTTCCTGGACGAAATCAGTACCATCAGCCCGGCCATGCAGATCAAGTTGCTCCAGGTGCTCCAGGACAAAGTCTTTCAACGGGTGGGGGGCGAAAAAGACATTCGCCTGGAGGCCCGCATTATTACCGCTTCCAATGAAGACTTGAAATCCCTGAGCGCTCAAGGAATGTTCCGCACGGACCTATTTTACCGCCTGAATGTTTTTCCCATCGAGGTTCCGCCCTTGCGGGAGCGTCGCGAAGACATTCCTCTCCTGGTGGACCACTTTCTGAAACAGCTGAACACGCTGCATGTCAAAGAAATTCTCGGTGTGCACCCATTGGTTCTCCCCGTTCTGACTCGCTATGAATGGCCGGGCAATGTGCGTGAACTGGAAAATATTATTGAGAGGGCGTTTCTTTTGGAGCGCTCCCATGTTCTGACACCGGAAAGTTTTCCTCAGGAAATGTTCGAAGGCGTCGGGCAGGGGGTAACCATGGCTCTGGATATTTCTCAGCCGTTGTCCGAGGTCAGGCGTCTGGCGCTGGAGAATGTGGAGCGATCCTATCTCAAGGTACTTCTGGCCGAATATCGAGGAAGCATCAAGCAGTCCGCCATGCACATCGGCATCACTCCGCGTCAATTGCATAATCTGATGAATCGCTACAGGCTCCGCAAGGAGGATTTCAAGTAGCTGATCCAGTAATGCAAATAAGCCGCCTTGCGAAGGTTATGAAGCGGTATTTCTTGTTTTTAAAAAATCGGCAACACGACTTCCTGTTTTTTTCTCATTGTTTTTTCAACAGGGGAGGCCTCTGACCTCAGCCGGCTGATTAAGGTGCCCTGAATGAAGAAATTGTATTTCTCATTCCCGCACGTTCTTTTTTAATTTATTCATTTTTTTCAGGTAATTAGATTTGGCCCAATGATTGCTTTCGGCATGTTGACCTTGTAGGCAACATGCAACCATCTCTGGGCGCGCATCCCAGGGATTCGAGGACAATCATGGACGAAATCCTGGATTTGGATGTCGAGCCTCCTGCCCGGATGGTCGGTAATGCACCCCATCCAGGCTCTGTTTCCGGTGTTTCCGATCTGATCTCTGCGGTGATGGGGCATGGGGGGGACGGCCTGAGGCGGCAAAAAAACAACAAGTCGGCATTTTCGCTAAGTTCTCGTTCCGCTGCGTTCCTTGCGGAACACTATCCGCAGGCGAGCCCTACCCATTGGAACGACTGGCGATGGCAGCTGAAGCACCGCATCACAACCCTTGTGGAACTGGAAAGAGTCGTCGACCTCTCATCATGGGAACGGGAGGCTTTGGCGCCCAGCAAGAACAAGCTGCCATTTGCCGTAACCCCGTATTATGCCAGTTTGCTGAGCAGAAATGATCCTCACCAGCCCCTGCGGCGTTGCGTCATTCCAACCATGGACGAGAGGATCATTCTGGCCTGTGAGGAAGGTGACCCTCTGGGTGAAGAAGGGGACAGTCCGGTGCAGGGCATTGTGCATCGCTATCCTGATCGGGTTTTGTTTCTGGTCACGGACTTCTGTTCCACATATTGCCGGTATTGCACCCGCTCACGTCGAGTAGGCAAGAGGGAACTCACCCGGGAATTTACCTGGGGCCCCAGTCAGTGGGAACCAGCCCTCAAGTATATTGAGCGCAACGCAAACATCCGGGATGTGCTCATTTCGGGTGGCGATCCATTGACCATGGCGGATCATGCCCTGGAGTATCTCCTCCAACGCCTGAGAGCCATTTCCCACGTAGAAATCATCCGCATTGGAACCAAGACGCCCATGGTACTTCCCCAACGGATTACCAATCGTCTGGTTCAGATGTTGCGCCGTTACCATCCGCTGTTCATCAGTATTCATTGCACCCTGGCCGAGGAGCTGACCCCGGAATCCCAACGCGCCTGCACGCGTCTGGCCGATGGTGGTGTTGTTCTTGGTGGCCAGACCGTGTTGCTCAAAGGCATCAACGATACCCTTCCCGCCTTGACCAGTCTCTTTCAGGGGTTGCTGCGCAACCGCATCCGCCCTTACTACCTGTATCACTGCGACCAGGTCGTGGGGACCGCTCACTTTCGGACCCGCGTGGACTGGGGGTTGGAGTTGATTCGTGGATTGCGCGGTCATACCTCGGGCTACGCCATTCCCCAGTATGTGATTGACCTGCCTGGGGGTGGCGGAAAAACCCCACTCTGTCCTGAATATCTTCAGGGGCGCGACGGACGGGACCTGCTGCTCCGGAACTACAGTGGGGAATTGTACCGGGTTCACGACCCGATGGAACCTGAAATGAATGTCGGGGGTGTAGCGTGAAGATCGGACTGACCTATGACTTGCGTCAGGATTATTTGGCCAGTGGTTATAGTCTGGAAGAAACCGCGGAATTCGACAGCCCGGCCACCATCGATGCCATTGAGGCTGGAATTCGTGTCATGGGCCATGTTCCGGAACGGATTGGCAACCTGACAGCCTTGATGCGCTGTCTGGTGGAGGGAACGCGTTGGGATCTGGTTTTCAATATTGCCGAAGGTATGCATGGGTTCGCCCGCGAAGCCCAGGTTCCGGCATTGTTGGAAGCCCACGGAATACCGTGTACGTTTTCCGATCCCATGGTTTTAGGGTTGTGTCTGCACAAGGCCATGACCAAGCGCGTCCTGAGGGATCTGAGCCTGCCCACACCGGATTTTGCCGTAGCCGAGACCATGGATGACGTGCGCTCCATTCACCTGGAGTACCCATTGTTTGTCAAACCAGTGGCCGAAGGTACCAGCAAGGGAATTCACAGCACCAGTGTAGTCCGGAACAGGGGGCAGCTGTACCGGGTCTGTCGGATGCTGCAGGATGGTTTTCGACAGCCGGTTCTCGTGGAACGCTTTCTTTCAGGCCGGGAGTACACCGTGGGGATCGTGGGGAGCGGTGCCAAGGCCCATGCGCTGGGGGTGATGGAAATCCTGCTTCTGGAAGGAGCGGATCAGTTGATCTACTCCCAGAACAACAAGGAAGCGTATGAAGACCGTGTCCGGTATGCCCTGATCCAGGGTGATTCCGCGGCAAAGCTTTCCCGGCTGGCTCTGGATGCCTGGCGCGGGTTGGGATGTCGGGATGGAGGGCGTGTTGATATTCGGATCGGTGGGGATGGACTGCCCGGCATCCTGGAAATCAACCCCCTGCCTGGCCTGCATCCCATTCGCTCGGACCTTTCCATCATGTGCGCCTTTCAGGGCATCGAGCATGGTGAACTGATTCGGATGATCATGGAGTCCGCCCTTGAACGGGTGGGCCAAGCGCAGCCTCATTCTCAGAAAATGGATTTGGTGCTGGCGGCATGAACATTTTGGTGGTGCACAACCCGGTCACTGATGGAGCGTCTCCGGCGGACGCGGATGTCATGGACCAGGTGCAGGCCGTGGCGTCTGCATTGGCCGGCTTGGGCCATGATGTGCAAATCCAGGACTGGCCGCTGCACCTTTGCCAGGCAAGATCTTTGCTGACAGAGCAGAGACCGGAAATAGTTTTTAATCTTGTGGAAAGCTTGGAGGGGTCAGCCAGGTCCGCACATTTGGTTCCCGCATTGCTTGAAGAAATGAAGATTCCCTTTACTGGCGGTTCAGCTTCGGCTTTGCAGAATTCCACCAGCAAGCTACTCGCGAAGTCCGTTCTGCATGCCAGTGGATTGCCAAGTCCTCTCTGGCTTGACAACCAGGGTGCTGGCTCAGCCTGCTTTCCCGGCGTGTACATCGTGAAATCGGTCTGGGAGCATGCTTCCCACGCTCTGGAAGGTGACAATGTCCTCAGGACCTCAAGCCCGACTAAGCTTCTGAAAGCCATTGAGCAGCATATGGCGCAACTCGGCGGAGAATGGTTTGCCGAGGTCTATATTCCCGGAAGGGAATTCAGTCTGGCCATGATCGAGGAGGCAGGGGTTCCACGGTTCTTGTGCCCGGCGGAAATGGTATTTACGGGTTATCCGGCAGAAATGCCCAAAGTGGTCGGCTACCGGGCCAAATGGTTGGAGCAGAGCTTTGAATACCAAAATACAATTCGGAGGCAGACGTTTTCAGGCCAGGACATGGCTCTGCTGGATTCGTTGCGTGCCCTGGCCCGTGAATGCTGGCTGGCGTTCGGGCTGTCCGGCTATGCCCGGGTGGATTTCCGCGTGGATGCGCACAATCAGCCTTGGGTTATCGACGTCAACGCCAATCCGTGTCTATCCCCGGATGCCGGGTATCAGGCCGCGGCCTTGGCTTCCGGGGTGGGTTTCAAGGAAATCATGGAGCGACTTCTTCAGGCGGCGTCGCGCCAGTTCCATGCGCTCCACGGAGGTCGGGTACAACAGTACACACTTTTGAGCGATGATGTTCACCTTGGAACAGATCATATTCCGGCGTGAAGTTCGGAAATCGGACATTGACGTGGTTCGTCGGCTGGCCGATCAAACCGGCTTTTTCCGTCCCCAGGAGCTGGCAGTGGCTGCCGAGCTTGTCTTGGAACGGTTATGCAACGGTCCGTCCAGCGGGTACCACTTCCTGCTGGCCGAGAACAGTGCGGGTCATGTCTCTGGCTATGCCTGCTTCGGCCCGATCCCTTGTACCGGGTCCAGTTTTGACCTCTATTGGATTATCGTCCACCCTCAGGTCCAAGGTCAGGGTCTCGGCAAACTCCTGATGTCCGCAAGCGAGGCGGAAGCAACAAGTCTTGGCGGAACCAGAATGTATGTCGAAACATCATCTCAAACCCTCTACCGCAGGACGCGACAATTCTACGAACGTTGCGGTTATTCACAGGAAGCTGTGCTCAGGGACTTCTACGCACCAGGCGACCATAAGCATATCTACTGTAAATCCTGGTAGCTGTTCTTCACTGATGAGAACCATCTCATCGGCCAAACATTCCGATCGCCAGGCCCTGAAAAAAGTGTCTGGCATTACCGCCAAGGGAGCGGATGCGGTAGCCGCCCTCCTGGACCACCAAGGTGGGGAAGCGGAGTTCACCGATCATCCGGCCGTTTCGTTCAAAATCGTTGGCCGTGAGGCTCCAAGACCCTGTTGGATCGTCTTTGGCCGGATCCAAACCCAAGGCAACGACCAGGGTGCGGGGTGAGAATTTCTTGATTCGTCGCAAGGCGTTGGCCAGAGTCTCGCGGTACTCCTCGCCGTTGAGGATTTCCGGCAGGGGAAAGTTCAGATTGAAACCTGTACCAAGTCCTTCCCCTTTTTCTTCTGCGTATCCGCTAAAATAGGGGTAGGCGAAGCGGGGATGGCCGTGCAGGGAAACGGTGAGCACGTCAGGGCGATGGGAGAAGATGTCCTGGGCACCATTGCCGTGGTGATAGTCGATGTCCAGGACTGCCACTCGACCGTGTTGGCTCAGGCTCTGGGCGGCCACGGCGGCGGAATTGAAATAGCAGAATCCTCCAAAAACACGACGCTCGGCATGGTGTCCCGGGGGACGTACCAGGGCGTAAGCGGCGCGGTAGCCTTCGCGCAGGGCCTGGACCGCCGTCAGGGCGCAATCCACGGCCCGCTTGGCCGCCAGAAAGGCGTTGCGGTTGATGGGCGTAAAGGTGTCGATGCAAAAGTATCCTGCCCGGATCGGCAGTTCCTTGGGTGGTCTGGCCTGATTGCGAATTGGAAAAACATAGGGATAGACCGACTCGCCCGGCTTGAGCCGAGCCGAGGCCCGCTTCAGATACTCCACCAGTTTGCGGTCGTGAACAGCCAGAATGTGCTCCTCGCCGAAATGGCGGACGCCGATGCGCTGAAACAGGCCCAACGGCTCGATCTCCTTGATAATAGACCTGATGCGCACCGGCGCTTCCACATACCCCCGCTCATGGACGTGATGAATATCGTGTCGATCGTTGACCACCAAGGCGATGCTTTTGTCTTGTTGCAGCACGGCCCCTGCCGGCCATGTCGGCGAAACGGGCTGGTCCATGCCCGCTGCGACATAAAGCGGATCGCGGATGCGTACCGGATCGTCCTGGAATGAGGCCACGACCATATCCACGTAACCAGGTGGGCAGCTTCCAGCGTATTTGCGCTCCAGAATGGCCCTGACGATTTTTCGGACGTCCCGACGGCGTAGCTGTTTGTTCCGGTCCAGGAGATCGGCCACCAGATACGGCGGGCAGGTGTCCTCGGGTTTGAGGGGCGTCTCGTAGGCCGTGCCGATGATGGGCCTAGCCCCGAAGCGTTCATAAAAACGCAGCCGAGCCTTGTTTTGACGTAAGATGGCAGGCTCGGTGCACATTGCCGGATCGTCAGGCAGGCACTCGAAGAATACTCCCCTCAATTCCAAGGCCTTGGCTTCATCTCGGACTCTGGCGTACAGTGCCCCGCCCACACCCCGTCCTGTCTGCATGGTGGCCGCGGACATAAAGTCCAGGTATCCGAAGCGCAGGTCCGGGGCGTGCATGAACAGAGCAAAGCCCTGCAACCGATTTCCCGAACCTTCAGCGGCGAAGAGAATGGTTCGGAAGCGAAATTTCAGCGGATCGAGCAACTGCTCGGGCAGCTTGGCCACATCCTCGGGGGCGAGCAAGGGGAACTGCTCACGCAGAATATCCTGGACTTTGGCGATGACCCAGGCGTCCCCCGGCCACGTGGCGTCCTGGACACGACGGATGCGGAACATATGTGTCAGCTTCCGTCTTCGAAAACGTAGCTGGAGTAAAGGCGGGGATAGACGTAGGGCTGGTCCGGGGCCGGGATGGTTTCCAGCCGTTCGGCCAGGATCAATGGAATGTCCTCTTCCATGAACCGTGTCGCCGCGATTCGTCCATGGACCCGGACCCAGGTGTCATTGGATGGGAGGGGCTCATCAGTATGGACCAGCAGGCCGTAAACCATGGCATCGGCCAGGCAGCAGGTGATGGCGATCCGGGCCACGGCCAGTTCGTTCTCGGCCATGGTCCCGTCGTGGTACACAAACCCGGCAAACTCCACCCTCCGGCCCTGAAAGCGGTCCAGATACGCGGAAATGATCAGCATGGAGTCCAGGAAGTCATCATCCGTGATCCGCAGTACGTCGCGGTCCAGGAGTTCTTCGGACAGCTCCTGATAGAGATCGCGATCATACCAGATACCCAGCTCCTCGCGAAGTCTCGCCTGTTCCTCTCCCAGACCCGTACCCGAGGACGGGACGTCCCAGGCTTGAGCGCTGTCCCAGGGAATTTCCTCCTGGAAAAAAAGATGGTCTTCGGGAGGAAGTCGCGTTTCCCGGCTGGAGCCAAAGACGCTCGGAGCCGCTGAGCGGCTGAGCGAGATGCCCTTTTTTTCCGCCACCCTGCTGTCCAGAACCTGATGCGGCAAAAAAAAGCCCGCGGTCAGGACCAATCCGAACAAGACCACCATGGCGATCTTGCCGGCTGGCGATGGTTCATGGTCGTGACTGCAACCGCATCGGGCCGCCGCCCCAGCTCCAGGAGCCAGCAAGGTCCACAGGCCGTGCAGGGCCATCAGGACGAAGGCCGTAGTGGAAAAAATCACGAACGTCTGCATTTTCGGGGCCATATAGAGATGGATGGCTCCGCTTAGCAGCAAAACGGCTTGGAGAGCGGCAAGGCCCAAAAGCAACAAAACTTGGAACAATCCGAAAAAAAGGTGATGTCGTTCCTGGTTGCGGCCTGGGTCTGTGCCTGGACCTGTGCTTGGGCCTGGCCCGGCGTCACGGGTATGATGTTTCACGGCGGTCATGCAAAGGAATATCTCACTGGACGCCCAGGAAATGCAAGCCCATTACCAGGAGGAAAACGGCCAGGGTACCGCTGAGGATGAACACGGCGACGAACCGGGCCGGAAAGTACCCCAGGAGCATGGCCGTGTTTTTCAGGTCCAGCATGGGGCCGAAGACGAGGAAGGCCAGCAGCGCGGGCAGGGTGAAGGCCGCGCCAAAGGATGCGGCCACAAAGGCGTCCGCGGCGGAGCACAGGGACAGAAGATAGGCCAGGATCATCATCACTACGGTGGAGGACCACGGCGCGGAGCCAATGTCCAGAAGCACGGCCTGGTGCAGAAAGGTCTGGAACAGGGAGGCAATCAGCGCACCGAAGATGAAATAGCAGCCTACGGTGAAAAATTCGGACGCGGTGTGCCGACCGATTTCGTGCCACGTCGCGACCTGCCGCAGGCTTTTGGGCGCGTGGCCGTGATCCATGGGCAGTTCACGAGGAAAGTCTTTTTCCAGGCTGCCGCGCAGCAGGCAGACCACTGAGCCGACCAGCAAGGCGGCCACCGCGGACAGGGCGAGACGCAGGATCAGCACATCCGGGTTCAGGCCAAAAGCGAACAGAGTGGAGGCGGCCACCACCGGGTTGAGCACCGGCGCGGCCACAAGAAAGACCGCACCGGCAGCCAGAGGCATGCCCTTGCGCACCAGGCTGCGGATCACCGGAATGATGGCGCACTCACAGATGGGGAACAGGGCGCTGAGCAGCACCGCCGGGAGCAGGGAGAGCCAGGGATTTTCCGGCAGCCAGCGCCGAAAAAAATGCTCCGGAATCAGCACCAGGACCAGCGAGGAAAATAGCGCCCCCATCAGGATGAAGGGAAAGGATTCAAAGACGATGCTCAAAAAGATCATCTTGGCGTGCAACAGGGCGTCGATCATGGAGCAGGAGGGGGCTGGATGTGGAGAAAATGAACGTTGAGTTTGAAAAAAGCCTGGATATTTTGAAAGTCGACTTTCAAAATATCCAGGCTCGGCTGTTCCTCATACGTATGGCTTGTTTATCCACTCGGTATCACACATTGATCTTTGGACACGTTGCCAAGGCTTTTTGCAGGTCGCATTCGGCGAACTCATCGTCCTTGAGCTTCCCCTGATTAAAGGCGTCGTAGGCCCCGAGATCAAGCAGACCGTGGCCGGAGTAGAGAAAGACGATGACCGAACCAGGGTCGCTTTCCTTGGCCACGTCCATGGCGGCCTTGATGGCGTGGGAGGTTTCCGGGGCGGGCAGGAAGCCTTCGGTCTGGAGGAACAGCTTGGCTGCCTCGAATACGTCGTTCTGGTAGTAGGCGCGGGGTTCCACCAGGCCCTGGTCTACGAGGTGGGAAACGATGGGAGCGTCACCGTGGTAGCGCAGGCCCCCGGCATGGATGGGCGGCGGGAAGTAGCCCGAGCCCAGGGTGTGCATCTTCAGCAACGGGGTCATCTTGGCCATGTCTCCGTAATCGTAACGGAACTCACCTTTGGTCAGGGTCGGACAGGCCTTGGGTTCCACGGCCACGAAGCGCGGACCTTTCCCATGCATTCTTTCCGGCACAAAAGGCAACACCAGCCCCCCGAAATTGCTGCCTCCACCCACACAGCCCACCAGTGCATCCGGAGTCTCCCCGGCCAAGGCCAACTGTTTCTTGATTTCGAGGCCGACAATGGTTTGGTGCAGCAGGACATGGTTGAGGACGCTGCCCAACGAGTACTTTGCATCGTCGTGGGTGGCGGCATCCTCCACGGCCTCGGAAATGGCCAAGCCAAGACTGCCCCCGGAATCAGGTTTTTCAGCCAGAACAGCCCGGCCGGCGTTGGTCCGGTCCGAAGGAGACGGAAAAACTTCCGCGCCATAAGAGCGGATCAGAACCCCGCGATAGGGTTTTTGTTCATAACTGCAGCGAACCATGTACACGGTGCACTCCAGGCCGAACATCTTGCAGGCAAAGGACAGGGCTGTACCCCACTGTCCGGCTCCGGTTTCGGTGGTCAGGCGGCGTACGCCTTCCAGTTTGTTGTAGTAGGCCTGGGCAATCGCCGTATTCGGCTTATGGGAGCCGGCCGGGGAAAGGGATTCGTTCTTGTAGTAGATTCTGGCCTTGGTTCCGATGGCCCGCTCCAGGCGATGGGCACGGACCAGGGGTGTCGGACGGAACAGACGATAGATGTCCCAAACCGGCTCCGGGATATCGATCCAGCGCTGCGTGGACATCTCCTGTTCGATAACGGACATGGGAAAAATGGCGGCCAGCTTTTCCGGTCCCAGGGGTTGCTGTGTTGTCGGGTCCAGAGGTGGAGCCAATGCGGGAGAGAGGTCAGGCAAGACATTGTACCACTGGCGGGGCATGTCTGCTTCAGGCAGGTTGATGCGGTTATCCATAGATCGTTCTCCTGGAGTGAACAAATACGTGATTAGAGGGTCGCTGTAGGCGACGGCCACGGAAAAGGGCTTTTGTGGCCGGAAGACGGGAGTCTGTCAACTGATGCCCCAGGAGAGGGCTCCAAGTGAATGCTCCAGCTGAATCAAGGGGTTCCAGACAAATCCATTCTGGAAGCACTACCCGTTGGAGGTGTGCTCGCAGCCTGGATCCTGGCAGGTGGATGTGCGTAAAATCCGCTCCACGATGGCGGTGGTCGAATGCCCTGGCAACAGGTCCAGACTGAAGACGCTTCCTCCCCAGGATTCAACCTCAGCAGCTCCGACAATATGCGTTTTGGGCCAATCCCCGCCCTTGATTAACACCTGGGGGCGCAGGGCCTTAATCAGTTCCAGAGGGGTATCCTCTTCAAAGGGGATGACGCCGTCCACGCATTCCAGTCCGGCAAGGACATAGGCTCGTTGGGCGAGTGGTGTGATGGGGCGTGACGGACCTTTGAGTCTGCGGATGGATGCGTCACTATTCAGGCCGACGATCAACGCGTCACCATAGGTGCGGGCCCGCCGGAGGAGGTGAACATGTCCGGCGTGGAGCAGATCGAAGCAGCCGTTGGTGAAAACAAGAACGTCAGGAGTGTGTCCAACAGTGGGAAGGAAGGACTGAAGAGACTGAATCTTGGGGTGAACGAGGGCCGTGACGGTCATTCAGTTCCTGTTGAAGGCTTCAAGTTGCTGCATGGCCCCGGTATTCAACTTGAAGGTCAGGGCGTAGAGATGGTGAAAAAAATCAACATACTCGACAAAGACATTATCTGGAACATGAATTCGGGTGGCGGAAAAATTCAAGATGCAGCGGATGTCCGATTCAACAAGGTAGTTGGCAGCTCGCTGGGCGCGGTCCGTGGGGGTGGTGATGATCCCGATCTCGATGCGCATATCCTTGACGTTTTCCTTCATCCGTCGCGGACACATCACCTCCAGACCGGAAATGGTTTCACCGATTTTAAACGGGTCACAGTCAAAAGCGGCTACGATCTTGAAACCGCGTTTTGGAAAACCTTGGTAGCGAAGCAGCGAGCGGCCGAGATTGCCCACGCCGATGAGCGCGGTGCGCCAAATGCGGTCCGTTCCTAGGGAAACCTTGATGGATTGAATCAGCTTGGAGACGTAGTATCCGACACCTCGAACGCCGAACTCTCCAAAGTAGGCAAGATCTTTGCGAATTTGAGATGGGTTGACGTCACAGGCTCGGGCAAGCGCTTCTGAAGAGACGACCTCAGTTTCTTCACTGCTCATCGCCTCGAGTACCTGGAGGTACACGGCCAATCGTTGGATCGTTGCCCTGGGGATGTGTTTGCTTTTCACAGGGTTGCACTCGGTGTTGTGAAAAGTAGAACATGGCTGTGGCGAAAAAAGACCGCCCTCGACAGAGGGCGGTCTTTTTTCGCATTAAAGCGGATTCAAATCTGATGTTACCCGACGAAGGGGTTGGCAAACAACAGAATCAGGTTGACGACCAGGGCGTAAATGGCCAAGGATTCGATAAAGGCCATACCCAAAAGCAGGGTGACAGTGATTTTTCCGCTGGCTTCGGGGTTGCGGGCGGTGCCTTCGCAGGCGGCCTTCAGACCGAGACCCTGGCCAATACCGCAACCAAAGGCGGCGATGCCCATGCCCAGGGCGGTGGCGATGGCGATCATGGAGATGGTGCCGGGATCGACATCAGCGGCAAAGGCAACGGAAGCCAGACCCATCAGGGCAACGGTGTTCAGGGCAATAAAAAACAGTTTACGCATTGGACGGTGTCCTCCTTGAGAAGTGTGTTATTGTTTTGGCCAAATGACCATTTCCCCCATGGGTTAGTGGGCTTCCTCAAAGGCTCCCTTGAGGTACATCAGGGAAAGCATGAAGAAGATGAACGCCTGCATGGTCTTCATCAGCACGAAGAGCATGAAGATGGGCAGGGAGCCGAGGATCGGCGCCAAAAAGAACATCAGGGCAATGACGATCTCCTCGCCACGGATGTTTCCGAAGAGTCGCAGGGTGAGCGACAAGGGCCGAGCCAAGTGACTGATCAGTTCAATAGGCAGCATGAGTGGGGCCAGCCACCAGAAGGGACCGGTGAAGTGTTTGATATACTGCAGACCGTGGAGTTTGAATCCCCAATAATTATAGTAAAGGAAGACAAAAATGGCCATGCCGATGTTGGTGTTGATATTTGCCGTCGGGGCGTCCGCTCCGGGAATCAAGCCGGAAAGATTGCAGAAAAGAATGTAGATGAACAGGGTAAAGAGCACCGGGAACACCTTGCGACCGGCTTCGCCCATGTTCTGGACGACAAAGTCCTCCATGCCCCCGATCATCGCCTCCCAGACGTTTTGGCTTTTTCCTGGAACGAGAGTGAGCTTCCTGGTGGCCAGCCAGCCAAGAAGGATCAGCCCGGCGATGATGACCCACGAGTACACGATGTGGATGTACTCCTTGGGAAAATGAACTCCCACCGCATCCAGGCCTTCTTTCAAAATGAGTACGTATTGAATGTCTCCAGCCATGTTGGTCAAGCCTCCTTCACTTTTTGCCGGTGAAACCGGAACACGCCCCAGAACAAAATATTCACGATAACCGTCGACAGCCCGGCGATCAGGGCTGCCAAGGGCAGACTCGCCCAGATGATCAGTCCAAAAAGAGCCAGCCCGCTCAAGGCCAAGCGACCATAGAACCGGATCAACGAAGCGGCGACGGCACCATCGGGGTTATGTACAATGGATTGCAAACCTTTTGCCAAGTGCCAGAAATTTAACGTACTGAGTGCGCACCCCGCCCCAAAGGCAACAGCCCAAGGTGCCAGCCTGAAAAGAACCACGAGGGCGCAACCAAGAAAAAATAGGTATATCTGATTGCGAACCAGGATGCGCACGTCATCCAGATGGAAACCACTCCTTCGGAGAAAAGTTTCAATCTTGAGGTTTATTCTGCCGAGCTGCCGCATCCTGTTTTTCCAGTTGTCTCTGAATTTTTTTGGTTTCCATATACATGTTCTTGAAGCCGGCAATGATCCCGAAAACCAAAAAAAGCAAAAAAAGCTTGGGCTGGGTATCCAGCCATTTGTCGAGATACCATCCGATAAGCGCTCCTACGAATGTTGAGGCTACGAGATGGATGCCCAAAAGACCTGCCTGGGAGAAAGGCTGCATCAGGTCTTTGTACTTGGAATTAGATCGAAAAAACATGGTGAGCGACTCACTTGCGTGAAGGCGACCTTTTTTACCCCTTGCGTATATTGCCGGGAAGCCAACACAACAATCAGAGGATATGATCAAAATGATCTGCCCGGATGGGTTCGCTTCTGTTCTTTGATTCGTGCAAACATTCACATGCCTCTGGCGTCTAGCACAGCGCTCCTGAGCAAGTCAACGAGGCAATGGAAAAAACGTTGGCCAAGGTTGCCGCCGTGCGGAAGATCACATTTTTGCAAGGCATCTCGTAGACCTTTCCGATCGGGATGACAAGCACCCTGGAAGCGAATAAGAGACATTTTTGCCCGGGGATAGGGCGGGAGCGAGAACTCGGACCCTTCATTAACGAAATTGATGCGCCAAGCCAGAGATCAGGGGTCAGCAGGTTGGTGATAAAGGCTGCAGGGATTTTCTGGATTTTTCGTCCGTGGCCAGTTCACGGACGTTTTTCATGGAACAGGGCCCGTTCCGGGTGGAGGTCCGTTTTGTCGTTCTGCATGGAGGATTTGTCCCGACCCAAGGCTGCAACTGTGGCTGTAACTGGGGCTGCAACTGGGCTTCAAGGTATTTGATTTTTTTCAAAGCAATACAACTGGTTGGAGGGCATCACATCTCATCATGGCAACACCAAAAGCTTTACCTTCGCAAAAACTACGCGCCCGGCTCTTGCCCGAGCGCATCAGCTATGCCGACAGTACCGAGATTCCACGTGCGCAACCGGCTCCACCCATGCAACCCAGGGCCCTGCATGCTCTGGAGTTGGGCCTGAATATTTCCAAGAAAGAATACAATATTTTTGTGGTCGGTGAACCGCAATTAGGTCGAACCTATCTTGTTCAGAATTTTCTTCTTCCGCGAGCCGCCCAGCGCGACACGCCGCCGGACTGGATCTACGTGTATAATTTTGAGGACCCGGATCGTCCCTTGGCCGTTTCTTTGACTTCTGGCTCCGCCAAGGGGTTTAAAACGGAATTGGCCGCTGTGGTGAATCGTATCCGCGATGAAGTTCCGAATCGATTTGGTCAGGACCAGTATTTGCGACGAAAAGAAAAGTTGGTTCGTCAGTTTCAAAATTCCAAAGAGGAGTTGATTTTGCAGATGGAGGAGCAGGCCGACGTCCACGGCTTTAATGTCTCCTTCGATGAACAGGGCAACGTCAATCTGTTTCCGGTCGTGGACGGGAAAGTCTTAAGCAGTGGAGACGTGGAAAAGCTGGATACGGGGACTCGCCAGAAGCTGCGCAACGAGGGAGATCAGACCCTGGATGCCATGCTCGGGTTGTTGCGCCAGATCAATGCTCAGGAACAGGCTTTACGGGAATCTGAACGGGTGCTGGAACGCGAGGTACTGGAACAAGTGTTGATGGAAACCCTGGATCCGTTTACGGCTCAGCATGCAAGCCATGAACGGATCCATGACTATTTGACCTCTTTGCGAGGTGATCTTCTGGACAACCTTGACCAGTTCAAACCCAAAGAATCCCCAAGCCAGGGGGGCGGGCCTGAGGTCATGGTCTCTGCGGATGCTTTTTTCGAACGATACGCGGTCAATCTCTTCGTGGACAACAGCCGTCTGGACGGGGCCCCCATTATAATCGAGGATAACCCCACGTTTTTCAATTTGCTGGGTTGCATCGAGCGGGAGGCTGAGTGGGGCGCCCTGTTCACCGACTTCTCCTTGCTCAAAGCCGGGGCGCTTCATCGGGCCAACGGCGGTTTCCTTGTCTTGCACATTGAAGATGTGCTGCAGCATCCTCAAGCCTGGGAAGGACTGTTGCGGGCCCTGCGTTCCATGCAGATCCGCATTGAAGATCCCGGGGATCACCATGAAACCATCCGGACCAAAACCATCACTCCTGAGACCATCGCTTTGCAGGTCAAAGTTATTCTCGTCGGCACGGACGAGGCCTATGACCTGCTTCAGGCTTATGATGACCGGTTTTCAAAGCTGTTCAAGATCAAGGGACAGATTCAGGACACCGTGACACGCACCGCAGATTCAATCCGTAAGTACGTGCAGACCATGGGTCGAGTGATTCGTGAAGACGACCTGTTACCCTTTGACCGGGAAGCACTAGCCTGGCTGGTGGATTATGCCTCCAGGCTGGCTGAGGACCAGAAGAAGCTGTCGTTGCGATTGCCCATTGTGCGCGAAGTGATGATCGAGGCCTCGGCCATGGGGACCATGCGCCAAGCCCTCATGGTAGACAGGCCTCTCCTGGAGGAGGCGTGGGAAGCTCGCAACTACCGAGCAAACCTTTACGAGGAGGAATTCCTCTCTGAGTACGACCGGCAATTGATCAAGGTGGCCACTACCGGGAGAGCGGTCGGGCAGGCCAACGGGCTTTCCGTCACTTTTTTGGGCGACTATGAGTTGGGACTGCCACATCAGATTTCCTGCAGCGTGGGTGTTGGGCATGGCGGAATTATCGACCTGGAGCGGGAGGCCGAGCTTGGAGGGCCTATTCACACCAAGGGGATGATGATTCTGAAGAGCTACCTGCTCAAGCTTTTTGCCCAAAACAAGCCGGTGGTCCTCAACGCCAGCCTGTGTTTTGAACAGAGTTACGCCCAGGTGGACGGCGACTCTGCGTCTGGAGCGGAGCTGGCCGCGTTGATTTCAGCCCTTTCCGGACATCCGAACAACCTGGCGTTGGCCTTTACCGGTGCGGTCAGTCAGTCTGGGGCAATCATGGCCGTTGGAGGAGTGACGCGGAAAGTGGAGGGGTTTTTTGAGGTCTGTCGTCGCCGTGGTTTGACCGGTGAACAGGGCGTTGTTTTGCCCGAGGACAATGTGGTGCACCTGATGCTCAAGCAGGATGTCGTGCAGGCCGTGGACGAGGGGCGATTTCATATCTATCCGGTCTGCTGCATTGAACAGGCCCTGGAAGTCCTGACGGGTCTGCCTGCCGGACGTCGCTTGAAGAACGGCTCGTTCAGTGCAGGAAGCCTGTACCGTCTAGCGGATGATCGAATCAAGGAACTGGAGGAACTGGCGACCAGGGATTCTTCCTTTCGCAGACCACGACAAAGGGCGACCAGGGCGGCCAAGGGCACGAAAACCCCTGTCCCGTCACCCGCCTCGGAGGTTCAACGTCGGTGAGCGAAACTCCAAGGCCGCAAAATTTTGGGGATATGTCCCCCGAGAGTCGCAAGGTGAGCGGGAATTTGTCCGTTTATGGGGGCTTTTCGTTTGGTCATTATTGATGTTCCTCGCTGCGCTTTGGCTGCGATTGTTGCTGTTTTTTGCAGGATCTCCCCTGCACAGGAGGTGTCTTGGACACTCAGACCAGATTCTGCATTGACAATTGAAACATGCGGGAAGCGTTTTCCGTGGGCTCACATAGCGGCTGTTCACCGTCTTGATTTCAGGGACCAAGCCGGTTAGGCAGAATTGGAGACCTCTTGATTCTGTGAGACAACCTTTTCGATCATGAAATCGCCCCCAGTACCCCCTGCTTCCACACCGGAAAAAAAATATGTACGCCCGCAACCGGTTCAATCCGCGTCGCGTCAATCAGGTCTTCACCAACCGAGCGACGCACCCACCCAGACCGGAACAAGGCTCCCGGTCGCACCAACGCTAGGCTCTTCCAGCAGCCCCCCCGGGAGTCTGCTCCCTGCCTACGTCATCGCCACATCCAATGACGTGAACTTTGAGCAGGACCGAGAAAACCTCCGCAGGTTGGGGATGATCATGAATTGTCGCCTGACTTCGGCCGGAGCAGTTCTGGACTTCATTCGGCACAACTCCATTCAGACCATTATCCTCGACTCATCTGTTTCCGGATGCAATCTGTCCGATCTGATTTTTCAGATCCGCAAGTACTTGCGGGCCACGCCACTGAACATGCTTGTCATTTCCGATGTATCCGCCGAGCATTTCGTCGTTGACGTCATCACCGCCGGGTGTACCGGGTTCATCATCAGGCCGTACACTCTGGACACGCTTAAGCGCCATATGCGCATCAAACCGGAAGCCGACGCCGTTCATGTGAGCGAGGAGTTGTTGGCCCAGGGGCAAAGCCTCTTGGCTACGGGGGATTACGCGGCGGCCATTGGTGAATTCAAGGAGATCGTGGCTGAAAAGGAGAGCGAAGGAAGTGACGAGGCTCGGCGGTACTTTGAAATGGGTATGCAGTACCTGCTGGAACGAAAATTCGGCAAGGCCATTGTCGCCTTCAACAACGCCTTGCGACTCAATAGCTTGTTCATCAAGGCCTACGAGGGACTCGCCGAAGCCTATCGCGGGCGGGGAGACATGCAAAATTATCAAGAATATCTGCAAAAAGCCGCTGATGAATATGCCAGGATGGATCAGTTTGCCGAAGTGAAACGGGTTTTCGCCAAGATTACCAAGCAGGATATCCATGCGCCCAACGCCTACAATACTCTGGGCATCGAGTTGAGGCACAAGAAACTGTATGTCGAAGCCGTTCACGCATACATCAATGCCCTCAAGCTTTCTCCCCAGGACGAGAACATCTATTACAACCTGGCCAAGGCCCAGATGTTTGCCAAACGATTCGATGATGCTTTGAGCAGCATCCGGAAGTGCCTTGAATTGAACGCTGATCATTCCGAAGCGCTGGACCTGTATCGGCTGTTCACCAAAGTGGATTGGAACGACGATAAGTCGGCCAAGGTTGCTGAAAACAATAAGGCTCTCAACCAAATAGCGAATGACTGATGGCTACTTTGGGGCGATCCAACATCCGGGCTTGTCCGGTTTGCGGCAAAATGGTTCATTGCCCGGAGGAGCGCCATACGTTGCTCCACTGTCGGAACTTCCTACTCAAACAATTGTACCAGGAATCGGTTCCGTTTCGGCGTAAGATGCTTCAGGAACGGGTTAATTCGCTGAACGAACGACTTTCCCTGACAGGTCAGAACCTGCTGGATACCTGATATCCACTATCTGATACCCAATATCTGGTACCTGGGGCTCGGTGTTCCTTAAAACAACACATAGTGGTCTGTGCCGATAGTTAGTTGTCTCGGGGGATGGAAATTGGCTGCAGCTTGGCTCACCCTGGAAGGCGATGGGTCAAAAGGCAATGGAATAGACAGTGCCCACGAACAGCAAGCTCAGTACCCGCAGCCCCTGGTTCCAAAAGATCAGTTTTGCGGCCAGAGCAGGTTTGAATATCCCTGCATAATAAGGAAATTGATGGCGAATGGCCCGCATGGGCGATGAAAGGATGTTGCCCACCAGGAGCGCGAGAACGACTTCTTTTTGGCCCAGGCTGCCAGCTGCAAGCAGCGCGCCGGCCGCAGCAGCGCCGGCTGAGAATTCGGCAGCCATCTGGAAAATGACCACACCCACGGCCTGCGGCGAAAGCCAGGACAGCCAGCCCAGGTTCTGGGCCATGAAGTTCTCCATGGCTGTAAAGGCCCCCCAGCGATTCAGCAGAAAAAAACCGACATAAATCGGCACGGTGATGGAGAGAACCCGGACGATGCGCTTTTTGAATCGCTGGACAGTTCGTTTGACCGCATCCCGAAAAGTCACCGGGCCTTTTTCATCCAGTCGGCAAGAAACACATCGTTCCTTGGGTGGAGGCAGAAAAAACCGGGAAAAAAGCAGGATAAACAGGGTTCGGAGCAGTGCTGATCCAATGGTCAGTCCGAGATAGACAACGGCTGCCGTGCCGATCAATGGGGCCAGAATGAAAAAGACACTGGGCAGATGCAGGAAATAGGTGGGAAGGCTGTTGAACAGGTTGCTCATGATCAGCTCCCGACGACTGATTCGACCTTGTTCGTAGGCATCCGCGAGCATGGAGTTCGCGGAAATTCCGGAAAAAAAGGCCAGGGAAAAGCTGGCACCGGCGATGTCCGAAAGCCTCCCCAGGCGCAGCAAAGGAGAAACTCCGGCAGCAACTGCCTTGGTCCAGTTCAAGGCCTCTATCAGTTGGCCAAAAAGCAGCCCCAGGCTGATGAACATCGTCAGTTTGAGAAGAGGCCAGACCAAAGCCGACCAGATTTCAGGGATATCCATGGGGTTTTGTATATTCCTCGTTGATATTGTCGTTCAGGTCCTGGCGCCATAATTACCCGAAATGTCATGTCAAGACTTGCCACCAAGGGGGAATTGCGGTTAGGCAACACCGTGTCTTGAAACGGACTTCCGTCGCCCTGCAGTTTTGATGGGCGTGGTTCACGCAGCTTGATGTCGTATTAATGAAGGTGCGGGATGAGCACGGAAAGTGGTTCTTCAGGTTGCGATAGTGGACCTGATGAACGATTCAGAATGGTTTGTCTGGATGACGTGTACAGGTAGACTGGATGTTTGGCCCTGCACTCCCCGATCCACTGGCAATTGATCGAGGGCGAACGTTTACATGCCGGAGGCATTCATGAAACGCAACAACTACATTCACCGAGCACGCCCCTCATCGCCACGGGGAATGCGCTGGAAACGGATTTTCTTGGTCATTGCCCTGCTTTTGGCTTTGCCCAAACTGACCATGCTGGTCGCGTCTTTTGTGACCGGGACGAACGCTCCCGTGGTTTCTTCCGCCCTTGACCTGCAACACGTCCAGCTGGTTGCCATGGAGCGAAGCCCCTCGTCACGGGCAGAACAATCTCCTCGATCCGCCTCGCAGTCTGTCGCAACCGTACCCCCGGATTCGGACATATTGGCCAGCGAAGAAGAGACCGTTCTGGACGAGACCAGTAGTGTCCTGGAAAAAATCGTTCAGGTGGCCCGTGGCGACACG
Organism: Desulfovibrionales bacterium; assembly: GCA_007693505.1. Taxonomy (GTDB): domain Bacteria; phylum Desulfobacterota; class Desulfovibrionia; order Desulfovibrionales; family Desulfonatronaceae; genus Desulfonatronum. Next base: position 122,097 of record REDL01000045.1, on the reverse strand, counting down.
CTGATGGGGATTCTTCTGGATGCAGGACTGGCTCGTTCCGAGGCCCATGCTGCGGTTTCGGCCTTGCAGGAGGTGTATAACCCTCGCTCATTACGCCCAGGCCACGAGGTGGTTTTGACGTTCGTGCCCGGCTCAGAACAGGAGGACGAGGGTTTTTTTGCCGGACTGCGAATGCAGGTGGACGTGGACCGCAATGTCCTGGTGCTGCGTGAGGGAGAAGAGGATTTTGCGGCGAAAGAAGAGCAGTGGGAACTGCAAGTCGTTCCGCATGTCGCCAACGGAGAGATCACCTCCAGCCTGTATACCGCGGCCGCCCGTTCGGGCATGCCCAGCTCCGTGCTGATCCAGATGATCCGGGCCCTGTCCTTTGACGTGGATTTTCAGCGGGACATCCAGCCCGGCGACCGCTTTGAGGCGATGTTTGAACGCGAACTGGATGATCAGGGCCAAGCCGTACGGGACGGGGCTCTGCTGTATGCCAACCTGGAAACCAGTGGGCGGGCCCTGCAAATTTTTCGGTACACCGCTCTGGACGGGGAGACGGACTACTTTAACGTACGTGGGCAGAGTGTCCGCAGAACGTTGATGCTGACTCCCATCGACGGCGCGCGGATCAGCTCTGGTTACGGCATGCGTCGACATCCGATCCTTGGCTACAGTCGGATGCACCCCGGGCTGGACTTCGCCGCACCCACCGGAACACCTATCATGGCTGCCGGTAATGGTGTCGTTACCCATGCCGGCCGCAAGGGGAATTATGGCATTACGGTTGAACTGCGGCACCCCAATGAATACACGACATTATATGCGCATATGAGCCGGCTGGGCCGCGGTATCAGCCGGGGCGCCCGGGTCACGCAGGGCCAAGTGATCGGCTATGTCGGCAGCACGGGCATGTCCACCGGGCCGCATCTGCACTACGAAGTCCATCTCCGCGGCCAACATGTCAACCCGGCTTCCGTGAATTCACCTCCCGGCCGGACGCTGGCCGGCGAGGACCTGAAACGGTTCGAGGCCATGACCAAGCAGGTTCAGGCACAGTATGCCTCCCTGGCTGGACGAGTCGTTGCCGAAACGATCCCGGTGGATGCGCCGATCCGCGAGGAGTGAACAGAGTAAAAACCTGTTCACGATTTTTTACTGGAGGACTCGGCACGGCGATCCGAGGATTGAGAACCAGCGGCCTGGCATGCTTCAGGCCGCTGGTTTTTTATGCAAGGCACCACGACAACGGAAGTCGTCACGGTTATAGTGTTTGTCGGTAAGTGATGGATTGACGCAGGGTTTCCTTGTCGATGAACTTCAGGTCCGTGCCCAGGGGAATGCCCTGGGCCAGTCGGGTGACCTGGATGGCTGGGTAGTCTCGCTCGACGAAGTTCTTGATGTATGACCCCGTGGATTCCGACTCCAGGGTCGTTCCCAGGGCCAGGATCAACTCCCGAACATGGTTCTCGGCCAAGCGTTCCCGCAGGCGGGCTATTTCCAGGGTTTCCGGCTTGATGCCATCCAGAGGTGACAAAAGTCCTCCCAGGACCAGGTATTTGCCGCGGTAGCCCCCGGACTGCTCCATCAGGAGCATGGAGTCCCATTCGGCCACCAGGCAGAGCTGTTCCGATGCACGGCCTGGGTCGGAACAGATCGCACATGGATCCTGGTCGGCAATTCCGGCACACGAGCGGCATAAGCACAGTTTGTCCCGCAGTTCGAAGATGCCCCGTCCCAGTTCCGAGGTGCGCTCCTTGGGCCATTTCAGCAAGGTCAAGGCCACACGCAGGGCTGACTTTGGGCCAAGACCCGGCAGTCCGGCTAATTGATCCACCACGTTCTGCAGGGTCTGCGGCAGTTCGCGCACGCTGATTCCTAGAACATGCCGGGAATCTTGATCCCGCCGGTCACCTGAGCCATCTCTTCCTTCATCATGTCGCCGGCCTTTTTCAATGCCTCGTTCACCGCGGCCAGAACCAGATCCTGCAACATGTCCACGTCATCGGGGTTGATCACGGCCGGATCAATCTTCACGGCCAGGATTTCCTGGGCGCCGTTGGCCGTGACCGTGACCATGCCACCACCAGCCGCCGCCTCAACGGTTCGTTGACCGACTTCTTCCTGCAATTTAGAGATCTTGTTCTGCATCATCTGCGCCTGGCGAACCAGGTCGCCCATGCCTTTCATCATGACACGCTCCTTTCAATGGTTGGTGTTGTCCGGTCTGTGCACGTAAGCCGAGCAGGAGTGCGTACGGCTTACGTGGACCGGGCTGAGGTGTTGCCGGTGGATCGTGGTTCCATGGAAACCACTTTTGCCTTGAAATGTTCGACGAAATCGGCAACCAATGGATGATTGTCCAAAGATGTTGTCACCGTGGCGGCCGCCCTGGAGGCTTGGCTGATGTGCGGTGCGAGCAGGTCCACCTGCAGAGCACGGCCAAAATATTCACTGACCAGATTTTCCAGGGCCCGTCGCTTGCTGGGGTCGCTCAGTCCATTGAACTGGACCATGTGGCGACAACGGAGGATCAAGCCCTGTTCCGTCATGGAGCATTCGATTTGGCGTAGCCCCGGAAAGCAGGCCTGATCGTTGCGACAAAGCCGATCGTAGTGTTCCAGGAAGCCATCCCAGGTCTTGCTTGAAACGGACAACTCCGGCATTTTTGCAAGACTTGGCGCATCACGCGTTGCCGGGACATTCTGATCCCGATTTTGGTCTTGGTTTTCTTTCTGGGGCGGTCTGGCTGCCTGTTGACTGGTTTCCTGCGCAAACCTGGCTGTTGGGTGCTGAGGTGCTGGCGGGTAGCCGGAATCCGGAGGATGATCGTGCATCGTCCTGGGCAATTTCTCCGGAGAGGTGCCAGGATTTCTTCTAGGTGCAGAAGGGGGGGCGACACAGTGGGATGCATCCGCAAAGCGCGTTTCCTGGGGCACGTCCTGCGCTGGTGTCGAGTTGAGTACCGCTGGCCTGGGCGGTCGTTCCGCTTTCGATGCGGCCGTCGTCGCGGGGCCACTCTGGATTCTTTCCGACCAGGGTTGTCTGGATGTTGTCCCTCCCACTGAGGGTTTTCCTGAATCAGCGTGACGGCTCTCCCCGGGTGACATGTTTTTCCTTCCGGCCATGCCGGACTGGCCGGGAGGAGCAGCAAATCCCTGTTCCAGAGGAACCAGGGCCGGCAGATAGGTCAGGTTCAAGAGGAGCATTTCCAGAGCCTGGGCTGGCTCCAGGCTGGTCAGGACCTTGCGCTGGCCCTCCAGGGTAATCTGCCACGCGGCATGGATATAGGTGGGAGAAAGTTCACTGGCCACCCTCAGCCATGCAAGCCCCTCCTCCTCCGGCAATTCCAGAAGAGGGAGGGCCTTGTTGCCAGCTTGGCGCAGCAGGAAAAGATTGCGCCACAGTCCGGCCAATTCGCGCAGGAAAAAACCAAGATCCAGTCCCTGACGCAGCAGATCGCCCAGGACGTCGTGCACGGCAATGCAGTCCTGCTCGTGCATGGCCTGGATAAGCCGCTGGAAAAGCTCCCCACCTGCCAAGCCCAGAATCCTCCGGACATCCTCTAGGCGCAGAGTCTGGTCGCTGATGGTCAGTACCTGTTCGAGCAAGGACATGCCGTCCCGGACGCTGCCCGCTGCCCGGCGAGCCAGCAGGGCCACGGCAGCCGGTTCGAATTCACGGTCCTCCATTTTCAAGATGTGTTCCATGTGGGACTGCAGCCCTTGCTGGGAGAGCATCTTGAAAACGTAGTGCTGGCTCCGACTGATGATCGTAGCTGGAAATTTGTGCGGCTCGGTGGTGGCCATGATGAAGGTCACCCGAGGTGGCGGCTCCTCCATGGTTTTGAGCAGCGCATTGAAGGCCTCCTTGGTCAGCATGTGCGCTTCGTCGATGATGATTACTTTGTAGCGGCAATCCATCGGGGCGTAGCCCACGTCCTCCTTGAGTCGTCGAGCCTGTTCAATGCCCCGGTTGGAAGCTCCGTCGATCTCGGCCACATCCGGGGCGGAACCAATGGTGATCTGGCGGCAGTGGTGACACTTGTTGCATGGCTCGGTCGTGGGGGCGGTGACGCAGTTCAATGCCTTGGCGAATATGCGTGCCAGGGTGGTCTTGCCCACGCCCCGGGTGCCGCTGAACAAATAGGCCGCGGCCACGCGATCCTGGGCCGCGGCCCGGGACAAGATAGCCCGAATCTCCTCCTGCCCGGCGACCTGGGCAAAGGTTTGAGGGCGGTACTTGGCGGTGAGTTGGACGTGGGACATGGAAGCGGAGGCTGTTTGCAGAATGTGGTTGGTAATCGCGAAAGGTCTTTTTCTAATCGATTCCCATGACACTGACAAATCAGCAACCGGGTATGGTTCACGCTGAAAAAAGTCCGCGAAGCTTGTTGCGGCAAACGCTGTAGTTCAGAAAAGCCTGGTCATGAGATAATACGTGAGCAAGCCCGCTCCCAGCGGGCCATAAATGTACAGTCAGGGCAAGCAGCGCGAGCCCTTTTTGCGTAGCAGTAGGCCGAAGACGGTGGCCGCGACCAGGACCGGGATGATTATATTGATCAGCGGCACGGGATGTCCTGTTTGTCGGGAGCTTTGGGCGGCAAGGATTTCGGGTCGATTCCAGGATGAGGGCTACTTTTTATTCTGATCATGGCTGGAGCGGAAATAGAGTTGCAACGGGGTCAGGTTCAGGTTGAAGCGCTTGCGGATTTGGTTTTCCAGGTATCGGGAGTAGGCTGGCTTGACCAGATCGGGGTCGTTGACGAAAAAGACGAATGTTGGCGGGGCCACGTCGCTTTGGGTGACGTAGAAGAATTTGGCCCGGCGGCGCTGGACCACGGCGGGTTGATGTTTCTGGGTGGCCTCGCCGAGGATGCGGTTCAGCTGGCCCGTGGAAATCCTGGTCTGACACTGTTCCCAGATCCGTTCCGCAAGGGGCAGCAGGCCGCCGAGTCCGGCCCTGGTTATGGTGGAGGTGAAGACCAGGGGGACGTGCCCGGCAAAGGACAATTCGTCCTTGAACTGTTTCTTCAAAGCGTTCAGCTCCTTGCGGGGGACCAGGTCGATCTTGTTGATCACCGCGACCAGCGGAGCCTTTTCGCGGTCCAGGAAGGAGAACAGCTTTTTGTCCTGTCCGGTCAAGCCCTCCACCGCGTCCAGGACCAGCAGGGTGATCTGGGCTTTTTTGCTGCTGCGCAGGGATTTCAGGACGCTGAAGCGCTCTAGGCTGTCCAGAATGCGGGTGCGCTTGCGTACTCCGGCAGTGTCCACCAGGGTGTAGATCTTGTCCCCGGCCCGCCAAGTCACGTCCACGCTGTCCCGGGTGGTTCCGGCCTCGTTGGAGACGATCACCCGGTGATAGCCGATCAGGGTGTTGATCAAGGAGGATTTGCCCACGTTGGGCCGTCCGAGCAGTGCGAGGCGCAATCCTCCAGACTTGGGCTCCGTTTCGTCCGGCTCTTCCTCCTCGCCTCGTTGGCCATGTTCGTTTTGTCCGCTTGATCCGCCTTGTTCCAAGGTGGACAGGTCGAGTGACCCAAGGTCCTCGACCGTCGAGGTTGGCAGCCGGTCCATGATCGTATCCCGCAGTTGATTCAGACCGTGGCCGTGGGCCGCGGACACGGCGAAAAGAGGGAAGCCGAACTGGTGAAAGTCCGCGGTGAGCAGGTCTTCCTTCTCCGCGCCATCCACCTTGTTGACGATCAGCAGCACCGGCTTATTGGCCGCACGCAGCAGATCGGCCACCTGCTCGTCCAGCGCATTCGGTCCTTCCCGGCCATCCACGACCATCAGCACCAGGGTCGCCTCCAGCAGGGCCTCCCGGGCTTGGCCCAGTACGGCCTGTTTGATGTCCTCGTTGGATTCCGGCTCCAGGCCGCCGGTGTCCACCAGGGCGTAGGGCTTGGTGCCGCGGAGCACCTCACCGTAGATCCGGTCCCGGGTCACGCCGGGGAGATTGTGGGTCAAGGCCTTGGAAGACCGCAACAGTCGGTTGAACAGGGAGGATTTGCCGACATTGGGCCGACCGATCAGGGCCACGACGGGCAGTTCGTGATGCATGGAGTTTGGGAATCCTTATGTTGATGCGTATTGCCGCAGGTCAGATGGCTTGATCACGCCTTTTTCGGTGATCAGGGCGGTGATCAGCTCGGCCGGGGTGACGTCAAAGGCAAAATTGAGCACGGGAACGCTCTCGGGCGAGATGCGTCGATCCTGGATGTGGGTCACCTCCCGGGGCGTGCGCTCTTCAATGGGAATCTCCGCACCCGAAGGCGTGGCAAAGTCGATGGTGGAAAAGGGAACCGCAACGTAAAACGGCACACCGTGGCGCTTTGCCAGGACGGCCACGGTGTACGTCCCGATCTTGTTGGCCGCGTCGCCATTGGCCGCCACCCGGTCCGCGCCCACGACCACCGCCTGGACCTTGCCCTTGGTCATGAGCAGGCCCACGGCATTGTCGCAGCAAACGGTTACCGGGATATGATCCTGGGCCAGCTCATAGGCGGTCAGCCGCGCACCCTGTAAAAAAGGCCGGGTCTCGTTGGCCAACACGGCAATATTCTTTCCGGATTCCACGGCGGCCCGGATTACTCCAAGGGCCGTGCCGTAGGCTCCCGTGGCCAGAGCTCCGGCATTGCAGTGGGTCATCACCGTGTCGCCGTCTCGGAGCAGGGCCGCACCATGCCGGCCCATCTCCCGATTCACATCCTCGTCATGGCGGTGCATTGCAACGGCCTGGGTGATCCAGGCCGTGCGGAGCGCTTTCAGGTCCATTTCCGGATGATCTTGCCAGGTTTGGCGCATCAGGGTCACGGCCCAGGTCAGGTTCACAGCCGTGGGCCTGGCCTGGGCCAGTTCCGTCAACTGGGCATCCAGTTCCGCTTGCCATGACGGGGAGTTCGGATCGATCGTGCCGGCAGCGATGCAGCAGCCATAGGCCGCGGTCACGCCGATGGCCGGAGCGCCGCGGATAACCATTTCCTTGAGCGCGGTAATGATGTCGGCCATGTTCCGGCAGACGAACCAATCCTCGGTCAGCGGCAAGAGGCGCTGATCCAGCAGATGCAGTTCATTGACCGCGGGCTTGAATTGGATGTGCGGGTGCATTGTGTTCTCGCTCTTAGGGTGTCAAATAATCATCATGCAATTTGTTGAGTATATTGCGTGCAAGATTTTCGTTGATTTCGCTGTGCCTGGGAATTGGTTGAGACATTTTTGTTTTGGGGTTTTGATACCAGTCGTGCTTCCCTCCATGGAGGTTAAATCATAGCCCATATCGCTCAGTATTCTGACGAGATGCTTTCGTTTCACACGAAAACCAGATCTGCTTGTTATCGTGGACAAGGAATCTGACCCGAGTGAAGATCAAGATAAATATCCTTCAAGTTGTCTCTCAACTTTTCCAGGGTCATGCCCTGGATCATGTATTCGGGGTGTGCATTGAGGTATCCCAGCCAGAATTCTCCATCCTGCCAATACGTGATTGTCATTTTGTGTTCCATCAGCGTTACTTCTTCAGCATCAATGGATTATTGTAGTTTCTCCATGATCAGTTTGTTCACCAGATCCGGATTGGCCTGACCCTTGGTCTGGCGCATGACCTGACCGACGAAGAAGCCCATCAGTTTGGTCTTGCCGCTTTTGAAGGCCTCGACCTCCTTGGGATTGGCGGTCAGGATGGAATCCACCACGGCCTCCAGGGTCCCGGTGTCCGAAATCTGGGCCAGCCCCTTGCGCTCAACGATCTCCTGCGGGGATGCCTTGGTGGTGAAGACGTCCGGGAAGATCTGTTTGGCAATGCGCGAGCTGATCTGGCCGGAATCGATCATGCCCAAAAGCTCGGCCAAGTGCTCCGGCGTCAGGGGCGAGTCAACCGCGGCGGTCTTGGCCTGGTTCAGTTCCCGCAACAGGTCGGAAAGGATCCAGTTGCTGACCTTTTGCGGTTCCGGATACAGTCGTGTCGCAGCTTCAAAATAATCCGCCAGGTCCTTTTCAGCGGTCAGCGTCTGGGCTGCGGCTTCAGGCAGACCGTATTCGGTGATGAACCTTGCCTCCCGGGCCTGGGGCAGTTCCGGAATGGAACGTCCCATGTCGGCCAGCAATTCCGGGGCGATCAGCAGTGGGACTAGGTCGGGGTCCGGGAAATACCGGTAGTCGTGGGCTTCCTCCTTGCCGCGCATGGACACGGTGATCCCCTTGTCCACGTCGAAGAGCCGGGTTTCCTGAGTCACCTTTTCGCCGTCCACCAGCAAAACGGCCTGACGGGAAATCTCGTATTCGATGGCTTTGTGCACGTGGCGGAAGGAATTCAGGTTTTTCAGCTCGGCCCGGGTGCCCAGTTCCAGGGCCCCCTTGGGGCGGATGGACACGTTCGCGTCGCAACGGAAACTGCCTTCTTCCATGTTGCCGTCGCAGATCTCCAGGTAGACCAGGATCGCACGCAGGGCCTTGAGATAGGCCACGGCCTCGTCCGCGCTGCGCAGATCCGGTTCACTGACGATCTCAATGAGTGGCACCCCGGTGCGGTTCAGATCCACGAAACTCTTGTTTTCCGTGGCAGAGTGGATGGACTTGCCGGCGTCTTCCTCCATGTGGATCCGGGTGATGCCGATGGTCTTTTCATCCCCGTTGGTGGCGATTCGCAAGCGACCATGTTCGGCCAAGGGCAGTTCGTACTGGGAGATCTGATACGCTTTGGGCAGGTCCGGATAAAAATAGTTCTTGCGGGCGAAAACCGAGCGAGGATTGACCGTGCAGTCGACGGCCAGCCCCATTTTTACCGCGTACTCCACGGCCCGGCGATTGAGCACAGGCAGCACGCCGGGCATGCCCGTACAGACCGGACAGACGTTGGAATTGGGTTCCCGACCGAATTCGGTCGAACAGGAGCAGAATATTTTGGTCCTGGTGCGCAACTGGGCATGCACCTCCAGGCCGATCACGGCTTCATACGCGGACACGACGCGTCTCCTTTGTCGTTCTCTGGTTCAGGGTGTTTTTGTTCTTGAATTACGGGGACTCTGGGCGGTATCGAAAACGGAAAGTTGCCAAAAATCGATTTCGATGACTGTTGGCCCATCCTGGACCATGTGAGGATTTATCCCATTTAATTTTCTTGGATTTATACGCAGGGCGGCTCGTCTCCGACCAGATAGCGGTGCATGGCCCGGGCCGCCTGCTTGCCCTGGCCCATGGCGCTGATCACCGTGGCCGCGCCGGAGACGATGTCTCCCCCGGCAAAGACTCCGGGCTTGGTGGTGGCCATGGTTTCCGCATCCGCGACGATGGTTCCGCGTATGCCCACCTCGATGCCCGAGGACGTTCTGGGAACCAGGGGGTTGGGCTGGTTGCCCACGGCCACGATGATCGTGTCCGCCTGGATCACAAGCTCGCTGTTTTCCATGGGCATGGGCCGGCGTCGGCCCGACGCGTCCGGCTCGCCCAGTTTCATGCGCAGACATTCCATGCCCGTGACCCGGTTTCGGTCATCCGTAACAATCCTTTTGGGCGCGGTGAGCAGATGGAACTCCACGCCTTCTTCCTGGGCGTGATGCACCTCTTCGGCCCGGGCCGGCATCTCCTCTAGGCTGCGACGATAGACGATCACCGATTCCGCACCCAGGCGCAGTGCCGTGCGGGCCGAATCCATGGCCACGTTTCCACCACCGACGGTGATGGCTCGCCTGGGCCGGATCGGAGCCGTGGCGTACCGCGGGAAGTCGTAAGCCTTCATCAGGTTGACCCGGGTCAGAAATTCGTTGGCCGAGAATACCCCGATGGCATTCTCTCCGGGAATGTTCAAAAAACTGGGCAGTCCAGCCCCGGTGCCCACGAATACGGCGTCAAACCCGCTTTCCAGAAGCTGGTCCACGGTCTGGGTCATGCCGATGGCCATGTCCGTGCGGATCTTCACCCCACTCTTTTTCAGAGTGTTGATCTCGTACTGGACAATCTCCTTGGGCAGGCGGAATTGGGGAATTCCGTACATCAGTACCCCGCCGGCCAGATGCAAGGCTTCGAACATCACCACCTCATGGCCCCAGCGGACCATATCTCCGGCCACGGTGATTCCCGCCGGGCCGGCCCCGACCACGGCCACCTTTTTCCCGGTGGGCGCCGCGGTGCAGACCGGTGGCTCATGGCCGTGGTTGCGGGCATAGTCCGCGGCAAAGCGCTCCAGCCGGCCGATGGCCACGGGATCGCCCTTCTTGCCCAGGATGCACCCGGCCTCGCACTGGCTCTCCTGCGGACAGACCCGCCCGCAGACCGCGGGCAGGGCGTTCTGTTCCTTGAGCTTGTCCGCGGCTTCGGCAAAGTGCCCCTTGGCGATCAGGTCGATAAAGGCCGGGATGTTGATGTTCACCGGGCAGCCCTTGATGCACCCCGCATTCTTGCATTGCAAACACCGGGACGCCTCCAGCCTGGCGGCTTCCTCGGAATACCCCCGAGGTACCTCCTCGAAATTATACCGCCGCCGCCTGGGATCCTGCTCCGGCATAGGTTGACGTGGGGTTTTGGGGCGCTTGGGCCGCTTCGGATTGATGTTGTCCTTGGGGGACGCAATATCGTGTTCAGCGTGCATCAGCTTACTCGCAGCATGTCAAAAAGAACAATTTCAAGAGGATCAGCATCGGCCTATCCTCCGCACCCGCAACCTTGTTTCGCGGTTTCCGGGAACATCAGGGTGTTCAGGTCCACGGTTTGGGGCAGGGCCTCGACTTCTTCCCGGGCGTAGGCGCCGCGGCGGCAGGCCAACTCATCCCAGTCCACTCCGTGGGCGTCGAAAAACGGGCCATCGATACAGGCGAATTTTGTTTCGTCGTGAATGGAGACCCGGCAGGCTCCGCACATGCCCGTACCGTCGACCATGATCGGATTCAGGGCCACGAAGGTGGACACGTCCCAGGGTTTGGTCAGTTCGGAAACCATGCGCATCATGAAGGTGCAGCCCACGGCGACGATCATGTTGATGGCGGCGCCCTGGTCCTCTTCCCGTTCGCGAATTTCCTGAAAGACTTCCTGCACGCCTCCGTAGGTCCCCCGCGTTCCGTCTTTGGTGGCGATGCGCAGTTCGTCACTCACGGCGCGGATCTTGTCCTCCCAGTAGAGCAGGTAGGCGCTGGAGCCTTCGATGACGCTGATCACCCGATTCCCGGCTTCCTTCAGGGCTCGGGCCAGGGGCAGAATGGCCCCGATGCCGTAGCATCCGCCACCCAGGACCACGGTGCCCTTGCGCTCAACAGGAAAAGCCTGGCCCAGGGGACCGCTGACATGGGCCAGGCGCGCACCCTGGGACAGTGAGATCAGCTCCCGGCTGGAGCGGCCGACTTCCTCGATGATCAGGGTGATGCTCCCGGTCGCCGCGTCCCAGTCCGCCAGAGTGAACGGGGCGCGCTCCGAGGTTTCTCTGGCCATCAGGATCACGAACTGGCCGGGCTTGGCATGGGCCGCCACCTGGGGTGCGTGAATCCGGAGCAGGTGCATGTTCGGAACCAGTTCTCGGATTTCCAGCAACTCGAAACCTTCCGTCGGCTGGACTTCCTGTGACGGATCATAGGTTGTCGGCAGGCCAAAGGCACTCAGAGCCGGGATGATGTCTGCCAGAAGGTGGCCGCGGTACGTGGCCGGGAGAGAGAAGACGTCCTGACGGGGCCTGCCCGGGAACGATGCGGGCGGTGCATCATCCGTGATTGCCGCAGTGACGTCCTGCAGCGTGTCGAAATGCATCTCCGCGATGTCCAACTTTTGGCCGATGTCCCGCAGGATTTCCCATTCCGACTTGGCCTGGCCCGGAGCCCGGCTGATTCGGGCCAAAGACCTGATTTGTCCGGCGGCAGTGCGCAGGGTTCCGGCGCTCTCCGCCAAAAGAGCTGCGGGCAGCACGACATCGGCCTGATCTTGGACCCGGACCGGCAGCCCGTCGATGACCAGAAGAAAATCCAGACTCCTCGCCAGTTCTCGTTCCAGGAAGTCTCCGCCCAGGATCAGGGCCGTGATCTTGCCGCTTTGGATATCCGCGAGCCATTCCGGCAACGGTGTGCCCTGGCCAGCGGGCAGCGGGTCGACGGGCAGCGTCGGGACCACGGCGAAGCGGCCGTTGAGCCCGGCGGCGAGCCGGGCGTAGAGATGCCGCTCTTCCCGAGTCGTGGCCGCGCTGATCAGGATGCCGACGCGTCCGGCGTGTTGTTTCAGACCGTTGGCCGCGCTGTCCAGGGCGGTATCCCAGTCCACGGTGAAGGCTTCGTCGTTTTCCCGGATGGCCGGTCGGAGCAGGCGGGTTGAGGCGTTGACGATCTGGGCCATGCCGAACCGGCCCAGAGCGCACAGGCTGGCTTCGGACTGGAAGGCGGTCATGGTTGCGGCCACCAGTTTTCCAGAGTGGGTTTGGGCAATAAGGGCGCAGCCTTCGGGACAGAGCAGGCAGGCAGAGGGCGTCTTGGCGTCCGGCTTGCCGTACCAGCGGGCGAAGCGGTCCGTGAGGGTGCCGGTGGGACAGATGTCGATACACGATCCGCAAAAGGTACAGCCGGAATGGACGTGGCTTTTGTGAAAGGCTGTGCCCACTCGAGCGTCCTTGCCCCGGTTGATGATGCTGATGGCCGGCTTGCCGTGGATCTTTTCGCAGATCCGCCAGCACCGGGCGCAGAGAATGCACAGATTGTAGTCCCGGTCCATGAACGGATCACCCCGTTCCAGGTTGTGCGCGGCGTAGAGCGTGGGCAGGTTTAGATCGCGGCTCCCGGCTTCCAGGGCCATGGTCCGGATGTCACACTCCTCCTTGTTGCTGCAGAACCCGCAGCGCGTGCTTCTCCCGGCCTTGGTCGCCTTGGGCCGCATGGACTCGCAAGCCTCCCGGTGTGGACAGACCAGGCAGCTGTTGGGGTGTCCGGAGAGCATCAGCTCCATGGTGCGCTTGCGCAAGGACTCCAATTCCGGCGATGCTGTCCGGACCTGCATGCCCTCGGCCGCAGGCGTGGTGCAGGAGGTTGGAAAGCCGCGTACGCCCTCGATTTCCACGATGCACATCCGACAGGCTCCGTAAGGACTCAAGTCCTTATGATCGCAGATGGTCGGAACGGCCACGCCCGCCCGCCGCGCCGCCTCCAGCACGGTGGCCCCGGGTTCCACGGCCACGGACTTGCCGTCAATGGTCAGGTTGATCTGGGACATCGGCTACTCCACCCGCACCGCGCCGAACTTGCAGGCTTGGCGGCAGGCGCCGCAGCGGATGCAGGTTTGCTGGTCAACGGCGTGGGGCTGTTTTTTGGATCCGGTGATGGCCTCCACGGGACAGACCTTGGCGCAGGCCATGCACCCGGTACAGGCTTTGGGGTCAATGGCAAAGCTGATCAGGGCCTTGCAGACTCCGGCCGGACATCTGTGGTCCCGAATATGGGCCAGGTACTCGTCCATGAAGGCATCCAGAGTGGTCAGAGCCGGGTTGGGGGCGGTCTGACCCAGGCCGCAGAGCGAGGCCTTTTTCATGGTGTCCCCGATCCTGCGGATGGTTTCCAGGTCGTTCTCCTCGGCCTGGCCGTCCGCAATCGCGGTGAGCAGGCGCAGCAGGTGCTGGGTGCCCATGCGGCAGGGCACGCATTTGCCGCAGGATTCGTTTTCGGTGAAGCCCAGAAAATACTTGGCCACGTCCACCATGCAGGATTCCTCGTCAATGACGATCATCCCTCCCGAGCCCATGATCGAACCCACCTGGGCCAGGTGCTCGTAGTCCACGGGCAGGTCATAATGTTTGGCAGGAACGCAACCGCCGGATGGACCGCCGGTTTGCACGGCCTTGAAGCCTTTGCCGTCCAGGACGCCGCCGCCGATGTCCTCGATGATGGTGCGCAGGCTGATGCCCATGGGGACTTCGATCAACCCAGTGCGGGTGATTTTTCCGGCCAGGGAAAAGGTCTTGGTGCCTTTGCTTTTTTCCGTGCCGATCCCGGCGTACCATGGGCCCCCTTTTTCCAGGATCGCGGAAACCGCGGCCAGGGTCTCCACGTTGTTGATATTCGTCGGGTTGCCGAAGAGGCCGGCATGGGCTGGAAAGGGTGGCCGGGGCCGAGGCATGCCCCTGCGGCCCTCGATGCTTTGCATCAGGGACGTTTCCTCGCCGCAGACAAAGGCTCCGGCCCCCATCTTGATGGTCACGTCAAAGCGAAAACCGGAGCCGAGGATGTCCTCGCCAAGGAGTCCATTTGCACGCATTTGGGCGATCCCCGTACGTAGCCGTTCCAACGCCAGCGGATATTCGGCTCTACAGTAGACATAGCCGTGGTTCGCTCCGATGGCGTACCCGGCGATGAGCAGCCCCTCCAAGACGGCATGGGGATCTCCCTCCAGGACGGAGCGGTCCATGAATGCGCCGGGATCACCTTCGTCCGCGTTACAGATCACATATTTCGGGCTTCCAGATGCCTTGCGGGCGAAGCTCCATTTGAGTCCCGTGGGAAAGCCGGCCCCACCCCGGCCGCGCAACCCGGAGAGCTTGACTTCCTCGGTGGTCGCTTCCGGGCCCAGGTCCATGGCCCGGAGGATGCCGGAATATCCGCCCCGGGCAATGTAATGATCAATGTCTGTGGGGTCGATGAACCCGCAGTTGCGGACGACGATGCGCAACTGATGGCGGATCATGGGCAGATCGGTGAAGACGGGGATATGTTCCCCGGTGTGGCCATACTCCTGGGGCAGCATGCGGCAGAGTGCGTATTCGGCCACCGGGCGGCCTTGGCCCAGGTGGTTCCGAATCATATCAGGGACCATGGCCGGCGTCACGCTTTCGTAGAGCACCCGGTCCCCCGCAGGCCCTCGGATTTCGATCAGCGGCTCGGCGTAGCACATCCCGAGACAACCCACCTCATGGATCTCGACGGGTGTCAGCGTCGTGTCTGTGGCACAGCCTTGCTGAAACGCCTGCATGACTTCCATGGCTCCCGCGGCCCGACCGCAGGTGGCCGCGCCCACCAGCACCCGGGGGGTCTCTCCACTCTGAAACCGATCCCAGCTGCGACCAGCTTTTTGCTGGATCTCGGCGAAGCTCATTCCAGCCCCTCGATGAGTTTTTCAGTTTTTCGAGCGGTCATCCGCCCATAAACCGTGTCATCCACGACAACGACAGGAGGCAGGGCGCAGGAGCCAAAACAGGCGACCCGTTCCAGGCTGAAATTTCCGTCCGGGCTGGTTTCTCCCGGAACAATGCCAATCTTTCGGGAAATGGCGTCCAGGACCATGCCACCGCCGCGTACATGGCAGGCCGTGCCCTGGCAGACCTTGATCCGGTGCCGACCAGGAGGGTGGAACCGAAACTGGGCGTAGAACGTGGCCACGCCGTAAACGTCGTTTTCCGAGAGTCCAAGATGGTCGGCCACCCGGCTGATGGCTTCCGGGGGCAGATAGTCCAGGTGTTCCTGGATTTCCTGGAGCAGGGGAATAAGGTTGTCTCGGCTACGGCCATGATTTTCAAAAATTTCGGTCATGTCGAGCTTTGCGATCTTGGTGCGTTGTGTTGTCGCCATATCGTCTCCGCCGCCAGCAAAAAGGTCGGCCTGGCATGCTCGTAGCCATGTTGCCCGGTATCGGGGCACAAGGCGTGTTGATACGTTGGTCTAAAATCAAAGATACTGCCGTAAGGCGTCATCCCTGATGCAGAGATATTCCTTACCCGCCACCTCACAATTCCACAACCTTCATCAGGGCGAACCGGAAGACGAGGCCGGTGTGCCGGCAACCGGACAGACCAGAAAATCCGGATTTCGCTTGAAACCGACACCCAGAGCCCCCTTGCGCAGATACAGCACCCAGGCCCAGTCCGTCTCGAAAAAGCTGGTGGTGGAGGACCAGTAGCCTTCGCCAACGTGACGGAAGGGGTGGCCCAGGGGCAGGGCCGGCGAGTGGGTCGCGCAGTCGACCAGAGACTCCAGCTCATTAATGTTGGGAAGTCTCCAGTCGTCCCGGCCGGCGAAACGGGATTTCCGGAGCTGTGCCACGGTGCTCAAGGCTTCGTTCCAGGTGCCTGGGCGGCCGGTCAGGTCCGCGTGAACCGGCCAATACAATCCGGTCAGGTCGTCCCGGACTATATCGGATCGTGCAACAAATCGCGACGAGGGCCAGGTCTGGCCAAAGCGAACATCCCCGTCCTGCCCGGAGCCGTTGCAATGGATCTCCAAGCCGTCTGGGTCGTAACAACGGTCCTGCCCCGTTTGAAAAAAACGGGAGCTATCTCCGGCCCGAACCGGCCACATCAAAAAGTACTGATCCTTGCGGCCATAGAACATCCGGGCTCCATCCAGGTGGACATACCATGCGTAGGCTGGATTTATGGCCGCGGTGGTGGAAGTCCAGTACCAGCCGCGAATGACATTGACGAAGGGGTGACCCTCGGGCATGGCTGGGCGTCTGGCTTGGTAGCTGACCAGGCTGCGCAGTTCCCGGCGATTAGGCAGGCGCCAGTCGCTATGGCCCAAAGCCTGCTCGCGGTTCATTTGGGCAATAGTCTCCAGGGTTTCCGACCAAGTAAGGGGGAATTCACCGAGGTTGGCGTCCTGCGGCCAGACCAAGCCGGTCAGCCGGTCCGTGACCAGTTGACCGTCCACCTGAAAGCGGGGTTGCGGCCAGGCCAGACCGTGACGAAACCATCCGTCCTGGAAGGTCTCCCGGCAATCCACTTCCCGGCCCTGTTCATCATAGCAGGTCGTTTGACCGGTTTGCAAAAGCATGCAGTGTTGTCCTGTTCATGGTTTGGGTTTGCAGGGGCTACCTTGCCCGAATACCGCCTGCTTCGCTGGACGTGTCGGATTGAATTGTTTTGCCGTTCGCACTAGCATGCGTGGACAGTCAATCACATCACACCCAATAAATTCTGGTCAGGAGGAACGCTCCGTGGCACGGACCATGCTTCAGAAGCCAGAGGATTATCGACTCACCAACATGGATGACGTATCCTGCCATTCAAAACGTATGACTGGCAACCGCCGAAGACTGCTCCAGGTCGGTATCGGCATCGGGGGGATGCTTCTTGCGGGACCGGCCTCTTTGCTTTTTCGGAGTGAAGCCGCGGGGCGGACACGGGCGGTTCAGGCAGAAGTGGCAACCATCAGCGGGCGGGGGAGCTTGGAGGAACTGATGGCTTTGGCCTTGCAACACGAGCATGGGGCCATGATACAATATGCCAACCATGCCGGTCTGTTGTCCCACTGGATCAACCCGATCTTCGCCACATCCATCCAGGATATCATTGCCGACGAGGTCGAACACACCGTGACCCTGGTCAATGCCCTGGCTGTCAGAGGCCTTACTCCAACGCTCGCGGTCTGGCCGCCACGTTCCGGAGACCAGGCTCGTGAACTGATACTTATGGACATCGCCGCGGAGCAAGGTGCCGTGGAATTGTATACGCAGATGCTGGAGCACGATCTGGACCCGACCTTGCGAACGGCCATCACGAGCATCCGGGACGCAGAAATTCTGCACCGGAACATTTTCAACGACCTGCTTGAGAAGGTGTAAGTCTACCGGCCATGTCCAACCGGTTTTCCGGCCGGTTTTCCGGTATCTCACTGCGTACGCGCCTCGCTGTTCGGATCGCCTTGATCGCCGCCGTCATGACGGCCGTAGGCGTGGGGTTCGGATTCTGGTCCGGCACCGCCTATCTGACGCGCAGCCATCAAGCGAGCATCAGTTCTCATATGCGATTGGCCTCGGTGGCCCTGGCTCCTTCTGTATTGTCCATTGACTACCTTGGGCTGCGGCGTCAGCTTGATTTGGTCATGGAATACGAGGGGATTGTCGGGGTCCGGGTTCTTGACCAAAACAGCCATATCCTTATGGAACGCGGCACCATGAACAAAAACCTCCTCACCGAGCCCATCATGGCCGAGGAGAGTATTACCGGTTGGATCGAGATCAGTTTTTCCAATCGGCCGGTACAATCCGGAATGATATATGTTTTGGGTGTCGGGGTTCTGTTGTTTATCGGTTTTGTTCCATTATTCATTTACCTTGTTTGGCGGGTCAGCGGCCGGTCCCTTCTGGATCTTACCCGACTGACCGAACAAGTGGAGACGGATCTTGGTCAGGTGTTGCCGGAATATCCCGGAGAACACCGGACCGACGAAATCGGGGTGCTTGCCGCAGCGCTGCATCGCCGAGATCAGGCCTTGGTCGCGAACATCCATGCTTTAGAACAACACCAAGCCCATCTGGAAGATCTGGTTCAGAAGCGGACCGCCGCCCTGCGACGGTCGGAAACGCTCAGCAGAACCATTTTGACCAGCATCCCCGATGCCATCGCTCTGGTGGACATGCCATCATCTTCCATTCTGGACGTGAACGACGCCTTTGCAGCCTTTTACAGACGTCACCGGGATGAACTTCTCGGGCTGTCCCTTCGGGATGTTGCCCGGGGTGATGAACGGTGGAGCGGGAATCCTGATCATCATCCCCTGGTGCTCTCCTGGGAAAACGGTAAGCCCTCATCGCTTCAGTTTCAATATCCCACGAATGCCGGAGAAACCTTGTTTTTGGAGATGACGACGTGGCCGGTTAGCAATGAAGTCAATGAACATCCACCACAGATGGTTCTGGTGCAACAGGACATTACAGAACAACGTCGTCTGGCCAATCTGCGTCGGGACGTGGAGCGGATCGTGCTCCACGACCTCAAGTCCCCGCTGGTAGGAATCATCGGTTTGGCGGAGTTGTTGTCGCATGACCAGGTACAGAATCCGGAACAGTTGCGAACATTTTCGGGCCATATACTGGAATCAGGACGTCGGATGCTGGATATGCTGAACAACTCCATGGATCTGTTCAATATGGAACAGGGCCGCTACGTGTTGCGGCCTGCGGCATTTGATTTGACGGTCATGCTCCGGTTACTAGAGAATGAAACCCGGGAGTTGTGCCGACAACGGGGTGTGGAACTGATCTTTGCCTGGGAGAATGGGCAGTTGGACTGGAACCGTTCCCTGGAAATGTACGCTGAACGGCAAAAAATTCACTCCATGTTGCTGAATATACTGAATAATGCCTTGGAGGCCGCGCCTCATGGCAGTGAAGTTACATTACGCATCCAGCGCATGGAGGAAACCTGGGTCATGGAGACGCACAACCTGGGAATTGTGCCGGAAGAAATTCGGGATCGATTTTTTGATCGATATGTTACGGCCGGCAAACCGGGTGGAACGGGACTGGGAACCTACAGCGCCATGCTTATCGCCCGGTCGCATGGGGGGCGGATCTCCTTCACCACCAGCGCATCGCAGGGAACGCTCGTGACGGTGACGATCCCCAGGCGCGAGACGGATGGCAGGTGGATCTGATGCTGAAAAAAGCCTTGATCCGCAGTCCAACCAAGGCCCTCAAACCCGGCAGCGTGGCAATGGGAGTTTTGTTAATCGACTGCTTCACCATTGTGAAACAGTGCATGTACAAAAGGAGGAAATGATGAAGAAACGCTGGATTGTTGTCGCGGACAGCAGCAGGGCTCGAATTTTTGCGGCACCCCAGGGGAGGAATCTGGAAGAGGTGGAAACACTGACACATCCGGAAAGTCGGCTTCCGGAACAGGATATGAGCAGGGATCGTCCAGGGCTGGCCTTGGATGGTGGCGGGCAGGGCCGGCACGGATTGGAGCCGTCGTCGGATCCCAAAAAGCAGGAGGCGGTGATTTTTTCCCGGATTGTCGCCGATGTTCTGGACAAGGCCCATTCACGTCAGGAATATGATCAGTTGATTCTCTTTGCTGCCCCGGCCTTTCTGGGAATGCTCCGCGACCAAATGACCAAGGCCGTGGCAGGCGCCCTCCTCCTTGAGGTGCCTAAAAACATTTCTGCCTTGACGGCCCCCGAGATCCAGAAGCATCTGAAAGCAGAGTTGGATAAATAGGTTGCCCGGAGATTATCGGTAGATTGCCAATGGACTGTCGGAGCATGGGTCAGCCTTTGGTTTGGCTCATGCTCTGGCGCAGGTCCGTTCCTGTCCAGAGCTGTTCTTCAGTTGGCGTCGGGCCAGGGGGAGCTGGTGCGCGCCGGGGCGAAACCGTGCAGAAAGGCCTGTTCCAGAGAGGACAAGGTCACCCGGTTTCGAGGGCTGATTCGATCAGTGTAATGGCTATCCGGATGGTGAAAACGCTTGCTGCGGCGGTTGCCCACCCAGCCGGTGGGCGGTTGGGGCAAGGCGAGAATGCGTGGCCAGAATCCCTTGCGGGCCATGATCGCTCGTTTTTGGGCTTCCAGCATGCGCCGCTGGAACTCCCGGTCCTGGTGGGTGTGTGGATAAAAAAAAGCCAGCCCTTCCTCGACGAGCACCTCATTGACCATGCGTCCGTCCGGCAAAAAGGCGTATGCCAGAAGGCGGCCATAGCGATCCAGTCCCTGGCCGTCGCTTTCCAGG
Source organism: Desulfovibrionales bacterium (assembly GCA_007693505.1). Taxonomy (GTDB): domain Bacteria; phylum Desulfobacterota; class Desulfovibrionia; order Desulfovibrionales; family Desulfonatronaceae; genus Desulfonatronum. The sequence goes on along the minus strand of REDL01000045.1, from coordinate 101,722 downwards.
TGGACGGGTTGCCCGCCGATCAGACGTCGCAGATAGTCCCGGGATTCCCGCGCGTAGTACTGATCCGGTTCCCCATCCCGCCCCATCTCCGGAGCGTCGATGCCCAACAGACGTACTTGCTGGCCATCCTCCAAGTGAATGGTATCGCCATCCGGTATCCACTGCACCCGAGCCCCGGAGGCCGAGACAGGCATGACCCATATCAGGCTCAACAGGGCTAAGAGCAGAGCCCTTGCAACAGGGAGAGTCACGGGAAACAGGGGCATGAAGGGAACCTCCAGGACTTGCGGCCGCGGTGATCAGCCGTCGTAAAAGGAGCGCAGGACGTTGCTTCGGCCGGGATGGCGAAGCTTGCGCAGGGCCTTGGCCTCGATTTGACGAATGCGCTCCCGGGTAACGTTGAACAGCTTGCCCACTTCCTCCAGGGTATGGTCCGAGGGCTCGCCGATCCCAAAGCGCTTGCGGAGCACCTGTTCTTCACGGGGCGTCAGTTCGGAGAGAATTTCAGCGATTTGCTCGGAAAGTTTGGCGTTGACCACTTCCTCAGCCGGGGCCAAGGCCTTCTTGTCCTCGATAAAATCTCCCAGGCTGCTGTCTTCTTCCTCGCCAATGGGCGTCTCCAGGGAAATGGGCTCCTTGGCAATCTTGAGCACCTTTTTGACCTTGTCCAGGGGGTAGTCCATGCGCTCGGCGATTTCTTCCGGCGAGGGGTCGCGCCCCAACTCCTGGACCAGGTAGCGGGAGGTGCGGATCAGTTTATTGATGGTTTCGATCATGTGCACCGGAATCCGAATGGTCCGGGCCTGGTCGGCGATGGCTCTGGTTATGGCCTGGCGAATCCACCACGTGGCATAGGTGGAGAACTTGTACCCGCGTTGGTATTCAAACTTGTCCACGGCCTTCATCAACCCGATGTTGCCCTCCTGGATCAGGTCCAAAAACTGCAGGCCGCGGTTGGTGTACTTTTTGGCAATGCTGACCACCAGCCGCAGGTTGGAGCGAATCAGCTCCTGTTTGGCGGCCAGGGCGGCGATGTTGCCGCGTTTGGCCCGCCAGAGGACTTCTTCCAGGTCGTGCACGTTGTGGTGGCATTGTTCCCGCAATCGTTCCAGAATTTCCATTTTCCCGGCGAGCATTTCCTTGAAGGAAAAGAGCTCGTCCATGGTCATGTTCAATGCGTCGGCAGCGGCAACCGGACTGATTTCCCGCTTGTCCAGCTGCCCGAAAATTTCCTTGATTTCGCTTTGGTTCTTGCCCACGGACAGGATGTAGGCGGTGATGTCCCGCTGGCAGTTGTGCATCTGGCGAACAAAATCCTCCACGGTCTCGATCAGCCGGTCGATAAGGGTCTTTTCCAGCTTGATGTCCCGCAGGGAGTTGACGATTTCTTCCTTGAAGGCCACGATTTCCATCTGCATCCCATAAACTCGGCGATCCAGACGGGCGCACTGATCCAACTTTTGATAGACCTTGCGCTTTTTCTTGAACACGGAGCGGATTTCGTCCAACAAAAAAAGCACCCGTTGGCGCTGGTTCATCTGGTCCTCGGATGGGTCGTCTTCCTCAATGGTCTTGACCACATCCTTGAGCTTGATGCGTCCCTGCTTGAGATCCTCACCGATCTTGATCAACTCCTCAATGACAACCGGGACCTCCACCAGGGCGTAGAGAACTTCCAACTCCCCAACTTCGATCTTTTTGGCGATGTGCACTTCACCTTCCCGGTCCAACAAGGGAACCGCACCCATTTCGCGCAAGTACATCCGGACCGGGTCCGACCCTCGCGGGGCGTAGTCGGCATCATCACCTTCGGTGAACTGGACTCCCGTGGTCTCGGATCCGGAGGGTTCTTCGATTTCTTCAGTCAGGACGCCTTTGGTCACCTTGCCGGCATCAATAATGGTGATGTCCAACTGATCAAAAATATTGATGACTTCTTCAATCTGCTCCGGGTTGCTGATTTCCGAAGGCAACGCTTTGTTCAACTCTTCGAAGGTCAGGAACCCCTTTTTGGTTCCCTCGGCGATCAGCGTCTTGATCTGTTGGATTTCCTTGATATTACTCATTATGCCTCCATGGCGAGATCTTGATAGGCTTGAAGAAGCGCCGACACGCGTTGCGTGTTGCCCTGGTTTTGGGCATCACGCAACTCTTCCAGCATGGCTTGCTGTTGTTTCTTGAATTGATTTTTCAACAAAAAATCTCGGACTTCAGCCCAAAACGCCGCTCGATCAGCATGATCTCGGTGTGGGGCTTCCGCCAAAAGCTGGTAGCACAGACAGCGTTCTTCCTCTTCCAGGGCAGAATAGTCGTAACCTCTTGCGTCCAGGGGAATTTCATGCATGTTGGAAGACGCATCCAGACGGCACAGGTTGTTCCACAACGTCTTGGCCCAGGAGTCCTCCAACACGGCGTCCAGCCCTGAAGCGGCCAATTCCGGACGATATTCCGGACAACTCACGGCAAAGGCGAGCAGTTGTCGGTCTCGGGTCGTCAAACGGGGCGGTGAAGAACGTTCTGCCGCAGGACGTGGAGCCTTTGGTGCGGAAGCTGGGTGTCCCCGGCGCAGTTCGGTCTCGGACATGCCCAGTCCAGCGGCAAGCCGGGGAAGATAGAATCCCCGTAGGTCATCGGCTACAACGCCATCGAGAAAACGGCGGACCCAGGCCATGATCTCCCGGGGGGCGAACGTTTTGGAGACGGTCCGGACGCAGAATTCCAGCCCGTCACGACCCGCATCAAGCAGGTTTTGTAAAGCTTCCGGGCCCTGGACATGCAGCAAACTGTCCACGTCGTCGCCATCTGGCAGGGCGGCCACCCTACAGGCCAAACCTTGACCGAGAAACATTTCCGTAGCACGCAATGCGGCTTTTTGTCCGGCTTGGTCGCCGTCAAAAAGCAGATCCACACGGGAGCAGAATCCAGCCAACCGCTTGACCTGCTCCGGGGTCAAGGCCGTACCCAGAACGCCCACGGCCGCACTGAAGCCGAATTGGTGCAAGGCGATCACGTCCAGGTAGCCCTCGGTCAACAAGGCCCGTTTTTCGCGGACAATTGTCTTGCGGGCCTGGTGCAGACCGTAGAGGTGTTGGCCTTTGGTGTAGATCGGCGATTCACTGCTGTTGATATATTTCGGTTCCTCGCTGTCAATGGCCCGACCGCCGAAGGCAATGACCTGTCCGGTCAAATCATGGATGGGAAACATGATACGGCCTCGGAAACGATCGTAGACTTTGCCGTTGTCGTTACGCACCAGCAGCCCACAGCCCACGGCCTGATCGCGCTCGAATCCTTGGCTGAGCAGAAAATGCTCCAAGCCATGCCAATCCGCGCGACTGAAGCCGACCTGAAACATTGTCAGCATCTCCGGACTGACGCCGCGACGGCTGAGGTACTCCCTGGCAGGTGCTCCACTTGAGGCAGCGAGGTTGTCCTGGAAGTGCGTCGCGGCAAGCCCGGCCATACGCAAGGAGACATCCCGCGCGGCAATTTCCTTGCGTTCCTGGGGACTGACTGGGCCCATGTCCAGTTCAATCCCACTCTCCCTGGCCAATTGAACCAGGGCCTGCCTGAAGTCCAGACCATTGATGCGGGCATAGAAATCGATCACGTCCCCGGAGGCCTGGCATCCAAAGCAATAGTAAAAACCCTGGCCTGGATTGACATGAAAGGAGGGGTTGCTCTCCTGATGGAACGGACATGGCCCGCTCCAGCGTTCTCCATTGGGTCGCAATTCCAGATAACGCTGGGCCAGGGCCACGAAGTCTAGCCGGGATTTGATCCGCTGCACAACTGTTCTGTCCATAAGACTCCTAGTGCAGCGAGGCAACGGTCATTCCATCGCCGCCCTGATCTTCGTTGGCAACAGCAAAGGCAGTGACCACGGGATGCCCCTTGAGAAACTGGTGGACCTCCCGGCGCAAGGCACCGGTTCCCCGACCGTGGATAATATCCACCTGTTCCGCGCCGCGCAGCAAGGCCCGATCCAGGAAGACGGCCAGTTCACTGAGAGCCTCGTCGGCACGTTTGCCACGCAAATCCAGGCGCAGGGAAACCGGTGTGGATTGGTCAGGACGGGCCACCGTTTTTGCGGGACTGGATGCCGGTGATTCCTGTGGAGCAGCCGGCATGACCTCCCGGTGAGGCAGCCAGAGCGAAACACCGCCCAGTTCCACCTTCAAAGCCTGTCTGCGCTCGTCCTTTTCCTGGATTGTTCCAGTCTTGTTCCAGGCTGGATAGTAGATCCGATCTCCGACATGGTGGTCTTCCCAGGCAGTACCGGGGTGTCCTGGTGGTGTGCAGGGTCTGGAATCGGTCTCCAGTTTTTTCCGGGTCTCAGCCAAATCGCGCAGGGCCTGGCGACGGGAGATTTTTTCTTCGCGCAGTTTGGCCAGAACGTTTTGGGATTGTTTCTTGATGTCCAGGAGCAGGGCAGACTTGTCCCGGTCGAACTCGGCTCGCAACTTGGCCTTGCGCCGGCGCAGGTCCGCGCGCAACTCGGCCAGTTCGGCCAGTTCCTTTTCCCGCTCCACGGCCAAAGCATTGAGGCGCTCTATCAGCAAAGTGGTATCCGCCCCGTCCAGAAGCAGGTATTGCTCAGCCTTGGCCAGGATTGAGCCCGGCAGGCCGTATTCCTTGGCCACTTCCATGGCCTGGCTGGCACCGACCTGATCGTAGGCCAGGGTGTACAGGGGCTTATTGGTTTGGGGATCGAAAAGCACGGAAGCGGAGCGTACGCCTTCGCGGGTCAGGGAGTAGGCCTTCAGCGAAGGGAAGTGCGTGGCGACCGCGGCCCATGCGCCTCGGTCCAGCAGCCCGTCCACCACGGCCTGGGCCAGGGCCGCTCCCTGGCTGGGGTCGGTTCCGGCTCCGAACTCATCCAGAAGGACCAGGCTGTTCGTGTCGATCCGGTCCCAAACAGCAGCCACATGGCTGATCTGGGCGGAGAACGTGCTCAACTGCCCTTCCAGGCTTTGCTCATCACCCATGAACACATGGATGTCTCGCCACAGCGGCAGGGTTCCGCCTTCGGCCACGGGCACGGCCAGCCCGGAAAAGGCCATCACCGCCAAAAGGCCGGCGGTTTTCAGAGCCACGGTCTTGCCGCCGGCATTGCCCCCGCTGATGATCAGGATCCGTTGGTTGCCATTGAGTTGAAGATCCAGGGGCTTGGCAGTGTGACCGGCGAGGAGCAGCAACGGGTGTCGGGCCTGTTTGAGATCCAGTTCCCCGTCCTCAGCAACGTCCACGGGCCGGGCTTCCAAGTTTTGGGCCAATTTAACCGAGGCCAGGAGAAGGTCCATGTTTGTCAACCACAGGAAAAGAGGCTGCAGCTGATTCAGTTCCTGACGGACCAAGGCGGTGAGTTGAGCCAGGATACGGTTCTCGGCCTCTCGTTCATCCTGTTTCAACTCCTGGAGTTTGTTGTTGACCTCCACCAAAAACATGGGCTCAATATAGCAGGTCTCTCCGGTCTGTGAATAATCGTGGATGATCCCGGCCACCTTTCCCTTGAAGTTGCTTTTCAGCGGCAGGACATAGCGATCCGAGGAGATGGTCATGAAGTCGTCCTGGAGATAGTGACCAATGCCCTGATCCAGGACAAAATCCTTGACCCGCCTTGTGCAATGTTGATGAATCTGGCGGATCTCCTGGCGTATGGACCACAGTTCCGGGGAGCTTTCATCCTTGAGTCGGCCGTCATCGCCGACACAGCGTTTGAGCGCCGCGGCCGTGCGCTCCGGCCATGAGAGGGATTCAGCATCCAGGCGCAAGTCCGGCCAGCGGGGCGCGTCCGCCGTGAGCAGTCCGCTACGAATCTCCCTGGCTGCGCCAAGAAACCGGCCCATGGCCCACAGGGCGTCCAAGTCCAGCGTTCGGGAGGGGAGCATGCGGGAGGAGGGGGCGGGGTGGTCGGTCGAGGACGGGTCGAGAGGCTGGTGTTCACCAGGATAGCCCTTTGGCATTGCATGGATTTCGGACTGAACGTGGGTCCACACTCCGCTCAAATCAGGAAAGACCGGACAATCGACGCGTGTTTCGTCCACCCAGGCCAGGGCTTGACGCAACCGGGACTGCCGTCGGGAGACATCCTCTTGGCTCGAGGACGGAGCAATCAAGCAGGCTGACCGGGCCCCGGATTCAGATCGACAACAGGCAGCCAGTGCCTCGAGGATTTTGGGAAATTCAAGAAGAAGCAGTGTTCTGGATTCCATCGCAAAATGGAACCGGGCGTGTTTTTCAAGAAGAAAGGCGGTTCCGCACCAGTTCGCTGACGGCCTTGCCGTCTACCCGCCCCTTGTGGGTGTTCATGATCGCCTGGATAACCCGCCCCATGTCTTTGATGGACGCAGCTCCCTGTTCGGCGATCAGGGTTTCGATCAGAGTTGTCAGCTCACCCTCGGAAAGGGGCTGAGGCTGGTAGGCGCGCAACAATTGCAGTTCCGCGGCCTCCTTGGCGGCCAGCTCCTCCCGGCCGGCCTTGGAGTACATGTCAATAGATTCCTGGCGCTGCTTGATCTGCTTGAGTACGAGGTCAAGGACCTCGTCGTCGGTCAGGGGGCGCTGGATTTCCACGTGACGATTCTTGGCGGCTGTCTTGAGCATGCGCAAGACAGCCACCAAGTCGGTATCCTTGTTTTTGTAGGCGGCAAGGAAATCGCGTTCAATCCGTTCGAGAAGGCTCATCGCGACGAGTTCATTTTTCGGGATTTTTTGACGGCGCGTTTCCGGGCGGCAGCTTCCTTTTTCTTCTTCTGAACGCTGGGCTTTTCATAGTGCTGCCGCTTTTTCAGTTCAGAGAGGATGCCGGCCTTCTCCACCTGTTTCTTGAATTTACGCAAGGCAAAATCAAAGTGATCATTTTCGCTGAGTACAATTCCTGGCAAGTTGTCTTCACCTCCCGGCCTCACGTATGGGGAATGTCTTGTGAGGAAATCTTTCGAAAAGAGTCCGATTGTAGCCAAGCAGGGTGGATATTGCAAGTTTTTTTTTCGAAAATTCGCTATCGTTTCGCAGAGCGACCCATTTCCAAGCTGCAGCATGAAAAGCGACGGGGTGAGCGATGCACGGCAAGTGGGAAGTTCTTTACAGTATTCCGACGCGCATGCTAGGAAAAAACCTGTGAGTTCCTTTTTGTGTTTTCTTTCGTCTTTTTGGGCTTTGCTTGCCGTTTTTCTTTTCTCCTGCTTTTTTCGGAATTTGTTTGGCAGTGCTGGATATTTCGATACTTTTGAGCGGGGAGCCATTTTTTTCACTCAAATTTTAGTAAGGGGCATGACGCATGCGTGTATCCATCCTCGGCAAGTTGGTCGGGATAATTGTCGTTGCGGTCGTTTTGACCAGCGGCGTCCTTTTTTTGACCACCAACCATTTCGTTACCAAAGGTTTTGACGAAAAGGCCCTGGAGGAACTGAACAACTTCAAGGGGGCCGTGGAGGCGCAGATTCAAGATCTGGAAACATTGCTGCAGAACGTAGGTTTCCTGATGGCCAGCAACTTCGAGGTTCAACACGCTCTGGACGACGGCAATACCGCGTTCCTGCAACGGTTTGCCCAGGAGGTCATGCACCAAACCGGGGTGGAGTTCATCACGCTGTCCGACAGAAACGGCAATGTCGTCGCCCGCGGCCACTCGGAGCAGTTCGGCGACAGCGTCATGAACCAGCGCAATGTGCAGCGAGCCCTGCGTGGCGAAGCGACGGTGGGCATCGAGTCCGGGACAGTGATCAAATTCTCCTTGCGCGCCGGATACCCGGTCAAAATGGGCGGCCGGGTCATTGGGGCCATTACCCCTGGTCTTGATTTGGGGTCCTTCGACTTTGTGGACGACGTAAAGCGACGCTTCGGTGTGGAGGCCACGGTTTTCGAGGGAGACACCCGGCTGGCCACGACGATCATGCGCGACGGGCAGCGGGTTGTGGGAACGAGAATGGACAATCCCGCCGTCCTTGCCACGGTCATCCAGCAGCGACAGGTCTTTTTCGATCGCAACCATATCCTGGGGCGCAACTACGACACCGCCTATTGGCCACTGGTCAATGCCGCCGGCGATGTCGGCGGCATGTTCTTCATCGGCATTCCCCGCGATGTCGTGGAGGAGGCGCAGAGCAGCATCCTGATGTCCATTCTTGTTGTCAGCCTGATCGTTGGAGCCGTCATGATCGCCATGGGCATTCTTTTCGCCCGGACGATCTCTCGTCCCATTGCCCGGACCACGAACTTCGCGTCCCAGGTCGCCCAGGGCAATCTGGAAATGGAACTGACGGTGACGAACAAGGACGAGATCGGGTCGTTGGCCCAAGCCTTGAATACCATGGTGGGCAATCTCAAGGCCAAAATTCGCGAGGCGGATGAAAAGGCCCTGGTGGCCGAAGAAAAGACCCATGAGGCCAACCTGGCCACCCAGGAAGCCGAGGAGGCCAAACAACGGGCCGAACAGGCCAGACGGGACGGCATGCTGCAGGCCGCGGGGCAGATTGAGGGCGTGGTGGAGCAGATGACCTCGGCCTCGGACCAGTTGGCCGCCCAGGTGGAGCAGGCCAGTCGCGGTTCCGAGGAGCAGCGCGCCCGGACCGGGGAAACAGCCACGGCCATGGAAGAGATGAACGCCACGGTGCTGGAGGTGGCCAGGAACGCCTCCCAGGCCGCCGAGGCATCGGACCAGGCTCGAACAAAGGCCGAAGATGGTGCAAAAGTCGTCAGCGCCTCGGTGGAAGCCATCAATACAGTTCAGCAACAGGCCGCTAAAATGAAGGATAATCTTAATGACCTGGGACGCCAAGCCGAACAGATTGGCCGGATCATGACCGTGATCGAAGACATCGCTGACCAGACCAATTTGCTGGCCCTGAACGCGGCCATCGAAGCGGCCCGGGCCGGCGATGCCGGGCGGGGGTTTGCCGTGGTGGCCGATGAGGTGCGCAAGCTGGCGGAAAAGACCATGAACGCCACCAAGGAAGTGGGGGAGGCCATTTCCGCCATTCAACAGGGCACCAGGACCAATATCGATGGCATGGACCAGGCTGTGGGGTCTATTGGCGAGGCAACGAGGCTCGCCGACAAGTCCGGTCAGGCACTACGAGAAATCCTGGCCTTGGCCGAACAGGCCGCGGACCAGGTCCGGTCCATTGCCACTGCCGCGGAGGAGCAGTCCGCCACGAGTGAAGAGATCAATCGCGGGGTGGAGGACATCAACCGGATTGCATCAGAGACCAGTGAGGTCATGAACCAGTCCGCCCAGGCCATCTCCGAGCTGGCCAGGCAAGCCCAGGATCTGCAGAATCTTGTCCAGGATCTGAAAAGCGTTTAGGTGTTGCCGGTCCGCGTTGCGGATGGTATGGAACAGTCATCGGTCACAAGCCTTTTACCGTTTCTGGAGAGATCGCCATGCAAGAACAGTACACTCGGCAGGAAAAAGACAGCGCCCTGCTTCAGTTGGTCACCTTTCATATCGGTGACGAAGAATTCGGCGTGGAGATTCTCAAGGTCCAGGAAATCATCCGGATGATGGGCATCACCCGGGTACCCAAGGCTCCGGATTTTGTCGAAGGCGTGATCAATCTGCGGGGCAAGGTCATCCCGATTATTGATCTGCGCAAACGCTTCGGCATGGCCGCCCAGGAGCACAGCAAACATACCCGGATCATTGTCATCGAGATCAACAAGGTCATTGTCGGTTTTGTCGTTGATTCGGTGTCAGAGGTGCTGCGCATCCCGGCGAACACCGTGGAGCCACCACCGCCGATCATCTCCGGGATTGAGTCCGAGTATATCAGCGGCGTCGGCAAGCTGGCTGATCGCCTGCTGATTCTGCTTGACCTGGATCGGCTTCTGAGCAAAGGTGAGCAAAATATGCTCACGGGACTGTAACGCCGCCTTGTCTGTATTATCGAACCAATCTTCCTCCCTCCCCAATGCCCCGAGGCCGTGGTTCGGTCGCGGGGCATTTTTGCCTACTTCCGGGCTTTGATGATGTTTGCTTGGCATCAGCCCGAACGCAGCCTTGGTTCCTGTGCATGGCTTCCATGATTCGTCAGCGCCTGGTCGTGACTGGTCAGGTTCAGGGTGTAGGGTTCCGCCCCACGGTCTACAAACTGGCGCACCGATCCGGACTGACTGGTGTGGTGCGCAATGCAGCCGAAGGCGTGATCATCGAGATCCAGGGGCCGGATTCGCCTGAATCATCAGACTCTCCGGTCCGTACCTTTGCCCCAAATCTCCAAGATGCTCTGCCGCCGCTTGCGCGCATTACCGGACTTGAGGTGCAGGATATAACACCCATTGCGGGAGAGTCGTCCTTTCAAATCCAGCACAGTACCACCGGCGAGGACCATCAGGTGCTGATCAGTCCGGACACGGCCACATGCGAGGACTGCTTGCAGGAATTGTTCGATCCGCAAGACCGCCGCTTTCTCTATCCATTCATTAATTGCACGAATTGTGGGCCGCGGCTGACTATCACCCGGAGCATTCCCTACGACAGGCCCATGACCTCCATGGCCTGTTTTTCGCAGTGTCCACAGTGTCTGCGGGAATATGAAGATCCCCTGGATCGCCGTTTTCATGCCCAGCCGAACTGTTGTCCTGTTTGCGGCCCGATGGTCTGGCTGGCATCTCCCGTGGGGGAGCAACTCGCTGTCGAGGACGATGCCGTGGAAGGGGCGGCGAGGGCATTGGCCTCAGGGCGCATTCTGGCACTGAAAGGGTTGGGCGGATTTCATCTGGTCTGCGACGCGGGCAGCGATGCAGCCGTTTTCGAGCTGCGACGTCGCAAGCATCGCTGGGAAAAGCCTCTGGCCGTGATGGCTCCGGACCTGGACACCGCGCATCAGGTGGTGGATACGACCGCCGCCGAACGGGAGCTGCTGCTGTCTGCGCAGCGGCCCATCGTGTTGTTGCCAAAACGTATGAGGCATGATGTTTCCACGCAAGGACTGTCAATCCACCTTGCGCCGGACACGGATCATCTGGGACTGATGCTGCCCTATACGCCGCTGCACCATGTCCTTCTGGTTGCATTCCGGAGTGCCGTGGGCCTCCATCGACTGCCGATCCTGGTCATGACCTCCGGCAACCTGAGTAGCGAGCCAATAGCTCTGGGCAACCGGGAAGCTCTGGAGCGGCTCGCGCCCCTGGTTGATCTGTTCCTGTTCCATGACCGGGACATTCTGGTGCGATGCGACGACTCGGTCCTGCGGCTGAACCGGACAACCCTCCAGGCGGAACCATTTCGTCGCGCCAGGGGCTACACGCCGACACCCGTTTTTCTCAGCCGAGGCGGGCCGTGCATGCTGGGGCTTGGACCGGAACTCAAGACGACCATTTGCCTGACAAAAGGAGATCAGGCTTTTGTCAGTCAGCACGTGGGGGATCTGACCAACCTGGAAACATTCGCCTTTTACCAGGATACCATCCGCCACCTGCAATCCATTTTGCGGGTGAAGCCCGAGCTGGTGGTCGCGGATCTGCATCCGGACTATCTGAGCACCGGGTATGGCAAAGAGCTGAGCGAGCAAGAAGCAGTGCCACTGGTGCACGTCCAGCACCACATGGCCCATATTCTCTCGGTCCTGGCCGAAAACCGGCATGAACAGCCAAGTCTGGGGCTGGCCTTGGATGGCGCCGGTTTGGGCACGGACCGGACCATCTGGGGCGGGGAGGTCCTTTGGGTGGATCCACGGAGTGGGGAGTGCAGCCGCACCGGCCATTTCACGTCTGTAGCCCAGCCCGGCGGCGAAGTCGCGGCCAGGGAGCCCTGGCGCATGGCCCGGAGTTACTTGTGGAGCATCGGCATCACCGAACCCGGGAGTCGCCCGTGGCCCTGGCTTGACGAACACGCCCAGGCTGACGCCTTTGTGCAAACCATGCTGGAGAAACGGATCAACTGCCCGACAACCACCAGTTGCGGGCGCCTGTTCGATGCCGTGGCTGGGCTATTGGGCCTGAAAAGCGTCATGGCCTACGAAGGGCAGGCCGCGATCCTGCTGGAGCGGATCCAAAACCATGACGATCGGTCCGCGCCCTATTCCTGCCCGGTCCTGGCCAAGAGAGACCCTGTGCAGTTGGATACCCTGCTGTTGTTCCGTCAGGTCCATGCCGACTGGGAGGCGGGAGTGCCGGCCGATGTCATCAGTCGACGCTTTCATATGGGCCTGCTTGATGGCCTTGGGGATCTGGCCGGAGTGCTGGCTCTCCGCACCGGAGTGCGCACCGTGGGCCTGAGCGGCGGGGTCATGCAAAATGGAACTTTCAGCGGCCAGTTGCCGCGTGTCCTGGCCAAGAGGGGCCTGACGCCGCTGGTGCACACCCAGCTCCCGCCCAATGATGCCTGCATATCTTTGGGGCAGGCCATGTACGGACGGATCAAGGCTGTCCAGGGTTGATCCGGCCCTACGGCCCTCCACACCAGTCGAGGTGCTACGGGGGGGGCATTCATTAAGACGCTCTGCTCCCCCCGTTAAACCGTGAAGAGTGCGACGCCTTCCTGAATCATCTTTGTGCATTGCATGCTCCACGCCCGGGTTCCGGGCATATGCCGAAATGGTCTTTCAGGCGTTCGCTTAGAAGGGTGAGACGTCTGCAAGGTCTGCACATTTTCACCAAGAAGTCTTCAAAAACACGCCTTGTCTTTTCATCAAGTCTTGGCTAACCTTCTCTCTTTTTCGCCTTTTTCCTTATTCGAGTTGATAGCTTATGACGCAGCGCGGCCCACATCTCTCCGTTCCCCATATTCGTCTTTTGCCCCGTGTCTTCAATCTGACCCAGGACCAGGTTGAGTCCTGGCCGGAAACCGTCCGGACATTGGCCGTGGACTTGGCCGCCGAACTGTTTCTGCTTCGCTATAATCCATTTATCCCCCAGGAGATGGTTCGCAAAAGCGTCGACAACCAGCTGGCGGTCATCGTTCCTTCTTTGGCCGCGGAATATGCCTCTGCCCTGCAAGAGGCTGTGGCGTATTTTTGGCAAGACTATGAGGCCGAACAGCGGTTCAAGAACACTGTGATCCAACGGCTTCGGAAGTGTCTGCCGGAAGAGTGCATCAATAACCAGCCCAATGCGCTGGTGGAATGCTCCACTGATGCTACGGATTTGCGCCTGGAACTGCCCATGCTGGTTCTGGCCCCGGAGAATACTGAACAGGTGCAGTGCATTCTGCAACTGGCCAACGAGTTGAAGTTCAGCCTCGTGCCCCGCGGCGGCGGTTCCGGGCTGACTGGGGGCGCCATACCTGCCGGACGACGGACCGCAATCCTCAGCTTGAGCCGAATGAAGTCCGTCCTGGGCATCGATGTTCAGGCCCAGATGATCTGTGCCCAGAGTGGGATGATCACCCTGAATGCAATTCAGGCCGCGGCGTCCAAGGGCTTGCTCTTCACCGTGGACCCGGCTTCCAAGGCGGCCTCGTCCCTTGGCGGAAACATTTCCGAGAATGCCGGCGGCCCGTTCGCCTTTGAATACGGAACCACTCTGGACAATATCCTGAGCTACGTGCTGGTTCTGCCCAGTGGAGAACGGATCGAGGTCCGTCGCAAGGATCATCCACGACATAAGATTCTATCTGATGAAGTCGCGGTTTTTGAAATTCTGGATGATCATGGCCAGGTCACGGAAACCATTGCCCTGCATGGCAGCGATATCCGGGGTGCGGATTTGGGCAAGGACGTTTCCAACAAGTATCTTGGTGGTTTGCCGGGCATCCAGAAGGAAGGCGTGGACGGAGTTATCACGGAAGCCTGCTTCACGTTGCATCCCAAGCCGATCCACTCCCGGACGCTCTGTCTGGAATTTTATGGTCGGAGCATGCATCCGGCCATGCTGGTGATCAACGACCTGGTAGGGATGCGCGATACCATCCGAAAACAGGGCGACCTGGTGAAGATGTCAGCCTTGGAGGAGTTCGGACCGAAATACGTCCAGGCCATTGAATACCAGAAGAAGTCCACCCACTACGAGGGTGACCCGATTTCGGTTTTGCTCATCCAGATGGACTCCGACGACGAGGCCGCTCTGGACGGGGCCGTGGGCATGGTGGTGGATATCGTCGGACCTTATGAGAACGTGGAGGTGTTCACCGCCAGAGACGCCCGTCAGGCCGAGGTGTTCTGGGAAGACCGGCATCGTCTGAGTGCCATTACGCGACGGACCAGTGGGTTCAAAATCAACGAGGACATCGTCATTCCTTTGAAGGTGATCCCGGAGTTCTCCGACTTCCTGGAGCAACTCAACTTGCGATATTTGGCCAAGGCTTATCGCAAGGCGCTGCATGAAGTGGGCAGTCTGGAAGGGCTTCCGGACAGCGACGAGTTCGTGGAGATGGAGCTGGACTACTGTGCCCGGATTCTGCGTGGTGAGATCACGGCCAAGGAACTCTCCGACCAGGAGTTTGAGATCCAGACCCAGTTCTTTTTCCAGGATCTGCGCAATCGCTATCCGCGTCAGCAGCCGCAGCTGGATGCCATCCTTTCCCGGATGCGAAACACCCGGGTCATCGTGGCCAACCATATGCATGCCGGAGATGGCAACTGTCACGTGAACATCCCGGTGAACTCCAATGACGCGAGTATGCTGCATCAGGCCGAGGAAGCGGCCGGTGAGGTGTTCAAAAAGGTTTTGGAACTGAAAGGGGCGGTGTCCGGGGAGCACGGTATCGGCATCACCAAAATCGCCTTCCTGCCCGAGGAAAAGATCAAGGCCCTGCGAGACTACAAGTTCCGGGTGGACCCCAAGAATATTATCAATCCCGGCAAACTGACCCAGCGTGAACAACCGTTTCAGCCCTTTACCTTTTCGTTCAACCGGTTGATCCAGGACTTGTCTCAAAGTGGCCTGCCGGAACGGGCGCGGCTGATCAAATTGTTGACCAACATTCAGACGTGTTCCCGATGCGGCAAATGCAAACAGGTCTGCCCCATGTATCTCCCGGAGAAGGGGCTGCTGTTTCATCCTCGAAACAAGAACATCAGCATGGGGGCGATGATCGAGGCGGTCTTCTATACCCAACTGCAATCCGGGCAACCGGATCAGCGCCTGCTCAAGGAGTTGGGCAAGCTGATGGAGCATTGCACTGGTTGCGGCAAATGCATGTCCGCCTGTCCGGTAAAGATCAACACACCGGACGTGATCCTGGATCTGCGCGGCTACCTGAAGGGGAAGGGCGCGGATGGGCATCCGTTCAAAAACCGGATTCTGGACTACTTGGCCAAGGAGCCGGCGTCTCGTCTGCCTCGGGCCGCTAAATTTCTGGCTGTGGCCCAAGGCATTCAGAATGCGGCCGTGGGGCTGATTCCATCCAGGTGGCGGCAACGGGCGGAAAATCCGCTTTTTCAAGGCCGGGGGCCGGCCATGGAAATGAAGAATTTGGCTGAAACCCTGGATCTGGGCAAAGGTGGATTTTTTCTTCCCGCCGGCAATGGTCGCTCCGTCCAGGCCAAGGAAACGGTCCTCTACTTTCCCGGATGCGGTGCCGGACTGTTTTTTCGTTCCATCGGCGTGGCCACCGTTTCCCTGCTCCTGGATGCGGACTGCCAGGTTCTCCTCCCGGAAACCCACCTCTGCTGCGGATATCCGCTTTTGGCCGGGGGCGGGGAGCTGGCTTTCGGAGCCAACCGGGAACAGAACATTGCCGCGTTGACCCGCCTGTTGAACAAGGCAAGGGCTCAGGGTTTCACGGTTTCCCATGTGATTACGGCATGCGGATCCTGCCGTGAAGGCCTGCGGGAGTATAACCTGGCATCGTCCTCCGGTCCGGTACTTGAGCACCAGGACGCGTTGCAGTTTCTGCTCCAGCGTCTCGGCCAGAAGCATGGCCCGCGATTGACCCGGCAGGCGGAATCCCTGGCAGATGTTCGGGAAGTGCTCTATCATGCCGCATGCCATAGTGAATGGTCTGGGGTGGACGGAGTCAAGGCAGCCAGGATTTACGCCGAATCCCTGGGCAAACTTCTTGGTGTGACGGTGCGGGTCAGCCCGCACTGTTGCGGTGAGAGCGGCCTGGGAGCCATGACCTCTCCAGCCATCTACAATAAGTTGCGTCGGCGGAAGATCGATCAGTTGCGCACGGACATTGCTCAAGTGGATTCACCCGAGCCGATCCTTGTTGGATGCCCGTCCTGCCGCATCGGATTGACAAGATGCCTGAACGAACTGGGAAGGCCACGAGAGGTTCGGCATACCGTCGAATATCTTGCCTCCCTGCTCGGCGGCCTGGACTGGGAAAAGAACGCCGTAAAGCGCATTGTGCAGGCTCGGTTTGTACCGGAGCGGTGATGCGTCATTGCAAGGGGGTGGACAATATGAGCGTGCAAAGCATTCTTTCCAGAATAACCGCAACCTCCGAAATATTTTGCGGCAAGCCGATCATCCGCGCCATGCGCATTTCCGTCGAGTCGATCCTGAGCCTTCTGGCTCAAGGGGCTTCGATGGAGGACTTGAAGTCTATCCGGAACTTGAACAGGAAGATATTCTGGCCTGTATCGCCTATGTCCACACAATCGTAGCTCACGACTCCATCGACAGCCTTGTCGTGCACACCTCTCCACAACAAGAATGGACGACCGGTGAAGTTTCTTGTTGATCGCTGTGCGGGATGGAAGCTGGCAAAATGGTTGCAAAGCGAGGGGTATGATACAATTTCGGTAGCCTCCTTGGGGCCTGACCCAGGAGACTTGGTTTTGTTGTAACAAGCTGCAGCTGAAGAAGGGATCTTGGTGACTCTTGATTCCGACTTTTGGAAGCTTGTTTATGTCTCGGGCGAGATGCACCGCGGCATTGTACGCCTTCCTGACGTAAGGAGCGAGATGAGGATGGAAATCATGCGTACGTTGATTCTTCGACACCAAGAGCATTTATTAAAAGGCGCCATTATCACCGTCAGGGGAGAACGTGTCCGGATATCCTAGGTATTTTATTTCCTGAGGCCGATGCTCAGGTCAACACTCAGCAAGAGGAGCCCTACTCGTCATGAGCACCCACTTTTCCGCAAGCTTCAGTTTTACCATGGATATTCGCATGGAGAATAAGCAGGAGAACCGCACTTTGCTCCTGGAAACCATGGGCCGCGAGGGAGCGCGTCTGGTTCAGTTTCTGCGCTTGGGCGAAGATACGGTGGCCGAGGAAATAACCTTGGAATTCTATGCCACCTCCGTGGAACACGGAGAAAAAGTGGCCGCTGCGCTGCAGGCCCTGCCGTTCGTCCTTGACTCCTGGGCAGCAGATACAACCATGGCCATACATGACGGCGGGAAGCTGGAGATCGTCCCCACATCCAGCGTGGACAACGCTGACGAGTTGGCCATGGCCTACACCCCCGGTGTGGCCAGGGTCTGCCAGGCAATCCACAAGGAGCCGGAACGGGCCTTTGACCTGACCATCCGCCAGAACTGCGTGGCCGTGGTTTCCGACGGCACGGCGGTTCTGGGGTTGGGGGACATCGGGCCGCTGGCGGCCATGCCCGTGATGGAAGGCAAGGCCGTGCTGTTCAAGGCCTTTGGCCGAGTGGACGCCTTTCCGCTGTGTGTGAAGACCAAGACCCCGGAGGAACTGATCGACTTCGTGGAAAAGGTCGCCCCGTCCTTTGGTGGCATCAACCTGGAAGATGTAGCCGCTCCGAACTGCTTCATCGTGGAGCAGGAGCTGAAGAAGCGGCTGGACATCCCGGTGTTTCACGATGACCAGCACGGCACCGCGGTGGTGGCTCTGGCCGCCCTGCTCAATGCCCTGAAGTTGACCGGCAAGAAGATTGAAGATCTGCGCATGGTGGTCAACGGGTTCGGGGCCGCCGGAGTGGCCTGCGCCAAGATGTTCGCCGAGGCCGGGGTGAAAAACATCATTCCTTGCGACCGTACCGGGGTGGTGTATCGTGGCCGGACCAAGGGCATGAATCCGGTCAAGGAGGAGTGCGCCCGGATTTTCAACCCGGACAACGAGCAGGGAACCCTTGCCGATGTGATCAAGGGTGCGGACATCTTCGTGGGCGTATCCGGACCGGGAACCCTGAAACGGGAAGACGTGCTGAAGATGGCTCCCAAGCCGATCATCTTTGCCATGGCCAATCCCATTCCGGAAATCCTGCCCGAGGAAATCGCGGACCTGGACAGCCTGATCGCCACCGGCCGTTCCGACTACCCGAACCAGATCAACAACGTGCTGTGCTTTCCCGGTATCTTTCGGGGGGCCTTGGATTGTCGGGCCTCGGACATCAACGAAGCCATGAAATTGGCCGCGGCCCAGGCCATCGCGGATTGTGTGGACGACGAACAGCTGAGACAGGGGATCATCATTCCCAGCGCCTTTCATCCAGGTGTCGCCGATGCCGTGGCCGAGCGAGTCGAGCAGGCGGCCCGGGACTCTGGAGTTGCCAGAATCTAAGGCGATTTCCAGGAGAGAATCTTTTCGGAAATTGCCTGCTTGCCCCGGCCCTCTTCCAGAGAGAGAGGGCAAAGAGGTCGTTATTCCACGAAGTCATTTGGCAAATAGGGCCTGGGTATGCGAATATTGGGCATCGACTACGGCACGAAGCGGGTGGGACTGGCCCTGAGCGACGGGCTGGGACTTTTGGCCCATCCCTATGCGACCCTGGAGCGGACCACCCGGGAACGGCTGTTTGCCGACTTATTGGCCATCGTGGCCCAGAAGAGCGTTCAGACAATTGTGCTTGGTCTTCCCCAAGCACTGAACGGTCAGGATACGGAAACGACCCGCCAGGTCCGAAATTTCGCTGAAAGTCTGCGGCGTCGAACGGACGTGCCGGTAGTGTTTCAGGGCGAAGCCTTCAGTTCGGTGGAGGCCGAGAGCAATCTGCGCGAGGGGATCCGTTGCGGCCGAAAGATCAAGGCCGTGCTCGACCAACAGGCCGCCGTTGTCATCCTCAACGACTATCTGGAATGCATCAGACAGTCTCAACTCCCTTGAACCTGATCGGAAAAGACAAGGAGGCGTCATGGAAACCATTCTGTCTTCGATCTTCATTATCCTGGTTGTGGTCGTTTTCGCGTTTATTATGCGCAAAGGCGGAGGTTTTTCCGGTTGAGGCCCGGCCAATGGTTGCGGTACGCAGCCGAAGAATCCGGAGTCGAAGCAGGAGAAGTCAAAAAAGAGACAAAAACAGGAGAAACGCGAATAAGGCTGCACCTGGACAGGTTTCGAAATCATCGAGAAAAATAATACTTGCCAAGTTCTGAACAATTCTTTATGTAATTTTTTTTCAAGCAGGAGAGGTGTCCGAGCTGGCCGAAGGAGCACGATTGGAAATCGTGTGCACGCTAACCCCGTGCCGAGAGTTCGAATCTCTCCCTCTCCGCCAGTATTTCAAGCAATCAGCCGCCCTTTGGGGGCGGCTTTTTTGTGTCCAATGACCACCACGTGTCTGCCAGGTGTTCATCATGCCTCACTTCCCAGATATTCGGAACGTCGAGCCCTGGCGCTGAAGAGAGATCCGGGGCGCTGTGCCAGCGGGTGAGCGCGGAGTTTGAACATTTACTGGAGGAATCGGCAAGGGTCACACTTTGAATCCGATTGATGTGGGGAAGGAAGGCCCATTGACGTATCTTGCCACTGCTGCTCTGGACAATACGTTCAGGTCCAAAGTTCACGCAAGTTCGCTTGCGCAAATACTTGCCGGGCGATACCTTTAAAAATTGAAGAAAAAAGTAGCCATTGACGGAGAGTGGTGTTGATGCGGAGAGGAACCGTGCAGGAAACAAACAGGCTGTGTGGAACAAAGAACAAAAAAAAGGCTTACAGGGTAGACTGTAAGCCTTGATTTTCTTGGTGGGTCACCAAGGAATCGAACCTTGAACCTCCGGATTAAGAGTCCGCTGCTCTGCCAGTTGAGCTAGTGACCCGAGAAACTTCCGGCATGGGAAGCCTGCCGCTTGCGGCAAGACGAGACTTTTAGACTTTAGCCCAGTGTATTGTCAAGGTGGAGAGGACATGAAGCGCACTTTTATGGAAAGCCTGTGGTCACGCCGTCATGGTCGTCTTGGTCGGCAGGATTTTTCATGGCCGTGCCGGACAGTGAGGCTTTGTCTGGCCCTGCTTGTATTGATTGGGGTGTTTTTGGGTCCCTGGTCACAACAGGTTCATGGCGAGGTGGCTGCGGCACCGTACTCATCCAGGCTGGAAATCCGTTTTCTGACGGAAGACATCGGCACATTTCCAGCGGGGACGACACTCGGGGTCTTCTGGGTTACCCCTGCGCCAGGCTGGTATGTCTACGGCCATACTCCGGGAGCCACAGGATTGCCGACAACGCTCCAGGCCATGCTCGCACCGGACAATACCTTTCTCCGGGTTTGGTATCCGTCGGGTATAGAAATTGAGGACAGTCTTGAGCCCGGGGTCATGGTGGAGGCCTTTACCGGGAGCACTCCGCTCTTCATGGTTTTACCGGAAGCAGAGGACTTGCTGGAACAGGATGTCCTCCAGACCCATCTGCGGATGCTGCTCTGCTCCGATCGCAGTTGCTGGCCCATTGACGTGCGGGAGGAGCACGATCCGGCTGATCTGATTGCACGTTCGCGCGATGTCGACATGTTCGATCCAGCTGACAGAGAGTGGTTGGATTTTCTGCAAACCGCCTTTCCTGGGGCAACGACGACCCCTTTTGTCCGGCCCGAATCATCGCCTTTGGTCGAAGAGTCAACGGCGTCGGCGGAATTCGCACCGCACCGTTTGGAACCCATTTCCTATCAACCCGGCCTGGAAGTCCGCGGGTTGGGCAAAGCCCTGTTGCTGGCCCTGCTCGGTGGATTGATCCTGAACCTGACGCCCTGTGTCCTCCCCGTGGTCAGTCTGAAGCTGCGCGGGCTGATTCCGGACGCCTCCTCCGGTGACCTGGAAACACAGCGCAAGGCCTTTCGAGACCATAACCAGCTTTTCGCGTTGGGTATTCTGACATTTTTCATGTTTCTGGCCTTTCTGCTTTCCTTGACCGGGATGGTCTGGGGGCAGATTTTTCAGAGTCCGTCCACGGTCATTGTCTTGGCAACACTCTTGCTGGCCTTGAGTCTGAGCCTGTTCGGCGTTTTCAACCTGCCGGTGATCGATCTGAAGATGGGCCGCAAGGGAGACTCCTCCTTGTCCAGCGAGGGGCAGGCGTATTTCACTGGCATGCTGGCCACGCTGCTGGCCACGCCCTGTAGTGGACCGTTTCTGGGCGGTGTTTTGGCCTGGACCCTGATCCAGCCGCCACTGGTGGTGGCCGGAGTATTTTTTTGCGTGGGTTTGGGCATGGCTTCCCCGTATTTCGTGGTCAGTTTTTTTCCAAGCCTGGTTCGTTTCCTGCCCAAGCCGGGAAATTGGACGCTCTATTTGGAGAAAGCCCTGGGATTTCTTCTGTTGGCTACCTGTATCTACCTGCTGACGTTTCTGCCCGAGGAGTTTCTGTTTCCGGTGCTGATTCTGTTTTGGGTCACCGGCATGGCCGCCTGGATCTGGGGCGGGTGGACGAACCTTTCCCACTCGGCATTGCGGCGCTGGTCGATACGGGCGGGTGCCCTGGTGCTTCTGCTGGCCACCGGTGGCTGGGCCCTCAGCGCCAAACCTGTGTCCAGCGAGTGGGAGATGTTTTCCGCGGATGAATTCGTCCAGGCGCTGGGCAGCGATCGGATGCTTGTGGAGTTTACCGCTGAATGGTGCCCGAACTGCAAGTTTCTGGAAAAAACCGTGCTGACACCGGGCAACCTTGCCCCACTTCAGGACCGGTATGGCTTTCGCCTAGTCAGGGTGGACCTGACCCATGACCACCCTGATGGCATGGCCCTATTGCGAGGATTGGGCAGTCAAAGCATTCCTCTGGTGGCGATTTTTGATCATGGCCCATCGGCCGAGCGTCCACTGATTCTTCGGGATCTGTTTACCTTGGGACAATTGGAGCAGGCCCTGGAGACGGCCTTTATGGCCCGGTGAGGGAACTGCCTGAATCAAGGGGTGCTTGATCGTCTCGCGGGATCACGCCGCCAGCAGGTAGTCGCGGCCAGGTCGATATCCGCGACTGTCCAGAAAACGGGCAATGTCCTCGGCAGCGCCATGGCTGGCGACATAGGAAACCAGGAACACGTGGCCGACGGGTGGGATGTCGTTGCGATGGATGACGGGGCGGCCATTCACGCTACGGTTGACTTTGCGCGGATCAATGTCCAGCCATGCGCTGATGTCCACCCCATGGTCCACCAGTAACTCCGCGCGGCGTCGTGTGATCCGCCCCGCGCCCAGAATCATGACTCTGGGGTGGTGGGGATTATTCCGCTTCAACCATTCGGCCAGATAAACGGCCTTGGTGGCGTAGAATTGCCGGATTCCATATCTGGGATGGGTGCGGGAAAGGCGATGTGGTGGATCGTTCCAGAGGTAGAGCGTTTCAGACAACTTGGCCATGCATACGCCGAAGTTGAGCCAGCGCAGCCAGAGTTCATAGTCTTCCGGAAATGGGCCGTCACGGTAACCGCCAAATCGACGGATCAGGCTTTTGCGAAACATGACCGTGGGATGGACCAGGGGGGCTTCCCGGAAGCGGCCCATGCTGATTTGCTCATGGGTGAGCAGGGTGTTGGTCCAGTCCAGGTGGCGTTTGTATCCGCCAGCCTGCTCTCCATTTCCGCCGAACGCTGCTCGGCAGGCAACGAGACCAATATGCGGGTTTTGCCGCAGGAAAGCAGCCTGCTTTTGCAACCGTCCCGGCAGACTCACGTCATCAGCATCCATTCGGGCGATGAACTCGCCTTGAGCGTGGGCCAACCCACGGTTCAGGGCCTGCGCAATGCCTCCATGGGCCATACTGACAACACGTAGCCGAGAATCCCTGCGGGCATACTCTCCTAGAACCCTGCCGGTGGCGCAATGGTCGGAGATGATGGCCATTTGTTCCGGTTTCTGAACGCGCCTTTTTCCCCTTTCCTTTTCGGTACCTGTTTCCAAGTGATCTTCCGGCATATCGTCGGAACCGTCATTCACGGCGATGACTTCAAGATTCTCGCTTGAAGGGGCCAACAGGCTGTCTAGGGCCGCAGGCAGGGTGGCGGCGGCGTTGCGCACGGGCAGTAGAACAGAAATCATTGAGAAAATGTCCTCTCTCATTGTGTTCTGGGCCGCAAGGGGACAGGAGCGGCGTGTTCTGGTTGAATACAGCAGTGCACGGTGTCGGCCAGGTGGCATGCCGGGGGTTGAAACAAAGGTCAAGCCTGAGTATGCCAGAGATATCCATAGAATATTTCGAAGGAGCGTTGCCGTGCGACGACCGCGAACTTCCCTGGGAGTGAAAATTCTGGGAGTGATATCCCTGGCGACCTGTTTGGTCTTTCTAGTTCTTTTTGCGGCTAATTATTCCTGGAAGCAGGAAATCACCATCCAGCAGATCGACAGGATGGGCCTGCGTGTCTCCGAACTGCTGAGTATGGCCATTGACGGGCCGATGCGCCGGGGAGACAATCCAGGGACCCATGAGCAATTTCGGCTTGTTGCTGATCTGTTCATGGACATCCGGGTCCATTTGACCGATTTTCGCGGCAATATCACCTATTCCACCGAACCCGACGTGCTGCGCCGAGATCTGCTTGATCTCTACGACAGCCCGGAAATTCAGGACATGCTCGACCTGGGTATCCGGGAAGGAACGGACTCGGGCACGCTTTTGGAGCTGCGGGGCAGGCCGTATTATCTTCGGGTTCAGAGCATTGCCAACGCACCGGAGTGTCACCATTGCCACGGTGCCAGCCAACCGATCCTGGGTGCATTATTCGAGTTTCAGGACATGCACGAGGATTTTGCCCAGTTGCGCACAATGCAGATGTACGGCGGCCTGTTGGCCCTGGGAGGACTCGCCGTGCTCCTGACCTGCGTCTTGTTTTACCTGCGCGTTCGGTTGCTGGATCGCATCAGCAATCTTTCTCGAATCAGCCAGGCCATTCGTCAGGGAAACTACACGGAAGACTTCAGTGTCCAGGGGGCGGATGAAATCAGCGAGCTGGGTCATAATCTCTCCACCATGGTTCAGCGTCTCAAAACCGCGGAAAAATACGCCGCCATCGGTGAGTTTTCCACCTATATTGCCCATGAAATTCGTAACCCGCTGTTCGCCATCGGCGGATTTGCCAACACGCTGGTGCGTGCGCCAGGCATGGATGACACCAGCCAACAGAAAGTCCAGATCATCCTCAGCGAGTCCAAGCGTTTGGATGATATTTTGCGGACATTCATCAATTTTTCCAGGCCATTGGAGCTGACCATGAGCTCGGTGCGCATCGACGATCTGGTGAGCGAGACCATTGCGTCCCTGGCTGCTTCGTTGCAGGCAGCGAGTGTTGACGTACGTATGGAACCATTTCCCTCACTTCCCGCGATCGTGACGGACCCGGAAATGGTTCAACAGTGTTTGAAGAATCTGGTCAAGAATTCCCTCTCCACTATGCCTTCCGGGGGGGAGTTGCGAATATCCCCCCGAGAGGATGCGGACAGCGTTTTTCTGACTGTGGCGGACAATGGTGAGGGTCTGCCCAGCGACGTCTTGGAGCATCCCTTCAATCCATTCACGAGCCTGGAGTTGGCCATGACCCGAAAAATCATGATCGACCTGGGAGGGGAGCTGTATTTGGAGAGCGGCACCGAATTCGGAACATTGGCCACGCTACGACTTCCCAAGGTTTTGGGGGGTGAGGCCGGATCACCTTGAGCCTGCCTTGAAATGATTTCTGGCGCACCAAATTTGTCATGCAGCAACGTCAACAAGCAAACGCAGCCTGTACTGAGGAGAACGTCAAGTGGATCTGATCATTGCCAGCAAAAATAGAGGGAAGGCGGCTGAAATTTTTGCATTGTTGCGGGATTTTGGCGTGAACGTGCTGACCATGGATGTCTTTCCGGAAATTGGTGATATCCCGGAAACCGGGGTTACCTTTGAGGAGAACGCACTGATCAAGGCGCGAACCGTGGCCAGGCTGACCGGATTGACGGCTTTGGCGGATGATTCCGGTCTGGAGGTGGATGCACTGGCCGGTGCTCCTGGGGTCTACTCCGCCCGGTTCAGCGGGCAGGATGCGACGGATGCAACGAATAACGCCCTACTGCTAGCCAAGCTCGAAGGCGTTCCCTGGGCAGAGAGGGGGGCGCGTTTTGTCAGCGTGATCGCGGTGCACGCCCCGATTCTTGGGGGCAAGGAACTGCTGTCTCGGGGTACATGGTCCGGGCGGATCGCCACCCGTTCGCAGGGAACAAACGGGTTCGGCTATGACCCACTATTTCTTGACGAGGATGTGGGACTGACTGCGGCCCAACTGGAGTCCGGTGAAAAAAACAATCGCAGTCACAGAGCCATGGCGTTACGCCAATTGGCGCAGTCCTGGCCGCAATTCATGAAGGAGGTCGGTGCTCAGGGATGATTTCAGCCATGTACTGGATAATTTTTCGCTCTACACTTTCCTTGTAGCGCAGAATCATTCATCTTGTAGTAGTGAATAACTCGCAACTACGTACACACGTACCAAGTTCCGTTCACCACTCCTGTGTCATTGCCAAAGAAAATGCATGCTTCTTGCGCCGGGCGACGCTGTGCTGGATGACTCCTGCTTCAGTCAGGAGGGTAACCTGCACCGGGCATGTGCGATAAATGTCCAATTTTTTCGTAATATTATGCAGCTATGAACATGTCTTGCAGGCAAGGTCGTGGCGGAGTCTGTTTTCCAGGATGATGCGCTCTCCCGGGGCCCTGTTTCGGGGAATATCACGTAACGTCAATGAAAACCTTGACTTTCCCTTTGATGATGGCCAATTTAAACCGTGCGACTGTTTCTTCTGTCGTGGACATCTTTCTTGACGACTTGCCGCCGTTTCGAGTCAGATTTCGTGTTTGATTCTTCGTCCCAAGCTTTCTTCGTACCTTCGACAGGTGTCGGTAGCCCTCTCTGACACGCCGAGGCGACTATGCCCATACGTCATTTTTGGATGTTCATCCTTGTTCTGGGAGTCATGTGTGGCGGCCCATTGGTGAAGAGCGGTCATGCCAGTGCCGAGCGCGACTATACCAATGGGTGGAACGAGTTCCATCGCCTGCTCAAGGATTCCGGACAGGCCCGGGACCGGAACGCTTGGCTGGCCGTGCGCAATATGTTCAACAGCGCCTTCCAAAAAGCCCCGCAAGGCCCGGAGGCCCCGAAATCCCTGTTTTACCTCGGACGCGTTCATGAGGAAATGGGAGTCCGCTTTGGGCAGAATACGGACTTCGCCCAGGCCGTTGACTATTACGGACGCGTGGCCCTGCGGTTCGCCAACCACACCTGGGCGGACGACGCGCTGCTGCGCAAGGCCAAAATCCATCTGGAACACATGAACGATTCTGCCCAAGCCTATATTGATCTGCTCTCCATCGTTCACAACCACTCCAAGGGCGATATGGCCCCGAAGGCCCAAGCCATGCTCCGGGAGCTGGATTCAGCCTTTCTGGCCAAGGTCAACGCTTCCGGCTCCGGATCGGGCTCCGCTGCGGCGGCCACAGCCTCCAGTCCGAACCCGACCCGCGGCGCAACGTCATCTTCGGCCAACGCACCTGTTGTCCAGGCGGCTTTAAGCGATATCACAGCGTCACGGCCACGGCCCACAGTACAGAATAGCGGAGAGGCCCGGTTGATGCAGGTCCGCTACTGGAGCAGTGATGAGTACACCCGGGTCGTTCTGGATGTGGATGCCGACGTGGACTATACTCACCGGCTGCTCAATCCGGATCCTGAACTGGGTACGCCGCACCGGCTGATGATCGACCTGCAGGGCACGGTCCTTGGGCCGGAAGCCCCTGCACAGCTCTCCGTGGCCGACGGAATTTTACGTCAGGTGCGGACCGGCCAGAATCAGCCGGATGTCAGCCGGGTCGTTCTGGACATCCAGCGTTTGGCGGATTTTCGCGTCTTTACCCTGGAAGGGCCGTTTCGGATAGTTGTGGACATCAGCGGAGGGGGCGGGACAACAACCATGGCCGGCGTGCAACCGCCGCAATCTTCTCGCCCGTCAGGGGGGGCATCCACTTCTCCGCAGATCACGCCGAGATCCGGGGACGTTGCTGGCAGCCTGATCGAGCAACTCGGACTGAAGGTTAGAACGATCATGATCGATCCCGGTCATGGAGGAAAAGATCCCGGGGCCGTGGCCAATGGCCTGAAGGAAAAAGACGTTAATCTGCGCATGTCCAGGATTTTGGGGAGAATGCTGGAAGAAAAGGGGTTTCGGGTCCTGTATACCCGGACAACGGATGTCTTCATCCCGCTGGAAGAGCGAACAGCCATGGCCAATGCCCAAAAAGCGGATCTGTTCCTCTCCATTCATGCCAACGCCCATCCGAATCCGAACATGAAAGGGTTCGAGATTTATTCGCTGAATCTGGCGAGAAACCAGGACGCTGTGCGGATCGCCGCCAGGGAAAACGCGGTTTCAACAAAAAATATCAGTGATTTACAGTTGATTCTCACGGATCTGATGCTCAACTCCAAAATCACGGAATCCCGTGAACTGGCCACCAAGATCCATGGCAGGACCATCCCGGGTATGCGGCGTACCCACCCCAACTTGGCGGACAGGGGGGTGCGGGAAGCCCCGTTCTATGTGTTGATGGGAGCCAAAATGCCGGCGGTACTGATCGAAATGGGGTATCTGACCAACCGGGAGGAGGCGCGGCTTTTGGGTACAGATGCCTATTTGCGGACCTTGGCCTCGAACCTTCTCCAGGGGGTCATGGCGTACCGCGACCATATCGAGCGGCATGCAAAGCTTTAGGTCTGAAGAGTGGCCGTGATCGCTTGTGCGGTTGGCGGATGCAAGAATCGCGAGCTGGCAGGACTCCTCAGGTTTTCTCCGCAGGAGAGATTGGCCCGTAGTTTCGGATAAATTTACGGTCAATATAGTCCTTGATCCAGAAAGCCGCCCGCCCGCCGAAGGCAAATCCGTTTTTGTGCAGGATGCCGTAGCCGTCTCCGAGATTGAAGATCAACAGATACCTGCCACCCGGATCAAAAGATTTCAAACGTCGCCCCTCCAGCTGGGCTTGCAGATTGTGGCGGAGCACTGGATTTTGCCGTAACGCGTACACGCCGACTTTGGCCAGAGGTTGCGGGGAGAAGGTGATGCAATCGCCTCCACCGAAGATGTCCGGGTGCGCAGGGCATTGCAGAAACTGGTTGACCAGCAACCCCCCATCCTGACTCACCTCCAACCCCGATGCCCGAGATACCGGTGACGGTTTGACACCCAGGGCCAGAAAGATCACATCCTGCCCATGGTTTTGCCCGTTGGCCAGCTGAATGCTTCCATCGTGAACGGAACGCACGGGGCTTTCCTCGAAAATCTCCATTTTCCGATCCCGAAAGGTTTTCCGAACCAGCCTACGGACTTTTCCCGGCATGGTTTTCAGAAGGCTTCCCCGCGCGAATAGCTGGACAGTGCCTCCCTTGCCACCTCTTTCCATCGCCGCGGCCCAGGCATTGCCAGCGACTTCCACAGCCGCCGCCCCTCCCCCGCACACACCGATCCGGACCTGACGGTCCTGGCTCAGCTCCTGAATCCGTCGTCGGGCCCACCATAGACGCTCAATCGGCTTGACCGTGAAAATAGTACGGCTTGCCTGCGCATGCATGCCGGGCTCGCCTGGATCTGATACGACAACATCATCGGGAACAAAGCTGCCTAAATTACAGCTCAATACATCATACAACACCTTCTGTCCGCTTTCCAGGACAACACGGCAGCACTGCGGATCAATAGCTGCGATCTTGCCCGTTATGAATTCACCCCCACGGTTTTCGACCATGCTTCGAACCGGAAAACTGATTTCTTCAGGCTGGTATGCGCCTCCGAGCATGCCAGGGCCCATGCCGGAATAAGCGTGACGTTGGCCATGTCCGATAACCGTCACGTGGTGGCCTCTGGCCCTCAGCTCCTGAATGGCGGCTATCACGGCCATATGGGCATGGCCGGCGCCGGCCAGCAATAGTTTTGGCATGGGGGCAGGTGCTTCGTGATTGATGGGGAAAATGATCAGAAGGCGCGGTTCAAGAAATTGCGAGCTCAGTCAGGAAAAGTCACATGGCCGTCACGTGCAGCGGTGTGCATGAATATGACGCAGACAAGCCAAATCGGCCAGCAAGTCACTGCTTGTGAACATGGTTCGAATTTGGGGGACAATTGTCGAGACAGTAGCGGTCGATATAGTCCTGGACGGAAAATTTTCGGGCGCAGCCTGAGGCACTCATAAAGCGGATTTTTCCAAAAATCGGTCGTTCAAACCAAGGCCGGTCATGCACGCCGCCGATGCTCCAGGCAATGCCGGTATATCCGTTAGGATCACGACCATCCAATTCATAGGTGTCATTGAGCCGAATGGCCACCTCCATGGCCTCCTCCGGAGACGGAGTCCACTCCAGGATTTTTTTGGCCCAGTACATGCGCATGTAGCCGTGCATTTTTCCTGTTTGGGTCATTTCCCGCTGAGCTGCGTTCCAAAGGGGGTCGTGCGTTGCCGCGGTTGCGAATTCCTTGATGTCATATCTGTACGGTCTTTTGTCGCGGCGGTGATCGTTCAGGGTCTTTCTGGCCCAGTCCGGAAAACCGTCCACTCTGTCATAGGCCTGGTTGTACCAGCAGAAATTTTCGGCTAGTTCCCGGCGGACAATGAGTTCCTCCAAAAAAGCTTCCCGAGATGCAGCGGGCTTGTCCGAACGCATTATTTCCAGGGCGACACGTTGGGCGGAAACCTGGCCGAAATGCAGGTAGGGCGAGAGGTTGGAGAGTACCTGGGCGTTGGGATTGTTGCGTTGTTCATAGTGTTCCAGACGGTGCTCCAAGAATTCCTCAAGCACTTTTGCCCCGGCTTGTGCTCCGGGTTTAAGCCAATCAATTGCGGCCACATTGGTATCGACCCGCAGGCTTTTCCAGACGGTGTCCCAATCCACCGGAGGAACGGAATCGCCTCTTCGGGAACCATTGCCATTGGGCACAGTTGGCAAATCCGGGAACGAAGTCAGATACTCGTCCAGGAGGCGGTGAATTTTCGGCCGAATGGTTCGCGCGGCATACTCTTGTTTGTTCGAAGTCACGAGACAGGGTACGATGTTGTGGGCATCCACGTCGTGGCAAGGGATGCGAAGTTCGGCAAGTACGTCCTTTTTCCAATGCAGCTTGATGCGCATTGGGTCAAAATCCGTAACCAAAATACCGACTTGGAGTTCCTGGACCAGCCCCAACAGGCTCGCGGGTGGCGCACCCAGCCTGAGGTGGAAGGTGATGTTGCGTTTGCGCAGCTCCGTTTCCACCTCGGCCAGACCCTTGAGGAGAAAACCGTACTGGCGAATGGTCGCATCCAGGAAGGTCGGAGCAAGACAAAACGCAACATGCAGGGGGACATTGCGCTTCATAGCCAATTCAGCGGCGAAAAGCAGGGCCCAGTTGTCCTGGGTGCGCTGGTCCCGACTCATCCAGTAGAGGACAGGGCCTGCGCCGGGTTCGGCTCCATGGTTGAGCTGAGTGATACGGGCAGGATGGATGGATGTGGACATGGAGGTCATAGCTCACGATTCAGGTGCTGGCGTGGAATATGTCGCAATTGGCTGATGATGCAGCATTCGGGGCATGGAACTGCGTGTTGAAGTTTGCCTTCCGGTATTGAGTTGTTGCGCCATGTTTTTTGTGGTTGGCAAAACACCTCGTTCAGACGTATAGGTTTTCCAGAATGATGTCGACGTTCACGGTCAATGTCCGCGCAGAGCGCGAGATAGTCACGAGGTATGGAACGCCATGGATCTGAGAACTCTTGGACAGGAGCCGATTCCAGGACCGAGTCCGGCAGGGCAGGATGCCCGGTATGATCCGGAATATGATCAGCTGCAAGCAGAAATCGATAAGCTGAATTCCGTGACCAATCTTGCGGAAGTCAGTTGGAGACGGGTCGTGGAAGCGGCTTCGGGTATTCTTGCGACCAAATCCAAGGATTTGCTGGCCGCGGTGTACATGTCCGTCGGGTTACAGCATGAAACCGGCCTGCAAGGACTGGCCACCGGGAGTCAGGTCTTGCGGGACATGGTCGCCATGTACTGGGATACGTGTTTTCCTCCCAAAAAGCGTTTGCGGGGAAGGATGAACGCTTTTTCCTGGTGGCAGGAGAAAACCGTGGCCTTGGTGAAGGGGATGCCGCCGGACCCCACTTCGTCTGAGCTGCACCGAACCGTCATGGAAAATGTCACGGCGTTGGACACGGCACTGGCGGAGCTGTTGCCCGACCTTCCGCCTCTGCGGGATTTGCTCACCGCGCTTAAACGACTTCCCATCGCCGCGCCGCCCCAGGATACGGTTTCCCCCCTCACCGTGGACCAGGTTGGGACAGTGCAACCAGGGCCATCTTCGTCCGGCCCCCCTGAGACAGATCAGCCCATAGCGCCGGAGGAGCAACAGGATGGTCAGGAGCAATTCGCCGATCGGTCTTCCGGCTCCCCACTGACATCCCCATCTACGTCCCCAGCTGCTGTTGTCGCGTCCACCCATTCCATGCGGCAGGAAGCTGTTCTGTCTGAGGATGCGACCGCGGCACGCAAGGTCCTGGTGGAAGTGGCGCGAGAGTTTGCCGATCTCGGGCGAGATGTTGATCTCACGGATCCCTGGTGCTGGAAGGCGGCCAGAATGGCAGCTTGGCTCAACGTAAAGACCTTGCCGCCAAACCAGGGCGGACAGACCATGATCCCGGCCCCGGATGCGGACATCAAGACCGCCTTGCGCAGGCAGTTTGCCGAGGGCAAGTTCCTCGAAGCCGCTTTAGCCGCAGAGCGTCGCTTCCTGGGCGCGA
The DNA here is from genome assembly GCA_007693505.1 of Desulfovibrionales bacterium. GTDB lineage: Bacteria > Desulfobacterota > Desulfovibrionia > Desulfovibrionales > Desulfonatronaceae > Desulfonatronum. The sequence continues at coordinate 69,918 of REDL01000045.1, read as the reverse complement.
TTTTTTGGTTCGACCTGCAACAGGTCGTGGCCTTGTCCCTCGAGAAAATGGGTGTGGAATATGCTTCCGCATTGGACGTGGTTCAGGGGGAGTTGCGGGTATTGCTGGCACGCTTTCAAGGCCTGGACCAGCTGTCTTTTGCCGACGGAACGCCCTTTGCCGATCCTGAGACCAAGGCCTGGATCGCAAAGCTGACCAGCGGGCCGCGGAACGGAACAAGTCAAAAAGGAATCTCCGCTGAGGAAGATGTTGTACACCATGCCCGGGAACTCGCCGAATCCAGGTATGCGCAAAAAGATGAGTCCGGGGCTCTGGACGTCCTCTCCAGGGCATTACGGGACGCACCCGAAGGCTCTGTGAGGATACGACTGCGTCTGGCCCAGATGGATATTTTGGCTCGCTCCGGGCGCTTTGCGTTGGCTGTTGCCCTTGCCGAGGAGCTCCTGACGGAAATGGAACGACGCGATCTTCCAACATGGGCTCCGGAACTTGTCGTGGATATGTTGCGGGCCTGTCATGGGGCCTATGTGGGCAAAGGTGGGGAGGACAATTTGGCCAGAGCCAGGGAACTGGCTGCACTGGTTGGCCGAATACGCCCAGCCTCCGCCTTGACGTTGGCGATTTAATACCGTCGAGGAGCAAGTTTTTTCTTGCCAGGGGCTAGAACAATAAAATATGCATGCGTGGTGACCGGTTAATCGGAGTTTTGTTTTGGGTAACACCATGAACGCCATGTTTTTTCGAGGAGGTTCTCAATGACGAAGGAAGGGTCCATTGCTCCCAAGGAGCGGGTGAATATCGTGTATCGTCCAGCCACAGGCGACGCCAAGGAAGAGGTGGAATTGCCGCTGAAGATGATGATCTTGGGGGATTTCGCGCAACGTCCCGACGACCGGATGGTTGAGGATCGAGATCCCATCTCCGTGGACAAGGACAATTTCAACGATGTGCTCAAAGCCCAGGGTTTGGAACTGAATCTGAATGTTCCCAACCGGCTTTCCGACGAGGACGATGCGCAAATGGCCGTGAATCTCAAGTTCGAGAGCCTCAAGGACTTTGAGCCGGACGCCATTGTTCAAAAAATACCGGAATTGGCCAAGTTGATGGAATTGCGCGAGGCGCTCAAGGCACTCAAAGGACCCCTGGCCAATGTACCGGATTTTCGCAAGAAGGTGCAGGAACTGGTCAAGGACGAGGGCGCACGGGCGAAGTTGCTCAAGGAACTGGGAATCGAAGGGTAGGGAGGATCAATCATGGCAGACGAACAGGTTCAAGCCCAGGAAACAGCCGGAGCTCAAGCTGTCGAGGGGGCCAGTCTCCTGGATGAAATCGTCGAGGCATCTAAGGTCAAGCCTTCGGACGAAGGTTATTCCATGACCAAGGCCGGTTTGCAGGCCTTTTTGCGGCAGATCGTGGAACGCAAGACCGATGCCAAGGTCTCTGGGGCCCTGGTGGACGATATGATCGCCGAGATTGATCAACGGCTCTCGTCCCAGGTGAACACGGTGATGCACGACAAGCAGTTCCAGCAATTGGAGAGCTCATGGCGCTCATTGAAATTCCTGGTGGACCGAACGGATTTTCGCCAGAATATCAAGGTCGAGTTCATCAATGTTTCCAAGGAGGATTTGCTTTCGGATTTTGAAGACGCTCCGGAAGTGGTCAAGTCTGGCCTCTACAAGCAGGTCTATACTGCGGAATACGGCCAGTTCGGGGGCAAGCCCATCGGCGCAATGGTGGCCAACTATGATTTTGGTCCCGGACCACAGGACATCTCGCTGTTGCAGTATGTGGCCTCTGTTTCGGCCATGGCCCATGCACCGTTCATCGCCGCGGCCGGGAAAGATTTTTTCGGCATCGAAACCTGGGAACAGCTTCCCAACCTGAAAGACCTGCACTCCATTTTCGACATGCCTCAGTACACGAAATGGCGATCATTTCGGGAATCCGAAGATGCTCGCTACGTTGGGCTGACACTGCCCAAGTTTTTGCTCCGTCTGCCCTATTCGCCGACCACGGTTCCGGCCAAGAGCTTTTCCTTCCGGGAAGAGGCCCATGATAATGATGACTTTTGCTGGGGAAACACGGCCTTTGCCTTTGCCTCCCGCCTGACGGACAGCTTTGCCAAGTACCGTTGGTGCGCCAACATCATTGGTCCCCAGGGCGGCGGCGAGGTGGACAACCTGCCTCTCTACCAGTTCGAGGCAATGGGCCAGACCCAGACAAAGATTCCTACCCAGGTGCTGATCTCCGAGCGGCGGGAGTATGAACTGGCCGAGGAGGGGTTCATTGCCCTGACCATGCGCAAGGGCTCGGATAACGCGTCTTTCTTTTCCGCCAATTCGGCCCAGGCGGCCAAGGTCTTTCCGGATACCCCGGAGGGCAAGGCCGCGGAGCTGAATTTCAAGCTGTCCACTCAATTGCCGTATATGATGGTCATGAACCGTCTGGCCCACTATATCAAGGTCATTCAACGCGAGAATATCGGGACCTGGAAGGAGCGGGTGGACCTGGAGCGTGAACTGAACAAGTGGATCAGCCAATATGTCACCGAGATGGACAATCCCGATCCCACCACGCGCAGCAAACGTCCGCTGCGCATGGCCCAGATCGAGGTCCACGACGTTGCCGGAGACCCAGGCTGGTACTCGGTCAGCCTGAAGGCCAGGCCGCACTTCAAATACATGGGTGCCAGCTTCACCCTCTCCCTGGTCGGTAAATTGGATAAGGAATAGCCACACTCTTTTTTTATTCACATAAATAGCAACTGGAGGGTTTCACAATGGCAATGACGGCGTACATGGCGGTAAAAGGCAACTCCCAGGGGGATATCAAGGGCGATTGCGTTCAGGGCGGGGATAAGAAGGACAAGATTCTGGTCTATGCTTCAGACCATGTGGTAGAAATTCCCAAGGACACCCATACCGGATTGCCCACCGGCCAGCGCATCCACCACCCTTTCAGCATCACCAAGCATAAGGACCCGGCTTCGCCAAAGCTGTTCAAGGCTTGCTGCACCGGGGAGCAATGCGAGGTGACCCTGGACTATTACCGGATCAAGGACGACGGGACTGAGGAGAAGTATTACACCGTGAAAATGGAGAATGCGATCATCGTCAGCATGCGTGAATACACTCCCATGACCTTTCTCGCCGAGAACAAGCCCTTCCATGACATGGAAGAGGTGGCCATGACATATTCCAAGATTACCTGGACCTTCAACGACGGCAATATCGAATATACGGACGACTGGAAAAAATAGTCCTCGGTATTGGTTCATCACTTTGCAGAGGAGAGAGTCTCTCCCCTGCGAAGTGGTGGTGAAACTGTCAGGAACATTTCCGCAAACATGCTCGCTGATCCAAAGGCGATGACAGGCAAGCCCATCATCCAGGGGTGAGAATTTTCTCTGGTGGCCAGGTCGTCACTGCGGAGGCCGTTTCGAATGAGGCTAATTATCTCTGGCCGAAGTGGAATCGATATACAGGTGGCCGGAGAACGGAGTTTCATGGTGATGATCGATTTATATTCATCGTTGTGAGAATTTTGGGTGAACCTGGCCTGGAAAGGATCCTCGATAATCCATGCGAGAAAAACGGCTATTGGAGCGATTGCGGGCTATTGAGGCTGATCCGGACTGGCGTGGTGAAGCGGACCCCAAGGTGGCCATCTCTTCGGTTCTGGAGCATTTGGGCAAGATTTTGAATACACGACAGGGCAGCGCGCCGATTGCCGAGGATTACGGTGTACCGGACTTCACCAGTATCGCCAGCTCCTTTGGCACGGATTCCCTGCCGGAAATCGAGGATTCCATCAGCAAAGTGATTACCAAATACGAACCTCGGCTGGTCCATGTGAAAGTGCACTTTGAACCCAAGCCGGACAAACCGTTCATGATTGCCTTCAAGCTGACCGCCACGGTGCGGGTGGAGGGCCGAGAGATGCCCGTGGTCTTCGAGACCGTACTCAACCCCGATGGACACATCACCGTATTGGAGTAGCCGGGGTGATCGAGAAGTACTATCAGCGGGAACTTTCCAATCTGCGGGATCTGGCTTCCGAATTTGCCAAGGCCCACCCGGCCTTGGCTCCGATGTTAACGGGCCAGTCCGCGGATCCGGACGCGGAACGGTTGTTGGAAGGAACGGCTTTTCTGTCCGGGTTGATTTATGAAAAACTGGACGATGATTTTCCAGAGATTGTCCATGGCTTGATCCAACTCATCTTTCCCCACTATTTGCGGCCGATTCCCTCAGCCACTCTGATTCGCTTCACTCCCAAGCGTAGCCTGCGAGAAATCATTGAAATCAAGAAAGGCACGGCCATAGATTCGGTGGAGAGCGAGGGTACCCGTTGCACCTTCACCACCAGCTACAACGTGCAACTGCTGCCCCTGTCAGTGGCCGCGGTGTCCTTCAATGCTCCGGGAGGTGGCCACGGCAGGTTGCGTATCGACCTGGACCTGGCCGGCTTGGATACGGCCTCATTATCCATGGACTTTCTGCGTTTTCACTTGGCCGGAGTGTACACCGAGGCTTCCCGGCGGAATTGGCTGCTGTTCACCCGGTTACGCGATGTTCGGCTGGTGTCCACGGACGGCAAGATCGTGCCCCTGGGGCGGCAGGCCGTGACTCCTGTCGGTTTCGGTGAGAACGAATCCCTGATTCCTTTTCCGGCCCGCTCCTTTCCCGGCTACCGTATTCTTCAGGAATACTTTATCTTGCCTGAAAAATTTCTTTTTTTCGACGTGAACGGCCTGAGCAATTGGCGTCATCGCGGCACGGGGTCCGGGTTCGCGCTGGAGTTTGATTTCGTCGATTTGCCCGCGGACCTCCCACCCATGCGGGCGGAACACTTTCAACTGTTCGTCACCCCGGCCTTGAATCTCTTTCCCCATCAAGCCGACCCGATCCTGCTGGATCATAAACGGGCAGACTACCCAATTCGGGCCAGTGGGGAAAATCCACGGCACTATCAGATTTATTCGGTGGACAAGGTTGTCGGCTTTGTCCAGGGGACGGTCCAGGAGCGCGAGTATCTGCCATTTGAACTGTTCAATCCTCAGGTGGAAGCCACGCCGGTCTATGCCGTGCATCATCGACTCTCTCCCTTGGACGGCAAGGCGGAAATGCACCTTTCCGTGGCCTATCCGGGCGGCAACAAAGAACCCAGCCTGGAGACACTCTCTCTGGACATCCTTTGCACCAACGCCTCCTTACCGGACACCCTGCGGGTCGGAGACGTGCGCATACCCACGGAATCCTCGTCGGAGCTGGCTGAATTCGCCAACATTCGCTCCCCGACATCACCGGTCCAGCCTCCCCTGGGCAAGAATCTGCTCTGGCGACTGCTTTCCCATCTTTTCCTGAATTACCTGTCCGTGGCCACGGCCGAGAACCTGCGCTCGGTGCTCAAGTTGTACATTTTTACGGAAACCCGGGATCGGGCCACGGTGTTGGCCAATACCCAGCGTGTTGAAGGGATCGTGGATATGGATCTGCGGGCCACGGATCGCTTTGTCCAAGGGTATCTGCTGCGCGGCCAGGACATCCAGATCCAGCTGGACCGTCAGGGGTTCACCGGTGAGGGGGATATGCACCTGTTCGGCTCGGTACTGGATGTCTTTTTGGGCAATTATGCCGCCATCAACGCCTATACCCGCCTGAATGTCACCGATACCCTGCGCAAGGAGCAGTTCACATGGCCGATCCGGCTGGGCGATCGCATTCTCCTTTGAAAACATCCGCTTCAACTTCGGGCACTGTCACGGAGGCTAGGGCTGGTTCGGAGGCCATTGGCTCTCGATCCGACGGCAAGCGGCGGCGTTCCGTTTTGGAAAATCTGATTGCCGATCCGCGGGGTTTTTCTTACGTGCAAGCCCTGCGGTTGTTGCGCCAGGCTTATGGTGGGCCGGGGATCTCGGGTGAACGAACCTTCCTGCGGGAACAACTTCGGGTTCGTCCCTACCTTTCCCTGGGCTTCCCGCCAACGGATTTGGTTGAAATCAAGGAAATTTCCGGCGAGAAAACCCAACAGTCGGATGCGTTGCGACGGTTCCAGATGACGGCCACGTTCCTGGGGCTGTACGGACCGTCTTCTCCATTGCCCACCTTCTACACCGAGGAGCTCCTGGACGAACAGAACGAGGACAGCAAAGTCAGCCGTGATTTTCTGGATATCTTGAATCACGGCTTTTTCGTGCTGTTCGCTCTGGCCGACGCCCACTACAGACTGTGCCAGCAGGCCTGTGAAAAACAGGATGAGGATATCCTGCTGCGTTTGTTCGCCCTGGTGGGACTGGGTCACCAGGAGATGCGCGACCATGCCTTTGATCAGCCGGGTGCCCTGCTTCGGGCCACTGGCCTTTTGACCCAGTTTCCCCGTTCCGCCGTGGGGCTGCGAGGGGTGCTCTCCGACCGGATCGGCGCCCCAGTTCAGGTCGTGCCATGTCAGCCGCGAATGGCCACGATACCAGAAGACCAGCGTTGCCGTCTCGGTCGGGAGGCCAATGTCCTGGGCAGGAGTGCCTGGATCGGAGATCGGGTGGCGGACGCCATGGGGAAAATCCGGATTGTTATCGGCCCACTGGATGCGGATACATTTCAGTGGGGAGTGCCTGGGGAGACAGGCCATGACGAAGTGATCAAGTTGGTTCGCTTTTATTGCACCCAGCCCCTGGAGTTCGATCTGGAGTTCATTTTGGCTCCACAGGAAGCCCAGCCGGGGAGGCTGGGTGACGGTCGCTGGTCTCGACTGGGGTGTGATGTCTGGCTGACAGCGGAACCACTGGCTGAAGGATGGGCTGTTTTTCCCGAACGCAGACGAATTTGGGATGATCATCAACAAAGGAGCATCGTGCTATGATCGGCGTGGACATGAAAGCCCTGCTGGAGAAGTGCAACGGCTACTGCACCCAGGCCCTGCATACGGCCGCCGGACTGACCGTGAACCGCACCCATTACGAGGTCACGGTGGAACATCTGTTGTTGGCTTGCCTGGAGGATCAAAGCGCGGACATTCCTTTGGCTCTGAACCGATTTGGCGTGGATGTCGGGCGGCTGAAGGCGGCCGTAAACGGCAGCATGGAAGATTTTCGGGCCGGCAATTCTTCCCGGCCGGTATTTTCGCCTCTGCTCATGGAGCTTCTGGAAGCGGCTTGGCTGGTGGCCTCGGTGGATCTCGGGCTGACCCGAATCCGCTCCGGAGCCGTCTTGCTGGCCTTTCTGCGCAAGCCCGCTTTGTACGCTCAGGGCGGTTATTCGGACGTGATCGGCCAAATTAACCGGGAGGATCTGCAAAAGCATTTCTGGGAACTGGCCAAGGTGTCCACGGAAAGCGCGGGGGAAGGTCCGGCGGCCAGGGCCGCCGGTGAGCCGGGCCGTGCGCATGAGGCGGCTGGGGAGAGTTTCATCGCCAAATTCTGCGAGGATTTCACCGCCAAGGCCAAGGATGGAAAGATCGACGCGGTTTTTGGCCGTGATACGGAAATCCGCAAAATCGTGGACATTCTGGCCCGGCGGCGGAAGAACAACCCGATCCTGGTGGGTGAACCCGGGGTGGGCAAGACCGCTGTGATCGAGGGGCTGGCCTTGCGCATCACCCAGGGAGACGTTCCGGAAGTGCTGGAAGGCGTGACTCTGCTTGGTCTGGACATGGGCCTGCTGGAGGCCGGTGCCGGAATGAAGGGGGAGTTTGAACGCCGCTTGAAGGGCGTGCTGGACGAGATCAAGTCCAGTGAAAAGCCCATTGTTTTGTTTATCGACGAAGCCCACACCCTGGTGGGTGCGGGCGGTTCGGCCGGAGGCTCGGACGCAGCCAATATGCTCAAACCGGCTCTGGCCCGGGGCGAAATCAAGACCTGCGCCGCGACCACGTGGAAAGAATACAAGAAATACTTCGAGAAGGACCCGGCTCTGGCTCGACGCTTCCAGCTGGTCAAGCTGGACGAGCCGAGCGTGGCCACGGCAGCCTTGATTCTGCGGGGGATTCGCGACGCCTACGAAAAAGCGCACAAGGTGATTGTGCGCGACGATGCCATTATCTGCGCCGCGGAGTTTGCCCATCGCTATCTCACCGGTCGTTTTCTACCGGACAAGGCTATTGACCTGCTGGACACGGCCTGCGCAAGGGTCAAGATCAGCCTGTCCTCCAAACCCGGCGAACTGGAGGACATGGAACGGGCAATCCAGGCCGCCCTGCGGGAGAAGAAGGCCCTGGAACGGGATTTTGCCAATGGGCTGACCATTGATGCCGAACACCTCCAGGAATTGGAGCAGCGTATTGGGGATTTGACCAGCACCAGCGAAGAACTGCGTTCAGCATGGCAGAAGGAATTGAGGGCAGCCCAGGCCCTGGTGGCGGCTCGAACCGCGCTGAACACGGCCATGGCCCAGGATTCCCTGTTGGCTGGTACGGGAGAGCCAACGGACACGACGGAGGGGACGGGTGCGCCAGCTGGCGCGGATGTCGCGGATACCTCCGACAATGCGCATGCCCCGGAAGTATTGGATCTGGACGCGCTGCAAAAGGTCGTGACCAACGCCCGGGAAGATTATGCCTCGGCCCGGGTCGGTGACGGTCTGGTGTCCATTGAAGTCACCCCGGACGTGGTGGCCAAGGTAGTCAGTGACTGGACCGGGATTCCCGTAGGCAAAGTGGCCCGTGAGCAGGCTGCGGTGGCCGTGGACCTGGAGCAGCGCTTGGCGACGCGGATCAAAGGCCAGGATGCGGCGTTGCGCGCCGTGGCCGAGGCAATCAAGGCGGCCAAGGCCGGGTTACGCGGTCCGGAGCAGCCTTCTGCTGTCTTCCTTTTGGTGGGGCCGTCGGGAGTCGGCAAGACCGAGACCGGACTCGCACTGGCGGACATGCTTTTCGGAGACGAACGCAGCGTGGTGACCATCAACATGAGCGAATTCCAGGAAAAACATACGGTTTCTCGGCTGATCGGCTCACCTCCGGGCTATGTCGGCTATGGTGAGGGTGGGATGCTCAGCGAGGCGGTGCGCCAGCGGCCGTATTCCGTGGTCCTGCTGGACGAAGTGGAAAAGGCACACCTTGATGTGATGAATCTGTTCTACCAGGTCTTTGACAAGGGACTGCTCACGGACGGCGAGGGGAAGGAAATCAGCTTCCGGAACACGGTGATCATGCTCACTTCCAACCTGGGTTCGGATGTGATCCAGGAAATGACCAAGGACAGCGCCGAACTGGATCTGGATACCGTGCTTTCGGCGATCCGGCCGATCCTTTCCGAGCATTTCAAGCCGGCCTTGCTGGCCAGAATGGCCGTGGTACCCTACCAGAGTTTGTCCACGGAGGCCATGCAGCGCATCGCCCGGCTCAAGCTGGAGGCCCTGGCCAAGCGGCTGATGCTGAACAACAAAATGGTTATGCGTTACACGGATGCGGTTCCCGATCAGATTGCGGCCCGGTGCACCGAGGTGGAAACCGGAGCCCGGAACATCGAGTATATTTTGTCCGGAACCATCCTGCCGCGCATGTCCCAGGAAATTCTCGGCCATATGTCTGGTGCCGGAATGCCCCGCTTCGTGTCCCTGGATGTGGGTGATGATGGTGGGTTTATCATGGCGTTTGCCCAGGATGAGACGAAAAAACAGTCGGAATCAACCGCAGCTACGACCTTGTCCGCGGTGCAAGCCGGGACAACGTAGCGGTTTCAGCTGCGCAGAAGACTTGGAGGACCCATGAAGAAACGCGTCTGGATATCCATTCTCGAGAAAAACGAGGGATTGGGGCGGATGATTTTTGAAGAGGCCGCCAAGTACGGTCTGAATCCGGCAGGACATTTTTGGGAAGACGATTTGGCCAAACTGGCCTGGGCCGGAGCAGTCCCGGAACTGGGCCGAGGCGATTGCGCGGTGTGGCTGATCGTCGGTCAAGCCGCCAGTTTTGCCCAGCCCTCGATCCGTCGCGGACTGGCTCTTTTGGCTCTGTCAGCCCAGGCTGCTCACGGACACAATTTTCCCATTTTACTGTCACCATCCGGGGGCAAGGTGGACGTTGCAGGGCTTCCGACACCGCTACGCGGAGCCGAGGTGGTTGCCAGCGGCCTGGGAGTGAAAGCCGTGGCCAGGGCCAATCGCAAACTCGCAGAACCGGTTCTGGAGTATCGTCTGGCCGTGCACCCCTTACCTGGTTTAGGCCTTTGGTTCGAGGTTGGTCCGGCCCATGATCCCTGGAAAGGGGCATTTCTCGGCTGCACCGGCATGGACGCTACTCCTGACGCCCATGGCGTCGGGCTTGCCGGAACAATTCCCCAGAATGCCACCGTGAACTACCCGGTGCGGGGGATGAAGCTGCACCTGGACGGCAGAGAGGCCACGGCCTGGGGGGTACACAACGATCTTTCACCAGCCGAGTCCTACTATGTGCGAATAGCCGGGGTCCCTGACGGTTTAATTTTCGGACCATTTCCAGACCTGGACGATGTCGACGTCTTTACTGTGTCCCTGGTTTGAGGCAGGATGTCCGATATGGGTGATGGTATGCATAAACCGGCTTTTGGCTTTAAGGTTCCATGTTCCGCTTTTCGCAGTCCGGTTTTGAATCCGGGGGCGCTCAACGCCGTCCCCTCCCTGCACCGGGTATGCCGTGCTGTGCGGCCATCGGCTCTGGGCTTTCTCTTCCTTCTGATTGTTTTTTGCCTTACGGCCTGCCACGGATATCCGCCACCAGGCAAAAAAACGCCACCCAAGCCTTGGGAAATACCCCAGAACGCCGCCAGTCCAGACCAGATTAAATGGACCTTTCTGCCGGGTGGGCTGACCATGAACCTCAAGGCGGACAGTGACCTGAATCTGTTTGAAGGGTTTTCTCACAATATTTTGCTGTGCACCTACCAGCTGAGTGCCCCGGCCGTGTTCCAGGAGCTGGCCGCGAATATCGGAGGGATCCGCAAGCTGCTGGAGTGCGCCCGTTTCGACCAGAGCGTGGTGCATGTGGAGCGGCGGTTCATCCGGCCGGGACAGGAGTCTTCCTTCGTTCTGGACCGGGCCGAGGGTGCCCGTCACGTGGGATTGGTGGCTGGTTACAATGATCTTCAGCCTGGGCTGATAACGGCTTTGTACAGTTTCCCGGTGGTTTCCAGCCGGGGTGGGATGTGGCCCTGGTCTTCGGACGTGTTCAATCCGGGGGCCCTGACCATGGATGTTTTGCTGGGACCCAACTCCATTCAACGCATGGGAGTCGAATGATGGCTGATGGTCCGATCTACTGGCATCAAGGGTTGTTCCTGCAACCCCAGCACTTCCAGATTCTCAACCAACAGTTTTCGGAAACGTTGGCTCCTCTGGTTACGAATTTGATCCCCTATTTTTGGGGTGTTGCCGGCCTCAAGGTCAATGATGCGGCTCTGGCGGCCGGGCGTTTTGAGTTGGCCGAGATCATGGTGCTGTTACCGACGACAGCGCAAGTGTTGCACGTTCCCGGTAATGCGGTGTGCGGCGGGCGGCAACTGGTCATGGAATCCATCCCGGTGGATGGTTCACTGACCGTTTATGTCGGACTCCGGGCCATGAGACCGGGGGAACCCAATGTGACCGTGGCCGAATCTCTTTCCCAAATGGTCGCGGCCCCCACGAGATTGGCCGTGCCCGTGGAGCCTGAAAGTGTTCCGGACGGATACGGCGACGGACCGCCGGCTCAAATTCGGCGCATGTCCTACGTCCTGAATGTTGTTTTTGAAAACGAGCTGGATCAGGCTGGAGACCTCGACCTGGTTCCGATAGCCAGGCTAACCCGAGAAGGAGATCGGGCGGCTCTGGATGCGACCTTTGTGCCGCCGTGTCTGACACTTTCCGGCTCCGCGGCACTGGCCGCGTTGCTGAAGGAACTGCGGGACCGGGTGCTGGGCAAGGCCCGACAACTGGAAGGTTACAAGAACCTTTCCGGCGGCGTGAATACGGAGTTCACCCTGTTGCTCATGGCCTTGCGCACCCTTTCCCGGTTTGCTGCACGTTTGGATCATGCCGTGGAAAACCACTGCCTGTCTCCCTGGAACGCCTACGGTATGCTTCGCGAATTGGTGGCGGAGCTGTCGGTTTTTTCCCTGGACATCAGCGCTTTGGGAGAAAACTGGCAGGACGAAAGGCTGGTCCCGGATTATGCCCACACTGATCTAGGCCGCTGTTTTCGCGGTGTTCGGGACGTGATTGTCTCCCTGCTTGAAGGGATTTCCGCCGGTCCACGATTCGTGACCCGCTTCGAATTCAAGGATCCTTCCTGGACTGCGGAGATTCCCAACCAGATTCTGGCCGAAACCAGAACATCCGGGGGCGAGTACTGGCTTGTGCTGCATTCCGAACTCATGGATCCCCAGACGATGCGTGAATCAGCCTCCCAGATGCTCAAACTTTCGGCCACCAGCGCCATGGGGTCGTTGCTGGTTCGCGCTCTTCCGGGCATTCCGCTGGCTGCGTCCGACAGCCCACCGGCAGGCATGCCTCGTCGCCACGGAGCCATCTATTTCCGTATCGGCCGGGAAAGCCCACTTTGGTCGGAAATCGAGAAAAACGGCAGCATCGCGTTGCATTGGACAGAGGCCCCAGAGGATCTGGATGCGCAACTGGCCGTGCTGACCAGGTAGGCGGATCATGGCCCTGATTGATGATTTCCTTCCAGCCCTGGCTTTCGCGGCCATGCTCGGATCGGAGCCAAATCTGGCGGACACTCCTTACGCAACAGCCCGGGGGGATATGGATCGGCTGCTCCAAGAGGGCATGGATCGGGCCAACCGCCGCGATCCATCCCAGGCCGAGCAGGCTCTTTTCGCCGTCTGCGCCTTTGCCGACGAGATCGTCCTGGCATCCAGCTGGCCGGGACGTACCGAGTGGATGCGCAACAAGCTGCAACAGGTGCACTTCCACACCGTCAACGCCGGGGAGGAATTCTATCAGCGTCTGGCCGGACTTTGCGGCAAATCAGCCCGGGAGCCTCTGGACATGTCGTTGTTCGAAAATCTGGAGCAGCGCCCTGTTTCGCCACAGCGTGACGTGCTTGAAGTCTACGTGGCCTGTCTAACCCTGGGCTTCACTGGTCGATATTTTGGCCCTGAAGGTCGCCTCACCCTGCGGGAATTGACCAAAGCCAATCTGGAAAACTTGCGTGACGGGCGGCAGCTCTCGGAGGAGCGCCTTTTTCCGGAAGTGTATGAGCGCGAAATATCCAAGAGTCGGACAGAGCTGTTTGCTCCAAGCCTGCAGTTGATCCTGCTCTTTACTGTGCCTGGCGTCCTGGCCGTGGGAGTCTATCTGGCCTATGCCGCAATGCTTTCTGATTTCGTGGCCACATGGTTGGGGGCGTTGGGATGACGGGTCACTTTTCGACCGCGGCAGGGCGATGCGTGTTCAAGCCTACTGAGAATCCAGAATGACCAAACTCTTATTCACCGCGCTAAAGGTCTTTCTCCTTCTGGCCTTGACCGTGGCCACGACGGTGGGCGCGCTGTTCCTGGCGGACTATATGCAGTGGCCACGCTGGATCGTGGGTGTGGCTGTTGTCGGTGTGTTTTTCGTGGTGGTCATGGTGCTGTTTCTGCGCCGGTACTATTATCGTCGACGTGAGGAGCAGTTCGTCAAGCGGGTGGTCGATCAGGACCAGGCATCCATTCAAGCCGCTCCGGCCCATGAGCGCCGGAGACTCCAAGAGTTGCAGGACCGATGGACCGCCGCAGTGGATACCTTGCGCTCCTCCCGGCTACGTCACCGGGGCGATCCTCTCTACACCCTGCCCTGGTTCATGATTTTCGGAGAGACGGGTTCAGGAAAGTCCACTGCGGTATCCCATGCCCGATTGACCACCATCCTGACGGATGTTGGCCCGACCAAGGGAATTTCCAGCACCAAGAATTGCGACTGGTGGTTTTTCGAGAGTGCCGTGGTGCTGGATTCCGCCGGCCGGTATGCCGTTCCCCTGGAAGATGAAGACCGGGAGGAATGGGAACGGTTTTTGACCTTGATGGCCAAATACCGGCGCAAGGAACCACTTAATGGATTGATCGTGACTCTCCCGGCAGACCGGCTCTTGAGCGATGACGAGGACGCCTTGGTTGCCTACGGACGGTCCATCAGAATGCGCATGGATCAATTGATGCGGGTCCTGGGAGCCAAGTTTCCGGTGTATGTCCTGGTGACCAAGCTGGATCTGGTCATGGGCATGACCGCCCTGGCGGAGTTGCTTCCCGAATCCCAGCGCGGCCAGGCCATGGGGTTGCTCAATCCCTCGGATCAGCGGGCTCCGGAAGACTTTTTGGGCGAAGCCATGGTGCACATCGCTCGCAGACTGAAGGATCTCCGCCTTCTGCTGGCCACCCGAACCGAGGTTGTCGCCGGACGAGCCGCCTTGTTTCCGGATGAATTCGAGCGATTGGGGCGGCGCATCCGGGCTTTCATCGAGGGCGCGTTTCACGAAAATCCCTACCAGGAGACCCCGTATTTTCGCGGGCTGTTTATTTCCAGCGGGCGGCAGTCAGGTTTGTCTCGATCCGGGCTTTTGGGCGGCCTGGAGACTTTCAAGGATCGGCAATGGCGACTGCCGGATACCGGGAGGGGGCTTTTCCTGCATGACTTTTTCGCCGCGATCCTGCCCAAGGACCGCTATGGCTTCCGTATGCTCGGAGAGTACCTCTCCTGGCGCAGAGCAACCACCAATCTGGCACTGGGCGCCTGGATGCTGTTGCTGCTGACGCTCATCGGTTTGTCCAGTCTTTCCTATGTCCAGATTCGCAAAGCCATGCAGCCCGTTTACGAAACGTTCCCCCAAGCACCAGCCATGGGGGCTGACTTGGCCCAGGATATGGTCACCATCGGCCTGATGCGCGACCGGATCGCCAAGATGCAAAATGATCTTCATGCCCGCATCTGGCCGAGAATGGGATTGTATCAAGGACATGCGGCCCTGTTCGGACTGAAGAACCACTATGCCCTGTGGTTTCGGGACCACATTCTTACGCCCATTGACGAGGCCATGGGACAGAAGTTCGTGAATCTGGGCATTCGTGATCAGGAAGATGTGCTTGCCCCGTACCTGCAATATTTGGTCTGGCGGATCGATACCCTCCTGGCCCGGGAAACCGGCCGGCCCCGGCCGGATGTCCCGGGCCAGGAGGGACCCATCGAGGCCTTGGCCTTGGCTTTTGGTGGGCGATTGCCCTATGTGGCAGCCTTTTTCCCGGACATGTACCGTTCCTATGCCGCCTGGGAGCGTGACCTGGGTATTTTGCAGCGGGAACGCCAGGAAATGCAGATGTGGACCAACCAGATTATCGAACTGGAAGGCCGAGATCTGCACTGGATGGTGGATTGGGCCACAGCGCGTCCCAATCTTCCGGACGTGACTCTGGGAGACTTTTGGATTGGGTTGGGGCAGGTGCGTGACGAACCGCGGGTGCCCGGTGCTTTCACCGCCCAGGGCAAGGCCGAGATTGAACGCCTTTTGGAACAGGTGGTCCAAGCTGCTTCGGACCCGGAGGCCTTTGCCCGGCGAAAACAGAACTTCTGGATTTGGTACGCGGTCCAGTTCGCCGATGCTTGGCAGGATTTCCGGGATCATTTCGATCTGGGCATGGACAAGCTGCTCACCAGGGAGGATTGGTTGAAAACCAGCGCCAGCATGGCCACCCTGGACAATCCCTACTTCAACCTGATTAACAGGATGCGCGATGAACACCGGGCCATTGAAGGGCTGCGCTTTGACCCGGCCATGGTTAATCAGTTTCATCGGGAGTTTGAGTTCTTGGTGGAGACGTATCGGGCCAAGCAGATGGGCGCCACACTGGACTCCAGAATTTCCGAGAAGCTTACGCAACTTGAAGCCCGGGTGTTTCGTCTGGAGGACAGCCTCGCTGCTTCAGAGCATTTCGATGAGTACATGAAGCAGCTGCAGGTGTTGCAGCAGGCTGCCGCGACCATGGATGGATCATTTCGGTTCGCCTCTCAGAATTTTGGCTTGACCGGGGAGCAGTCCCCGGAGGACGTGGCCATGGCCGCAGTGAACACCATGGCTCAGCTGCTGGTCAAAGGCCAGGCCGCGGATTGGCGAGATTTCTGGAAATTCGTCGAGGGACCACTGCTCTTCCAGGTCACGCTGATCACGTACGAGACGGCCTGCGCACTCAACGACGTGTGGGAAGCGCAGGTGACATCGGAAATCGTGAATGTTCCCCAACGTGAGCTTTGGTCGCAGCTATTTGGTGACCGCGGTCTGGTTCCGCCGTTTTTGTCCGGTCCGGCCCAGCATTTTTTGCGCAGGACCCAGGATGGATGGGCTCCCGCAACCTGGCTGGGGATTCCGTTTCCATTCCGGCACGAGTTTCTTGCCTTTCTTGATCAGGGCTCTGTGCGTCGCCAGCAGATCCAACCAAAATACACCGTACCCATCAGCACCTTGCCCACGAACGTGAACCGGGAAGCCAAAAGCGAACCCTACCAGACCACGCTGACCCTGCAATGCGCGGCCCAGCCGCAGACTTTGGACAATTTCAACTTTCCCAATTCCCTGGACTTCATCTGGGAGCCGGCCACCTGTGACGAGGTCAACCTGCGCATTTTTTTTCGGGAGGCAACGCTGTCCCAGAGGTGGACCGGCGAATGGGCATTTCGGGATTTTCTGCGGGACTTCCGGGCTGGGCGTAAGGTGTACACTCCGGATGATTTTCCGCAGCAGAAAAGCATTCTGGAAGGCTTGGACGTGGAGCAGATTCAGGTCAGTTTCACAATTCAGAATGCGGAGCCGATCCTGGCCATCCAGGACCTGCCGCCTCTGAAGGTGCCTGCCCAGGCCGCACACTGTTGGGCCGGCCTGGGAGCCGGTACGCTGCGCCCGGACACCCTGGCTGGCGCCCCCCAGCCTCAGCCGGTCCCAGCGCCAGCATCTACAGTTTCCTCGCCAGCGGCGAGTCCTCCAACGCCCGGCACCGCCCCGAATGCCACGGAAGGCCAAACCGACGGTTCGGCCGATCCTGCTGAGCCAGCCGCTCCACGTGCGGAAGGTGGCCCGTGAGCGCTCTGCACTCCCCACGGGCACCCTGGGTGATGTTGCTCGTCTTTATCCTGTGCGCCATGACCTTCTTCTCCTTGGCCGTAGGGCGGGATGTGGGGCTGGTCTCCGCACTGTTCGATCCTCAGAGTGAGGTGACCTTGAAGGAGGAGGTTCAGCGCCTTGTTTCACTCTGGAGAGGGCAAGAGAACATGGATGAACAGGATTTAGCCACGCTTTCCCAACTTGCCGGGCCGGCGATCACGGACAGCCCTGAAGCGGCCCCGGTCTTTCGGGCCCCAATCGAGCAGCCGCCAACTCCAGGGCCATCCCCAGATATCTCGGATACACCGGCTCCACATTCGCCGTCTCCCCAACCGGATGCACCGGGAAACGTAATGGCTCATTCCTTCAACCAGGTCGAGAGTGGCTTTGAGGCCATATTTCAGGCCGATCGTCCGATTCCCGCACCAAATGTGTTTTTTATCGGCGCTCCGGCCCGGTGGGTCGTGGACATTCCCGGGGACTGGCGTAATATGGCCCGTTTCAACAACACGATTGCCGATGGATTCATCCGCCAGGTGGCCCTTGGAGAGCATGACGACTACCTGCGTATCGTCTTCCATTACCGAAACAGGGAACTGCTTCGTCCAGCCCAGCCCCCGGCATTCTCCCGCCGGGACAACAGCTTGACCGTGACGCTCACCACGCCAAAAAACAACTGAGCATGCGGACCGTAGAATTGTCCGCCCATCTGCAGGGAGCTGGTGGAGGGATTGCCTGCGTCCGGTGAGCAAACCAGGAAATCGCTTTCAGAGGAGCTTCAGTATGCCCCAACCCCGAGAAAATGCGTTCACCTTCATCAGCAAAGCCCTACCCGAGGATACGTTTACAGTAGCTCGGTTCAACGGGGACGAGGGACTGTCCACCCTCTATCGCTTTGACATCCTGCTGGTTTCCCAACGGCGAAATGTCGACCTGACCGCCGTTCTCCAAAATCCAGCCACGTTTACCATCAAGGGGGTGATTTCCGGAAGCGCGGATCTGCCGTTCCATGGGATTTTGTCCGCGTTCGAGATGATGCACCAGGTAGGCGACAGCGTTTTCTATCGTGCCGAGCTCAGGCCAAAGTTGTGGTGGCTGACCCTGACACACCACAACCAGGTTTTTTTGGGCAAGACCAATGAGGAATTTCTCACCGCAGTGCTGGAGGACGGCGGCTTGACTTCGGGTCTGGATTTCGAGTTCCGCTACAAGCGCAAGTACCCTCCCTGGGAGTTCGTCTGTCAGTATGGGGAGTCGCACTACCAGTTTCTGTCCCGGTGGCTGGAACGCAACGGCGTGTACTACTGGTTCGATCAAGGGGGCTTCTCGGAAAAGATGATTGCATCGGACACATTGATTGCCCACACCTCGCTTCCCGGGCATGAAACCTTCCGCTATTCCCCGCCCTCCGGCCTGGATGCGGATGAAGCCGGCAGGGTCGTCAAGCGATTTACCTTGAAGCAGAGCCCCATGCCGAAAAGCATTCTTGTGCGGGATTACAACTACATGAAACCAAGCCTGCCTCTGGAAGGCAAGGCTCGCGTTCAGGATGGGGGACGGGGGGATATCTATTTATATGGTGAGCATTTTTTGGATAATGCCGAGGGTGATCGTTTGGCCGGTATTCGAGCCGATGAATACCATTGTCGGGAGAAGGTGTTTCATGGTCTGTCCTCCATCCCGGCAGTACGCCCTGGTTACACCTTCGAGCTGGAACGTCACTTTCATGAAGCCTTTAACACCGAGTACTTGACTACCATGGTGCACCATGAGGGCAGTCAGGAGCGATATCTACTCGGAGGGTTCGGCGGCGGGGAGCAAGGGGTAAAAGATGAGCTGTTCTACCGCAACACGTTTAAATGCATCCCCGGGAATGTTCAGTATCGTCCGCCGCGGATCACGACCAAGCCGCGAATGGCTGGATCGCTTTCGGCAAAGATAGATGCGGCCGGCAGTGGAAAATACGCCGAACTGGACAAATACGGCCGATACAAGGTGATTCTGCCGTTTGACCTTTCCGGCCGCCGTGACGGCAAGGCTTCTGCCTGGCTACGGATGGCCACGCCGTATGCCGGAGCAGATCACGGTATGCATTTTCCCTTGCTCAAGGGGACGGAAGTGCTGATTGGATTTATTGACGGCGACCCCGATCGCCCGATCATTCAGGCCGCGGTGCCCAACCAGGAAACCCCGAATGTGGTTACGGAGGGCAATGCGCCGCATAATGCGTTGCGCACGGCCGGGGGCAGTGAGATGGTCTTTTCCGATATCCGCGGTTCCCAGGCCATCGGCATGGCTTTGCCGGCAGGCGCGGCCCGGCTGGTCATGACCAACGCTGATGACGAGGATGCAAGTCAGACAGCCGGCGATGGAGGCGAGGAAGAGGAAGCCGGGGAACAATCCAGGAAAAAAAGTACCGTGGAAATTTGGGGGGACAACATCCGCAACGTCGCGCTGGAAAACAAGGTCGAGAACACAATCGGCCAGGCTTTTTCATTTTTTGGCGGGATCAAAAATGATGTTTCGGTCGGAGCGAAGGGCAGTGTGGATGCCTCGTTGGCATGGGGGGCCTCCTTGACGACAAAGTTCGATTATGACCGAGGTGAACGGGTAGCTTTTGGAACGGACGGGTACTCCCTGGACGACAAAAAGTCCCTGGTGGGGACGGATCAGGTAACTCTCCGGGGAGGGGCCAACTTTGCAACACGGGGGGCGCTGCGCAAGCTGAAGACCGCTTTCGGCCTGACCTGTGCCGCTTCCGTGGGTGGTGCCGTGGCGGCATCCGCCAGTATCAAGGAGAATGACCAATTTTCAGGGCTGACGAAAGGCCAGAAATGGGGCCTGGCGGGCACGGGTATCGGGTTTGCCGCTGTCTGGGCCGGCATCACCGCCTTGACGCGCAGCGCCATCGCGGCGCTCAAGGCTTCTGATCTGACCGGCTATGCCGCGAACATCAAGCTCGGGGACGCAGGTGTGAATATCGACGTGAAAAACGGGGTAAACCCTGGAGCCGGCTTTGAAGCCAAGGTCGGACTTGTTCCACCACAGCAATCGTCGATAGCCATCTCCAGCGGCGGAAATAGCGTGCGGCTGAACAACAAGTCTACGGCTTCGCTCAGCCTGAACAACGGTCAGACAGTTTCCGCGACGACCCCAGGGGGGCGATTGACGCTGAGTCCCGCCAAGGCCACGGTGCAGTATGCTCAAAACAGCATACGGGCCGCCGCTGATGGAACTGATGTCGTGGGCGGCACGGCAAAGCTTCGTCTGGACCCCAGCAAGGCGCTGCTTTCCGCTCCTGGGGGCAGTTCCTCCATCCTTGTGAACCCCGGCGGCATTAAACTCAAGTTTCCCCTGCTCAACGCTGGTGCGCTGAAAGTGACCAGCACCGGGATGATCAGTCTCGGGTAGGATGCCGGAGCGCGCCAGAATTCATGAAAGTCCTCAAGCCGGAAAATCTCGCGTTTTTTCCCTCGGTGTTCGCTCATGCCGGGGAGCTTAATCTGGTCCTGTCTCTGTTCGCCTGCTTTTCCCTGGCAAGCTCCCATCAGGCCCTTGATTCTCAGGAGGACTTGACGCTGCTGTCGGAGGCGGAGCTGTGGTCGGCAGTGCCCCAGGTTCTTGGGGAGGGGGAACTTTTTGATTCCGGCCGCTTGAAACCTCGGGCTGAATTTCTTGTCTACGGAGACTGTGTTCCACCCCAGGCCGTGGAGGGGTGTCCGGTTATGGCCCGCGTGGGGAACGTGGCCAAGCGATTGATGGTCTTCGGCAATCGGGGTTACGGGATGACCGGCCCTGACGCCCCGCAGCCCTTTTCCCGTCTTCCGCTGACCTGGGAAAATACCTTCGGCGGCCGGGGTTTTCCAGGCAACCCCCAGGGGAAAGGGCTGGATGTGCAGTCTGGTGGCAGAGCTTCCGGAGCCATTGCCGTGCCCAATGTGATTTTGGAAGCGGAGCATCCTTTGGCACCGGGTCGACGACCCAGGCCGGCTTGTCTGCGTGCTGTGCCACAGTGGTGGTCCCCCCGAACCCAGTATCTTGGACCGCTGGACCGGAACTGGATGTTGGACGATTTTCCGGAGCTTCCAGCGTCCACCAATCCGTTGCTGCACATGAGCGCCCAGCCTGACCAATGGCTGGAAGGCTACCTTTCAGGCGGCGAGGACTACGAGTTGACCAACATGCATCTCTCGCGGCCACGAATGACCGGGAAATTGCCCTTATTGCGGCCCAGAATTTTCGTCACCGGTCCCGGGGAGAGCCTGGAGACATTTCGGGAGGTCCGGACCGTTGCGGACACGGTCTGGTTTTTCCCCGGCCTGGAGCTGGGTGTGCTGTGCTTTCGGGCCCAGATTCCAATTCAGAAGGAACAGGCCGAGGACATTTCCAACGTGGTTCTCGGTATTGAGAGACAAGAAATCCCGGCCCTGCCCGTGGCCGTCTATCTGGAACAGCTGCGCCTGGAGCTGTTCTTGCCGGAAGAAGGGGGCGAATCCACGATGGAGGTTCCGGAAAAAGGTGGAAGCTCGTTGTCGCCTCCGGTTTCACCGGAGCTGTCCGGGGCAGGAGGCCAAGATGACACAGTGGAGTCGCCCGGTGCGTCGCTCGAAGATGCCCGACCAGAACCGACTTCGGTTGACGTACAGGGGGACTGGGGCAGTTTGTCTGCTGACGGGGCAACCGTTTCAGATGGGCCCGAGGCGCTGGGCGGGGCCCAAGCCCAGGCCGAGCTGGAGGGCCAGGTGGCTGATGCCCAGGCCCGGTGTCAAGAGATACTGGAAAATTTGGGCTGCTCCCAGGAGCAGGCGCACCAGCTGCTTCAGGAGTATGAAAGCCAGGAGCGGGCCGCAGCTGCCTCCGTACCGGAAAAGAGCGTGGATCAACTGCTGGCAGAGGCCGAAGTCCGAGCCGAGGATTTTCTGGCCAGACATGGCTTGACGCCGGAGCAGTATCTCGATGCGCTCAACAAACTGGCTTCACCTCCAAGCGTGAGTGAATTGGAGGCCCTGGCGTCTGATACCCGCATTCCCGCGGAACTCGCCGCTTCAATCCGGGAGGCGATAACGGCCCTGGCCGCACTGCGGAATATGACGCTCAAGTCTGACGGGAGCTCCGAAACACCCGGGATCCTGGAACAGCCGACACGGACGGCAGGGCAATCCGAACCGCCTCCGGCTCACACCGGGATGGATCACTGGGCGCGTGAGCACGACCTCACCGGCGTAGATTTTTCCGGCCAGAATTTGACGGGAAGAGATTTTTCCGGCGCCATGCTGGAACGGGCCGTTTTCGACCACGCGGACCTGAGCGGCGCCGTGTTCACTGGAGCCGTGCTGCACCAGGCCAGTTTCAGGGAGGCATCATGCACGCATGCCGTACTGCGCCATGTGGTGGCCGCATACAGCGATTTTCAAGGTGCGGATTTGACTGGTGCGGACCTCACGGCAGGGGACTTTACAGGGGCTGATTTTCACCAGGCGATTTTGACCCAGGCCACGTGTATTCGTGCGGTGTTCGAGGCCGCCCGGATGACCGGTGCGCGGGCCTCCGGGCTGATTGCCACCAAAGGCGACTTCTCTCGGGCCGACCTTGCTGGAGCCGATCTGGACGCTGCCGACCTGACGGAGGCCATTCTGGATGAAACTCAACTCTTTTCAGCCACCATGATCGCCGCCATAGCGGTGAATGCCCGCCTGGACGGGACCCTGCTTCAGGACGCCGAGCTGAAGCGGGCGGATTTGCGTCTGTCCCGTGCCGATGCGGCCACGTCCATGGAGAAAGCCTCTCTGCGTCAGGTTCGGGCCGAAGGGGCCCAATGGTCCGGAGCGAATCTGTCACGAGCGGATTTGACTGAAGCCAATCTGGACAAGGCCGGGTTGGCTCGCTGCAACTTGCGCAAGGCCCTTCTCAGGTATGCTCTGGCTCGGGAGGTGGATCTGGGCCAGGCCCTGCTGGAAGGGGCCGATCTGCGGCAGATGAATCTGATGAATGCCCTGCTGCGGCATGCCGATTTGCGAGGTGCCCGGCTTGACGGCGCCAACTGTTTCGGTGCGGATTTGTTCAAGGCTATGCTGGGTGGAACCAGCCTGGAGCGGAGCAATCTGAAACGCACCTTGCTGGATCCGGAGCGATTTCGTGACGTTTTCTGACTACGTTGATCAGGCCCGAGAAACCGGAAGGCTGGCGGATGTGGACCTGACCGGCTTCAACCTGGCGGAAAGCGATCTGATGGGGCTGGTTCTGGAAAATGTGATCCTGGATGGAAGTAATTTTTCCGGGGCGCGACTTTCCGAGTGCCAGTTTGTGAGGTGTTCCCTGCGGGGGGCCGTGTTCACCGGTGCGGATCTCAATGAGGCCGTGTTCGCCGAGTGCACGTTGACCGATGCGGATTTAGGCCAATCCATGATCACGTTGGTCCAGTTTCATGACAGCGATTTGAATCGGGTTCGATTTCAAGACGCCGACTTGAGCCGGACGGAGATCGCTCAGTGTTCCCTGGAAGGAACCGATTTCAGCGAGTCGAATCTGTCCCGGATTTTGCTGCCTGCCGCGGATTTGACCAGGGCAGTGTTCAGGAATACGAATTTGGAAAGAGCGTTTTTGCGGCAGGCCAAATTGACAGGACAGCGTCTCACTGGCTGCTGTTTGATCCTGGCCATGTTCGACCAGGCTGAGCTGCGCGGGATAGACATTTCCGGGCTGGATATTTCCCGGGCCAGTTTCGCCCAGGCAGATTTAACCGAGGCGGTCTGCCTCGAGGTCCACGGGCAGTATGCCCAGTTTCCCGAGGCTCGAGCCGATGCGGCCCGGTTCACCAGGGCCTTTTTGGAAGGGGCCGTGTTTTCCCAAAGTACATTGCGACGGACTGATTTTCAGGCCGCCAATCTCCAGGGTGCCCTGTTAACCGACTGTGACTGTATCGGGGGCGACTTTTCGCGGGCTGATCTTCGCTACGCCGACCTTTCGCGGTCAGTTCTTTCAGGAAGTCGCTTTCTGGAGGCACGTCTGTACATGGCCAACCTGCACCGGGTGGACATGGCGCAGGTTGCTCAGGGAGGTGGTGATGTCTCCCGAGTCCGGGCCACGGATAGGGATTTGGCTGATGCGGAATTATGGGTGGCAAATAAGTGACTTGCGGGGCCGATTCGTGCCCTTGCATCCAGGATGGTGACTGCATGAACGCAACCAGGCCGAACGGCGCACAACGTGCGATTATTGCCTTTCCTCTCCCCGGACCGGCCCACTGCGCCGACAGCATACCGAATCCGGAACAGGGACAGATCGTCCATGGCCGCGTTGTGAGCGGTGAACGCGGGCGCTTTATCATCCGCCTGGAGAGCGGCCGGGTGCTGGAATCCGGTGTGGCGACAGGGTGCCTGGCTGCTCCGGGTTTGGGGGATATGGTGCTGGTTTACGACGGACCGGGGAAGGTCGTCTACATACTCAGCGTGTTGGAATCCGGGCGCGAGGAAATCAGGCTTGAAACCAAGGCGAATCTGTTTGTCCGCGCTCCGAAGGTCCGGTTTGAAGGCGGAGAGTCGCTGAAGGTTTCGGCACCGGAAGTAACGATTAACGGCGGCAGCGGGCGTTTGGATTTTTTGCGTCTGGGGGTGCTGGCGGCCAGCCTGGAAGCCCGCATCGGCCGATTTGGTTCAATCGTGGACGCAGTCCGAGTGACGGCCCGTTCCATGGTGCAGACCCTGGGACATTGCCTGCGCCGCGTGGAAGGCGTGGAAACCAATCATGCCGGGCATCTGCGTATTCAGGTTGAAAAGTCCTGCAAACTCAAGGCTGGTTCGGCGGACCTGCGGGCCAAAGGGACCATGGCCGTGGACGGAAAGCGGGTCAATATCGGTTGAGTATCAAGCAGATTGCCTTTCCCGTCTCGGCTGACCGGGGGAGGTTTTGAACACGTTTTTCAGGAGAGTGCCCTATGCATGCATGCTGCAAACTTGGCGGAATGACGTCCGCGTTTCCAGACGTCTGCAATGTTCCCACGCCAGCCGGCAACGTTCCCACGCCATTTCCCAATCTCGGGCAAATGTCCATGGCGCTACCCGGAGCAACAAATGTGTTGATCGGCGGCACTCCGGCGGTAACCAAGCGATGCACAATCCCCGTGACCAGCGGCGACGAACCTGGAGTGGCCATGGGGGTCAGTTCCGGCACCATCAAGGGGCCGGTGAAGTTCCTCATGGGCAGCATGAAGGTGCGCATTGAGGGGAGTCAGGCCCAGAGAATGGGCGATCCCACCACGCAGAACAAGGACAACGCCATGGTCGGGGCCGTCATCGCTCCACCCAGCCAGGTCAAGGTGATGATTCTGTCCTGAATCCAGCGGCACATACGCGTTATCAGGTTGATGCCGGGCGAGGGGAACGGGTGGATCAACCTCATGGTCGCGTTTCAGCATGGCTGCGTCGCGGCGGTATGGTTTTGCGTGCCACCAGCACTGAAGTTTACATCACCAGAATTCAACCACGAGAGAGATCATGCCGACCCTGAATGAAAATGCCTTCACGTTTGTCAGTCAGACCCTGCCCGCGGAGACGTTCACCGTGGTTACGTTTTCCGGTGACGAGGGACTTTCAACTTTGTATTCTTTTGATATTCTGCTGGTCTCGGATCGGGAGGACGTGGACATAACCGCGGTTCTCCAGAATCCGGCCACATTGACCATCAAGGGGCGCTTTTCCGGAGGCGAGGATCTGCCGTATCACGGCATTCTCTGCTCTTTCGAGCAGATGCATCAGGCTGGAAACTATTTCTTTTACCGGGCCGTGTTGCGTCCCAAGGCCTGGTGGCTGACCCTGACGCATCACAACCAGATTTTTCTGAACAAGAAGCTGCATGAATATTTGGCTGACGTGCTGGAGGACGGCGGACTGCTCCATGGACTGGATTTCGAGTTTCATCTTCAGGAGAAAGAAGCCGCAAGGGAGTACGTTTGCCAGTATGATGAGTCCCATTTCGCTTTTGTTTCGCGGTGGATGGAGTGGGACGGTATCTATTTCTGGTTTGCCCAGGAGGAGCAGGGTGAAAAACTGATCGCCTCGGACACCTTGATCGCCCATGCTCCGCTTTCCGGCCATGAAACCATGACGTATTCCCCGCCTTCCGGGCTGGACGCCGGGGAAGCGGATCACGTGGTCAAGCGCTTCACACTCAAGCAGAGCCCCCTGCCCAAAAATGTCCTGCTCAAGGATTACGACTACCTGAAACCCAGCCTGGACCTGGATGGCAAGGCCTCTGTTCAGGACGGCGGGCGAGGTGAGATCTATCTTTACGGGGAAAACTTTCGGGACAAGAGCGAAGGTGACCACTTGGCCAAAATCCGGGCCGAGGAGTATCGTTGCCGGGAGAAGATTTTTCATGGTCTTTCCTCCATCCCGGCTTTGCGTCCAGGATATGTCTTTCAGATGCAGCGCCATTTCCGGGATGAGTTCAATCAGCAGTACCTGACCACCACGGTGCGTCATGAGGGTAGTCAGGAGCGCTATCTGCTCAGCGGGCTGGGTATCCGGGACCTGGAGAACATCGATGGGCTGTTTTACCGCAATACCTTCACGTGCATTCCCGCCTCCACCCAGTTCCGCCCGGCGCGAATCACGCCCAGGCCACGCCTGGCCGGAACCCTGTCCGCCAAGGTCGATGCAGCGGGCAGGGGCAAATACGCGGAACTGGACAAGCACGGACGATACAAGGTGATCCTGCCCTTTGACCTGTCCGGACGCAAGGAAGGCAAGGCTTCGGCCTATCTGCGGATGATGCAGCCCTATGCCGGGGAGGGCATGGGTTTTCATGCGCCGTTGCACAAGGGCACCGAGGTTTTGCTGTCCTTCATCGAGGCCGATCCGGATCGCCCGGTGATCGCCGGAGCCGTGCCCAACCCCGAGACGCCCAGCCCGGTCACCGACGCGAACCAGACCCAGGTCCGTCTGCTCTCCGGCGGCGGCAACGTGATGCACATGGAGGACGAGGAGGGCAAGCAGCGGGTGGTGATGCACACCCCTTCCGCCAACACCTTCATCCGCATCGGCGCGCCCAATGACCCGGGTACAGGGTCCCACGGCGAGGCCAACGAGGACAGCGAGAAAATTGAAAAGCTGGAAAAAGAAATCGAGGATATGAAAAAGGAAGGTGAAGCGGGCAAGCCATGGGGCGTGGCCATCAGCACGAATAAATGGTTCAAGGTGGAGGCCGAGACCTCCAACCAGGTCATCCTCGGCAACGACTTCAAATTTATCGGCGGGGGGGAGGAAAAGATTGTGGCCGGCGTCAGCGCGGATGCCCACCTGATTTCGAAGTTCGGTTTCGCGGCAGCAGTGCATGGAGAGTTGGCACCGCACAAAATCAATGTTCATCTGAACAAAGATAAACTTGCTGGGGAAGTGAAAGAACTTGAAGGACAGGTAGAGGTCTTGCGCGGCAGCTGCACCAAACTGGAGGGCCAAGTGACTGACGTCGCCGGGGACGTGACCAATGTTTTTGGGGAACATTGCAAGCTGGCGGGGCAGACCTCTCAGCTGACCGGCGAATCCGCGAAACTGGCCGGACAGGTCAACAGTTTGGCTGGAGAGACAATGCGCTTGGCCGGTTTGCAATCTCATCTTGCAGGTACGGTTCAGGAACTGGCAGGAGAAGTGACCAAGCTTGGCGGAGAAAAGACTGAACTGATGAGTGTTCGATCAGATATTATCGGAAGTTACACCCGGCTGTTGGCCAAGAAATCCACAGTGGCCGGGCAAAGCGATACCATCGCCGCAGAGATGAACAACATTGCCGGGTTGATTAACAACCTCTAGCCCGTCAGGCCATACCCATGAAGGTCTTCAAAGACAAAACCGTCTCTCCGCTTTTCCGGCCCATCGGTATTCACGGTGAAACCTGGCTGTGCGTGGCCGGGCTGGTCTTTTTCAACCTGCTTGATCCGGACGCCTTGGACACGGAGCAGAACATGTGGGGCGCTCTGCCCGGTCAGTTGGGGCAGCCGATGATCATCGACCAGGGCGTGCCCAAGCCCCGCGGCGAGGCACTGGTCTCCGGAGCCTGCTTCCAGCCTGACGGAGCGGCCCGTGCGGCGCACAAGGCCGGGTTTCGTGTTGGCGGGGTGCGCAAGGAATTGTTCGTTTTCGGGGATCGTTTCTGGACCCAGGGGGGCATCTCCCAGGCCAAGCCATTTGTTTCCCTGCCCTTGTCCTGGGATTCCGCTTACGGCGGCGATGGTTTTGAACGCAACCCTTTGGGCAAAGGGGCTGTGGAGGTCCTTGGTCCGGACGGCCTGGCCCGGCGACCGTTGCCGAACATCGAACATCCGGCCCGCTTGATTGGCGCGGCCACGGATCGGCCCGAACCGGCCTGTCTCGGCCCCATGGACCAGACCTGGCCCCAGCGCAAGGTCAAGGCCGGAACCTATGACGACACCTGGTTGAAGAGCCGCTGGCCCTGGTTCCCCGACGACATGAATTACGAGTACTTCAACCAGGCCCAGGAAGATCAGTTCCTGGCCGAGGGCTTTTTCCAGGGCGGAGAGCAGGTGGAAATCACGGGGATGCATCCCGAACACCAACTGATAACCACACACCTGCCTCAATTGCGGTTACGCGCCTTCGTGACCTTGGACACAACCTGGAAGCCGCACCAGTGGCCGCCCGGCCCCCTGCCTTCGGAGCCGCTCCGGGATACGGACGAATTTCGCGAAATCTCCACCCACCTGGACACGGTCTGGCTGTTTCCCTCCCTGCTGCGCGGCCTACTCATCTTCCGGGGCATGACCAGGATCAGGGACGAAAACCTGGGAGACGCTACACGTCTGCTGCTGGCCCTGGAGGATATGGGCAGTCAGGCCGACCAGGGCGACGCGCCAAAAAGCATCGAGTACTACCGGGACGAGCTGACCCGCCGCCTGCATCGCGGCGCGGATATCGACATGGCCCCGTTTGAACAGGCCAAGGAAAAGCTGACCCCCCTGCTGCGCCGTCTGGGCTCCATTCCCAAGGAGATCGACGACGCGCGGCAAAAGGCTTTGGGCAACCGCCCGTCCATGCCCCTGCCCTCCACGGCTCAATTTGCCGACCTATCCGCGAAACGGCTGGCCGACGGACATGCCACGCTCAACGGTCTGGAAGCCACGGCCCGCAAGCTGCAAGCCCGTTTCGGCCACGCCACGGTAGTTGACCTGACGATTTTTGACCGCTGCCGGGCCAAGCTGGGCGCCATGGACGAGAAGGTCAAGGCGTCCTTGGCCAAGGCCGACCAGACCAGGGCAAAGCTGGACCAGGTCCAAAAAGACGCAGTGTCCCAATTACGGGCGAACATGCCGAAGCAATTCGGCTCCGATGAACTCACCGAAGCCACGCAAGCCTTGGACGATCCTCTGAAGCCAAAATCCCTGGGCCCGTGGCATGATGCCGGTTTTCCGCTCCTGGTGGAGGCTCGCCGTAATTTGGACCTGGACGACCAGGCCCGGGCCGTACTGAAAAGACTTGGCCTTGAAAGCCGGACCTGGAAGCGACACTGGTTCGGAACGACTCGGGATCAGGTTGCCTTTCACCCCCAGGATTGGGGAGTCGATCAGGAAGCCTCCCTGTCTCTGCCCCCCGGCCTCTGGCTGCCCAGGTTTGACGGGAAAAAACTGATCAGCCTGCATATCCGGCCTTTTGGCTCCGACGACATCCTGCCCGAAAATCCAACACGGGATATTGTCGTTTCCGGCTCCGACCCGGAGCCGCTCTTTCTGCCCGCAGCCACCCTGATCGACCTGCCCGGTCTGCCCGCGGCCCCCTCCGCCCCCGTGATCGTGGCTCCGGACCCCTTTGCCGCGATCTTCCTGGAACAGGAGATTGGGGATTGCTGCTCCATTCTGGCACTGTCCTCCCCTGACGAAAAGCCGGGACCGCAATCCGCCGAGGCCCTGCAAAACGCCGAGACGGTGCTGGTCGTCCTGCCTGAGACGACGCGCCCGGATGCCAGGCTGATCACCGCCTGGAAGGCCGTGCTGCCCCGGATCATCCCGGCGGTGCTGCCCAAGGGGAGCACCGTGTTCGAGGCCCATCGCCGCCAGCAGGACGTGCGGGGCTTTCTGCTGGGCCTGCTGCCCCCGGCCCTGGCCGAGGCCCACCGCCGGGAGATCGTCCTGCCCGAACCGGGCAAGCCGCCTTCCGGCCCGCCACTGCAAGGCTCGCTGGCCATGCCGGATCTGAAGACGATCATTCCGGGAGTCATCCTGGAGGTCCGTCAGGCCATGGAAGCCCGAATGCAGCCGATCAAGTCCGAGATGGAAGCCCGCCAGGCCGAGATGATGCAGCAGGCCAAGGACATGCTACGCCGGGCCGGCCAGGACCCGTCCGTGGTGGACAAGGCCATGTCCGCCAAGCCGGGCAGATCGTTCCAGGGATCCGGGGAGCAGTTCGCCAGCGCTCTCAAGGGCCAGAAGGAGTCCTTGCGCCAGGCCGGGCAATTGACTCCGGAACGGGCTTCCGAGTTCGACAAGGCCATCGCGGAGATCACCAGCCGCACCAGGGAGGCGGATGCCAAATTCGCCGCGGCAAGGCAGGAAATGGCCGCCAAAAAACAGGAATTGGAGCAGGGCCTGGTCAGGCTCAAGGCCATGGAGCCGCCGGAAGAGGCCAAGGCTAGGTTGGCTGCCCATGGATTGGGCCCGGACACGATCCGTCCCCTGACCCGGGAAGAAGTCATCGACCGGCACGCCCGGGGCGAAAGTCTTTCCGGGGCCGTCCTTTCGGGGGTGGATCTGTCGAACCTGGACCTGAGCGGCGCGGATTTGACCAAGACCCAGCTGACCAAGACAAAATTCACGAAAACCATCCTGGACAAGGCCGTGCTGGCCCAATGCATGGCCGGGGAAACGGACTTTTCCGGAGCCTCGCTGCGCGGGGCCGATCTGAGCCGGGCCGTGCTGCGCAAGGCCTCCTTTACCAAGGCTGATCTTCAGGGAGCCCGGATCCAGCAGGCCGTGTTCCGGGAAGCGGACCTGAGCAAAGCCAACCTGATCGGCATGGACGCCGAAATGGCCGTGATCGAGAAAACCAGGCTGACGGACGCCCGCCTGGACGAGGCCAATCTGCGCATGTGCGTTCTGGCGGATACGGATCTGACCGGAGCGAGTCTGCGCAAAATCTCGGCCACGCGCTGCCTGATCAACCGCTGCGTGCTGGACGGAGCCGCATTTCACGAGGCAACGCTGAACCGGACCATGTTCCAGGCCTGCCGCGGGGAAAAGGTCGTTTTCGCCGGCGCGAACCTGGACCATCTGCGCACGGCCAAGGAGACCGACTTTTCCGGCGCGGACCTGACCGGGGCCACCCTGCGCCAGGCCTCGCTGCGGGATACGGATTTCGCCGGAGCCTCTTTCACGGGCGCGAACCTGGACGAGGCCATTGTGGAGAACTGTCGCCTGACCAAGGCCGGACTGAAGGGGGTCACGGCCCGCAAGGTCCGTTTCCCGCGTTCCAACCTGGAGCTGGCCGACCTGCGCGGCGCGAACCTGATGTCCGGCTCCCTGAAGCGCACCCGTCTGGTCCAGGCCGATCTGACCCTGGCCAACCTTTTCGGCGTGGACTTTTACAAGGCGGTCCTGGGCGAGACGCGGCTGGACGGGGCGCTGCTGAAACGCTCCCTGCTGGAGAAGGGCCGCGAGGAGTATTTCACATGAGCGTCCTGACCCGGGAACAGGTGCTTCAGGCCGTGGCCGAGAACCGCACCCTGGACATGGACCTTTCCGGAATCGACCTGTCCGGCGCGGACCTGCGGGGCGCGCGCTTTTTCGGCACGGACCTGCGCGGCGCCAAGCTGTCCCGGGCGGACATCTCCCGGACCGGATTCCAAGACTGCGATCTGCGCGGGGCCGATCTCTCGGACACCCAGTGGATCAGGATGAACATCCAGGGTCTGAACATGGAAGGCGCATCGCTACGCGGCGCGACCATCCACATGTGCATGATGCAGAAGGCCCGGCTGGCCGGGGCCGACTGCGCCGGGGCACGGATCGGCTGGTCCATGGGCCAGGAGACCGTCTTCAGCGGCGCGGACCTGAGCGGCGCCCGCCTGGAAAAGATGGTCTTTTCCCGCGCGGTCTTTTCCGGCGCAAACCTCGGTCGGGCCGTGCTGGACCGGGTGGTCTTCCTGGAGGCCGTGCTGGACGGCCTGCGTCTGGAAGCAACGGCCCTGGAAAAGGTCATGCTCCGGGGCTGCGTCCTGACGGGGTTTTCCTTTGCCGGGATGGCCCTGAATCAGGTCCAGTTCGACGGCTGCGACCTGCGCAAGGCGGACTTTCGCCAAGCCAACCTGAACATGAGCAATTTTTCCGGGGCCGACCTGGATGAGGCGAACTTTGAACGCTGCCAAGGGCAGTACGTGATGTTTCTTGGCGCGAAGTGTCCGGGCACGCGGTTCGTCAACGCCAACCTGCCCCAGGCAATTTTCAACGAAGCGACCCTGGAGGGGGCCGACCTGTCCGAGGCCAATCTGGTCAACGGCCAGTTCGAGCGGGCCAGGTGCTTGGCCACGCGCTTCACCTCCGCCAAGCTGCACCACGGCAATTTTTCCCACGCCGAGTTGCGGGACTGCGACTTCAGCAAGGCAACCCTGTACATGGGCCGGATGCACAAGGCCAATACCGACGGTTCCCGGTTCGACGACGCGGTGACCGTGCTACTGCGGGGAACGGACGAGGAATTGGCCCAGGCCGAAGACTGGACGGTACCGTCGATATTATAAGGAGCTTGACATGACCTACAATCCCTCACGCTCGTATGTGCTGGGCCTGCACCATGCCACGGTCCGGCATCGTCTGGATGACGCCTGGGAAGTCGGCGTCGGCGGGCGCTCGCTGGTAGCCCGCCAAGCAGTGTCCTGCCTTTTGTCTCCGGAAAGCGGCGACCTGGTGCTGCTCAGCGTTGCTGATGCCGGCTGCCATCACATTCTGGCGGTGTTGGAGCGCACGGCCCCCGAAGCTCCAGCCCATTTCAACCTGCCCCGTGATTCAGTACTGCACAGCCAAGGCCGACTGACCCTGGCTCCGGAACAGGAGCTGAACTGCGTCACGGCCAAGGTTGGCGTCCATGCCGCCGAGGCCGAAGCCAACATCGGTCTGGTCGAGCTGACCACCCGCTTTCTGCGTATCCAGGCCGGGCGCATCGCCACCACGGTTCGTCAAATGGACAGCACCATCGGCGATTTGGTTCAACGCCTGACCAGATCCCAACGCTTTGTTCAGGAAGACGAGGAATGCCAATGCGGCAATCTGCGTCTGGTGGTGGAGGAAACAGCGGTTCTGCAAAGCCGGGAAACCTTTATTCAGGCCCAGGAGCAGGTCAAAGTGGACGGCGAAACCGTGCAATTGGGGTAGCTCCCCTGTCAGTCCGTTGAAAAATTCCCAATTGCTGCGTCGTTGCTCCGGCATGAGCTTTTGGCAAAGAGGTTTTCTCGTATTTCAGTGCGAAACTCTCCAGTAAGTGCCGGATTGCTCCGTGTACTTGGGATTTTTGAGCGGATTGAGCATAGGGTTTTATTCAACACTCAGCTTTACCGAGGAGTTCAATCATGTTCGCGCTTTCCATGGGTCCCGGCATGAATATGGGTTTCCCGGACGTCTGTCAGACCCCGACTCCGGCAGGCCCGGTTCCCGTGCCCTATCCAAATATGTCCTTTTCCGCAGCCACGGCTCCAGCGGCCTACAACGTGCTGACCAGCTGCACGCCGACCATCAATCAGCTTTCCATGGGGCTGGTCAGCGTGGGCGACCAGCCCGGAGTTCTGCTGGGGGTTGTTTCGCACATCGAGGCCGGTCAGACTGACTATGAACTGGGCTGTATCACCATCTTCGCCGACGGCTTGCCCATGCAGCGTCTGACCTCAATCACCGGCCAAAACGCCATGGGCATGCTCCCCAACACAGCCGGAATCTGCACCACGCCCAGTCAGGTGACCGTGCTGACGCTGGGGTGATTTTCCAGCGGCATCGCAGCGCTCGCGCTTTGAATCGGGGTCCAAGGCAGAGACGGGAGAGTGTCGAGTAAGATTCTGGATGCATGTCGGGAAAAACCGTCTATTACCATTTCCGAGCTGGCGGAATTGATCGGCATTCGTGGGCGCTCGGTGCAACGGAACATCCAAAATTTAAAAAAAGACGGCTTGGTGCGCCGGATCGGAGGAAGAAAGGAAGGTCGCTGGGAGGTGATGGAGTGACCGTTGTCCCTTTCTCTGGAAGCAGATGCGACCATCTCGCTTGAGGCTTGAGATCCTGGTCCGCCCTATAGGATCACACCCCAAAAGTCCATCAATGGGATATAATTGATGAAGAACGTCACAGTCGGCACATATCGAAAAGACAAGCTGTACCCAAGGGTGGTGTGGGCTGTTGCTTCCTTGTTGCGGGACTTGGACGAGATATCTCCGGTCGCCGTATTCATGCGAACCGGCAATCTATCCTCCAAGGACTACGAGGCCTGGCGTCGTGGTCAGGTGCCGTGTCTTGAGCGTGTCTTCCAGGGGAATCTTTCCAAAGCCAACCGGTATCTGCGGATTCTGCGTTTTCACGTCCACGACCTGAACATGGTTCCCAGCCAGCATACCTACAGGCAATACGGCAGGAAACGCATCCTGCGCTTTTCACTCAGTGGCGATGCCGGGGTTGAGCAGGCCTATGCCAGGCATTTTCGATGGAACCAATCCAAAGAGAAGAAGCAAGCCTACATTGAGCAAGCACTGTCGGAAAATATCGTGGCGGAGGCGACTTCGAAGATCGCCCTTTTCCAAGACCCGGTTTCCCCCCCCCGGGATCAAATATGACCGTTTCCATTGACACGGCGCGATCCTTCCTCAAGCGCGAGAAACAGGCCCATCAGGAAAAATTGAGCCTGCTCCATGCCAAAGGCCGTGGCCGACGCTTCCGCCATTGTGCGCATGATCATCCAGCGCTACAATCCCATTCGTATATATCAATGGGGTTCCGTATTGCGTCCGGAGTTGTTTCGGGAGTACTCGGATATCGATTTGGCCGTGGAGGGCGTGCGGGAACCGGAACGATTTTTTCGCATGTTCGGCGATGCGGAGCGGATGACGAATTTTCCTTTGGATTTGCTGGACATCGAAAAGATTGCTCCGGAATTCGTGGAAATCATCAAAATGAAGGGTATCGTGGTTTATGAACGGGAAAATCAGCCTGCTCATCGGTGAAATTGAACAATCACTTGCCCAGCTGGCACAGCTGGAAGAATTGTTCAGACGGTCCATGAATCAGCTTGCCAAAGACCAGCGGACATTGGAAAGGGCTGTTTTCCTCTCAGAAATTTTCGTCAATACCTATACATGCCTGGAAACCCTCTTTTTCCGTATCTCGCACTTTTTTGAGAATTCACTGACCCAGGAACAATGGCACCGTGATCTGCTGGACACGATGCGGCTGAGCATCCCGGGCATCAGAGAACCCGTGATCATCGATGAAACCTTCCTTCATTCTGCTGGATGAGTTTCGCAGATTCCGGCATTTCAAACGCTACTACTTCAGCATGGACTACGACTGGGACCGCATCGACTATCCCGCCAGGAAGTTCGATCGATTGTCCAGGCGATACCCTGATGAACTCAGAACATTTTCAGCCTTTCTGGAACGTCTTAAGGAATAAATGCCGGTCATGGGGAGAATGCCCCGGTCCCAGGTTGGACGAGCATTCATAAGATGCGGGCAATGTTCACAGCCTTGGGTCTGCTGCGAATCCAGGTCGAGTAACGAAACAAAAACGAGTCTTCATGCCGCGTAAAACCGACAAGGCGCTCGCCTTTATCAGCCAGGGTTTTTCCGAGGAAACCTTCGACGTGGTCAGCTTTTCCGGGGAGGAAGAGTTGGGGGCGGCGTATCGGTTTGAGATTTTATTGCAGTCCGGGGTTCCGGATTTGGATCTGGACGTGGTGATGCGTGAGCCGGCCCGCCTGGTGCTCAAGAGCCAGGTCACCCACGGGCCGGACATGACCTATCACGGTATTCTGGCCAGCCTTGAGCAACTGCATCAGACCGACAAGACGTCCTTTTACCGGGTTGAGCTGCGGCCCCGGCTGTGGTGGCTGGGTTTGATCCGGCAAAATCAGGTCTTTCTGGACAAGCGAGTTGATCAATTCCTGGCCGAGGTGCTCAAGGACATCGGGCTCTCCCTGAACCAGGATTTTGAGATGCGCTTCAAGGAGCGCCAGCTGCCCTGGGAATACGTCTGCCAGTACAACGAGTCCCACCTGGGCTTCTTCTCCCGCTGGCTGGAGCGGGAGGGGGGCTATTACTGGTTTGAGCAGGAGGAGCGGATGGAAAAGCTCCTGGTGACGGATACCTACATCGCTCATATGCCGTTGCCGGGCTATGAATACCTGGACTACCGTCCGCGCACCGATCAAGCCGACGCGCCCACGGGAAGGCATGTGAGCGCCTTCACACTGAAACAGACCTGTCAGCCCAGAAACCTTCTGGTCAAGGACTACGACTATCGCAAGCCCAATCTGGAAATGGCCGGGCGGGCCCAAATCCAGGAGCACGGTCGCGGCGAGGTCTATCTGTACGGAGAACAGGTCCGCAGCCGGGCCGAAGCCGAGCGGTTGGCCAGGGTCCGGGCCGAGGAATACGGGGCGCGGCAGAAGGTCTTTCATGGTCAAAGTTCCCTGCCGGCTTTGCGACCAGGCTACCTGTTCACGCTGCGCAGGCATTTCCGGGAGTCCTTCAATCAGCAATATCTGACGGTTTCCGTGCGTCACGAAGGTGGTCGGGGCGGTGCCCAGGATATTGGTACGAGCGACATGGCGAGCGGCGGTGACCGGGCCGAGGCCTCCTATCGGAACAGCTTTACCTGCATTCCGGCCACCACCCAGTTTCGCCCGGCCCAGATCACGCCCCGGCCCCGGATCGCCGGGACCATCTCCGCGACCATCGACGCGGCGGGTTCCGGGCAGTACGCGGAACTGGACGAGCACGGCCGCTACAAGGTCCGGCTACCCTTTGACCGGGCCGAGCGCGGCGGGGGCAAGGCATCGGCCTGGCTGCGCATGGCCTCGCCCTATGCCGGGGAGAATTGCGGCCTGCATTTTCCGCTACTCAAGGGCACGGAAGTGCTCCTGACCTTTATAGACGGTGATCCGGATCGGCCGGTTATCGCCCATGCCGTACCCAACTTCGAGAAGCAGAGCGTGATCCGGGACACGAACAGTCCGGCCAACGCCATTCGAAGTGCGGGAGGCAACCAGATCGTGATGGGCGACAAGAAAGGTCAGGAATTCATCGGCCTTTATTCCCCGTTTCACGACAGCGGGATTGTTCTGGGCTCCCATGAACCCGGCGGTGGTGGCAGCATCGGCGTGAGCACAGCTGGTGGTTATGAACTGTTCGTGATGGGCGCTGCCAACCAGGCCGTGTTGGGATCGAAGAACAATCTGACCGGCGGGGTGGTCAACGACATTTGCGCCGGTCTGAAGAGCGATCTGGCCGTGGCCATGCGCTTCGGGGCGACCCTGGCCAACCGCATCGAGTACGACAAGGGGCCCGAGTTCTACCTCGGAGAGAAGGCCAGCATCCTGAAGCAGGAGCTCAGTACCGTGGGGATGCAGTCCTACACCATTGCCGGTGGATTCGACGATGCCATGAGCCAGGAGGTCAAGAACGCCCAGAAAGCCCTGGCCATGGGCATTGGAGGCACTGCTGCCGCCGGTTTGGGCATCATGGGGGTATCCGCGCCGTTTGATCCGCACTTTCTCAAGGACGCGTCCATGCTGTGGAAGAACGCGGCCTTTTTTGGCGGACTGACCGCCCTGCTTGCCGGCGGGTGGTTGACCATGAAAGCGGCCAAGGATGTAGAGAATCTGGTCAAGGCCGTGGAGGCCAAGGCAAGCACCTTGAGTACGGCGGAGATGACCTTTAACCCCGAGGGAGCGCATATCAAGGTCAATTGCAATGTCAGTCCGGATGCGACGTTTTCCACACTGGTCACCCTGACCGATCCGTTCGGACGGATTCAGGAGTCCACCCTCACCATTTCCCTGGATGAGGAAAAAGCCCTGGTTCTGAAGAGTACCACCCGGCAGGATGCCAATGACGATGGGGAGGCGGCTGCGGTACAGATCATCCTGGGTTCCAAGGGTATCACCCTGGTCAAGCCGGGAGGAGCCCGAATTGTGCTGGACGCTGCCGGGGCGGTGATGGAACGTGTGGAGCCGGATGACGAGGCCGCGCAGCAACTGGTGGCGGACCTGGGGCTGGAGGGTGTGGCTCTGGTACCTGGTATTGTCAGGGCCGGCCGCAACACCGCCAAGCTGGAATGCGGAGACAATTCCGTCGAGGTTACGCCAACCGGAGTCAACATCGTGGCTCCGTCGCCATCCGATAACGGAGAGAACGGCGGCAACGGGGGGAACGGGGGTGCACCCGCCGGCGTGCAGATCGACGCGGATGGGTTCATCAAGCTGGGCTGAGTCGCCATGAAAGTCATCAAGCCGGATACACTTTCCCTGCTTTTTGCCGTGCATCCCCGCCCGGCTGCCTTGTCCCGGACCGCTGGGCACCATGAGGTGGTTTTTGGGGCCATGGTTGGATTTTCTCTCGACGGGGGAAATCCGGATCAGCTGTTGCCGGAGGATGTCTTGTGGCGACATATCCAGCAGAGTCTGCCCGAAGACGAAGTCCTGGACTCTGGGTTGGCCAAGCCCAGATCTGAATTCCTGGTTTACGGAGCCTGCTGTGCCCGCAATCCTGTTCGTGGCAAGGAGGTGAAGGTGCAGGTGGGGGGATTGCGCAAGCGTCTGCATGTTTTTGGCCCGCGATTCTGGCGTGCTCACGGGCCCACCACCCCCCGCCCATTTACCCGTATTCCCCTGAACTGGCGGCATGCCTACGGCGGACCGGATTTCCCGGACAACCCTCAAGGACTGGGACATACCCGCCTGGCGCGAGGGGTGCATCCACTGCCGCTGGTGGAGGTGCCTGGTCAGTTTGTCGCGTTTCCACGCCAAAAGGCCCAGCCCGCCGGATTGACCGCCATTCCTGCCCAGTGGCCCGTCCGCAAGCGACTTTTCGGTCGGGTGAACACCCCTTGGCTGGAAAGATGCTGGCCTGGACCGCCGGAGGACCAGACGTCGGAGTTTGCCTGCGTCGCACCGCTGGACCAGCGTTTCCAGGGCTTTCTGCGTGGCGGCGAGCCGTTTTTGATTCAAGGCATGCACCCAGGGAAAGAGGTTTTAAAAGGCAACCTGCCCACGCTGCGCACCCGAGTATTTGTCCTGCGACATTCCGAAGCAGGGCAAATATTCTTGGAGGTGTCCTGTCATCCAGAGACCGTATGGTTGTTTCCGGAGGCTGAGACGGGCGTGGTTCTGTTTCGAGGGGTGGCCGCAACACGGGACGAGGAGTGCGCGGACATCGCCGCAACCATGGTTGCGGTGGAGGAGCGCGGTCAGAAGCCGCGTCCCGTGGAGGCATATCACCAGCAATGTCTGGCGGTCCTGGGCCGGGGGGCAACAGCCCGGACCAATCTGGACGCCGCTGCGCCGCAGCCTTCTTCGGCTTCGGCAGTCAAGGCCGCCTCGCTGGGAGCCGTGGGCGTCGGGCTGGTTGCAGGCGGGGCCGCCGCCAGCGTTACGTCCGGTTCCGGTGCCGCAGATTTGTCCGGATTGGTCGCTGCCCTGGAGCAGGAGGTTGGTGACTATCTGGATGCTATCGGTGTCAGCCCGGCGCAAGCCGAGGATATCCTTGTCAAAGCGGCTGGGCACGATGCAGACCGCATGGCGACGGAGGCGCCCTCTGAGCACCCTGAACCTTTTGATCCCGCCGAGTCTTTCGACGCCATGCTCCAGGAACTCAGGGAGACGGCCAGGGCAGTGGAAGCCGAAACCGCGACGCTTTTGGGACAGCAGGGTCTGGATCCCGGGGCGGTCCAGGGAATATTAGGGGAGGCGACCCTGGCAGCCGAGGGGGAAGAGGGCGATACGCTGGCCGGACTGCAGGAACTGATGGCCAGGGAGGATTTGCCACCTCAGGTGCGCCAGGGAATCGGCTCTGCCTTGAGCGGATTCCAGGACATCCAGGCCGCCCTGGCTGTCCTGGCCGCAAAGTTGGGGACTCCGCCTCCGGGGCGGTCATCAAAGCCCCCTTCCGGTGAGCAGCTCGTTCAGGAGCATTTTGGACGGCTGACCACGGAGCAGGCCCTGGAGCGGCATCGACGCGGGCTGGGACTGGCCGGACTGGATTTGAGCGCATGTGATTTTGCCGGACAAGACCTGTCTGGGGCTGATTTGAAACGGGCCGTGCTGGACAACGTTTCCTGGCCTGGGGTGAACCTTGCCGGAGCCGACCTGAGCGGTGCATTGGCCAGAAACGCGGACTTCAGTGGGGCTGACCTGCAGCGGGCCAAAATCCTCGGTGCTGTTTTTGAAGGGGCCCGCATGGTCGGCGTCAGGGCCACGGGTTGCCTTGCCGGTCGGGCCGGTTTCCAGGGCGCGGACTTGCGCCAAGCTGATCTGCGCCATGCCGATTTGACGGCCGCGGATTGTACCCGGGCCGACTTGCGGGAGGCCATACTGGAGAAGGTTCTGGGCCGGGAACTGCGGATCAACGGCGCGGACCTGCGCAAGGCGCGCTGTTCCGGGTCTGACTTGAGCGGTTCCCGGGCCGACGCCCAGACCAAC
The DNA here is from genome assembly GCA_007693505.1 of Desulfovibrionales bacterium. GTDB lineage: Bacteria > Desulfobacterota > Desulfovibrionia > Desulfovibrionales > Desulfonatronaceae > Desulfonatronum. The sequence goes on along the minus strand of REDL01000045.1, from coordinate 29,208 downwards.
GGTACGCAGGCCGGGCTGCAGGCGGCGTGCCTTCGGGACGCCCGATGGGCAGGAGCGATGCTGCGCCGCGCCGATTTCAGCCGGGCGGAGCTGACCGGAGCCGACCTCCGCCGGGCTGATTTGCAGGAGGCGGACTTTTTTCACGCCACAGCCCGTGGCATCCGGCTGACCAAAGCCCGGCTTTGCCGTGCCCGTCTGGTGGGCGTGGACCTGTTTCAGGGGGTGCTGCGTCATGCCGACTGCACCGGAGCGCGCGTGGAAAACGTGAATCTCTTCGGCGCGGATCTGTATCGTTGCATCCTGGATCGCGCGACCCTCCTTGCCCTGCGTTCCGGTTCCGATGTCAATCTGGGAAGAACTCTGCTGCAGCCCGGGCTCATGGAGCAGCGGGCATGAACGCCGCGACGGTGCTTGCCGCGGCCCGTGAAACGCGTCATCTGGAGGGCCTGGATTGTTCGGGGATGGATTTTTCCGGTCAGGAACTGCGTGGAGTGGTCTTTGAGCGGGTCTGCCTGGACCGGACGCGTTTTGAGAATGCGGACCTGCTTGGCGCGTGCCTCAGCCATTGCTCGGCGGCTGGGGCGGCATTCACCGCTGCCAGACTGGAACAGGCCTGCATGCGCAACGTGAATCTGACAGAAGCGGGTTTTCGTGGATGTCGGGCCCGGCTGGCCTCCTGGCGAAACGTGGCCTGCGATCGTGCCGATTTTTCCCGCGCGGACCTGGAACGGGCCGTGTTGCAGGACTGCAGCCTGGCAGGGGTCAGGTTCCCCGGCGCGAATTTGCACCGGGCCAGTTTGCTGTCCATGGACTGCACAAAGATTGTTTTACAGGACACGAATCTGAGCATGGCCCTGTTGAACGGCTCGGATTTTTCGGATACCGCTTTTCCGGGCTGCGATGTGCGCAAGGCCATGTTTGCGGATGCCCGGCTGGACCGTGTTGACCTGATGGGGCAGGATATCACCCAGTGCGACTTGAGCCGGGCTTCTCTCCTGGAGGCGGATCTGCGGGGCAGTAGCGGTCGCTGGGTGCGGTTTTGCGCTGCCGACCTGCAGGGCGCTCGCCTTGCAGGGGCTCGTCTGCTTGCGGTCGACTTTACTCAAGCCCGGCTGAACAGGGCCGATTTTGTACGCACGGAACTGGAGGCCTCCTGCTTTCGTGAGGCGGACTGTACCCAGACCGTCTTTCACCACGCTGGACTGCAGTATGCGGATTTTTCCCTGGCAGTCCTTCGGGAGGCCGACTTTTCCGGGGCACGGTTATCCATGGCCAATCTGCACCGTAGCGAACAAACCGGGGCTCTCTGGAATGGCGCGGATACCGCCACCGTCCGCCGTACGGATCAGCGTCTGGCTGCTGCCGAGACATGGCAGCCCAATCCTTGATGATTTCATGCCATATACCCGGCATGTTCCCCCCAAGCAGGAGAAATTCATGTCCCAGCCAGCCGAATCCCTTGGTCGCCATCAGGATCGTCCTGCCTTGCGCGTCGTGCAAGGGCGCCGCAACGGCACGTCCGCTTTCCGGTTCCGACCGCAGACCGGTCCGGAGTTGTTTACGGCCACAGTGCGCAGCAGCCGTCAGCAGGAGGACGGGCGGGTTGTCTGCTGGGTTGAGCCCATTGATACGTCAGCTGCCGGGACAGAGTCCTCCGTGACCATGGAAGCGCTTCGGGCCGCGGGCTGTCTGCTGGAGCCAAACCCAGGCGACCTGGTTTTACTGATGCGTCATCCAGGCGGTATCCATTACGTGCTTCAGATATTGGAGCAGAGTGATCCAGCCAGTACTCTGCGCTTTCCCGGGGACCTTTCCCTGGATGTTTCCCAGGGGAGTTGTTCCGTGTATGCGCAGAAGCTGGAGGCAACCGGCAGGGAATCCGCGGCTGTCCATGGTCGGGAAGTGACGTTGACCGGGGAGCAGGGTCGGATGCGTTTCGCGAATCTGGATGTCCTGGCCAAACTGCTGGAAGCTCGAATTCAGCAAATGCATGCCTTCGGTGAGTGCATCCGGCTGGCCGCTTCCCAGTTGACGTCCCGCTTGGGCCGCGTGCTGCGCTGGACAGGATATGAACTGCATCGGGCCCGGTCCGTGCGCACCGAGGTGGAGGAGCGCTTTACAGTCCAGGCCGGACAAGCCGATATTCTGGCCAAGGACGAGGTCACGGTGGACGCGGAAAAAATCCACTTGGGCTGACGGCGTCACAGGTGGAGGAGTGGTGCAAAAAAAGTTCGAATGCTGGGTTTGCCGCTGCCGTTTCAAGCTGAAATGAATCGCGGAAGTATCCGTTACGTTGCGGTCGTTCTCCCCGAATCCGCGCATGTCTCGGCGCGGGTTTTCATTTCTCTGGCCTGGGGCTCTTTGAGCGCTGCCTCAGTTTTCAGCATCCGCGCTTCGGCCTGTTGCACCGGCTCTTTTTCAGAATCGCCGTCCTTTGGCGCATCCGGCGTCTTGCAGCAGCACCGGGAACTTTGATTTCCGAAAAGACCCGCAAAGCGGGCCTTGCTTTTCCCTGCATCACTCATGAATCCTCCCATTTCTTCAGGATAAGATCATCACTTTGCCCTGGCTGGGCCGGCGCACCTGGCCGACGGCGTTGCCGCCGTTCTGGGTTGTGCCGTCGTTCAGGCGCACGGCCGGACTGCCCTCGACCATCACCTTGGCACTGCCGGTGCTGAATCCGGCAGAACCTTTTACCGTTCCGGAAACCACGCCGCCGGAAGTGCCGGCCTCATTGCCGGAACTCGGACCGCAGGTGCTGTTCTGGTGCAAAGCCGGCATGCCGGCGATGAGCAGTTTTTGAGCCCGGGGAGAACCCTGGGCTGGTGAGACGGTATTGGCGTAAACAGCCGGCGTGGCCCCCCCTGGGGAGGATGTCAGGCAGACGTCCAGGTCAGAGGCGATCTGACCGGCGTTGGTGGTGACGGCGAACATCGGAGCTCCTTGTGGTTGGTCAATCCTGGCGGTTCAGCGACTGGGAGGCGGAGAATTCCCAGCCCTGGAGAAGGCCGAAGCAACCGGCCAGCATCATGTCCCCGCCCGGTGCGAGGAAGACGGCCCCGGTGTTCTGGAGCAGGTTCCGGCGGGGGCCGAGGACGTATGTCGGGGTGAATCCGCCTGCTGCCGGGGGCAGGTCCAGGGTCAGGCAGCCATGGCCGTTCTGTTCCATGACCTGTTGGTGGGTCAGCAGGCCATGGCGAAACAGGTCCAGGTCGGCCAGGACGTCTTCCCGGCTCCGATTGGCGTGTTGTTCATAGACGCCAAGAATCTGATCCTGATACAACAGAAAGCCCAGAATATGGCTGTTGCCGATGTTGACCACGCAGATACCTTCGGTGCGCTGGTGTTCCCGGACTTCGCCCTCATGGAGTGCGCCCAGCACTGCGGCAGCGCCGGTGTCGGCCACCAGTCCGGCACCGATGCGGGATTTCAGGGTGCGCAAGCGGGTGAGTTGGGCGGGTGGTTCCGTGAAGATCAGGGCCTCGGGCCGTCCGTGGGCCTGGAGCAGGAAGTCGCGCCAGAGCTGAAACCGCCCAACGCGGTTGCTGGAATCCGGATGGTAGCCATGATCCTGGGCCGCGGCCAGGATCAGATCCGGATAGTCCAGCCCGGCGGCGGCCAGGAAGGTGCGCCAGAAGCCCGGATCAAAGTCCGCCAAGTGGAGCGGGACATGGCCGGGCGGGCAAACGTTGGTCAGGTCCACGCCCATTTCCCGGACCCGATCCGGATTGTCCCCCAGGGAAAAGGCCGCCTCAGGATGGGCCGCCAAGGGCAGGCCCTGCTCCAGGTGGGCCGTGGCGGTCCGGAAAAAGCCGCCGCCCATGTTATCCCCGTAAAGCCAGACGGCCCGCCGGGCTGCGGTCAACTCCGCGAGCCGTCCGGCAATCACCCGGGCCGGGGAGGGCAGCACGAACTTGGGACAGTTTTCCGGCTGCTCGCCGGGGATGTGCAGCAACACATCCTGCGTCCCGCTCCCGATGTCCAGGCACAGAACGGAGCGCGGCTGCGCATCGAACTCCCGCGCTTCTCCCCCTGTTCGGCTTCTGATGGCTGAATTTCGGCTCCCCGCTCCTGACTCCTGGATACTTCCCTTCACCTCACCCATTATTCAGCACCAACCCATCCTCTCCCACGTCGATACGGATTGTCTGGCCATCCAGGATCTTGCCGGAGATGATCGCCTTGGCCAGCGGGGTTTCCAGACGGGCTTGGAGATAGCGACGCAAGGGGCGGGCGCCGTAGATCGGGTCATAGGCTTCCCGGGCGATGAAATCCCGGGTCTGGTCGGAGAGCTCCAGCTCGATCTTGCGGTCCGCCAGCCGGCCACGCAGGCCGTGAAGCAACAGGTCAATGATCTGCTTGATCTGCTCCAGGAGCAGCGGCTTGAACAGCACCACCTCGTCCACCCGGTTCAAGAACTCAGGTCGGAAGTGGGCGCGCAGGGTGCCCATGACCTGTTCCCGGGTACCGGGCAGCAGCTCGCCCTCGGGAGATATGCCCTCCAGCAGAAACTGTGAGCCCAGGTTGGAGGTCATGATGATGATCGTATTCTTGAAGTCCACGGTCCGGCCCTGGCTGTCGGTCAACCGGCCATCATCCAAAATTTGCAAAAGGGCGTTGAACACATCCTGGTGGGCCTTTTCCACTTCGTCGAAGAGCACCACACTGTAGGGCTTGCGGCGTACGGCCTCGGTAAGCTGGCCGCCCTCGTCGTAGCCGATGTAGCCGGGAGGCGCACCGATGAGTCGGGCCACGGTGTGTTTTTCCATGTATTCCGACATGTCCAGACGGACCATGTTCTCCTCGGTGTCGAACAAGGCCTGGGCCAAAGTCTTGCAGAGCTCGGTCTTGCCCACGCCGGTGGGGCCAAGGAAGATGAAGGAGCCGATGGGACGATTGGGATCTTTCAGTCCGGCGCGGGCCCGGAGCACGGCGTCGGCTACGGCTGAGACCGCCTCGTCCTGGCCCACCACGCGCTCGTGGAGCACGTCGCCCAGGCGGAGCAGTTTTTCCCGCTCGCCCTCCAGAAGGCGGGAAACCGGAATGCCGGTCCAGCGGGAGATGATCTCGGCCACGTCGTCCGGACCGACTTCTTCCTTGACCATTCTCGTTCCACCGGAATCCGTGGTCATTTTGTCGTCCTGGTCCGCGAGCATTTTTTCCAACTGGGCCAGCTTGCCGTAACGCAGTTCGGCCACCCGGTTCAGGTCGTAGGCCCGCTCGGCCTGTTCGATTTCCAGCCGGATTTTTTCAATGTCCTCCTTGACGGTGCGCAGTTCGTCAATGGTCTGTTTTTCCTTTTCCCATTGGGCCAAAAGGGTGCTCTGGGACTCCTTCAGATCGGCCAGTTCTCTTTCGAGCTTTTCCAGACGGTCCCGTGAGCTTTCATCCGTTTCCCGCTTCAGGGCCTCACGCTCGATTTCCAGTTGAAGTACCTTGCGGTTGATTTCGTCCAGTTCCGAGGGCAGAGAATCGATCTCGGTGCGCAACATGGCCCCGGCCTCATCAATCAGGTCAATGGCCTTGTCCGGAAGCTGACGGTCCGTGATATAGCGGTGGGAAAGCACCGCGGCTTCGACAATCGCGCTGTCGTTGATGCGCACCCCATGATGGACTTCAAAACGCTCCCGCAGGCCGCGCAGAATGGAGATGGTGTCTTCCACACTGGGCTCGTCCACCAGAACGGGCTGGAAGCGACGCTCCAAGGCCGGATCTTTTTCGATGTGCTTGCGGTATTCGTCCAGGGTGGTGGCCCCGATGCAGTGCAGCTCGCCTCGGGCCAGCATGGGCTTGAGCAAATTGCCGGCGTCCATGGCCCCTTCGGCCTTGCCCGCGCCGACAATGGTGTGGATCTCGTCGATGAACAGGATGATCCGTCCCTCGGACTGCTGGACTTCCTTGAGCACGGCCTTGAGCCGTTCCTCGAACTCGCCCCGGTACTTGGCACCGGCAATCAGCGCACCCATGTCCAGGGAGAAGACGGTCTTGTCCTTGAGGCCCTCGGGCACATCCTGCTTCAGGATGCGCTGGGCTAGGCCCTCCACGATGGCCGTCTTGCCCACCCCGGCTTCGCCCACCAGAACAGGGTTATTCTTGGTCCGTCGGGAGAGGACGCGGATGCAGCGACGGATTTCCTGGTCCCGTCCAATGACCGGATCGAGCTTGCCCTTGCGGGCCTCGTCCACCAGGTCGCGGCCATACTTTTGCAAGGCCTCGTAGGTGTCTTCCGGATTGGCCGAAGTGACCCGCTGGTTGCCGCGCACATCCGTAAGCACGGCCAGGATCTTGTCCGGAGTCAAATTGAACTGCTTGTTCACGCGTCCGGCGGCCGTGGAGGATGGCTCTTCCAGAATGGCCAGCAGGACATGCTCCACGCTGACGTATTCGTCCTGCATTTTCTTGGCCAGTTCCTGGGCCTTGAGCAGAATGGTGTTCAGCCGCTGGGTGACGTAGATTTGTCCCGGCTGGGTCCCTGGACCGCTGACCTTGGGCAATTTGCCGATTTCGCTTTCCAGGGCTTGCGTGAAGTTTTGCGGAGTGACGCCCGCCCGGTCCAGGAGTCGAGGTGCAAGACCGCTCTCCTGGCTGATCAGAGCCAACAGCAGGTGCTCGACGTCGATCTGCTGGTGGCCGAAGCGTATGGCCGTGGCCTGGGCCGCGGCCACGGCTTCCTGGGATTTTTGAGTGAATTTGTTCATATCCATATGTGATTTCTCCATGAGGGGATGAATGTTCGCGGTGTCTTCTATCGTCCTCGTCCTCGTTCACGTGCACGTGAACGAGGACGGGAACGTTCCGTGTTGTTGGATCATAGCAGCCGCCGCAGGTCCCGGACCTGCAATTCCAGGTCCTCGATGCGTTCCAGCAGATCAATGATGATCGTTCCGGCCAAGGCCGGAATTTCAAAGTCATTGCAGATCCGCTCCAGTTTCGTGACCTTGTACACGTCATTGGGGTGGAAGAGATAGCATTGTTCCTGGGTCTTGTTCGGGCAGAGCCAGCCCAGCTCAATCAGTTCGCCCAACCTGGACGGATGGATGCCGGTCAGTTCAATGAACCGGGACCAGATCATCAGCTCGGAGGTCGCCGGTAATTCTTCAGTATGCAGCTTGATGCGCAGTGACATGGATCAGCACTCCCTATGGTTCGATCACGCGTCGTGGCGAGGGTGAAACGTGGACGCCTGGGCCAGTTGACTCCATAAGGCCCGCTCTTCTTCCGTGAGGGTCTTGGGGACGGCGATCATCACCCGAATCAGTTGATCGCCCTGGTCGGCTCCCTTGCCCAGGCCCTTGCCGCGCAACCGTAATTTCTGGCCGCTACTGGTGCCGGCGGGGATGGTCATTTCCACGTCCCCGGCGAGGGTCGGCACGCGAACCTTGGCGCCCAACACCGCTTCCCAAGGGGCCAGGGGCAGGTCGTAGACAAGAGAATTCCCCTCCAGCTTGAATTTCGGGTGTGGAGCAATTTTGATCTTCAGGTACAGGTCGCCGCTGGGGCCGCCGCGCATGCCCGGCGAGCCCTGTCCGGCCAGCCGGATGCGGGAGCCGTTCTTGATTCCGGCCGGGATGTTCACTTGCAGGGATTTCGTCTCCATGCGCGGCATGCCGTCCGGCCCGACCACCTGTTCCTGAAAGGAGATGGTTCTGCTCCCGCCGGAAAAGGCATCCTCCAGGGGGAGTTCCATTCCGACCTCGACATCCCGGCCCCTGGCCTGGCGGGGGCGGAATCCTCCGCCAAAGGGGTCGTCCTGGAAATCCTGTTCACCGCGGAACTGGCCACCGAAGATGGTCTCGAAAAAGTCGCTGAACCCTCCGAAGCCGCCCTCAAACTGAGGTCCTCCAGAGGTGTACGAACCAAATCGACTGGAATCAAATCCTGGAGGCGGTTGAAAATTCTGGCCGTGCTGCCAGTTGGGTCCCAACGAATCGTACAGCCTGCGTTTTTCCGGGTCTTTGAGTACCTCGTAGGCCTCGTTGATTTCCTTGAACTTCTTTTCAGCCTCGGCATTGTCTGGGTTCAAGTCCGGATGGTACTTCCGGGCCATCTTTTTGTAGGCCTTGGACAGTTCATCCTGGGATGCGGTCTTGGAGACATCCAGGAGTTGGTAGTAGTCTTTGAAGGAAACGCTCATGGCAACATGTTCTCCTTGCGCGCGATTCATGAAGTGGCAAGATTTGCAATGGACAACCAAGGTAGGAAAGAAAAATGGTATGTCAAGTTTTTGACTAAGCATTTTTCAACATTTTCCTGGACATTGCGTGGAAAGAACCTAACTGATGTCCTGGTCAAGGAAAAGCGATGCCTGCCATTTCTTGTGGCTTGCGGTTGGTGATGGGTTCGGTTAGTGAACCTGGATCAATTTTGGAGGAAACCAGACAATCATGATTATCAGGTGCCTATTCGTCCTTATCGGACTGCTGATCATCCCTTCCACCGCCTGGGCCTGGGGGCCGCTAACCCATATGTACGTGGCCAGCGAGCTCTTTGCCTACGCATCGATCATTCCCGGTACCATATTTGGATTGCTGACAAAATATCGTCAAGATTTTCTGTACGGAAATCTCATGGCGGACATGATCCTGGGCAAGAGCTATCTGCCCGCGGAGAAAAGCCCACACAGTTGGGCAACGGGCATGCGGTTTCTGGAACAAGCACAGAATGAGTCTGAAAAAGCTTTTGCCTACGGGTATTTATGCCACCTCGCCGCAGACACCGTGGCCCATGGTATTTTGGTGGAAGAGCAACAGGACGTGTCCCATGCCTGGCTGGAAATGCAAGCCGATGCCATGATCCATCGAGCGTACTGGCTCCAATCCGTGAGCTTCAGTCGGTCCGTTCAGCGACGCAACGACCGATTCCTGGAAAATTCTCTGGACAGCTATATCTTTTCCTTCAAGACCAACAGGAAAATATATAAGAGCCTGGTTTTTTTCTCGCTGCTCAACGTCCGCCGCAAGGTTCGGATGGACCAGGAGTATATCCATGAACTGCATGACCACTCCCTGGCCCGGATGATCTGCCTGCTCCGGGACGGGGAAAAGTCCTTGGTGCTCCAAGAAAACCCCATGGCCGTCAAGCACGACCACCGTTCCTCACGCCCATCCACAGCACTGTGATCCCTCTGCCTGGCAGCCCTGGAATTATCCCGGGCGATGCTTTTGCTTCAGTCGTGTTTCGTCGTTCGGCCTTGGACCGAAGGGCGCTTGCCGGAGGGTGACGGGTTCGTTTGTCCTCATTCTGCCTCAAACAGCAGGATGGATCACCACGCGAACCGTGTTTGTTCTTGCAAAAAGTTTTTTGAGGGTGACGGGACGTACACATGCTCGTCCCGTCGCCAAAAAAATTCCCGAGTGCGATGCCCCGGGTGATGTGCTTAATGTGTCTGCGGCTGGTGCTCTTCCTTCAGCAAGCGCCGGGACAGGGGCAGGATGTCAGTAGGGGGGACGCAGAAGATGTCCTCGCGGGTTCTCGCCGTCAGGGCGTGGCAAAGGACCTCGTCCATATGTTCAACGGTGATGACCTCCAGGTCCTTGAGGATGTTGGACGGAACCTCTTTTAAATCCTTGGCATTGTCTGCTGGAATGATCACCTTGGATATCAGGCCTCGATGGGCGGCCAGCAGTTTCTCTCGGACTCCGCCGATGGGCAAGATACGTCCGCGTAATGTGATTTCACCGGTCATGGCCAGATCGTTGCGAACCGGCAGGTTCAGCAAGGCCGATGTCACACTGGTGGCCAAGGTGATCCCCGCGGAGGGGCCGTCCTTGGGCGTGGCTCCTTCCGGAACGTGGATGTGGATGTCAATTTCCTTGTAGAAGTCTTGACGGAGTCCGAAAAGGTCCGAGCGGGAACGAACGTAGCTCCAGGCGGCCCGAGCCGACTCCTGCATCACATCGCCCAGCTTGCCGGTGATTTCCACCTTTCCGGTTCCCGGCATCAAGGAGACCTCCACCAAGAGCAGCTCTCCGCCCATTTCGGTCCAGGCCAGTCCGGTGGCCACGCCCGGCTGGGAACGCTCTTCGCGTTCTCCATAGCGAAACTTGGCAACCCCGAGGTAGGACCCGACCATGGTCTTGTTCACAGCAACGGGCTTGTCCGCCCGTCCCTCTTCCACGATTTTGCGGGCCACCTTGCGACAGATGGAGGCCATTTCCCGCTCCAGGCTACGTACCCCGGCTTCCCGGGTGTAGCGGCGGATGATTTCCAACAGCGCCCCTTCGGAAAAGGACATGTCGTCGCTGGTCAAACCATGCTGGGTCAACAGGCGGGGCATCAGAAAATCTTTGGCGATGCGCAGTTTTTCCACCTCCAGGTATCCGGGCAGGCGAATGATTTCCATACGGTCCTGCAGTGGCCCGGGAATGGAGTGCAGAGTATTGGCCGTGGTAATGAAGAAGACCTTGGAGAGGTCGTAGTCCAGATCCAGGTAGTGGTCGGCGAAGGCGGCGTTCTGTTCCGGATCCAGGACTTCCAGAAGCGCGGCCGAGGGATCGCCCCGGAAATCCGTGCTCATCTTGTCCACCTCATCCAGGCAGAAAACCGGATTGTTGAACTTTACCCGGCGCAGGGACTGGATGATCTTCCCGGGCAATGCGCCGATATAGGTTCGTCGGTGCCCTCGGATTTCCGCTTCATCCCGGACTCCGCCCAGGGATATGCGCACGAATTCCCGGCCCATGGCCCGGGCTACGGATTTGGCGAGCGAGGTCTTGCCCACCCCGGGCGGTCCCACCAGGCAGAGGATCGGTCCCTTGATTTTTTCGACCATGCTCTGCACGGCGAGGTATTCCAGAATCCGTTCCTTGGGTTTGTCCAGGGCAAAATGGTCTTCGTCCAGAATAGACTGGGCGGCCTTGAGATCCAGGCTGGTGGGTTGGATGGTGTTCCAGGGCAGGCTCAGGATCCAGTCCACGTAGTTGCGGACCACGGTGAACTCCGCGGACTGCGGTGGCATCTGCCGCAGTTTCTTGATTTCCTTGGCGCACTTCTCCTTGGCTTCTTCGGGGAGTTCCTTGGCCTCCAGTTGCTTGGCCAGCTCGTCGATTTCCTGACTGGACTCCTCTTCACCACGGCCCATTTCCTTTTGAATGGCCTTGATCTGCTCGTTAAGATAGAAATCCCGGTGGTTACGTTCCATTTGCTGTTTGACGCGGGATTTGACCTTTTTTTCCAGGGACGTCAGCTCAATGTCTTTGAGCAGGAGTTCGTAGGTTTTTTCCAGCCGCTTGAGGGGGTCTGGTTCTTCCAGGGCGGTCTGTTTTTCGACAAAGGCCACCTTCAGGTGCGGCATCAGGCTGTCCGCCAGTCGGCCCGGGGCATTCAGAGAGTTGATGGCGGCCAAGGTTTCCGGCGCCAGCTTTTTGTTGATCTTGGCGTATTCCTGAAGGGACTCCTGGACTGCCCGGATCAGGGCGAGTGCCTCCGGCGTGGCGAAATCCTCCCCGGCCACCCCATGGGCCAGAATCATCGGGTATCCTGAATCCGTTGCCTGGATGCCATGCTCCCGAGACCAGTTGGCCCTATAGAGCCCCTCGAAGAGCACCTTGATGGTCCCGTCCGGGAGACGCAGCAGTTGGAGTATCCGACTGACCGTGCCCATGTCGAACAGATCCTCCGGGGCGGGATCTTCGGCTTCGGGGTTTTTCTGGGTGACGAGGAAGATCTGTTTGTCGAACTTGTTCAGGGCACGCTCAATAGCCCGGATGGATGATTCACGGCCGACGAAGAGCGGTACGATGGACCGCGGAAACATGACGACCTCCCGCAGGGTCATCATCGGCAGGTGGACTTCCGGCTCAACGACAATTTGTTCCTTCTTCTCTCTCTTTTCTTTTTTTTCCGGCATGCAACGGGTTCCTTTGCGGAAGGAAACGTTCTTCCGCGCTCAGGCTGTCTTGATCTCCTGTTCGTAAATCAGCAACGGCTCGGACTCGTTTTCCACCACGGACTGGTTGACCACGCATTCCTTGACCCCGCTCATGGACGGCAGGCGATAGGAAATGTCCAGCATGATATTCTCCAGCACGTTGCGCAACCCTCTCGCCCCTGTCTTACGCTCAATGGCCCGGCGAGCAATGGCCCGCAGGGAGTCCTGGGTAAAGCGCAGGCGAACGTTCTCCATTTCGAAGAGTTTCTGGTATTGTTTCACCAGGGCGTTCTTCGGTTCGGTCAGAATGCGGATGAGGTCGTCTTCCTTGAGATCCTTGAGTGAGGCCAGAATCGGCAGGCGACCGACCAGTTCAGGGATGAATCCGAATTTGATCATATCCATGGGCTGGACCTGATCCAGGAAGGAACAGGTATCTTCATCCGAGACCTGGGACACGGCGGCTCCGAAGCCCATGCACTTGGACTGGGTGCGCTGCTGGACGATCCTCTCCAGACCGATGAAAGCCCCGCCCACGATGAACAAAATGTTGGACGTATTCATCCGGATGTATTCCTGTTGGGGATGCTTGCGTCCGCCTTTGGGGGGGATGTTGGCCTCCGTGCCCTCGATGATTTTCAGCAAGGCCTGCTGTACGCCTTCGCCGGAGACGTCCCTGGTGATGGAAGGACTGTCGGATCGACGAGATACCTTGTCGATTTCGTCAATATAGATGATTCCCTTGGAGGCGGCCTCGATGTCGAAGTCCGCGTTCTGGAGAAGCTGAACCAGGATGTTTTCCACATCCTCGCCCACGTAACCGGCTTCCGTCAGGGTGGTGGCGTCGGCAATGGCAAAAGGAACCTTCAGGATCCGGGCCAGGGTCTTGGCCAGCAATGTCTTGCCCGAGCCTGTCGGGCCCATCAACAAAATGTTGCTCTTGTCCAGCTCCACCCCATCGGCCATTTGCGGGGCGTAAAATACCCGCTTATAGTGGTTGTGCACGGCCACGGAGAGCACTTTCTTGGCCTGCTCCTGGCCAATGACAAATTCGTCCAGCTTCTTGTGCAGCTCTTCGGGAGTCAACAGCCTGCCGTCTTGTTGCTCCGTGTCTATTTCGTCCTGGTTGATGATCTCTTCACACAGGGTTACGCATTCATCGCAGATATACACGTCAGGTCCGGCGATCAAACGCCGGACCTGGTCCTGATTTTTTCCACAAAACGAGCAGCCCAGCCGGGGCTGATTGGTTTTTTTCTTCACCATGAAAAACCTCTAAGATGCTGTCTTCATTTCTGATCTGGAAGAAAGGATTTTGTCGATCAGACCGTACTCCACCGCTTCGCTTGCGCTCATGAAGTAGTCACGTTCCGTGTCATGGCGGACCTTTTCCAGATCAGCTCCGGTGTGCGAGGCCAGAATTTCACTGAGCTTCGCCTTCAGCCGGATAATTTCGCGGGCCTGGATGTCGATATCCGTGGCCTGACCCTGGAAGCCGCCCATGGGTTGATGAATCAGAATCCGGCTGTTGGGCAGGGCGTAGCGCATACCCTTGGCTCCGGCACTGAGCAACAAGGCCCCCATGCTGGCGGCCTGGCCAAGGCAGAGAGTGGCCACCGGAGCTGAAATATACTGCATGGTGTCGTAGATGGCCAAGCCGGCGGTAACGGATCCACCGGGGGAATTGATGTACATGTTGATTTCTTTTTCCGGATTTTCGGATTCCAGAAAAAGCAGTTGAGAGCAGACCAGATTAGCGACATAATCGTCAATGGCCGTTCCCAGAATGAGAATCCTGTCCTTCAGTAGCCGGGAATAAAGGTCATAGGCCCGTTCCGTCCGGCCTGTGGTTTCAATGACAATGGGCACGCCCATGGGCATGATGTGTTCTCCTGATTGTTGAATGGTCGGTCGCGACACAGCGCAATTCACAAAGAATGCCGGAGTCGATCCGTACGCCGGTACGCAGCAATCGATGCGTCGAGACCATCCAGGATAGTCATGGTAAACTGGATAGCAAGTCCGCGGTTCGAAAATGCTCAGAGTCGGCCGGACTATTAAGCAGACGCATCAGGTCGTTGTCGCGGGCTCGGTGTCAACGTTTTCCGGGCGAAGAGGTTCGATTTCCGTGACCTGGGCCTTGGAATAAATCAGTTCCATGGCCTTGTCCGCCAGGATGCGGTCGCTGACGGCCGGCATCAGGTTGTTCTGCTCGTGAAAATGTTTCAGCCCCTGAAAATCCTGGCCGGTCTGCTGGGCCATGTCCTTGAAAAAGGCGTCGATTTCCATGGGAGAAACCCGCATGCTTTCTTTGGTCGCAACAGCAAGCAGGAACAGCTGGGACTTGACCAGGCTCTCGGCCTGGGGGCGAAACTCTTTCCGAATTTCTTCCATGGACTTGCCGAGGGTTTCAATGCGCTTGCCCACGCGCTCCATTCGGCTTTGCATTTCCCCGACCATCCGGTCGATATGCTCGGAAACCATGGATTCGGGCAGGGCGAAGTCTACCTGGGACGTCAGCGTATCCAGGATTTTTTTCTGCGCAGTGGCCTTGTTCACCCGGCTTCGGGTTTCGACATAGGAAGCCTCAATGGCCTCAAGCAGTTTGTCCACGGATTCAAAATCGCCGGCTTTCTTGGCCAGTGCGTCGTCCAGCTCCGGGAGCTTTTTTTGTTTGATTTCCTGGAGTTTGACATTCATCAGCACGGTTTTTCCTGCCAGTGCGTCGTTCAGGAAGTCTTCAGGAAAGGTGATTTCCGATTCCGTGCCCTGGCCAGGACGGATTCCTTGGATCATGGCCTCGAATTCCGGCAGGGCTTGACCCTTGCCCAGTTCCAGCTGGAAATTTTCGGCCTTGAAGTCGTCGAGTATCCTGCCATCCAGGGAAGCCTGGAAATCCACAACGACCACGTCTCCCTCCTGGGCCGGACGGTCTTCCTCGATGGACACAATTTCAGCCATGTTCCCTCGGATACGATCCACGATCCTCTGGGTATCCTGCTCGTTGGCTTGAGCCTTTTCCTGCTCCACCGGGATGTTTTCATATGACGGCAACTCGAATTGGGGCGCGACCTCGAAACTGATGGTGTAGCTGAACGGTTGATCCCGGACCAGTTCGCCGGAATCCACGTCGATCCGGGAAAGAGGCTTGGCCTGCAGTTCGTTGACCACCTCGTTGATGTGGCAGTTGATCAGATCATTGGTGGCTTCCTCGTAGATCTTTTTCTTGAACATGCCCTCGATGATCGACGACGGCACCTTGCCCTTGCGAAAACCCTTGATCACGGCATCCTTGCGATACAGGGCGATGGCCACGGCCAGGGCCGAATTGACTTCTTCCGGGGGGGTGACGATCTTGATGGTCCGTTTGACCGGTGTGGGTTCAAGTACTTCATACTGCATATTGAATCAGTCCTCCTTGGGGATTATTGACGGGACAAAGCATACCCACCGGATGTCCTCAAACCGGTAGTGCCGGATGCGAGAATTCCGTGCGGTGCCATGTTTGCCGCGGGCAACATTTTTACGGCAAAAAAGTACACAAGAATATCGAATTTAAATAGATTTCGCAATAATTGAGACGACAGGAAGGCAGCCGCGCTGGGTAACACGGCATGGGTGATGAAGTGGTGCGAGAGGGGGGACTCGAACCCCCACGGACAAGCCGCCAGATCCTAAGTCTGGTGCGTCTACCAGTTCCGCCACCCTCGCGTGGATTGTCTGTACAGAATAAAAAAAAAGGGTACGCCATCCAGCGTGTTTCCGAGTGATACCTAGTCAGGAGGTGGTCGACATGTCAACAAAACCTGCCTGGGCCCGGCCGAGTCCTCAGGGTATCGAGGAAGATACGAAAGCCGCCGAAAAATCCTCGCGTGGCTTACCGGCAGCAATGCGCAAAGCCTCCAGGGCCTGGGCTCCCTCTTCACCCATGTTTCGGCTGAAGTGGTTCACGTAGGTCCGAATGTGGGTCCACAGCACCTCGTCGTCCAGTTCCTGGGCCAGGGCCTGGATCAACGGCCAGATCAAATCCGGTGTGTGAAATGCCCGTTCCAGGCTGTCCTGAATTGTGTCGGTGATCTGCTCCAGGGTCTTTGATCCCAGGATGCGCCGACCAAGGATGCAACCCAAGGGTAATGGCCTTCCCCTGGCGTGCCCCTCCCACCAGCGTCCCAGATCCAAGAGACAGGCAAGACCATATTGATCCAGGAGAAGCGCGCTTTCATGGATCAGCAGGCCGGCGTCGACCTTGCCCAGAAGAACTGCGTCCACGATGTGGTCGTAGCGCATCGGGACAAGCTGGGCCGGATGCGGCCAGGCGCGGCGGAGCAAGGTTGCGGCCGTGGTCTGCATTCCCGGCACGGCAATGGTTTGTGGAATGAACGTGGAGGAGGCCAAGTCCATGGCCGCGGCAGTCACCAGTTTCGGTCCGTGAGTGGTGCTGAATGCGCCTCCTGAAGGAAGCAGCACGTAGTCGTCCAGTACGTCAAGGGCCTGTGCCGCAGAGACCTTGATCACATCGTAATCGCCTCGGGCAGCGGCTTCGTTGAGTACCTGCACATCCTCCCAGATAAAGGAGGCAGGCCGCTTCAGAAACGAAGTGCATTGGCCGAGCACCCATGCACCGAAGATGAAGGTGTCGTTGGGGCACGGCGAAATGGCCACTGTCAGGGGCAAAGACGGTGAGACCTGATCGGACATAACACTTCCTCGATACTGCCAAGCAGTCCACGAACCGTTGTGGACAAACGTTGCTTGGCTCCGCTGAGATTCCAGTGAACGGCCTCCCTGGAGCCCACCAGGTTGGAAATGGTGCGGACCTGTACAAAAGGCACGCCAGCCAGGCAACAGGCCCAAGCCAGAGCAAATCCTTCCATGGTTTCAATCTCGCAGGAGTATTGCGACTGTAAGGCCTTGGCCCGTTCCGAGGTGCCAGTGACGCCGGAGACCGTCAGGCCAATAACTTCTGGCAAGCTGGAGATGTTCAGTCCCATCTGCTGGGCGCTTTGCCGCGGTGCAAGTCGCAACTGATCCCAGACAGGTTGACCGTCGACCTTGCCCTGAGGGAGCCCAATGCCTTTGGGATCAATTCCGGAATCATGCAGCAGGCCGTATTCCGGCCAGATTTCCGTGCTCACCACCACGGTCGTTCCCAAGGGCAGCTGGTCCAGGGAGAATGCACCAGCCACGCCCAAGTTGAGGACGCCGGCAGGAGGGGGAGGGGCAAGGTCGGGCGCATCACTGGCCAGGCAACCCAGGAGGCGCCCCAGGACAAATGCGGCGTTCACCACGCCTACCCCGGTAACCAGCAGCACTACGTCCTTCCAGGGGGTCTTGTGCTCATTCCGCTTTTGGGACAGGGCCATTCGGGTCCAGCCTTGCTCCCGCGGCAGATGTTCGGCAAGAGCCGGAAAGGTGGCCTGCATTTCCATGGTCGTGGCCGAAGCCACAATCAATGGACCACGGGCTGCTGTCGGTATTGTTGCCATGGTCCTTCCTGATGCCAACGATGAGTTCATCGTGAATTTTCTGCCGACGGCCCGACGTGGGGGACGCAGAGTCTGGACAAAGCCGGAAGGGAAGCGCTATCTGTAGGATATGACATTTGATGTGCAACTGCTACTGGCAGCCCTTGGCTTGGCCTTGATCCTGGAAGGCATGCCCTATTTTCTCTGGTCCGAAAAGATGCCGGAGTATTTGCGTTTTCTCGCCGAACGACCGCCATCCACATTGCGCAAGATGGGATTGGCGGCGATCATTGCCGGGCTGGTCTTCCTGACCCTGGCTCGACGATTTTTCTAACCATTCCGCCGACCGGTTCCGTCCTCCATGCGCCCCTGCTCCGCCGTCTTTTCAGCAATATGCAGGTGGACGATGCCAAGTGTCAGCGGAACGGAGTAGACCCGGGCAAAGCCAGCCTGAAAAAGTTCTCCACAGAGTGTTTCAGCATCCGGAAATTCCTGGATGGACTCGGCAAGGTAACGATACGCCTGGGAATCACCGGAGAAAACCCGACCAATCAGGGGCAATACCCGATGCAGATAGAGGTTGTAGACGCCGCGGAGAATTTTTCGGCGGCCCGCGCCGAATTCCAGGATGCAGAACCTGCCGCCGGGAGTGAGGACCCGCAATACTTCGTGGTAGGCCGCCTCCCGGGGACGGATGTTCCGGATACCAAAGGCGATGGTCACGCTGTCCACGCAGGCGTCGCGTGCGGGCAGGGACCGTCCGTCGGCGACCACCGGGAGGACGGGTTGCCGTGTACGAGGCGCATGGGGCACCTTGCCTGCTTTGTGAATTTTGCGTTGCCCGCGTCGGAGCATGGGCTCGGAGACGTCCATGGCCACGACCTCCACACCCGGCATGTGCCGAACGACCTCCCGGGAGACGTCCAGGGTGCCCGCGGCCAAGTCAAGGACCCGGCGTGTTTGGTGCACGCGAACGCACCGCCTGAGCCGTTTGCGCCAAATGATGTCGCATCCAAGGCTCAAAAAGTGGTTCAGGAAGTCGTACCAAGGGGCGATCCGCCCGAACAGCCCGACAACATGGCGCCCATGGTCCTTATGTTCCGTGTTCATGCTGTCTTGCCCATCACCGCGAGGCATCGGATTCATTGTCGGACTGCGGCAACTCCGCTTCGTCGCGGATGGTTCCAAGAACGGAGCGATAGATTTCGCCGAACAGTTCCGGAAAGGTGTTCGGCGAAATGCGGTTTGTCTCGATAAACTTGACCACGATTTCCTTGGTTACCTGCAGAGCCTGCTTTTGCATCTGATCCATTCTCGCGACCTCCACTGCAAAGAAAAAACCCGCCCTGGGGAAATGGCCTTGACCACCATGATCAGGGACCGGGCGGGAAAGAAACGGAAAAACCAGTGGCCCTCCCGTTTTTTTTACGACTGGTTGGATTCGTCCTCGCCTTCTTCCCGGCTCAAGGCTTCAATCTCTTCTCGAATGATCTGCGCGGCGGCCAGCGGAACGGCTTTTTGAATCTCATTTTGCAGTTCCTCGAGCAAATCAGACTTGAAGACCGCAAGCCTGTTAGCCAGGTGCTCGTCACGTGCGCTGGTCCCAGGGCTCGGAGGATCGGCGTCTAGGGCTTCAAGGGGCTCTGGCGAAGGCGTGGGTATTTCCTGCTGGAATGACTGCCACTCTTCCTGCAGAGCCATAAATTTCTCTTGAAGTTTGGTCCAAGAATCCTGAATATTTTCCAGATCCTTGCTCAATATGTTCGCTTGTTTTTCCTGGCCGGCGCGCAGGGTGTCCATTTTCTGGCGAAACATTTCCAGCAGGCGGGTTTCGAGCTGTTCTTCCCGCTTCTGGAGCATGGGAGTCAGGGATTCTTCCAGATTATCTTCCGGGCTTTCGCCCGGGGCAGAGCCTTTGGCGTCTTGCTGCGCCAACTGCTCCAACTGCTCCTGAAAGCCGTCCAGCCTTGCGACAAATTCGGCATCTCGTGCATCCGGCAAACCATCACCTTGCAACCGCAGATCGGCCACCATGGATGCGATTTTGGGTTCAAGCTCGCTGATGATGGATGTTTTGAGCGCGTCCAGATGTTCTGAAACGTGTTCTGTCAGCATTTTTTCAAGACGCTGTTCAACTTCTGTCGCGACTTCTGCGGCAAGGGCGGTTTGTTGCGCGTCAAAAACCTGCTGGGCACTGGCCTGCGCCTGCTCAGGCATGCTGTCCACTGCTTGCCGCAGGGTTTCCAGACCGGAGTCGAATCGTTCGTTGATACGCTGTTCCTGCTGGGCCAGCAGGCTGTCCCTGTCCTGCTGGGGCGTCTCCCGTCCTTCTAATCCGGCCAGTCGCTCTTCCAGAACCTGGAGGCGTTGCAGGACGGACTCCGACAAGGCGCTCTGGGATAGCGCGTCGTCGTGATGCTGTTCTTGGAAAGGGGCGGGGTGGTCTGCCTGATGCTGTTCTCCGGAATCGTCTTTAAATGCGCCGTGCGTGGCCAGGTCTGTTTCCGGGAGACTGGAACTCTGGGTGATCGCATGCTCTGTCTGCGCTTCGCTGGGGTCTTCGTCGATAAAACTTGCGCCGTCAGATGTGTCCGCCGCGGCTGTATGGGCCGCAACGGCTTCGGCCTCTTGGGGAGAAGGCTGGAGCGCATCCGGACTTGGAGGGGCGTCTTCCGGGGATATGTCTGCTGGGGGTTCTGAGGCTGTTGTCGCTGGCTTTTGGAGCGACTCGGCTTCTTCAGCAAAAAGCCGTTCGAAATCATCGGCCGCATCTGGGCCTGATACATCAGTGACCCCGTCAATAACATCAGGGGGATGCGAAGAGGTTGGCGAGTGGTCGATGGTGTCTTCCGCAGGGCGCTGCGCGTCCGCCTCCTTGAACAGGTCGTCGAAGTTCAATGTATCTGTTGCCAAGTGGTCTGCCGAGGTGGACTGTTTCCGGCCGGGATCGCCCTGAGAGGCGTCTTGGGCGGTATCTTGAAAGACATTCGGGAAGTCGTCCTGAGACCCGCCAGGCAATCCTTCTAATGATCCTTCTGGCGCAGTGTGCCGGGAGGTTTCTTCCGGAGCGTTGAGGTCGGCGAATATCTGGTCGATCTCCTTTTCCAGGTCCAAATCGTCCAGAGTGTCCTCTTGTGCGGCTGATTTCGGCGTTGCCGGGGAGAGATTCGGAGTTTCCGGATGCCCCTCCTCAACAATCTCGGTGAGTTCGATGATCTCGTCTCTGTCGGCTTTGGGCATGGTTAATATCCTTGCAGAAGAAGCGGACGTTACCGGGGCAGATGAACAATAGAAAAAATCAGGAAACCTTGTCCCCGGCTACCAGGAAAGCGGCCTAGGCAACAGGCAGCCGGCCAGACCGCACGCATGACGCATTGGTAATATCTTCTCTGTTCGCGTCGTGTCGTCCGGTCTGCATAAACCATGACCGTCGCAAAAAACAAGAGGGACCGCGGTTGACCGCGGCCCCTCTTGAAATGCGGAAGCTGTCAGGGAGGCGAGATTAATCCCTGGGGTGACAACCGACACAGGCCACCGGGCCAGTGGGCAACTCCTGTTGCCGCAGGTCGCGGTGACAGCCGATGCACTGATCGTGATAGGCCTTCTCAAAGTAACGAATGTCCCTGCGTTCTTCGGGAGTTTCCGGGAAGATCAGATCGTGACAGCCGGCGTCCATACAGCCTTCGGTGACGTCGCCGGTGTGGTGGCAATGGTAGCAGTCGATATCCGCATGTACGGAGTGCGGGAAGGGAATGGACAGCACCCTTGGCTCATAATCCCCGCCAGGCTTGGGGATCATGTAGTCGTCTCCAGGGACGTCCGCTGCGTGCAGGCTCGGCAGAACAAAAGCGATAACCAGGGCAGCGATGGCCATAAACAAAAACATGGACTTTTTCATCGTAGTTCACCTCCTTTTTCATGGGATTGTGTAAAAAAGAACTTGCCTGAGTTCAGTATGGCAAGAATCAGGATGAAGTCAAGGTCAAAAAAATGGCATCGCAAGAACTCCTGCTCTTGCCGGTTCAGTCAGGGGTCGTCAGGGACGTTACCGGAGGTTCGCCGCATCAACAGGCCGCTTTCAGAGGACACTGGTTGTCCGGATCTTGGGCAGGAGGTCCGCGCCGAGTTGTTCCAGGGCTGTTCGGCCACCCATGGCCACGACGCTTCCCCGTTCCGCGAAAACATGCAAGACATCGGCGACAGCTCGAAAATCCTTTGCGGAACAGGCCAAAATTTCCTCCCGGACCCGCTGCCGAAAGTCATCGTCCTGATTGGTCAAATATCGGCGCAGGGAGACATGCCCTTTGGCATCTGGGAGCAAATGGGCGTCCAGATCACCGATGGCCCCGACCACGGCCTTGTTCAACTCCTCATCCGGGATGGCGGCGGATCGCAGATAACCGGCGGCGGCGTCAAACGCCTTCAGGGTTTTGAGGATGTGGGGATCTCGGTAGGAAACCATGGTGAGGCCGTTGCTCAGGGCGTCGAAAATGCAGAATGCTCCGTAAGCGCCCCCCTTGACCCGGATTTGCTCCCACAGCCAAGCCGTGCGCAGGTAGCGGGTAACGACAATCAGTGCTCCGAGGGAGCAAGGGAGGCCGTTGGGAATACGGCATCCCTTGCCCACGTAGTTCACCGGCGCAGGAATGGTCAGCGCTTCCCACTCCGGGTTCGGTTCGGTTGTCCAGTCGGATGAACCAAAGGCAGCGGTGGCGGACGATGGCAGAACCGCGAGAAAGGACTGCAGTTTCGGCTCTTGTTCGGCGAGGACTTCCTGTTCCGTGGTCACGTTCAGAACCAGAGCCGGTGGCAGTAAGAGTCGCTCCAGAACCGTCCGCATTCGAGCCTGGACGTTTTCCCAATCCGTATCAATGCGCTGGGACAATTCCCGCAGAAAAAACAGGTAGGATATGCCGCCCATCTGCTCACTGGCCCAATCCGCAAGGGTGAAGCCGGAACGCAGTCTCGTGTTTACCAGGGTATGGCCACGGGGAACGAGCATCCGCTCAAAGCCGGCTTTCTCTTCAAGCAGGAGTTGCCGAAAGCGGCGTTGGTCATCCAGGGCTGGATGCAGGAGCAGGTCGCTGAAAATGGCCAATAGCTCCTCGAATTGATGGTCCATGGCTTTACCGCGCAAAAAAAGCCATGCAGCGGGATCTTCCGGAGCAGCGTTCAACTTCGAGGAAGTAAACAGCTCCGGCCAAATGCCGCCGGTTTTCCGGCTGATGCGGGTGGCCAAGGCGGCATAGTCTTGTTTTTCCGTGCCGATTTCCACTAGGACCTTGCCCAGAAGAGCGGCATATGCAACGTCATTCGCAGGCAGGTTGCGCAGATCAAACCCAACCTCAAAGTGCACGATCCGGTTGGTGAACTGGTCATGAAACAGGACCCGTGTTCCATTCCACTCCAGAACCTCTCGAGGGATCGGCTTGTTGGTGCGTGCCAGGTCGTCACGGGTGAGGCAGGGGATGGTGGCCAGGTCTTCCGGTGCGTCCGGGGTTTCCTGCCAGCGCCTCAGACTGGCGGTTTGGAGGCGGATTGCCTCCAATCCTTTTTGATCCAGCCGGGCCCGCGCAGCGGTCAGCCGCTCCTGCTCGTCCCGGAGCATTTTTGCTTCCAGGTCGCTGTCCGGCACCAAGGTCACCCGGCTGTGGTGTGGATTGTTCAGCAGGCCGTTCTGGATCATGGTTTCAAAGAGTTGTTTATCGGAGGCCAGATCGGTCTTCAGTGCATCCAGGTCCGTCTCAAAGGCCAGTTCGGTCAACGGGTCGGCATCATGCAGCCAGGACGTCAACGCCTGAAGCATGGAGGCCAATCCTCTGGGGAACCGGCCGCTGTTCCGCTCGCGCAGCCGGAATTCGGTGCTGTTCAGGGCCGCTTCCACTAGGTCGTTGGGGATGCCGTCTTTGACCAGGGATTCCAGTGTTGTCCTGATCAACTCCTCGACACGGTCGGCGTCTTCCGCGCGCATCCCCCGAAGCCCCGTGGAAAAATAGAGCTGGCGCAATTCGGCCTCCAGGCCCACTCCAGCCAGATCGTCTCCCAGTCCGGAATCGATCAACGCCTTGCGCAACGGGGAGGAGGGCATCTCCACTAGCAGATATTCCAGGACTTGCCACGCCAGACTGTCGCGGGCGTCCAGGACGTCGCCCACGACCCAGTTCAGGGTGACCATGGCCTGCCGCTCCAGGGATTCGCCGGCACTGACGGGGTAACCTTGGGTACGACGGCATGGTACGGCAAAGCGGGGCTGGAGCTGAACGTGTGATTCCACCTCCAGGCGGTCGAATTCGCCGAGGGCATTGCTGATCACGGCGAGGCGGTGATCCGGGTCGTCATCGCCGGAAAAGAAGATAAAGGCATTGGAGGGGTGGTAGTAGCGGCGATGGAACGCGCAGAAATCCTCAAAGGTCAGATCAGGAATGTGCCTTGGATTGCCACCAGAATCCAGGCCATAGGTGGTATCCGGGAAAAGAGACTGTTGGGAGTACTCGGCCAGCAACCCGTCGGGGGATGCGTAGGCGCCTTTCATTTCGTTGTAGACCACCCCCTGGATGGACAAGGCGCCGTCGGGGTCGACCTCGTAGTGCCAGCCCTCCTGGCCGAAAACCTCCGGAGTCAGTCGGGGGTGAAACACGGCATCCAGGTAGACATCGATCAGGTTGAAAAAATCCGTGGTGTTTTGGCTGGCGACCGGATAACAGGTCTTGTCCGGATAGGTGAAGGCGTTCAGGAACGTTTGTAGTGATCCTTTCAACAGCTCGACGAAGGGCTCCTTGACAGGGTATTTGCGCGACCCGCAGAGCACGGAGTGCTCCAGGATGTGCGCGACACCGGTGGAGTCCGCCGGAGGGGTGCGAAAGCTGATGCCAAAGACCTTGTTTTCGTCATCGTTGAGCAGGGACAGCAATCTGGCTCCGGTGCGGTCATGACGATACAGCCGGGCTTGAGACTGGATTTCGGTGATGAAGGTTTCCTTGAGTAACGTAAAATCCTGGTGCATATCTGGTATTCTCCCTAAAAATATTGTGGCATGTGTTCGTGATGGAAGCAAAGCATGTCTGCGGGATTATGAGGGGGCAGGGGCAACATTAATCGAAATCGTGGTCGAAATTGATTTCGATCGCGATTTCGATGGCACTCGCCCTGTGGTTCGAGGACAAAACGCCTCCCGCTCCCCGATGCATTGACATTGACAGGTGATGACGGTCAAGGTATCGGCTTGTAACATTTATCACAAGGAGGCTTGCGGCATGAATATTTTGATGTTTGGTCCCAATGGTAGCGGTAAGGGCACCCAGGGGTCCCTGATCAAGGGCAAGTATGATCTGGCACACATTGAATCCGGCGGCATTTTTCGGGAGCACATCGGAAAAGGCACGGAATTGGGGAAGAAGGCCAAGGAGTATATCGACCGCGGCGATCTGGTTCCTGATGACGTGACGATTCCCATGGTTCTGGAGACCTTGAAGACCCAAGGCAAG
The DNA here is from genome assembly GCA_007693505.1 of Desulfovibrionales bacterium. GTDB lineage: Bacteria > Desulfobacterota > Desulfovibrionia > Desulfovibrionales > Desulfonatronaceae > Desulfonatronum. The sequence continues at coordinate 4,390 of REDL01000045.1, read as the reverse complement.
AACGGGTGGCTGCTGGACGGCTTTCCCCGCAACATGGTGCAGGCCCAGAAGCTTTGGGAGGCCCTGCAACAGGCCGGAATGGCCCTGGACTATGTTGTGGAAATCCTGCTGCCCCGGGAAACGGCCAAGAACCGGATAATGGGCCGCAGGCTCTGCGTCAACGATCCCAACCATCCCAACAACATTTTTATCGACGCCATCAAGCCCAACGGGGACAAGTGTCGGGTCTGTGGTGGAGACCTGAAAACCCGGGCCGACGATCAGGACGAGGCTGCCATCAACAAGCGCCACGACATTTATTACGACACCACGACCGGCACGCTCGCTGCCGCCTACTTTTATAAGGACTTGGCCGCCAAGGGACAGACCAAGTACATTGAACTCAACGGTGAGGGGAGCATCGATTCCATCAAACAGACGCTGCTGTCTCAGCTGCCGTAAAGCAATCAACCTCAAGGCGTTGAGGTCACCAAGGTCCGGAGAACGTTCGAGGAAGCGGCATGCCCGCGTACCGGGGATATTGTCAGGAGGCTGCGAATCATGTTGCGTGTCGGTCGGATCGAGTATCTGAACGTCTGGCCGCTGTTTGAGGGAATCCAGCACCGGCTTGGACCGGAAATTCTGACGCGGACGCGGATGACGGTGGGCCATCCCGCAGACCTGAACGTGGCCCTGGCAGAGGGGAAGCTGGACGTCGCACCGTCGTCCTCGTTTGAATATCTGTTGCGGGCGGACAACTACGCATTGTTGCCGGACTTGACCATCAGTTCCGATGGTTCGGTCCGCAGTGTGCTTCTGGCTTGTCCCTTTCCGCTTACGGAAATGCCCAAATATGCGGCCTCCGGTCTGCGTGTGGGACTCTCCTCTGCCTCGGCCAGTTCCGTGGCCCTGTTGCGGATCTTGTGGCGCTTTCACTGGGGCTGGTCCGAGCCGGAGTGGGTGACACAGGATCCCGGACAAGGATATGAAGTCGGGATCCCTTTTTTGGAGATCGGGGATCACGCTCTGCGATTGAACTGCAACCCACCTTCCGGCTGGCAACTGATCGATCTTGGCCAGGCGTGGAAGGAGTTCACCCGCCTGCCGTTTGTTTTTGGTGTCTGGATGGTTCGGCGTGATCTCCCGCCGGAGGCGGCTCGACTGCTTGTCCCGTTCACCACGGCCTTATACAACGGAGCAAGGGAATTTTATCGTGACCCTTGCGCCTTGGCCGCCAGGGCACAGCGGCCGGATTGGTTAACCTTGGAACATCTGCAAGAGTATTGGCAATGCATACGTTACGCATTTGGTCCAAAAGAACAGGCAAGTTTGGTGCTTTTTGGGGACTACGTGCGGAAGCTGGGGATGATTTCCGCGGTTCCCGGATTGACCTGGAGCCGCCCCAGAGCGCATGATGACGCCATGGTTGCTTGATAAACTCCAAATCTTTGAGTACTGAGCGCAAAACGGTTGCGGACCCCGTCTCATCAACAATGGAATAAGGAGGATTCACTAATGAGTGCTGCGGAACATCAAACCGCTTCAACAACCGAGGCTCAAAAGCCTGGTTACAAGCCTATCGACGAAGAAGCGTTCGAAATGAAGACCGGCAGCGATCTGGGCAAGGCCGCCCTGTTCGTCGCCCTTTTGGCCGTGATCCTGATGGTCGTGCTCTATTTCTCCCAGCAGCAGAACTTCACCGGCATGGCCGCGCAACTGGATGAAGTGCAGGGAGTCAAGCAGGAACTTGAGGCTGTTCAGGGGCAAATGACCGCCCTGGAAGGTGAGATGGAAGCCCTGGTTGAGAGCCTGAAAGATCTGCCCCAGGAAGCCAGACGCGTGGTTATCACCAGCATGCTCACCGAGTCCGCGAGCAAGATCAATTTCCTGAGCACCCAGGTGGAAACACAGGATCAGCAGGCCAAGCTGCAGGAAATTCAGAAAATGATTGAGGCTCTCCAGGCTGACATGTAACGATTTTTTTGTTGCCTAGCGGGGGACGCGCTGAGCCCGCCCTCAGGAAACAACAATAAAGAAAACCGGCAGGCAACAATACCTGGAGTATTGTGGCAAGCTGGTTTTGTGAATACACACCTCGTCACGCCGACGTAGCTCAGTTGGTAGAGCAGCTGATTCGTAATCAGCAGGCCAGGAGTTCAAATCTCCTCGTCGGCTCCAAAGAAATTAAGGACTTACAGCAAAAGCTGTGAGTCCTTTTTTGTTGCCCACAGAGAGGAAGAGGTTTTTTTGACCATTCTTTGACCATTTTTGAAAACCTGCTTCTCTCTCGTCCTGTCTGCCGAATATGTATAGGGTAGGGTTATATATTTTTTGAGACAATTGAGACAACTGAGACACCCCCCTCTCATCCCCCTGTGATTACTAGGGAAGTTGCTGTCTCAAAAAATCATTTTTGAAAAAACTTTTGGGACAACTGAGACGCCCCCTCCCTGTGGACAATATTCGAGTAACCCCCCCCTCAGCGCAGTCAGTCATTTATTCTCCCTCTCCCTCCCCTGTGGATTACAGTCAGCCCAGGTTTCTGGATGGTGATCATCTGAAAGCACTGGCGCGAACGCTGCAGGCCAACCTCGCTGTGCAGATCATCCTTCTGCATTTCTGTATTTTTTCGGCAGGGGTGATCATCACATGGTGAGCTTGGAGAACGGCGGCTAGTTGAACTGCTTTGTGACGTACTCGTGGTATTTACCCACAAAGCTTTTGTAATGCTGCTCAATCCCTGGCTCCGCCGGGTAGAGGCAGAGGTAATGTTCCCGAAGAAAGGGTTCCACGGCTTTGCTCATGCCGTATTTCTGAACCGGCATGAAGCGTACCGTGGGTTGTCCGTCCTTGTCCTCGCCGTGGATGGCCCAGCAGGGCTCGTACCAGAATCGGTCATCCGCCTCGAAGATGACAACTGAGCCGTCGAGCAGGGTGATGCAGAAAGTGGATCTGATGTTCTGTTCGGTCATGGTTTTTCTCCTCATTCTCCGATGATAAGTGTTTGTTCAACGCCACCAGGGCTTTTCCTCCGGAATTGACGTCTCGATCTTGATTCTGCGCCGACCTTCCCTCAGCATTTGTGTTGGCGGGGATGCCGGTGGGGTTGTGACGTTTTTTGTGATAAGAATGCGGATTTTCTTGATCAATTTTTTAAACTGCTTGCCCTTGAGGCTCTTGATATAGTGTGTGGCAAGATTGACCGCGACATTTCTAACTCCGTGGATTTTTTTTAGCGCGGCCAGCATGACTGTTTCCGCTCCAGGTTTGCCAGCGGCGCAGGCCTGGAGGGCGTTCATCACCTCACGGGTCGGTTCCAGGGCCATTTCATCCAGGAAACAGGAGGCAACAGGCGGGCTCTCCCGGCCTCGGGGCGGGCCGGGGATGGATGTCGCACCGATAAATACCGCCTTGCGGGCGCGGGTCAGGGCCACGTAGAAAAGACGCCGCTCGCTCTCGATGTGTGCCGAAGCCACTGGTACCTTGACCAGACCCGCCTTGTCGTAGGTCTTATTGTCCGATCCGAGCTGGCAGGGCATGAAGTCATTAATGCAGTTGGGGATGATCACGTAATCATATTCCAGTCCCTTGGTCCGAAAGACCGAGGTCATCACGATCTGATGCTCTTCCGGCGCACCCTGGGTCGTATCCAGCTTGTTGACCACTTGCATCAATGCATGGATGCCCATGTTTGACTTGTCGGCAAACCGACAAAATGTAAGCACGGCCTGCTTGCGCTCCTCGGAGTGTTCCCCCTGTCCGTAATAATCGTCAAAATGCTTCAGGTAATTCAGCATCTTCACCAACCCGTCCAGAAAGACTCCAGCCGTTTGTTCGTGTTGGTTGCCCATTTTCAAGACCGCCCTGATCCGTTCCAGGCTCTGAAGCAGGTCGGTCACGGATTTGCACTGCGTCTTGCCTAACGGGCTCATGGGACTTTCCGCCAGGAACTTCAGGGCATCCTTGGTTGATTCCTGGCGTTGATAGGCTGAGGCCAAGGCCCTGGTCAGGGCATCTCTGCCAATCTTTCTGTTCGGCGTATTGGCTACGGAAAGCAGCAAATTCTGTGTCTGCCGGGCCACGGGTTCTTCCAGCCGCATGGCCAGTCGGACGTAATCCAGCAAAACCTGGATCTCGCGGCGTTCAAAGAACGGTTTGCGACCGACGACCCGATAGGGAATTTTTTGGCTCAGAAAGACGGCCTCAAGTTCGTTGAGTTGGGCGTATGTCCGGCCCAGGACGATGATCTGCGACGGGTCGTTGGTTTCCCTGACCAGGGCCTTGACCTGCTCGGCCAGGGACAGGTGCGGGTCGGTCTGCTGCCAGGAAGTGGCCTTGAACACGTGGATGTCCGCTCCCCTTTCCACGGCGTGGGCGATGAGCGGTTTCTCGATCCGGCTTACGTTCCGTT